>NZ_BOPO01000151.1 GCF_017312725.1 Actinocatenispora comari | reverse complement strand
CTCCGCGATCGACGGATACTCCCGGCTGGCCTACACCGAGGCGCTACCCGACGAGAAAGGCGCCACCGCCGTGGCGTTCCTCGCCCGAGCGCGGGTGTTTCTGGCCGCACACGGCATCAGCCGCATCAACCGGCTGGTCACCGACAACGGCGCCTGCTACCGATCGACCGCTTTCGCCCGCGCCGTGGCAGACCTCGGCCGCCACCAACGAATCCGGCCGTTCACACCCCGCCACAACGGCAAAGTCGAACGCTACAACCGCATCCTGGCCGACGAACTGCTCTACGCCCACACCTGGACCTCAGAACACGCCCGCACCAGCGCCCTGACCAGCTGGAACATCCACTACAACTACCACCGACCCCACACCGCCATCGGCAACCAACCACCCGCCACCCGACTCCACACCACCGTCACCAACGTCCAGACCGCGAACACCTAGTGGGCGCCAGGCCAGCCCCAAGCAGGCGCCGGCCGTTCGCGCGATGTTGCACAGCGTCGAGAAATTGATCATGGATGGGTCGTAGGTCAGGTGCGCGTCCACGGCCCACTCGTAGAAGATCGGCCGTGTACGCATGATCCGAGGCGTCTGAACCTTCACCGCGGCGGTGTGGACGAAGCGTTTGTCGTTCCACAGTCCGTCCAGGTCGCGGGGCCCGTCGTACACCAGCGGGTTAACCAGGGTGTCGACGAACACGGCCTGCTCGACCAGCTTGCCTTCCTTGGTCTTGCGGGCACCCTCGATCAGCGCTTTGCGGATGTTCTCGGCCGCGCCAAAGCAGTTACTCGGCCTCGGCCGGGGTCATCTCGGTTCCGGCGAGGAACCAGACCGTTCTGGCCGAGTCGGGCCAGACATGGGGGGAAACGCGGTCCGAGGACGGGGCGGCGAGACGCGATAGGCCTCGGAGGACAGGTACACCGTCAGACCGGGAGCGCGGTCACCGAGCCGGACTGCGATGTGCGGGATCAGCCCGACCCCCGCTGCGAGGTCTCTGCGGGCGATCGCGGTGATCGCCTCGTCGACGAGCCCGGCATCGTGGCCGTAGCGTCGGGCCAACGCGATGGCCCGGTCACGGGCTTGCCGGTCGTCGGTGACGTGGCTGCGGATCGGCACGTACAGGCTGTATCCGCTCGGATGGCAGCTGTCCCCGTCGACGAACGTGTAGCTAGACACCAGCGGGCGGCTCGTAGCGGATCCGAGTGTGTCGCCGGCGGCGAGTCGGCAGAAGGTGGTGACCTCGTCGGTGTCGACTCCGGGTACGACGGCCGCCGCCCGGGCAGCGTCGGCGTCGGTGGCCGTCGCCGCATGCGAGGCGTATACCTTGATCCGGGATCGAGGCCCGTGGTGCAGGTCGAGGGCGAGGAAGCTGTACCGGCCGCCCGGCTGGATCGCCGCAGCCTGCAGAGCTGGGTAGGCGCCGCCGAGACCGAGCCGGCGCATCGCAGTGACCACGAGTGCGACGCTGTGGCGTGTGCCGCGGCATTGCGGGTTGAGATACACCTTGATCCGAGGGACGTTCCGGCGCCGGAGCACCACGGAAAACCACACCGCGAACTGGCTGTCGGGTGGGGCACCAGCGAACAGATCCGCCACCTGTTGGTACTGCCCCATCGCTAGTGAGTAACGGCTTGCCCATCGCTCCAGGAGGTGTTGGGCGGCATGCAGGTTGGCGGCCAGGCTCGGGCGGGCAGCCAGTGCCTCGGCCAGGATGCGCACTGTGGGGCGCTGGCCGTGGTCGAGTGCGAGGGAGAATTCCACCGGTGTGTGGTCGTCGGAGATCTGCGACGGCCATGGCGTCGTGGTTTCGTCTGCGGTGAGCAGGTCGGCAAGCAGTTCATCGACCGCGTGGGCGTTGTCGTAGCCGGCCGCGGTCATCAGCGCGTGCGCTTGCGTGCTCACGTGGCTGGACAGCGACGACGAGGCGGAGGTGTCCATGGCGAACTCACCGTGTCTGCCGAGGAACCGAGGCATGAGGCGTTTCGATGGCATCGGAGATGGCGCGGTCGGCGATACGGTCGGCAATCATGGTCATCACTTGCCAGGCGTGGTCGAGCAGCGACAGGACCTGCTCCTCGGTCCAGTCGGCGCGTTCCCGTAGGACTTGGTAGCCCATCTCCAGGTGTTCGGCATCGGCCTCGTCGTGGTGGGCGAAGTAGACGTCGTCGGGATAGGCAGGGACCCCGATGCGGCTGAAGAAGGTGCTGGCAGCTGCCTCCAGCGCCAGATGTGCCAGCACCGCGCGTCCTACGCCGGATTGCAGTCGCAGTCCTTCGGTGAACCAGGCTGCGCCCGCCTCGATGACCGGATCGAAGCCCGCTTCGGCGTGGGGATCGCCGGCGGAGGTGCGGCTGCGGGCCAGCAGAAGGTTGTGGTCCAGCTCCTCGTCACGATGCTCGATCGCCTGTGCACGCAGCTGTGGATCGGTCTCGGCCTCGACCCGCACGGTGATCATGCGTTGAAACGCGTCCGACCAGGGCTGCAGCCAGGTCCGCACCGCGGCCTTGGTCGCCGCGTCGGTGGCGTTGTCAGCCAGCAATCGGCACAGCCGTGAGGCCGCGAACGCATCCTGCTGGCGCTGGTTGTACTGCGCGACCCGCTCGACGTTGGACATAGGCCCCATGGCGTGCACTCCCTTTCGCTGGCCGGTTAGTCGAGGACACCGGGTTTGGTTGCGATCCACCAGCCGACGGAGAACACGCCGCTGGCGCGGGCCGCGTCGAGAGCCTGCTTGAGCGGCCGGGCATGCTGCAGCCAGGCCGGCCTGTCGCCATCAGGAGTCGATCCCCAACACCGGACGCCGGCGAACTCGTCGACGGCCGCGCTCACCGTCAAGCCGGCGCGGCGCATCAGATCGGCGTAACCGTCGACGGTTCCGATCCCGGCGAGGCGGAACTGGTCGCAGACCGGGTCGATGATCGGGGCGATCTGTTCGGTGGTCTGGAACTCTGCGAACGGACGCTGAATCCAGTCCAGGCCGTAGAGGACGCCGCCGGGTTTGAGCCGGGAGAACGCTGCCTGCATGAACAGGTCCTTGCGCGGCACGTGGCACAACGATTCGAAGAAACACACGGCATCAAAGGACTCCCTGGGCCAGGTGGCCAGGGTGCGGTACTCGTACGGGTCGACCGTGGCAAACGACACTGTCTCACTCACGCCGCGGGCGCTAGCGTGAGCGCGAGCTTGCTCGGTGAGGTAGTCGGAGCTGGAGATCCCGAGAAACGAGGCGCCGGTCAGCTGCGCCATGCTGACCGTGCCGCCGCCGACCCCGGAGCCGAACTCCAGCACCCGATGGCCCGGCTTGATCCCGGCCCTGTCGACGAGCATCTGTTTCAAGGCGTACGCGGCCTCGGCGGGGGTCTTTCCCTGCTGCTCCGCCTCCCGCAACCCATGCGACCAGTCGTCACCCATCAGCATCCGAAACAGGTCACTGGCGCCCTCACCACCGCGCTCGACCGGGTCGTAGAACGCTGTCGCGAGTAGTTCGGGATCATGCCGGTTAGCCATGGCACTCGCCTCATCATCAGCAGGGGGTGCACCGTGAGCTCATCGCCCCACAGAGGAGCCACCACAGCCTCGATGCACTGATATGAGTGGTATCCCCGTTCTACCCGGCCGCCCGCGCCGAAACATCCGTACGGGTACGGAGCCGGCCGGTCTCCGTACCGGCTTGTACGGAGACAGCGACGCGATGTACGGATACTCGTGCCGCATCGTCTCCACGGTTACCCAGCACGTCATGCCTCATATGAAATTTATGATCCACTACAGCCCATTTTTCATCACTCAGGGTGATGAGATGTCCCTTTATAGTTAACTCTGTGTCTGATCTTGACCGCTCCGTTGACCTGCCACTGGATTACGGCCCGCTCATCGGCCGAAGTACCGAGGAACAGGCCGCTGTCACGCTGCTGTCCCGCAGCCGGCTGATCAGCCTGACTGGCACGGGCGGGGTGGGCAAGACGCGGCTGGCGATCCGCGTGGCCAGCCGAGTCGCCGAGTCAATGCCCGGTGGGGCATGGCTGGTGGAGCTCGCGGCACTTCCGCCGCACACCACCGTCGACCAGCTATGGACCTCCATCGCCCGCGGCATCCACCTGTTCAACCACCAATCGGGCCCCGACGTGGTCGCACGGCACCTCGACGGTCCCAGCGCGCTACTAGTGCTGGACAACTGCGAGCATCTGCTGGCCCCGGTACGCGAGGCGGTGTCGGCGCTGCTCGCGGCTGCACCGAACGTGCGGATCCTGGCCACCAGCCGCCAGCCGCTGCACCTGCCCGAGGCCGGCGAGCACGTGCTGGATCTCTCGCCCCTGGCCAGCGATGACGCCGTACACGCGTTCTTGGCCTACGCGCGCACCATTCGGAGCAGCTCTCCAGGCGCAGCGGATGCAGAGACGTCGCATCCTGGCCCGCAGGGCGCCACCGGCCTGGACCCCCGCCAGGTTTCCCGGCTGGTCGAGGCGGTCGATCGGCTTCCGGTCGCGCTGGAGCTGACCAGCCGGTGGGTGGAAACGATGGGTCTGGACGAGCTGATTGCTGCGGTGACGGCCGACCCGTGGCAGACGGTGGTGGACCTTGAAGCCGGAAACGGCCGCCACGGCACGTTGCGGCGCGTCTACGACTGGTCCTGGGAGCTGTGCAGCGACGAGGAACGACTGGCATGGCAGTGGATCAGCGTGTTTCCTCGGGCAACCGAACAGCCAACCATCGTGGAGGTGTGCGCCGCCAGCGGGCTGGACCGTATGGCCATCGCACGAGCCGTGGCCGGCCTTCGCGACAAACGCATCCTCGCCGCTGACCTCGACCACACCGGCACCCCGCGGCTCGGGCTGCTGGCCACCGCTCGCGCCTACGGCGCCGAGCACCTCGACGCCTCCGGACACGCGCCTTCCGCCCGTGCCGCCTACCGCACCTATTACCACACCATGCTCGCTCATGCCGCCGACACCAGCCCCACCCCCGACGAGCTGGCGAATCTGCGAGGTGTCGACGCACAGCTCGACCACATCAAAACGGCCATCGACTACGCCATCGCCGACGCGGACCTTCCCGCGGCGCGGACGCTCGTCATCGACCTCACCCGTACGCGCGCTGCGTTCCTTTGCGGGTGGCTCGGCGACGCCCGCGCCATCGCCGACCGGGTCATCGACGCCGCTGGGCCGGACACCGTCGCCACCAGCGACGAGGCGTTGCAGCTGGCGGCGGTCATGGCAGCCGACGCGTGGATCACCCTCTCCCAGGGATCTCCCGAACGGGCCCGCAGCTTGATCGCCGACTGCCACCAGCTACACAAGCAGTGGGAACTGGAACCCTCCCCACCCTTGCAGTTCGCCGAAGGCGCAGTGCTTGCGCTCACCCAACCCGAACCCGTTCCCCGCGCGGTGGAGCTGCTGACCGCAGCCCGGCACGCCTTCGCCGGCGACCCCGCCCTGCTCGGCGACCGGCTCATGGTCACCATGGTCTGGTCAATGGCCATCAGCGTCAACGATGCCCCACGCGCCGAAGAAGCCTCCGCCACGTTTCTCGCCGAAGCCCACGCAGCCGGCGCGCCGTGGACCGAAAGCTGGGCCGAATGGGACACCACCCTCGCAGCCTTCGTCGACGGCCGTTACGACGAGGCCAACCGGCGCTGCCGGCGTGCGCTGATCCTGATGTCCAGCATCGGCGACGTATGGGGACTGACCTGGGCGCTACTACTGGCAGCCGCGATCTGCGCCGCCAGCATCGACCCCACCCACCCGGACAAACGCCAAGCCAAACGAGCCGCCTGGCTCGCCGCCGCCGCACAGCGACGCCGCGACGACATCGGCGTCCGCCTCGACGGACTCGCCCCACTGGAAAGCCTCCATACAGAGATATTGGACCGCGCCGCCGAAGTACTCGACCAGCGCACCTTCGACCGCGCCGTAGCCGAAGGACACCGCCGCCACCACCACGCCGTCCAATACGCGCTCAACGACCGCCTCCCCCGCAGACCCTCACCCACCGACACCCTCACCCGCCGACAACAAGAAGTCGCCCACCTGATGCTGCCCGACCCCACCGGGCATCGCCGCAGCGACCGCGACATCGCCGCCGAACTCGGCATCGGCATCCGCACCGTGGAAACCCACGTCGGGAACGTCTTGCGCGTCTGCGGTCTGCAGAAGCGCACCGAACTACAACCCCACCACCTCAACCCCACACCCCATCCCACCCGGAACCGGACCAACTCGCCCGGGCAGGGCCCGGCCCCAGACGCGGGTTCCTAGCGTGAACGACCTGACCACGCTGATCGTTGTGTGCGCGGCCATCACCGCAGCCTGCTGCCTACCGCTGACCGTCATCGCATCCACGGTCGCGCCTACGGCATCCCCCGCATCCGATGGGCACGGTCTCCGCACGATCGGGATGCTCACAGGCTGCTTTGCAGCAGCGTTGTGTCTCGGTGCAACGGCCGCAGCTCGACTCGGCCTGCGTCCAGCGCTGCCGGTCACCATCGCCACCATCGCCGCAGGGACCGCACTGACCGTCACCGACCTGCGTGCCCGACGGCTCCCCGACCTGCTGATCGCACCGATCCCGATCGTCTGGGCAGCCACCGCTGTGGCGACCATCGCCACACACACCGCCGACGCCACCGCCGCGGTGCTACAGGCGATCATCACCGGCGCAACCATCGCGGTGCTCAGCCTGCTGCTGGCACTCGCCCGCGCAGGCATCGGCGCCGGCGACATCAAACTCGTCGCAGTCCTCGCCACCGTGACCGCATGGAGCGGGCTCCAGCACCTAGCCATGTTCCTTACCCTTGCTGCGGGACTTGCGCTGCTGCCCGCAGTGACCAAGCTGATCCACACGCGCAACCTGCGCGCCACCATCCCCGCCGGGCCAACACTGTGCGCCGCCGCCGTGATCGCCCAACTGCTCTAACGTCAGCTCGATTACACCCGCGCCAGGGCCGTAAGATCCGCCACGGGTCCCTGCCCAACGAGGCCTCGTCGTGACTACCGACCCCGCCTTGGCTCGCCAAGTAGCTGGCCGCGATGCGCTGCACCTCGTGGATATCTGTCAGCCAGCGTGGCCCGGCAGATGGCTCAGGTAGCGACGGTTCTGGCTGCACACACGAGAGGCTGTGAGTCCCTGATCTGGTCGATCTCGCTCCGCCGCGGATCCCCTGTGGTGCGCGACCGGCCAAACTACTTGTTGGACCGAGGTCGGGGGCAGAACCCAGGACCGCGTCAGGCTGAGCGCGATCCAGGTGGTCCACACGGTGGCCGGCGGTTCGGGGCCGGTGTAGACCAGACCGGCGCAGTCGCCACTCGTCCGGCGGGTGCCGACTGCGGCCACGACCGCGCCCATCGCGGCGGCCGTGCCGTAGACGACGGCCAGCGCGGCCATCGTCATCCACCACCAGGCCGGGGCAC
Source organism: Actinocatenispora comari (assembly GCF_017312725.1). Taxonomy (GTDB): domain Bacteria; phylum Actinomycetota; class Actinomycetes; order Mycobacteriales; family Micromonosporaceae; genus Actinocatenispora; species Actinocatenispora comari. The sequence continues at coordinate 120,853 of NZ_BOPO01000151.1, read as the reverse complement.
CCACGCCGGCAGCATCCCGGGCCGACACCCCACACGGAATCACCCGTTCAGTCACCACGCGATGACTACGTGGTGGTGTCGCGGTGCCGGTCATGGCCGTACGGTGGGCACCGGTCTGGGCGGACTGGCACGGGAGGCCCAGACCCTCTCCGAGCGTGGACGTGACCCCCGCGCAGCGGTAGAACGCCCCGGCCTCGCCCGCGCGAGGGCCGGGGCGTTCGTCCATCAGGCCCGGCCCTCGCGGCGGGTGGGCCGCTCGTCGGGCCCGCGTAGCTTGACGCCGGCCTCCCGCAGCATCGTCGCGGCCGTCACGTGGCACACCTCGTACAAGCGGCCGATCTCCCGGGTACTGGCCCCGTCGTCGTACAACCTGGCCATCTCCTCGCGGACCTGTTTGCGCTGCTGCCCGCGGTAGCGGCCCTGCCCGGCCGAGCCGATCGACCGGATCGTGACCCCGGTCAGCATCAGCGTGTCGCGCATCCGCTGGTGGGTGCATCCGTGCTCGATCGCGAGCTCGGCAATCCCCGTGCCGGCCCGATAGCGTCGCGCCAGCTCGGCGAGCTGGCCCGCGTCGAGTGCGAGGCCCGGTGCCAGCACGTCATCGTCGCTGTCCCAGGTGGAGATCTCCACACCGCGGTCCACCAGCAGCAGACGCACCGTGGGCTGCGTCAGCCCGGTCGCGTCCGCAATCTGCTCCAGCCCCATGGCCCTGGTGCGGTACCAGTCCACGATCCGGTCGGCCAGCACGTCCCGTTCCTCGCGGCTGTAGCGGGGCCGCTCCGGAGCCGGCACCCGAGGTGCGGACCCGGGCCGGCCTGGTGGCCGCATCCGGACCCCGCACGCCATCAGGTAACGCCGCATCGTCCCGTACACCAGGCCGTGCCGGTCTGCGATGGTGGTGATCCGGTCACCGGACTCGTACTCGAACACCAACTGCTCGAACCGTGTGCCGTCGGCCAGGACCCGCTCCCGGTGCGCGAGCTGGGTAGCGGTCAGCTCGCGCGGTTCGTCGGTCACAGGATCGTGGGCCGCCAGTACGCGAGCAGCTGCCGCGTGCCGGACGGGTAGGCCACGGTGGCGTAGTCCCTCGGTTCGTTGGGGATCACGCCGCGTTCGGTGGCCGCGAGCAGCTGGCCGTGTGCCCCGACCGCGGCCACCACCACCGGCTGCGCGGGATGGTGTTCCAGCGTCGGCCAGCCGCGATGGGTGTGCAGGGTGATCGTCGCGTACGCGTAGCCCCCGTCCGGGTGGCCGTGGGTCAGGGTGATGGTCGGGTGCGCGTCGAGCAGCTGGCACATCGAGCGGACCTCGGCCGGGGGATGGTGCAGGGCCGAGCGGGGCAGCCACCCGTCGACCTGGACAGCGGTCGTAGCCGCGGCCACCGTCGGCGCGTTGCCGTCGGCTGCGGACCCGAACTGGTCGGTGACCACCGTGCTGGCCCCGGGCAGCAGCCCGTAGAGCTCCACGCTGCCGGTCTGGTCGCTGGGGTGGTGCTGCCCGGACGGCAGGGCCAGCACGTTGACCCCGAACGCGACCAACGAACACGGGTTGTGCACGCGGATCGCGAAGCGGGGCCAGCGGTCCTCGGTCCACACGACCGGATTGCCGGCCGTGACGGTGCACGGTGTGCTGGACGGCAGGGTCAGTTCGGCCGCGGACACGTCGGTGTGTGCGGCCCGGTGGGGCGGGTTGTGCCAGCGGCGGCCGGCCGCGACCCCGGTCAGGATGCCGGCTGCGGTCAGCAGCAGGGCACCCCCGGCCGCGGCCACCTTCCAGCGCGGAGAGCGCAGCGGTCGGGTCGGCAGGGCCGCCGTCGGTGGGGGCTGTCCCGTGTCGGTGCGGTCGGGGCTGGTCATGGGGTCGGGGGTGTTGGACATCGGGGTGGTCATCCTCGGATCGGTGGGTGTCGGTCAGGTGTGACGGAGTCGGGGCAGCGACGCGCGGGCGATCCGGGTCGCGGCCCATAGCCGCACGGCCGGGTCGGTGGGCTGGCCGGGGACGGCCAGCTGCACCCACACCAGCAGCAGAGTGTTTTGGTCGCGGATCCCGACCTCGCTCCACGCGTACGGTGTCCACGGGCTTGTGGTGCCGCGGATACACCACGCGTCGTGGCCGTTGACGCCGTGGAGCTCGACGGCCGGGCCGTGCGCTTTGACCGCGCTCATGGTGTTGTCTGGCCCGAACATCAGCAGTCTGCTGTCCGGCAGCGGCTGTTCGTTGGCCGCGCCCGGGTCGTGGCCGCGGAGCTGGCTGTCAGCGAACGCGGCCTGCCGGTCGGACGGGTAGCGGGCCACCGCGACGTACAGGTTGGACCGGCCTTGCCCGGACGAGCTGGACGCGGTGCAGCCGAGGGTGGCCATCTCGTCCATGCCGTAGTTGATGATCCCCGGGTCCGGGCCGCTGCGGGTGACCGTGCCGGCCGCGGGGCTGGCCTTCTGCAGGGGCCCGGTGTCGATCCAGCCGCACGAGCGTGGCGGCGCACCCCACGGGGCCGGGCTGTGGTGGATGGTGACCAGTGCGGGCCGCCCCGCACGCTGCCGCTGCTACCGCGATCGCGGCCAGGGCTGCGAACACGGCCTTAACGGCCGGATGTCCGCACCACGCGGTGGCCGCTGCGGCCGAGATCGGCGACTCGGCCGCAGCGACGGCTGGGGCCGGATCGTCGCGGGCATCGATGGTTGCTTCTGGTGGCACAAGCGATCTCCGGGCAGGGTAGGGGGTGGACATGGCCGGGGGTCAGTAGGTGATGCCCAGCCGGGTCAGCGGCTTGTCGATCACGTGCCCGTCGATCATCGAGGTCGGGGTGTCGGCCGGGTATGCGGTGATCGTTGGCGGCGCGGCGCGCTGGCCGGACCACTCGCGGATGTGCCGGCAGATCCGGTCCGCGAGCAGCGACCCACGCGGTCCGTGCCCGATCGCGCCCAGCTCCCAGCCCTTCGGGCCGCCGAGGCGGGCGACGGTCAGGTACGCGATCGCGTTCTCGGCCACCAGGGCCGGGTTCCTCCAGCCGATCGCGGGCCTCGCGTCCGGGTCGTGCAGCTCCGGCCGGATCTCCAGCGCGGTCAGGCCGGGCTCGGTGAGCATCCGCAGCCACACCCCGTCGTAGGATTCCTTGTTCGCGACGTACGCCCCGGACCACACCTTGCAGGGTGCCTTCGCAAGGACCCCGGTCAGCATGTCCGGGTCCACGTCCTGGTCGGAGTCCCAGAACAGCACGGCCGCGTCCTGCTCGTGGATCGGTGCGGACCGCTCTCCGTGCTGGCCGGGCCCGGTCATGGGCACGAACCCGCCCATCTGCACATCCGTCGAGGTGAGCGTGCTGCCGTGTCGGGTAAACGCGACCAGCCGGGACGACCCGCGCAGCCGCAGCGGGGTAACCAGCCGGCCACCGTCGACCAGCTGGACCCTCCACGCGGCCGGCAGGTCCCACGGTCCGACCGCGACGATGATCCGATCCCATTCCCGAGCGGGCAGGGCCGCGGCCCCGTTGCCGCAGATCACCTCCACATCCGGATACCCGGCCACCTCCAGACTCCAGCAGGCCATGCCGACCACGTCCTGGTCCACGTCCACGGTGGTCACCCGGCCGGAGATGCCGGACAGGTCATCCAGCAGCGCGGCCTGATACCCGCTTCCGGCCCCGACCTCCAACACCCGCTGCCCGGGACGAACGTCGAGCTGGGACAGCATCAGCGCGACGATCGACGGGGCCGACGCGCACGACAGGACCCGGCGGTCGGTGGAGTGCTTGATGGCCACGATGCCCGGCGCGTAGGCATCGGTCAGGTCCGCGTGTGGTACGAACACGTGCCGCGGTACGACCCGCATCGCGGACAGCACCCGCTGGTTCAGGCCGGGCCGGCCCCCGGTGTCGCGCCACCAGTCGACCACCTTGTTCACCATCGTCGAGCGCAGCACCGCGTCGTCGATGGCATGTTCCCGGTTCATATCTCTCCGCGGTCTCGGTCGGTTGGGCTGGGGCCGATGTCGCTGTGCGGGTCAGTGGTGCCGTCACGGGTTGTCGTGGATGCGGTCGAGGTTCTTGGCCAGACAGGCGGTGACGGCTTCTCGGGCGTCGAGGCGCAGTGACTCGATCGCGACGAGGGCGGACCAGACGACGTCGGCCAGTTCCTCGACGACGTCTGTGGTGGTATGGGTGACGCCCTTGCGGGGGTTGCAGCCCACGACGCCGACCCAAGCTCTCGCGGCTTCACCGGCTTCCTCGGTGATCTTCATGATCCGCAGGCCCTGTTGCTCGCGGTCGCGGCCGTTGTGCTTGTCGTGCCACGCGACGAGGGTGTGGAGGGATTCGAACAGCTCAAGGTCGTTAGGAAGGTTCGGACGTGCGGCCATGGGGTCTCCTGGTCAGAACAAGGTGTCGGACTGTGGACTGGAGTGCGGCGGTGTGGGAGCAAGCGGGATCTCGGCGACCTCACGAAGCTGGGCGAGGGTCGGGCTGGTCGGCCAGTGCCGGCCGACCAGGGCGGTCAGCAGCAGCGCGGCGGCCACCGCGTCCCACAAGGCGCGGTGTGGTTGTCCGCTCGGGACGGCTCCAGCGGTCTCGCGGGTGAGCTCGTACCGGTCGAGCAGTGCGGTCAAACCCATCCCCGTACGCACACCGGGATGTTCGGCGCGGGCCAGTTTCAGCGTGTCGAGCAGCCCGGCCGGCTGAATGCTCAGGCAGCAGCGGTGCAGCAGCCGCCAGTCCACGGCGATGTTGTGACCGACGATCCAGGACCCGGTCAGGCGTTCGGCCAGCCGTGGTTCGACGTCGCCCAGCGGCGGAGCGCTGGACAGCACAGTGTCGTTGAGGCCGGGTGAGATCCAGGGCCGTCGAGGTACCGGACGGCCGGGGTTGATCAGGGTGCTGTAGGCGGAGCAGGGAACGGGCCGGCCGCCTGTGATCGGCACGACCGCGATCTCCAGGATGGCTTCCTGGTCGCGATCTTGGCTGCCGGTGCCTTCCAAGTCTACGGCGACCAGGGGCGCCTCAGCCCATGTCGGCTCGATCATCGTGCTCCTCCTCCAGCATGCTGCGGTGGGATGTCACATCGTGCGTGCTGCGGCATATAGGGCCACCGCGAGAGCTGCCAGACCCAACAGCGAAACCTTGACCAACGCCTTGCCCGCGGCAGTGCGTACGGCTCGCGCCTTCGGCACGGCCTCCTTGGCCCCCCGGTAGTCGTGGTGAGCGCGATGCGCCCGCGCCAGCCAGAAGGCAGGAAGTCCAACCACGGCACAGCCAACGAGAAACCCGGCGAGGAACATCTGTGCGCCGGTCACCGCATGCTTCTTCGCGTTGCGACTGGCCCGCCGTGGAGCGCACGGATCCTCATCAACCAGTGCCCCGGCAAGGCTCGAATGACTTTCGTTTCCTGCGCACGGCCGTGCGGCATCCGCGCTTTGGTCTGGTCGCTTGTCGTGCCTTGCTGGTCATGGACCGGCGTGGCGACTGCGCTCCGAGACGAGGCAGCTGCGTCCGCACCATCAAGGGGTCGCGGATGAGGGGCCACGTGACGGCGGCCGGAGCGTGCGCGACGGCAGCCCGCCACCGCTTCTGCGATCTGCGCGGCCTGGTCCTGCCGCTCCCGTGCGGCCCGCTGGGCCCGAAGCGGCCGTAGCGCAGACGCAGACCACTGCTGCCGTCTCGGAACCCCGGCCGCGTGCAGCGTCCGGTACACGGTGCGGCGTGACACGTGGTGCTTGCGGGCGACGTCCGGGCCGCTCAGCCCGGACTGGTAGTCGGCCACGATCTGCGCCGACCGGTCATCGCTGTCGTGTGTGAGTGTCGCGCTCATCGGAACGGGATCTCCCGCAGCAGCTGCCAGCCCTCGTCGGTCAGCTGGTCCACCCAGCCGGGCCGAAACATCCACACCGCGGTGGTGGCGCCCTGGTGGAAGTGCAGCCGCAGCTGGTCGGGCCGGCTGTAGAGGGTGGTCGACCACGCGTTGGAGAGGTGGCCGCGCCAGCGCAGCATCACCGGGCCCTGCTCGCTGGGTATCTCTGGGAAGATCGCCACGAACGCGACCGGGCCGGCCCCGGACACGTGCGACACGTCCTGGTGCCGGTGCAGTTCGAGCAGGGCCGGCATCCCGGCCGCGGTCAGCGGCGGCATGTGCCGCACCGGCGGCGGCTTCTCCCCGGCCGGCAGCCCTGCGCGCAGCCACGTCCGGTACGCGACCTCGTGCCGGGCCGCGCGGTCGGCCAGCTCCCCGTCGGCCAGCAGCGTGTTGACATCGGCCAGTAGCTGCTCGTCGGTGCCGTCGGTACGCAGCTGCGTGGACAGGCCCAGCCACCGGGTGGCTTGCCGCTCGGCCCCGTCGGCCAGGGCCTGCCGGTACAGGTTCAACACCGTCCATGGTTCGGCCGCGTCGACCGTGTCAGCCGGGGCGGGCAGGGTCTGTGTCTGGGGGGTAGTCACCTCACCACGTCCTTTCGTCATCGGAATGTCGGCCGGGCCGATGCCGCGGCCAGCTGCCCGACACCGTCCACGGCAGCCGCGGGCCGGGCCGCCGGTCATCCGTGTCCAGCAGCAGCCCGGCCTGTCCGAGCAGCTGGTAGGCGTGGGCCTGCGCGGACAGGGCCCCGGCCAGTAGGGTCCGGGCATCGTCGAACCCGCGGTCGGCCCGGTCCGGGTCGCGACGAGCCACCACATCCAGCGCGTTCGCGGTCTCCCGCTGGGCCACGTACAGGCCGGTGCGGGCGTCGGTCACGCACCGCACGGCCGCGGGTAGGGCCGCGGTCACCGGCCGGTGAAGTGCCGCGGCCGAACCGGGGGGATCGTCGTCCAGTCGGCCACCTCGGCCAACAGCACGAACTCCCACACGCAGCCGGCACCCAGCACCGTTTTCAGGCAGCCGGTCCAGTACGACCACGCGGTGCCGGGGTCGGTGAACGCGGCCACGGCCGCGTACACGATGCCGGTGCCGGTCCGCAGCGACGGCTGGGCAAGGCAGTCGCTGTAGTGGCCGGGGTGGTCCGGGCCTGCCCAGTAGCCGGCCGCGCTGTCGGCCTGCACATCGGGCAGGTGCCGGGTGAGCAGCACCCACCGCTTCAGCATGTCCGGTCCGAGCGGCACCCAGTCGGGTTCAGTTGGTGACACGACCGCATCTGGCGCGATCGGCAGGTCCTGTGCGATAGTCGCTGTCACGGAAAGTCATCCCTTTCCTGTTTGTGGGCCGGGCCTGTGTCTCCAGCACGGGCCTGGCCTTTTCGTGTCAGCCGACCTGCGGGGTTCGCAGGATCGGGGAGCATCGGCAGGCGGTCGGGCCCGCTCTGACCGATCTGGTCACTTCAGCTCGGGCGTCTGCTCGTCGGGGCGGCGCCACATCCGCCACATTCGTCCGCCGCCGGGCAGCACGAGCTCGTGCTGGCCGTCGGGCAGGTAGGTGTAGCCGTGCCGCTCGTAGAGCCGTGCGCTGTTGCTGTTGGAGGCCACCAAGTAGGCCGGCCTGCACCGCGCATCCAGCCGCCGGTGATGTTCACGCAGTAGCCGACCGCCGATACCTGCGCCTTGCCGGTCTGGGGCCACTGCGAGGAATCCGAGATAGTCGTGCGGCTCGTCCGGGGTGTGTTCATGCAGTTGGGCATCGAACGCGGTGAACCGGTCGACGCGGTCAGCACCGACCAGCCCACCCAGCCGGGTGTCGTAGTCGGCCGGCCCTGGGTCGCCGGAGAGGTACCAGAGCGCGGCCCCGACCAGCGCTCCGCTGTCGTCCAGTGCCACCTCGGTGCAGGCGCCGTGGCCGAGGGCATGGTCGACGTACAGGCCGAAGTATCGGCCCATCACAGCGAGCCGTTGCGGTGTCTCGGGGACGAGATGGCGGTTGGCGTCCAGGTCGTGGAACGCGATGTTGATCAGGTGGGTGATCTGGTCCCGCTCGTCTGGGTTAGCTGAACGCACGGTGGTCACGGGGCCACCTCGCCCGCGCCGGTCAGCGCATCGTCGTCGAGGTCGACGCGTTCGGCGACACCGGTGGCGGCCTGTACGCCGAGACCGATCCGGTCGTACCGGCCGCGGTTGACGATCCGCATCGTCAGCCCGACCAGGCCGCAGACGACGAGGATCACCCCGAACACGGCCGGAAGTACCACCCGCAGCGGGTTGTCGGCGGTCACCCCGAGCATCAGGTCGTAATGGGTGACTGCCAGCACCACGGCCCCGGTCAAGGCGATTGCGGCGAGTCCGGGAAAGATCAGCCGGACCCAGATCGAGTCGCGCTGCCGGTGACGGCGGTGACGCAGGTAGAACCCGATCACCGAGACGGAGGTGATCGTGAACAGCACCATCACACCGAACCCGCCGAACGTGCCGCCGTAGAAAAAGAGGGTGACCAGCGGGTCCAAGCCCGTGACGGCCCATAGCACGATCGCGGCCAGGGCAAAGCCCATCAGGGTCAGGGTGGCGCCGGCCGGAACACCTGCCTTCGGGCGGGTACGGGCCATCGCGGCCGGCAGCAGCCCTTCGCTGGCCATCGAGTAGGCATACCGCGACCAGAACGTGGAGAACGACACCATGCCGATGAACACCGACGTGTCGAGCAGGACAGCGCCGATGTTGGTCAACACCGGCCCCAGGTACGGCCGGGCCAAGTCGAACAGCAGGTTCTGCTGCTCGGCCCCGGCGCGGGCCACCAAATGCGTGTCTCCGGCGGCCCAAGCCGTGGCCCAGGCGGTGGCCAGGTACAACGCCACGATCACCATCGCTGCCGCGATGGTGCCGCGCCGGATGGTGCGGTGCCCGTCGCGGGAGTCCAGGAACAGAGTGCCGCCACCTTCGATGCCCACGATGCCCAGAAAGCAGATACAGAACGCGGCGCCGAACGCGCCGGCGTGTCCACCCGACAGCGACAGGCTTGACACGCTCCACGACTGCCACTGGGCGTGCCCGCCGAACGGGTGCGCGAACATCACCAGATCGGCCACCGTGACGAATGCAATCTCGGCAGCAAGAAGGATCAGCACCACCCGGCCGGTGATCTTGACCCGCAGCAAACCGAGGGCCAGCACGGCCACCCACGCGACCAGCATCGCCTGCCAGGGCCGTACGTTCAGCCCGGTCAGACTGGACACCTGCGGGGCCACAGTGGCGCCCCACAGGCCGAACGCGGCGATACACAACGCGCCGTAGGCGAACAGGGCGACATACCCTGCTCCCAGCGCTATCGAGCGGGAGGAACCGCGTGCCGCGATGGCGTAGAAGGCGCCCGGGTTGGGCAGCAGCCGGGAGACGGCGAGGTATCCGGGGATGAACAGCAGCAGCACGATGGCAACCACGACGTAGACGATCGCCAGGTTGGTCAAGCCGGTTGCACCGATCGCGGTGGGGTTGACACCGGTGGTGACCAGCAGCGGGGCCATCGCGCCGATGATGAACGCGAGCACTTCACCAGCGGTCAGGTCTCTTCGAAGCAGCCGCACCAAGACCGGTTGGTCTGCGAGGGTGTGTGCCACGAGCGCACCTCCAACTTCGGGGTAGGGGTAGGGGCGAGGTCTGGCTACTGCTGGACCCGCGTGGTGGTCTGGCGGATGGCCGCGTCGGCATGGGCCAGCAGCAGTCGCAGTTGTGCCGGCAGCTGCGTCAGCAGTGGAGGAACGGCCTTGTGTAGGCGAGTGCGGGTACGGGCTGACTCGCGGCGGATGTGCTCGGACAGATCGAGCGCGACCAGAAGCGCCGCGCACGCCACGTCGGCATCGGTCCATCCCGCCGCCGGACGGGTGTTCATGGCCTCGATCAGGCGCCGCTTGATCGAGGCGGGGTCGTTGGCCGGGAACGGTGACGGACGCCGCGACGGTTCCTGCCGTGGGCGGCGCCCAGCCGGCCCGGCCTCCACAGCCCGCTGCAACCGGTTCATCGCATTGGTAGAAGCGCCACGGTTGGTGTCGGTGGCCACCAGCACCGGCCGCATCACGCCGCGCCGGTCCGGCCGCCGTGTCCAACGCATCATCCTGGTGGTCACGAACCGCTCCGCCACGGTGTCGTGCACCGCGGTGCACAGGCCGTCGCGGGTCATCCAGTCCTGCACCGAATGCCGAGAACCGGCCTCGGCTACGTTCTCGGCCACCAGCCGGCCGGCCGGGTCCTCGATCTCGACACCGTCTACGACCGCGACCGCGCACGGCACCCCCGGCGCGTTGGCGCACGTGACCTGCCCGACCAGCAGCATCTCGGCCACCACCCCAGCAAGCAGCGCTTGCCGCAGCGGCAGCGGGTGGCACACCGGCACCCCGTCGAACGAGTCGTAGGCGATGCGCAGCAACTCGCCGGCGACGCCGTACTGGCCATACCAGCGGTCCCGCATACCGGTCGTGACCGCCTCAAGGTCATTCGCCGGACGGGTAGTCCACTTATGAGACGGGTCGTCCGGCAGCCCCATGATCACCGGCCACCACCCGCTCCGACCGCATCAGCACAACCGCCGATCGGGATGCCCACGTAGTTGTTCACCGGACCTGCCTGCCGTCCCTGTAGGTGTCTTGGGCCTGCCGGAAGCCGGCCTCGGTGAACCACCACAGTGGGGTACCCGCCCGTACCTGCCAGCGGCTGCTGACGCTGCGCGAGACCCACTCCCGGTCCTGCATCTCGTGCAGCACACGCCGCACTGTCCTGTCGCACCGGCCCGACCGTCGGGCCAGCTCCGCGACCGTCAACTCCCCACCCGCGGCCAGCAGGGCCCGACCGACATCGAGGTTCGCGTCGGTCAAGGCCGGGGTGCCGCGCATCCTCGCCGGCCGCCGCATCAGATGCCGGCCGCGTTCCAGCAGCCCGCTGGCCTGCTGCCGGCCCGTCGCGGTCAGCGCCCATCCCCTGGGCAGCGGGCCATGCAGCGCACCCCGAGCCGGGGCATCCTCCGCGTCGGCCAGCAGCGACTCCTGCAACCGGTTCAGGCACCAGCGCGCCGCTTCTCGATTCACGCCCGACCGGTCGGCCACCTGGTCGACCGTGGCCCGCATGCCCGGACGCAGATCCGACAGCTCGGCAACCACCGCGCACAGGTACCGGGTAGGCCGCGGCAACGGCCGCGCTACCTCCACGACGGTCCCTCCGCACGCGGTACCGGAGACGGACGACGGCCGGCATCCGGCCGCCGGTACGCGCGTCCGGCCCGCGCGGTGTACACGGCCGGTGCCGTGACCCGCGACACCTCGGCCGCGCGAGCCGCGATCCGCGCGGCAGCACACGGAGACGAGTCGCCGCAGAACCGGCACCGGCCCGTGCCCGGGTCGGCCTGGTGGTCGCCCAACACCCGCTGCGCGTAGTTCCACAGCACGCGGTCCGGTACCGGCTCGGCCCGGCCGAGCGGATCAACACCAACAGCAGCAGGCACGGCCCCGTCCCTTCATCGCTGATGTGCGAACCCGGGAGGGGGCACGTTGCGGCCCTGGCATAGGCAGACGCGCCCCCTCGCTGACCGGGCTCGTACGCGACATCGCCCGCGGAGTGCATGTCTCACGGCCGGTGTGCGGATAGGGCCAGGTCAGCCCCGGATTCGGGTCCCTGGGCACAGATGTCTTGGCCGTTTTGAGGCGACCTAACGGACATGCCGCAGACCAGTGACCGCAGACCACATTGAACGGTGCCATGCTCAATAAGTCAATGACCATCTGAGTCATGACCAACAAAAGCGTGAGACTCTGACACGTGGAGATAACCCGCGTGGCGAGCTCGACCACGTAGTGGTTGGCGTAAGGACAGTCGGTCATGTTTAATTTGGACGGACACGTGCTTCGTCCAAATGGGCAGCCACAGGAGAGGCGGGTTTCATGCCCGAAGAGGTCAACGGCTCGCTGTTGCGGCGGCACATCGGACGCAAGCTGCTCGCGCTCCGGGAAGCGGCCGGCCTGAACAAGGTCGATGTCGCACAGGAGCTGGAGATGGGCCGATCAACGCTCACTCGCATGGAGGCGGGCGACAACTCGGTTCGCTTCGTCAAGAGGGACGTCGAGGCGATCCTCAAGCTGTACGGGGCATCAGCCCGCGACACGCAACTCCTGCTGGCCTGGACCGCTGGCACCCGATCGCGCGAGAAGTCCTGGTGGCACGACTACACCGAGCCCGAAATCCCAGACTGGTTCGGCCTGTACGTGGCACTCGAAGACGGTGCCGATACCATTCGCCACTACGAACCCGAGTTGCTGTCCGGGTTGCTACAGACCCGCGAGTACGCCGAGCAGGTAACCAGCGTTCCGACTGGATACCTTGAATCCCAGGAGATCCAGCGACGTGTGAGCGTTCGCATGGAACGGCAGTCGTTGCTGACTCGTCCTCGGGCACCTCACTTGCACGTGATCTTGAACGAGGCGGTACTTCGCCGTCCGGTGGGTGGCTCGGAGGTCATGGCCGCGCAGCTCCGACACCTGCTCACCCAGATGCAGCAGTCCAACGTGGGCGTCCAGGTTGTGCCGTTCTCTGCCGGACTCCATGCCACCAGCAGCGGCTTCACCCTGCTGGACTTCCCGACCAACGAGTTCGGCGAAGTGATTGAGCCGTCGTTGGCCTACGTGGAGACGCTGACCGGAGCGCTCTACATCAACAAGCCCGAAGGGGTCCACGTCTACGAACTGACGTGGCAAGACCTCATGAAACGGGCCCTCGACGAATCCGCGTCGAGGGAACTGATCACCGATGTGATGAAGGGATTCTCCGGTGGCTGATCTGACCGGCGCCACGTGGCGCAAGAGCACCCGCAGTAACAACGGCGGGCAGTGTGTCGAGGTTGCTGACAACCTGCTCGACCGGGGCGTCGTCGGCGTCCGCGACTCCAAGGACCCGACCGGCCCCGCGCTCGCGGTGTCCCCGGGTGCGTTCCGCGCGTTCGTTGACGCGGTGAAGGAGTCCAGTGCCAGCAACCTGTGACCCGGGGACCGGCTTCCTGGACTGGGCCGGACCCCGAACCACAGGTTGTGTGTAAAACGCCCTAACCATGATGCCGCAGTGGATCACCATCCGCTAGGCCGCATCACTCACGGTAGCCGGCTTCGTTAAGTTCCCGCGCAGTAGCGGAGGCGAGACGAGGCCGGCTACCGCCTTTCTGGGTACCGGAGTCCTGTTCCGACTGGTGGTACCGACTTTTCAGATGCTGAAACTGTCTCGTCTGCATCACGGCGTACCTGCCCGGGTGGCGTTGTACCGCCCGGTGGTGGTTTCATGGGCCCGCGGCCCTGGCAATCCGCCCCACGGGAAGGGTCATCTCCCATGCACATCGTGGATGCGTCCGCGCTACAGGTCCACTGGCGTAGGTCCAGCCGCAGCAACAACGGCGGCAACTGTGTCGAGGTGGCCGAGCTGCTGCCGGATGCCCGCTGGCGCAGGTCCAGCCGCAGCGGCAACGGCGGCCAGTGCGTTGAGGTCGCGGCGAACCTGGCGGCCACCCGCGGCATTGTCGCGGTGCGTGACTCCAAGGACCCGGCTGGGCCGGCCCTGACCGTGACACCGCAGGCATGGACCGGGTTCCTCGCGTCCATCACCGCAGGGGCCGACGGCACGCCGTAGGGCCCCACGTTGGCCTGCACTCTGCCGTCTCCAGTCGGCCGGGTGCAGGGTGCGCGGGGCCCCGTCCGCGGTGCACGCCGGCGATGCGAGCGGCAGGCCCTGCACCGGCCGGGGGTTGCGTGACAGGTCTTCGTCCCGCCCCCGGCCGCCACCACCCTTCTTCCTCCCTGCACGATCCGAGTCGTACCAGCCTCGTCATGGACTCCCCCGTAGTCCGATCCATAGGGCTGGTACTGGCCGGGGGCAGTTGGTACGCCGGGCCACCGGGCTGCCCCCGGCCTTCCCGTGCGGCCCGCATCGCTGGCGCCACGACCCGCGATGCGGGCCGCACACCAGCTGCCGTCCAGCGTGGGCGTAGAGCCGGAGGATGTCTCCGGCCGCCGGCATCAGGAGCCGGCCATTGATCACCGCGCTGGATGTCCCGCGTGACCGGCCCGACGTAAGCGGGCCGGACACGCTGCCGTCCGCTGAGGGGTTGCCAGGACCACCCCTTGGTGGACGGCTCCGCGCGGTGGCCCCGGACCAGGGGTGGAGCGGGGCCACCGTGTGGCCCGAACGAACGTCGAACAGGAAACGGGTGGCCGGATGAGACAGCGCGAGGAACTGCGGCTCTGCCAGTGGAACATCGAACGCGGCGGGCAAGACCGCGACGGGTCGCTGCTGCGGTGGCCGCTGATCCTGCAGGTCGCGAAACAGCTCGGGGAATCCCAGCCGGACATCGTGTGGGTCAACGAGGCCCACCGGTGGGTGTCGACAGGCCGCGCGGACGAGTTCGCTGCCGCGATCGGTGCCAGCAGCTGGAAGACGGCCACCAACCCCCGCGGCTACGACATGATGATGTTCCTGCGCGGCCCGCTGACCGTCGAGCCGGACACGTGGCAGCCGCAGGCACCCTGGATGGCCCGCACGGTCAACGTCGGCCTGGGCACCGTGACGGTGCCGGAGCCGGGCTGGCCGGACGTGATGGCCGCGATCACGCACCTGTCCCCGTGGTCGGGGCAGGAGCGCTGGATGCAAGCGTTCGCGCTCGCGTCGCTGACCGACGACCGGGGCCCGGTCATCTTGGCCGGGGACTTCAACTGCATCGGCCCCCACGACCCCGAGCCGCGCCTCGCGGCGCTGCGGCCCTCCGAGGTGTTGAAGAACAAGACCCCGGAGTCCAGCTACGAGCACCCGGTCGCGGACCGTCGCGCGCTGTCCGAGCTGGTCGCGGTGGGCTGGCACGACGTGGCCGACCTGCTGGACGAGCAGTACGCCGGCGGCCGGATGGCCGCCGGCACCCCGACGTCGGGCTGGTGGGGCGGCCCGGACATGGCCATGCCCTGCCGCAAGGCGCACATCCTGCTCAACCCCGAGGCCGAGCACCTGTTCGACGTCACCGACTACCAGGTCCACGGCCTCGGCGAAGACTCCGTCGAGCAACAGGTGTCCGACCACCTGCCGATCACGGCCACCCTGGCCCTACGGGAGCCGGCCCCGTGAACGGCACCGGTCCCGGGCCGGTCGACGAGGACGACGCCCGCGCGCTGCTACGGCTGATCCTGTCGCCGCGCATCGACGACGTGTGGCAGACAGACCGCGCGGTTGCCCGGCTCGGATTCAACACGATCCTGCTGCTGCTGTCCTCCGCGATCGGTCAGCTGCTGCTGCGGTGCTGGCCCGAGCGGATGCCGGACCGCTCGACTGCGATCCGGTATTGCCAGGTGGTCGCGGACACCATCAACCACGACGGGTCCGGCCGGAAGGTCGACCCGGACGTGCTGGTGCAGGTGATGGACCTGTACTACCGGCCGGGCTCGGCCGAGCAGGTGTCTCCGGTGGAGGTGGTGCCGCACATGATGCATCTGGCCCGGTACATGGCCGCGGAACTGACCCCGACGCCGGAGCTGCTGGACCAGGTGGTGGAGGCCACCATCGCAGACTGCCGGCCGTACCTGGCCGACCCGGACCTGCTGGCCCGTAACCCGCCGCGCAGAATCGTTGTCCCCCATCAGAAAGGCGGCCCCCGTGGGTGACACCAACACGCAGAAGAAGCACCGGCCGGACCTGACCGACGCGGTGTGGCACGGCTCGGACGAGCCGACCCCTGCCGGCGGCGGCCGGCTCGAAGTCGCTCACGTGGACGGCATGTGGTGCATGCGCAATGGCGAGGAGCCCGACGGGCCGGTGCTGGTGTTCACCCAGGCCGAGTGGGACGCGTTCGTCGGTGGCGCCAAGGACGGCGAGTTCGACCTGCCCACATCGTAAGACCCCCCTGGAACAGCAATCAGCTTCGTCAACCGTAGGGAGAGCGTCATGACCGATCCGCTGATGCCGGGATTCAGACGGTTCCCGCGCGACCAGTGGCCGCAGCCGGCCAGCGACGAGCAGCCGAGCGCGAAGCGGCCCTACGTGCTGCGCGGTGCGACCGTCGGTGGTGCGGTGCGGGAGGGTAAGCACCGCACCCCGGCCACCCGGAACCCGCACACGGTGCCGACCACCAGCGACGGCAGCGGCCGGCCGGTCACCAAGCCGGACACGACGTACACGCCGGACGACTGATGGCCCTGGTGCTGGTGGTCAGCGCCGCGGACGACTGGTCGGCCACCGCAGTGGCCGACCAGCTCGCTGCCCGTGACGTGCCGTACGCGTGGGCCGACCCGGCCGACTTTCCGCAGCGGCTGGAGCTGTCCGCGACGTTCGACACCCGGTGGCACACCCAGCTGCACACCGACGGCCGGACGGTCGAGCTGGACGAGGTGACGGCCGTGTTCTACCGACGGCCCAACGACTTCCGGATACCCGCAGGCATGTCGGGGCCCGAGGAGCGGTTCGCGCGCAGTCAGGCCCGGGTCGGGCTGGGTGGCATCCTGGCCGCGCTGCACGCTCGGTGGGTCAACCACCCGTCCGCGCTGGCCGACCACGAGTACAAGCCGCGGCAGCTCGCGTTGGCCGCACGCGTCGGCCTGACGGTGCCGCGGACGTTGGTGACCAACCGGGCCGACGACGTGCGCGCGTTCGGCAAGCGGGTCGGGGAGCTGGTGGTCAAGCCGCTGGCCGACCCCATCGTCAACGAGGCCGGCACCTACACCCCGGTCTGGACCCGTCGCGTCGCGGCCGACGAGCTGGACGATTTGGCCGGTGTGGAAACCACCGCGCACCTGTTCCAGGCATGGGTCGACAAGGACTTCGAGGTCCGGCTGATCGCGGCCGGCGACCGGCTGATGCCGGTCGCGATCCGTGCCAGCTCGCAGACGGCCCGCGTCGACTGGCGCAGCGACTACGATGCGCTCAGCTACGAGCCGATCGCGTGCCCGGCGCCGGTCGCGGCATCGGTGCGCCGCTACATGGCCGCGGCCGGGCTGGCCTACGGAGCACTGGATTTCGTGGTGGACCACGCGGGAGTGTGGCACTTCCTGGAAATGAACGCGGCAGGCCAGTGGGGCTGGCTTGCCGATAAGACCGGCATCGACGTGGCCGGCGCCTTGGCCGACGTGTTGACAGGGGGATCCCCGTGGCCGAATGGCAGCACCTGGTAGACCACCTGGCCGACGAGCTGGTCCAGCGCGGGCAGCTCACCGATCCGTTGTGGCAGAACGTGTTCCGGCAGACGCCACGTCACCTGTTCCTACCCGACCGCGACCTGGCCGACGCGTACGCGAACGACGCGGTCGTCACCCAGCAGCGTCCGGCCCCGGTCGCCGGAGGGGAGCCGATGCTGCTGCCCACCTCGTCGGCCAGCGCGCCCAGCGCGGTGGCCGTCATGCTCGACCGGCTGGAGGTTCAGGACGGGGATCGGGTGTTGGAGATCGGCACCGGCACCGGGTACAACACCGCGCTGCTGTGCGGCCGGCTCGGCGACGACCACGTGGTCAGCATCGACCTGGACCCCGATCTGGTGGACACGGCCCGTACCCGGCTGGCCGAGCTGGGGTTCGGGCCGCGGCTGGTGGCCCGGGACGGCACCGACGGCGTGCCCGACGGCGCCCCGTACGACCGGATCCTTGCCACCTGCGCGGTCACCCAGGTGCCACCGGCATGGATCCGGCAGCTTGCACCGAACGGCCGGCTGGTCGCACCCCTGCACGGGGCGGCCGACGCGGCCCTGATGGTGTTCGACAAGACGGCCGATGACGAGGTGACCGGCCGGTTCGACCCGGAGCTGACCTCGTTCATGCCGCTACGGCCGCAGCTGGGCAACCCGCTGGTCGACGGTGGGACGATCGGCTGGGCGGTGCCGCTGATGGCCGCGGACGGCACCACCACCCTCGACCCGGTGGTGATGGTCGACCCTGACCCGGACCTGGCCCTGTTCGTGCATCTGCACATCCCGAGCCTCGCGGTGTTCACCACGGACGTGTCCGACGGCCCCCGCACGATCAGCGTCGGCGACAGCACGGCCGTGGCCGAGGTGAACGTGGACCCCACGTCCCCGGGCGTGTGGACCGTGCACCAGCGCGGCCCGCGACGGCTGTGGGACACCGTCGAACACGCGGTATGGCTCTGGGGACACCTGGGCAAGCCGCGACGCGACCGGTACGGCATCAGCGCGCTGGACCGCACCGACCGGCAGTACATCTGGCTGGACGACCCGTACGGCCCGTACTCCTGGCCTCTGCCCCTCTGATGACCAGCGTCGAGCAGGTCGCTGCCGCAATCCGGGCCGCGCTCGCGGAGCTGGCCGACGCGGACCGGTTGCTCGGGCCCGTAGGTGACCGGTACGAGCACGCGGTCGGACTGCTCGCTGCGGTGACCGATGGCACCGGCAGCGCGGACGCGTCGATCGCGCTGGCCGCGCTCGCGGACGCGCGGCAACGGCTGGACGACGCGCGGGCCGCGATGGCCGCGGCCACCCGCGGGATCGAGCAGTACCTCGGTGACATCGGGGCCGGCACGGGAAGCTCCGGCCAAACCGACTCCGTTCCGGCCGCGCAGTCATCGGTGGGCCAGCTGCCACCCCCAGCGCCGGGGCCGGACGATCCGCTGCCCGGGTACGTGCAGCAGGCCGCGGGCCAGCTTCCCCAGCGGGCAGACGGGGACAAGACCACCGGCCTGGCGTACGACACCGCGGGCCGTCCGTTGAGCACCGGCCCGATCGTCTCCGGCCGGTCCGGCCCCGGCCGCGGCGCCCCGTACCTTCGGCGTGACGATCCCGCGATCCGGTGGCACCTGATGCAGGCCGTGGTCGAGCACGTGGAAGGGCACATGGCCGCGCTGATGCGGCAGCCCGGTGCGCCGCGCGAGGTGGTGTTGGTGATCAACAACGTGCCGTGCCGGGGCCCGCGCGGCTGCCGGACGCTGCTACCCGGGGTGATACCGGCCCGTACCCGATTGACAGTGTTCGTGACTGACCACGGCCAGACTCGGTACTACGCTACGTACGTGGGGCACGGGAGAGGAATCGCGTCATGACGTACACCGTCTCGTGGGGAGCCGACGACGACCACCCCAGCGGGCAGCATGTGGTCGAGGTGGCCACGCCGGGGGACCTGGACGACGCGCTCAACGCACTCGACGCGTCCGGCCAGCTGTTCGTGGTCGACATCTACCGCAGCGACGACGAACACGACATCCCGTTCGGGCTGCAACTGGGCATCGGGCACCCGGAGCGGTCGTTCGTGATCTACCTCGGCGACCAGCCGGCCGCGGGACTGGCCGTCGACCGCAGCCTGCCCGAGTGGCCGGAGGACATCACGTTCGACTACGGCGGCGAGCCCACCGACTACCACCCCAACCAGACACGGGTGACCTCACGGCAGGCCCGTGACGCTGCACGCGAGTACATGCAAACGGGGAAGCGACCCACCCACCTCCACTGGGATACCGGCGACGCGCTCGCGGCATAGCCCACCGGCCGAGCTGGTTCACGACGACCGCCCGGTCGCAGGTGGCTGCGTCCGCGGTATGCCGCACGGGACGCCGCTACGGTCCGCTCCTGAGTGCGCTACGGCGCCATGGCGCGAATGACCCCGGCCGAAGCCACCGCCGTCAACGTGCTCGTCAGCTACATCGCGGGCCTCAACAACGACCCGCCTGCCGAGATCGTGCACGCGTTGGAGACGCTGGCCAACCGCGCTCACAACCGGCTCCAGACCGGCTGGGACGAGCACGCCGTGCGCCGGCAGTGGCCGGACGCCTACCCGCCCGGGGACACGGGCAGCCCGGAGGACAGCGTTCCTCGGTGAGATCCACCTTGCCGGCCGCGGCAACGAACTCACATTCCGGCATCTTCCCTACGGCTCAGCCGGGTCCTCCTGGTTGGCGGCCCGGACCCGCTGCCGCCCGATACAGGTCGTCATCCCGTCGCGGGCTCACACCCCACGGCGGCACCTTCGCTATGCCGGTGCACAGTCCCACACAGCGACCACCTCACCTTCGCCGCACCGGCGGCGTAGTCGTGGCCTACAGCAGCTTGATCCGCTGGTAACCATGAAGCGAGCTGACTCTGTCCAGCGGATCGGACGCCACCCGTTCGGCGACGGGCAAAAGACGCGGGCCTTGAGGGGCGGCGCCCATCGGAGCGTTTCCCGCCGGAGTCAGCCCTGCCTCCGGAGGCGACGTTGCGCCAGCTCCCGGACAGCCTGCCGTTGCCGATTGAGCGACACCTCCGCCAGTTCCTGTCCATCGACCAACGATGCAAGCTGCTCGTCGTCGAGGCCGGAAAATGCCTCACACCGGCTGCACCAACCGAACTTGACGTCCATGGGGTGCAGGGATACCTGGCCGCAGGCGGGACAGGTGTAGGTGGAGGGCATGACTCTGGCTTCCTTCGTTACTTGCGTGCGTGCGATCACACCACGATATCGGCGGATACTGCGACTGCGTCAACGCCATCGGCTCCCTTCCGTCCACCACAACCACGGCCCCATCCTCGGACCCCTCACATAACGGCCCCGACGCTGTGCATGTCCCCGCACGCTCTCAGAACAGTCGGAAGCGATGCGGATCACGATACGGCCGGCGGCCAGATCCGCCAGGTCCACAGTGGATAGTTGACACCGGGCTGCGGCGCAACCGGTCCAGTACTGAGAACAGCCGTAGGATGCCGCGTCGTCCGCTGCGTGCCGCACATTCGGCTGGACGCGCGCCCACTCCGCCGGTGTGCTGCGCGATCAGTTGATGTCCCGTGTGAGACGCTGGACTCATCGTCCGAGGGCGCAACGCCGCTTCGCGTGCGGCGACCACCGTGCGATCCGGCATCGGCCGCCAGCCCGGTGATGATCTCGCGCACGGCGCACTCGGGGAAGTCGTGGATCGGGTTACGTTCGCCGTACCAGGGCACGATCCGCTCGCCGCCGATGCTGAAACCCGTGAGGTTCCATCTTCGCGAACCGCCCAGCTGGTACCCGGAGACGACCGCGGTCACGCACCGATCATCCCGTCCTTTCAGCGCCCCGGCGGCGGGCACCACATCGCCGGCTGCTGCCCGATCTCTGTCCCTACGGCTTGCGCTGAGGGAAGGCCCATCGCCGCGCCGCGGATGGCATCCGTTGTGGCTGTCAAAGCCGCATGCTCGCATCGCAGGCCGGTCGTAGCGATGCACTAGTTGTCCGCTCCAGACCTGTGCTTCCCCAGACCAGCCGCCACCACTGCGGCCAGCGGACGATGCTGAAAAGCGGGGATTCTCGCCTCGCCGGGTTCGACCTGCATGACCCGGCCGTTGGGGAGGTCGACGTTCGGGTGCTGGCGACCTATTCTGTGCGGCAACGGTTCCCGGCCGGCCATGAAGTCACCGTGCTTCGGCTGCCTCGCATCAGCCCGGCCGGCCGGGAAGCCGTCACCATCTCCACAAGCCCGGCCCGGAGCCGCGCCGGGGTGCGCGTCAACGGTGCACTCCCACTGGATATCTGCCCGCATCGCGCGGCGTCTACAGCCGAGTCATCCTCGCGACATCCCCCTTCCGGCCGCTCGCGGTGGCCCCTCGTGGTTACCCGTCAGGATTCATCGCTGGCCGCGGGGTGGGGCAGATTGCGTGCAAGATCGAGATACTGCTGCAGAGGCATTAGGCCGATGGCGCCACGGCGAGCGTCGAGGGTCTCGGGGTCGGCCACCGGCTGCGGCACCAATTCGCCGTCACGGGAGTACAGCTGGGTGCCATAGTGCTGTGGGTGTCCGTCAGCGACTGCGACCCGGTCGGTCAGGTAGGCCAGGTCGATCGCGCTGACATCATCGGCTGCCGCTTGCATCGCGGTCAACGCTTGTCGTTGCAGCGCGAGGTCGTGATCGGAGTGCTGAGCCAGCAGCCACGCACACTGCGCGGCATCAGCGCCCACCATGCTGATGGTCGGCCACCCGTGCTCGTGCATGATCTGCCGCAGCCGCAGCGCATGAGATTGCCTCAGCCACTGTTCGGCGACCAACGACGGATGCCCAGCGGGTAGGTAGCGCCCGTCAGGGCCGATGGTGGCTTGTGCCGCGGCTTGGTCAGCGTCAGCCATGGCGACCAACTCGGCGGCCAAATCGAGGTTCATGACAGCTCTGGCACAGCGTCGAGATTCTGGCTGGAGAGCTGGGCCTGGCTGATGCCGGACCGTCCGGGTTCAGCGAGGTTGATCGGGGTCCGGGCCAGGAACCCGGCGGGCAGGCCGTTATGACGGGCAGCTTTGGCAGTGAACAGGGCACGGTCGATGCTGCCGAGCAGGGTGGCGCACAGCCAGGCGCCGAACGCGTCCGGGTCGAGGATCCCGACGGCGAACGAGACTGTGCAGTCCACCTGCGTGCACAACAGGGCGCGCAGCTGGTCGGCGTGCTCGGCGAAGGTGTCGGCGTCGGGGGTTTCGGCAACCAGGACGATCTCGTCGCCGCCGAAGGTGGACAGGCACCCATCGGTGATCTGGTCGCTGAACCATTCGCGGGCGAGCTGACCTGCGCGTCGCATCAGCTCGTTGCCGGCCTGATGCCCCCAGCTTCCGATCTGATTGGCGTGTTCCACGTACTCGGTGAGCCCGTCGACGTCGCCGATCGCGACGCCCACGCTGCGGCCCGCGGCAAGCGCGGCGGTGACATGACCAGGCAGCCGCTGGTGGAAGTCGGGGAAGCAGACCAGGCCGGTGTTGGGTTCGTCGCGGCAGTCGAAGCACCAGGGGCCGGCGACCGGTGAAGGTCGGCGTTGACGGGCGTAGCGGACGCGGTCAGATACTGATGGCCCCATCATGCACTCTCCGCACCTGCTGGTCGGCCAGCGTCACGGCCTCGGCGACCTCGCCGGCTGGGGGCAGCTGCCGCCAGCGGGTGTCGTAGGGCCAGAACCAGCGATCCTCCCCGGCCGGCCCGCGTGAGGAGGGTGGCGCGGGTACCCAGTTGCCGGCGCCCAGGTACCGGGCTGCGGCCGGTAGTGGCACGGGTGGCCCGGGAGCGACGAACAGCAGCCGCTGCACGACAGGGGTGGCGGTCAGCGCGATGGCGGGGTTGAGCCGCCAGGCAGCCAGGATCTTCTCGGTCTCCGCCGCGACCTGCCCACCGACTTCGATAACGTTGAAGCCAGTCCCGCAGGAGAGCATGATGTTCGGCGGATCCGGCGCCGCCCACACCGCGCGCACGGCGTCCGGGTCGGTCAGGGGCTGGGGGTTCTGGTCGATGGGGTGCGCGGCCGGTGCCGGGCAGTCGCGATCGCCGCAGCTGCACGCGGGGGTCGGGGTGCGGGCGTCGGGATTGATCAGCCACTGCCAGCGACGCGGCCGGCCGATCGCGCAGGCGCCCGGAGCCACCGGCCACCCGATGCGGGCGTAGCCGACGGCTTCGCGGCAGATCCGGGCCGACCAACTCATTGCCGCCACCTCGTCTCGGTGTCATCTGCGTGAAGCCTCCATGCTGTCATCTCGCTCCGGTGGCGAACGGACAATCTGTGTCAGGTAGTCAGCCGGTGATGGGCCCATCGTTGGGCGGCGACGGCCAGCTCGTGTTGGCGGCCGGCGGGGCCGGCGCGCAGTGTCCAGAGCCCGGAGATCGCCACGGCCGCGGCGGTGAGCGATGTACCGGGGGCGTCTGCGTAGACCGCGACCGTGCGGGCCCACTGCTCGGCCTGCCCGACGCTGTGTCCCGCATCGATGAGGCGTACGACCAGCAGCGCGGTGTCGATCCAGGCCGCGGCCCGGGCCGGCCACGCCCAGTCGACCAGCCGGGCCCGCTGCGCGTCGACCAGCCAGTTCTGTGGGGCGGGGTCGGTGTGGGCCAGGGTGTCGCCGTCGACCAGTGCAGGTGCGGCCCGTTCGACCTCGGTCAGCTGCTTCAGATGGTCGCGGGTCCACTCGTCCAGCCATCCCGGCGGCTGGTCGGCCAGCTGTGCCCAGCCGAGCGGGTGCGCCCAGCGTGCGGCCAGCGGCTGCACCGGGTCCAGGGGGCTTGGTGTCAAGCGGTCCGCGGTGTCGGCGAGGGCGCGGGCCAACCGGGACAGGTCGGCGGAGCCGGGTTGCAGCTCGGCGTGCCGGCCGGGGAGGTGTTCGAGGCCGAGCAGCAGCCAGCCGTCGGTGTCGACCTGCCAGCGCAGCGTGGGGCCGGCGCCGGCCGCGGCGGCCCGCGCTTCGGTGTGGTGCATCCGGGCCAGCCGGTGGCCGTCGCGGACGCCCTTGCAGAACACGAGTCCGGAGACGGTGTGCAGGGTGACGGTCAGGTCAGAGCTCGCCCCGTCTGCCACCGCGTGCACCGCGGCAATTGGGCCAGTGTGGGCCTGTACCGCGGCCCGTACCGGGTCGGGCAGCTGCTGCCACGTCACCATCGTTTTCGTGTCCTCCTGGTCGATGTCCCGGGCCGCGGGCGCCCGGAGCCCGGGACGTGGGTGGGTGTTGGCTACCGGGGCGAGTTGTAGCAGCCGGCGTGACACTGGTGGCACTTGCCGCCGCCACCACCGTTGCAGCGGGCCGCGACCGGGGCCCACAGCTCGACGTCCACCCGGTGCCCGGTGGCAGTCAGCGCGGCGATGGCCTCGCGCAGCACCTGGTGGCCGGCCTGGTCGTCGCCCGGGGTGTCGGCGTCGGTCTCGTCGTCGGGCACGTGGTGCAGGAACCGGCCCGCGACACGCTCACAGAACTGCGCGTACGGCTCGGTGTACAGGATGAACGTGTGCCAGCCGATGTCGACCAACAGGCTCGGGGACAGCGGCCGGTCGGTGATTGCGCACGCGCGCAGGAACGCCAGCGCCTCGGTCATGATCCGCTCGGCCATCGGCCGGTCCAGCCCGTGGTCGGTGACGATGCGACGGACCAGGCGGTCGAACAGCGGGGAGGGCACCAGCTCGCGTGCGGGAGTTGTCTCGTGGACTGCGGTGGTCATCGGGTACCTCCGGTACGGGTGGGTCGTGGTTGTACCGGTAGGACACCGCGTGTACCGGGGGTGACGGTACCGTGGCCACCTACTCACTCCTCTCTCACTCCCGAAAGGCACTCGCCAGATGCCAGCACAGGACGGGTTCGTGGCCGAGCTTCGCCGCCGCCGGGACGTGGCCAGCCTTTCGCAGGTCGCGCTGGGCGCATTGATGGGCTACGGCCGCTCGTACGTGTCCAAAGTGGAGACCGGCGGGGAGGTGCCGTCGCAGGAGTTCGCGGTCAAGGCCGACCAGGCGCTGCACGCCGATGGTGCGCTGCTGGCGGCGTGGCAGGAGCAGTTCGCGGACCGCCGCGGCGGGTCCGTTCACGCCGGCGACGGCGGAAACCCGGACGTCGGGGCGGCCGGGCTGCTGGTGCTCGACGACGACGCCGAGCTGATCTACCAGCCGGAGCCGGGACGCTACCGGGCCACGATGCGCCGCCGAATCCGCAACGTCGGGACCAAACCGATCACCCGGTACCTGATCCGGATCTCCGTCGACCGCTACCCCGGCGACGCGCAACGCTCCAACTTGCTCTACCGGGAAGATCCGCTGCGCTGGGAGGACATCGACCTGCACGCCTGGCATGGCGAGCACCGTGGCCAGCCGATGCGCTGGCACGTCAAGGTCGACCGCGACGCGGTCAAAGAGGTCTGGCTGGAACTGGCCGCCGACGACGGCAGCCGGTTCCCGCTCTACCCCGGACAGGAAACCGTCATCGAGTACACGTACACGGTGCCGCAACGGCAATGGGGACACTGGTTCCAACGCGCGGTGCGGCTGCCCACCCGCCGGCTGTCGGTGCAGCTGGTGTTCCCGGCCGCGCTGCGCCCGACTGTGTGGGGGTTGCACACCTCAATGGCGGCGGAATCGTCCCCGCTGCCGACCCCGATCGCCGAGACGGTCGATGGCGAGGCTGCCGTGTACCGGTGGTCGACCACTGACCCGCCGCTGCACGCCCGGTACCGGCTGGAGTGGACGATCCCCGACCACGGCGAAGACCCCGGCCGCCGGCCGAGTGAGCGGATGGCCGCGCTTGGGGTGTTGCAGCAGGGACACCGGCTGCTGACCCAGCCAGCCCGCCGGTTCGACCTACCGGCCGAGGCCGACGACGCCCGCCGGCTGATCGCCGAGCTGCGATCGGTGATGGCCCGAGTCGGTGCTGTCCACCAATTCGCCAAGGGCATGGGCATCGCCGCCCCACAGATCGGAGTCGGCCGCGCCGCCGCGGTCGTACGCACCGCAGCCGGCGACGAGATCACCCTGCTCAACCCCACCATCATCGAGGAAAGCGAACACACCGACACCCAGTACGAAGGCTGCCTGAGCTTCTTCGACGTACGCGGCCAAGTTCCTCGACCCCTGAGCATCCAGGTCGAACACACCGACATCGACGGCCGCCGGCACATCACCCAGTACGAGCACGGAGTGGCCCGCCTGGTCGCACACGAAATCGACCACCTACACGGCCACCTCTACCTCGATCGGATGCCGCCAGGCACCTCACCCATCCCCGTCGAGCAATACCACGGCACCGGCCAGGCATGGAGCTACCAGCCGCGGCCCTGACGCTGCCGTCGTGCTCCGGTCGATGGACTTACTGGGACGCGAACTGGTACGTGAAGCCCTTCCTCGCCTGCCCCACATCCAGGCCAGCCAGCCGGTAGTCCGCGTCGGCGCGACGCGCTGGGCCAGCTCTGCCCTAACTTGCGCGTTCATGGCCCCTGTCGGCCTCAGCAAGGAGCGCATACCGTGAGTCCGACCTTCGACGCGAGTGCGCCATCCTGGTGCGATGACGACAGCACACGCCCGAGCCGGCGCCCACCGGCCGACCGGCCTGGTCGATTTCCGCTACCTCGACGATGGAGTCACCACCGCCGGCCAGTTCCGCGCGGGCACCGCTCCAACAGTGGTGGTGGTGCCAGCCATGGGGCAAACCTCGGTCGACTGGGGCGACGCGCTGCCCTCGACCCGCGCGGCCATCTGGTCGTTCAACCGGCCAAGTTGTGGCGGAGCGGACCCGCGCCGACATCACGAGCCCATGCCATACAGCGCATTCGCCGCAGAACTTGACGCCACTCTCGAAGCATCACCAGCAGTCGGCCCATACGTGCTGGTAGGACACTCGCTCGGCGGGCTGATCGCGTTGGCATACACGCAGCGCCGACCCGGCATGGTCGCGGGGATCGTGCTGGTGGACCCGAGCTTTCCGCACATGGATCTCGGTGGGCGAGGGACAGAACCGAAGATCGACGGCGACGATCGCACCGGCAACCCGATCGACGTCGACACCGACGCTGGCCTGGTTGCCACGGCCGTGGTCCCCGGCGTCCCGGCGGTCGTGCTTTCGCGAGCGCCTGGCTGGCCGGACTACATCTCCGCTGACGAGGACAACCGGTGGCACGCCTGGCACTCTGACCTCGCAACACGCTGGGGCGCGCCGCGGCTGGTCGCAGAAACCGCCGGGCACCAAATGCAGCATGATGCGCCGTCGCTTGTTGGGTACGCGATCTCCCAGGTTGTGCAATGCGTGCGAGACGGCCAGAGGTCGGTTGAGGTGACGATCGAAGACGTCGCCGCGCTGGAAGCGACGATTAGGTAACCGTCACCCATCCACCGCGCCGGGCAGCCACATTGTCTCGTTTCACTGGCGGTCACTCATTCTCCGGGCACGGCGGACTCTTACTCCATAGGTCGGAGGTTCGAGTCTTGCGTGATCCACTGGTCGATTAGGGCGCCGAATTCGTCAGCGTTGTCAACGGTTAGCGTGGAGTGCAGCGCGAAGAAGGCGCGCAGGCCATCGGAGTGAGGGTCGTGGTCATGGCACAGCGGGCACAACACCAGCACCCGCCGCGCGGCGCCTCCTGGCCAGTCGGGGTCGGGTACTTCGATGCGTAGCAGGGCCGGGCTGCTGCAGCGGTGGCAGCGGCCCGGGCTGCGGGTGTCGATCTCGACCGGTCGACCCATGCGTTCTACTCCAGGCAGCCCGCGCCGAGCAGGCTTTTCAGCTCGGAGACCAGGCCCGGCCCGGGGGTCACGCGGAGAGCGTCGTCGAGGGCGAGGAGGTGGTTGCGTTCGCGGCCGACGAGCTTGATGCGGACGGCGGTCTCGCCGCGGTTGTTGAGCAGGGTGCGTTTGAGCTCGCCGACAAGGTCGGTGTCGACCTTCTCGGCCGGGATGGCGACGGTGACGGCGGTTTCGGCGGCGAGGTCGGCGTCGGTGATCTCCAAGGTGCGCATGTCCATCGCCACGACGCTGATCTCTTGGTCGCGGCGGTTGACCCGACCTTTGACCGCGATGGTCAGGTCGGGGGCAAGGTATTGGCCGACCAGTTCGTAGGTTTTGGGGAAGAACAGCACCTCGACCGCGGCGTCGAGATCTTCCACGGTGGCCTTGGCCCAGGCGTTGCCCTGCTTGGTGACCCTTCGCTCCAGGCTGGTGATGATCCCTGCGATGGTGACCTGCTGCCCGTCAGGGGTGTCCTCGCTGCCGACGATGTCGGCGATGCGGTTCTCGGAGTTCTTGCGCAGCACCCGTTCGGCGCCGTCCAGCGGGTGCCCGGACACGTACAGGCCGAGCATCTCGCGTTCGAACTCCAGAACTGTCTTGCGGGGCCATTCGTCGCCGGTCAGGTCGATGTCCATCCCGACGACCTTGTCGCTGGCCGCGTCGGGCATCGCGCCGAACAGGTCGAACTGGCCGTTGGCCTCGCTGCGCTTGACGCCGGTCATGGCTTCGACCACGGTCTCGTGTTCCTGGATGATCGGCCGCCGTGAGTGACCAAGAGAGTCGAACGCCCCGGCCTTGGCCAGCGATTCGATGACCCGCTTGTTGCAGACCGGTAGTTCGATCTTGGACATGAAGTCGGTGAACGAGCTGTAGGCGCCCTTCTCCGTGCGGGTCTTGATGATCGACGCGACGACGTTGGCGCCGACGTTGCGGATCGCCCCGAGCCCGAAGCGGATGTCGTCGCCGACGGCGGTGAAGTAGTTGTCGGAGTCGTTGACATCCGGCAGCAGCACCCGGATGCCCATCTTGCGGCACTCGGCCAGGTAGATGGCCATCTTGTCTTTCGAGTCCCCGACGGAGGTCAGCAGGGCGGCCATGTACTCGGCGGGGTAGTTGGCCTTCAGGTAGGCGGTCCAGTACGACACCATCGCGTAGCCAGCGGCATGCGACTTGTTGAACGCGTACCCGGCGAAGGGAAGGATCGTGTCCCACAGCGTCTGGATCGACTCGTCGGAGAACCCGTTGCCGAGCATCCCCTTGTGGAAGGCGGTGAACTGCTCCTCCAGCACCTCCTTCTTCTTCTTGCCCATCGCCTTACGCAGGATGTCCGCGCCGCCCATGGTGAACCCGGCCAGCTTGCGGGCGATCAGCATGATCTGTTCCTGGTAGACGATCAGGCCGTGGGTCTCGGCCAGGATCTCCTCCAGGTCCGCCTCGAGCTCGGGGTGGATCGGGGTCTTGTCCTGCTTGCCGTTCTTACGGTCGGCATAGTTGAGGTGCGCGTTGACCGCCATCGGACCGGGCCGGTACAGGGCGATCGCGGCGGTGGCGTCGGCGAACCCGGTCGGGCCCATCCGCTGCAGCAGCGCCCGCATCCCGCCGCCGTCGAGCTGGAACACCCCGAGCGTGTCACCCCGGGCCATCAACGCATACGCGTTCGCATCGTCCAGGCTGAGGGTGTCGAGGTCGATGTCGACGCCGCGGTTGGTGTGGATGTTCGCGATCGCATCACCGATGACCGTCAGGTTCCGCAGGCCGAGGAAGTCCATCTTCAACAGACCCATCGACTCACACGACGGGTAGTCGAAACCGGTGATGATCGACCCGTCCTGCGGACGCGCCCAGATCGGCACGGAGTCGATCACCGGCTCAGACGACATGATCACCGCACAGGCATGCACGCCAGGCTGGCGGATCAGGCCCTCCAGCCCGCGGGCGGTCTCGAAGATCTTCGCGACCTGCGGGTCGGTCTCGATCAGCGTGCGGACCTCGACCGCCTCGGCATACCGCTCATGCTTCGGGTCCACGATCCCCGCCAGGGGGATGTCTTTCGCCGCGACCGGCGGCGGCAACGCCTTGGAGATCTTGTCCGCGATCGAGAAGCCGGGCTGGCCGAGATGGATACGGGCCGAGTCCTTGAGCGCGGCCTTGGTTTTGATCGTGCCGAACGTGATCACCTGCGCGATCTTGTCCGCGCCGTACTTGTTGACCGAGTACTCGATCATCTCCCCGCGCCGGCGATCGTCGAAGTCCAGATCGATATCCGGCATCGAGATCCGCTCCGGGTTGAGGAACCGCTCGAACAGCAACCCCAACGGGATCGGGTCCAGCGCCGTGATGCCCAACGCGTACGCGACCAGCGACCCCACGGCCGAGCCGCGGCCGGGGCCGACCCCGATGCCGACCTTGCGGGCGTGGTTGATCAGGTCGGCGACCACGAGGAAGTAGCCGGGGAAGCCCATGTTGTCGATGACCGACAGTTCGAAGTCAGCGCGTTCCTGCCGGTCGGCCGGCACCCCGTTCGGGTAGCGCCACTTCAGACCCTCATACACCTCGTGCTTCAACCAGCTCGACGCGTCGTGACTCTCCGGCACCTCGAACACGGGCATCCGGTCGTGGTGATCGAACACCTCGGCGTAGGAGCCGACCCGCTCGGCGATCCACAAGGTCGTGTCACACGCCCCGGGCAGCTGCGAGTCCCACAGCTGCCGCATCTCGGCGGGGGACTTGATGTAGTAGCCGCCGCCCTCCAACCGGAACCGGTTCGGATCATCCAGGGTCGAGTTGGACTGCACACACAACAGCGCCTCATGCGCCGTCGCGTCCTCCGGCGCCACGTAGTGCGAGTCGTTGGTGACCACCGGCCGCAGGCTCAACCTCTTACCGATATCGAGCAGCCCTTCCCGGACCCGCTTCTCGATGTCCAGGCCGTGATCCATCAACTCCAGAAAGAAGTTGTCCTTGCCGAAGATGTCCTGGTACCGGGCCGCCGCCGCCAGCGCCTCATCGGGCTGCCCGAGCCGCAGCCGGGTCTGGACCTCCCCCGACGGGCAGCCGGTCGTGGCGAGGATCCCCTCGGTGCGGCCCGACAGCAGTTCGGTGTCCATCCGCGGCTTGTAGTAGTAGCCCTCGATCGAGGCCCGGCTCGACAGCGTGAACAGGTTCCGCAACCCGGTCGCGTTCTCCGCCCACATCGTCATGTGCGTGTACGCGCCGCCACCCGACACATCATCGCCACGCTGATCCGGCCGACCCCACCGCACCGGCTGCTTGTACGAGCGGTCCCCCGGCGCCAGATACGCCTCGATCCCCAAGATCGGCTTCACGCCGGCCTTGGTCGCCTCCTGATAGAACGCGTACCCGCCGAACATGTTCCCGTGATCGGTCATCGCGATCGCATCCATACCGTGCCGCTGCACCTCCGCCAACAACGGCTTCAACCGCGCCGCTCCGTCCAGCATCGAGTACTCGGTATGCACGTGCAGATGCGTGAACGAGTCGGTCACGGTGCGGGTCTCCCTCGACTGTTGGCGGGTGTGGTTGCTTCACGCTAGCCCGCCCATCGGGTAGCCGGTGAGTGCCATGCCGGCGTCTCGGGCCCCGCCACTCCATCGAGCGCTGTTCGCATGTTTGGGCAGGTCAGGAAGGCATGGTTGCTCTCGGCGGCGGCAGGGGTTGTCAGGTCATGAGGTCGGGCGGCTGGTCCACGAGCTCATGCACGGACAGTTACGATGGTGTTCTGACAGGCTCGATGACAGGCGGTGTGTGCCCGCTGCTAGCTTGCCTGGATGAGCAGCGCAGCGGTCGATATGGACGGGTCGGTCACGCCTCTGCGGTTGGCGGTTGGCGGCGGCGGTACCGGAGGGCATACGTATCCGGCCTTGACCACGATCCGTGCGTTGCAGGCGCGTCTTGCCGCGGTGGGGCGTGGGCTGGAGGTGCTGTGGGTCGGCACGGCCGACAGCCTGGAGGCTCGGGTCGCTGCCAGCGAGGGGATCCAGTTCGAGGCGGTGTCGACGGGCAAGGTGCGCCGGTCGAGCAATCCGTTGAAGATGTTGTCACCCACCAACGTGGCCGATATGGGGCGCGCTTCTCGCGGGGTGATGCAGGCTCGTGGCATCCTCACCCGTTTCGCTGCGGATGTGGTGCTCACGACCGGCGGGTTCGTGGCGATCCCCGTCGGGATGGCGGCTCGTTTGTGTCATCGGCCGCTAGTGGCGCATGAGCAGACCGTGCGGCTGGGTCTGGCGAACAAGGTGCTGGTGCGGGCGGGCGGCGCACGGATGGCGGTGTCCTCTCCGGCAACGCTGGACCTGCTGCCCGACGAGGTTCGCCGCGCGTCGGTGGTGACCGGTAACCCGGTGCGGCCAGAGATCTTGTCCGGGCGGCCGGAGAAGGCAATCGAAACGTTGTCCTTGGCTGCCTATGATCGGAGCCTGCCGACGGTATACGTCACCGGCGGCGCGCAGGGCGCGGTGCAGATCAACACGTTGGTCGGTGAGCTTCTGCCGTGGCTTCTGGGACGGGCGAACGTCATCCACCAGTGCGGCCCCGCCAACCTTGACGCACTCCGCGACGCGGGCATCGGGCAGCACGCCGGCCCGGGTCAGTACGTGCTGGTCGGCTATATGGGCGCGGAGTTGCCGGATGTGCTGGCGTTGGCTGATGTGGTGGTCTCGCGCAGCGGCGCGGGCACGATCGCGGAGCTGACCGCCTTGGGGAAGGCGTCGGTGCTGGTGCCCTATGCCTCGGCGGCAGGCGCTGAGCAGGCGCACAATGCCCGGTACCTGAGCGAGCAGGGCGCCGCGGTGGCGCTGCTGGACGCCGAGGTGACCCCGCGGGGTCTCCAGGCGGCGCTGGCGCCGTTGCTCGACGATGCCGGTCGCCGCGACGCGCTGGCGACGAAGGCGCGGCAGCACGGTCAGCCAGACGCCGCGGACCGGCTGGTGGAGGTGGTCCTCGACGCTGCCCGGGCCAGCCGCTAGCCGAAGTTGGGTGCCGGGTCCAGATGCCTGGCCGCTCCGGCGACAATTAGCTCGGCGCACGCTTCGAACGCGGCCTCGGGCTGTCCCCACGGGTCAGGGACATCGTGCCCGCCAAGGTAGAGATCCAGTCGGCCGGCGCCGGAGGAACGTATCTGGTGGAGTGCCGTTAGCACCGTCCGGTCCATGGCGAGGATCAGGTCGGCCCAGTCGAGCAGCGACGTGCTGACCTGCACGCCCCGGTGGCTGCGGAGGTCGTAGCCGTGCCGGGCCGCGGCGGCGATCATGGCCGGGTGGGCGGTCCGGCCAACATGCTTGCTGGCGAGACCAGCGGAGCGCGCCGGGCAGCCGGCGCTTTCCAGAACGGCTGCGGCCAGCGGGGATCGGCAGTGGTTGCCGAGGCACACCACCAGCACCCGTCGACTCCGGACGGCGCTGTCTGGAAGTTGCGGCGGCCGGGTCATCGTGTGCTCCCCTCGCTGTCGAGCGCGCCGCGCAGCTGGCACACCACGTGCTCGACGTCGAGGGCGGTCATCGCCGGGTGGAAGGGGAGGCTCAAGATCTCCCGACCAACCCGTTCGGTCACGGGGAGCGGTCGATGCCAGCGTCGAAATGCCGGTTGCAGATGGTTGGGCGGGTAGTGCACACCCACTCCGATGCCGTTGTCACGCATGCGGGTGTGGAGGCGATCGCGCGCGCCGCGGTGAACGCGCACGACGCAGTTGAATGGCACGGAATTCTCGACGTCGACGTCGATTAGTTTCACGCCGTCGAGTCCGTGGAGCTGATCGCGGTAGGTACGCCAGAGCTCCCGGCGGTGCGCAGCACTTCGCGCGAAGCGTTCCAACTGCGAGCAACCGACGGCCGCGTGCACGGCCGACATCGTGGCGCGCAGTCCTGCGCTGTCGACGGTGTAGGTGGTGGTCGCGATGCGGTGGGCCTGCGAAGCGGCGATACCCAGCGCCCGTAGCCGCCGGGCCGCGGCGGCCTCGCTGGGGGTGCGCGGCACGATCGCGCCGCCCTCGATACAGGTCAGGTTCTTGATCGGGCCGAAGCTGAAGCAGGTCAGCAACCCGGCGGTTCCCACCAACCTGGTGCCTACTGACGATCCGAACGCGTGGGCGGCGTCTTCGACCACACTGATACCGCGAGCATCAAGTAGCTGGTGGATCGCGGCCAGATCGACCGCCCGGCCCCCGTACAGTACTGGCATGACCGCTCTGGTGCGTGTCGTGAGCGCCTCGACCACGGTCTCGGCGGTGACGCACAGGGTGGTCGGGTCGACCTCGATGAAGCGGGGGCGGGCGCCGCCGGCCAGGATCGCGTGGATGCTGGCGCAGTAGGTCATCGACGGCACGATCACCTCGTCGCCGCGGTGGATGCCGGCCACGGTCAGCGCGATCTGCAGTGCCGCGGTGCCGGACGACACGGCCACGACATCATCAACGCCGAGGTGGGCGGCGACGGACCGCTCGAACTGGTCGGTCGCGGCGCCGTGGCCGAACTGTCCCGCCCGCAGCGCAGCACTCGCCGCAGCGTAATCAGACTCGGTCAGATCCGGGCGCGCGTTGACCGATGCCGGCTCCGACAGTGTGTGGGGCTTACTCATTGGACCCCTCCTCCCGGTCGCGCGGTACGGATGTTGCGCATGTCGAGGTGCGCGGGCTCGGACGTGCGGCAGGTCAGCGTCTCGACGTACTTGGTCAGCCGGACGCCCGGCTGGTAGGTCAACCGGCCGTGGTCCACGGGGCGGCCCAGGTGCGCGTTGAGCGTTTGCCCGACCAGGTCGGCGCCGGCCGCTTCGGCCAGGGGGAAGCCGCCGGCCACACGGGCGTTGGCTTCGGTGATGACCACGCGCGGCTGGCTGGTGTCTGAAGGACAGCAGAACCCCTGCACGCAACATGCGCCGACGATCCCGGTTGCTGCCAGCGCTTCGATCACCCGGGCCTCGACCTCCCGGTCGTCGAACGTCTCTGAGACCATCGACAGGCCACCTTTGACCAGCAGCCGGCGCCGAAGGATCACCGAGGCCCGGTGGTCGTGGTCAACCAGACAGTCGGCGGTGAACTCCCATCCGACCAGCCGTGGTTGGACGATCGGTCGATCCACCAGCTCGCACAGCATCTGCGCCTGTCTGCGGGTCGTGCACCGATACACGTCTTTGCCGCCTTGCCCGAATCGGGGCTTGACTACCAACGGCCCCGGCGGAACCTTGTCGAGATGCTCAGGCAGGAATGTCGCCGGGCTCGGCACACCGGCGTGGGCCAGTACACGCGCGAACACAGCCTTGTCGATGCACGCCTCGACTGCGGCGGGGCTTGGAAGCCAGGTCTGGACACCGCGATCGGCAAGTGGGGCACGCATCGCGATCAGCGCGTTCAGCTCCTGTTCCACCGTGGACATCAGCACGTCGGGCCGCAGCGAATCGCAAATGGCCAGCATCGACTGCGGATAGCCAGAGTCGTGTGCCCGGGCCGCTACCCGCGCGCTCACCCCGGGGAGATGGAGGCCGGCGGCGAGAGGGTCCGCATCCACGGCGATCACGTGACAGCCCAGCCGGGCGAGGCTACGCGCCAGATCAAAGCCGGGCGCCCCGCCCACACCGGTGACCAGCACACGCGGTGCGCGACCGCGACTCAACCTGGCGGGCATGTCACTGCCCTGCCTGCGCGGCCAGCACAACCTCCGGCAGCGCCGCCGCCGGGTTGCGAAGCAGCGGCGCCCACCGGTCGGTGTTGCGCTGGTACCAGTCGATCGTTTCGCGCAGCCCGTCGGCGAACGGGCGCTGCGGCCGGTAGCCGAGCTCGCGGGCGGCCTTGGTCCAGTCCATCGAGTACCGCAGATCGTTGGCACGCCGATCTGACACGTAGTCGACCTGATCCCAGCCCGCCCCGCACAGCTCCAGCAGCGTCGCCGTCAGGTCCCGGTTGGTCAGATCTGTGCCACCGCCGATGTTGTAGATCTCGCCGGCAACCCCGTTGCGCCACACCAGCTCAATGCCACGGCAGTTGTCGTCGACATGCAGCCAGTTGCGCACATGCTCGCCACGCCCGTGCACCGTGACCGACTCGCCCTTGAGCAGACGGGTGACGAACCTCGGGATGATCTTCTCCGGGTGTTGGCCCGGTCCGTAGTTGTTGGATGAGCGAGTGACGCACACCGGAACGCCGTAGGTGTGGAAGTACGACAGGGCCACCAGGTCACTCGCGGCCTTCGACGCGGCATACGGCACACTGGGCCGCAGCGGGTCGCTCTCCCGGGCCGAGCTTGTCGGCAGTGACCCGTACACCTCGTCGGTCGAGACGTGCACGAACTTGCGAATCTGCGCTTGGCGCGCAGCGTCCAGCAGCGTGTGGGTGCCCAGCACGTTGGTCGACAAGAACGCCCCGGCGTGGAAGAACGAGCGATCCACGTGCGACTCGGCCGCCAAGTGCACCACGCTGGTGTGCCGTCCCATCAGCTCGCGCACCAGGCTGGTGTCCAGGATGTTGCCCTGCACGAACTGCAGTTCGGGGCGCAGCATCGCCTCGCCCAGATTCTCGATGTGCCCGGCGTAGGTCAACGCGTCGAGCACGGTGACCGCCCCGACATCGGCCTGGCGCAGCAACCGTTTCACCAGGTGCGATCCGATGAATCCGGCTCCGCCTGTGACCAGTACCTTCTCCATGATCAGATCCCCGTCCGGCGCTGGTGGAGGGCTGGGGACGCTCGGCGCCCGGCGTTCGCCGCCGGTGCGGCCGTTACGTGCCCCGATGACCCAATCAGCATCAGACAGAACAAACGAAGACGGAAGGCACAGAACAGCGCAGCCATGCAGCGGATGGCTGAGCAAGCACTCAGCCCGGTTACACCGGCCACGGACCAGGCAGGACGACTACCACGAAACGTGGTAGAGCAGCGCCGTAGAGGGCACGTGGAAGATGACGGGCGTAGCAGACACCAGTACCGTGAAAGGGAAGTCTCACCCGCAGGGAGTACCCGATGGCGTCCGAATCACCGATCGGCGACAACCTCGCCCGGCTCCGCCACGCCCGGGGCCTCACCCAAGAACAACTCGCCGCTGCCTCCAACGTCTCGGTCGGAGTGATCACCGGGCTCGAACAACACCGCAAGGCCGGCGCCCGGTGGGCCACCCTGCAACGACTGGCCAACGCCCTCGGAGTTGCTCTGCCCAGCCTGGTCACTCCTCCCGCCCTACTGGCCGAACCAGGCGACACGGCCGGCGGCAGCGACCTGGTGGAACTTCGTCGAGCGCTGACGGGCACCGATGATCTCCTGGGAGACACCCTGGTCGAGCCAGAAGAGACCACGCCCACCGAACAGATCGCAACAAGCGTCGACGCCGCCTGGAGCAGCTACCAACGTGGCGAGTTCACCACAGTGCTGCACCAGTTACCCACCCTGATCGGAGATGCGCGTCGCGCCGCGCACGCCGAAAACGATCCGGACCACGCGTGGCGACTGCTGTCGTACTGCTTCTCCGCCGCCGCGGGCATCGCCGTCATGCGCGGCCACTCCGACCTGGCACTCACCGCCGTCGAACGTGCCGCCGCGGCCGGAAGACGCGCAGCCTCTCCGCTGGCGGTGGCCGCCGGCGCGATCTTCGGCTCCTGGATCCTGCTCAAGCAGGGCCGCTACGACGACAGCGAAGCCCTCGCCGTCTCCGCCGCCGAACGCGCCGAGCCGTCGTTCACCCACGGCTCACGCGCCGAGATGGCCACCTTCGGCAACTTGATGATCAACGCGTCCTGCGCAGCAGTCCGAGCAGGGGCCACCGAACGCGCCGCCGATCACCTATCAGTCGCCCGCGCCGCCGCGTCGCGCCACGGCATCGACGGCATCGACCACTGGGCCGTGTTCGGGCCACGAGTCGTCGGTATGTACGCAGCATGCAACGCCGCGGAAGCCGGCGACCTGGACACCGCGATCACTGCCGCCGAGCGAGTACCCGACGCGATCGGCGGCCAACTGCCCCGCACCTGGGAAGCCCGATACCGGCTCAACGTCGCCTACGCCTGCTCCGAACTCGGACGCGGCGACCAAGCCGTCGCTCTACTGGCCCAAGCCCGCACGCTCGCCCCGGAATGGATACGGCTACACCCCTTGGGCCACACCGTGGTCCGCGACCAACTCACCCGATCGAACCGGCCGTCCGACCAACTTGCCGCCCTCGCCGCGCACCTCAACGTCGCGTAGCTCCCACGCGCCACGCCGGCGCGCAGTCGTCGAGCTGTCCTCGCCGACTGGCCACGCCGCAGGCGCATCTGCGGCATCCGATCGATAGGCAGGCGTTGTCGTGACCCGCCCAGTGTTGCCCGTCGAGTCGTCCGACGAGACGTTCACAGCATGGATGCGCAGCAATCTGGAGCAGGCAGCGGCCCGGTTCGGGCTGCAGCTGATCGGTGAGCGCCGGCGATCTGGCCCCCGCATCCGCCGATCACGGCCCCGATCGTGGCAGCGGGGTCACTTCCTCACGCACCTCGGGGCCCAACTCGCAGTCATCGATCACCCGACGCGCGTCGCTCGGGTCGACCTCGACCCAGTCGCCGCCCTGCTCGATGACCCACTGGACGGTGTCCAACGCCTCGTCGAGCGCCTCGTACACCAGATCACCACGACGGGCAGTGCGACCGGTCCAGTTCACCCGCCAACGCCCACCCTCGCCGGACAGCTCGTCGAGGTTGATGAACTCGGCCTCCCAGGGCCTGCCGCGCCGCATCCACCGCCGCCGTGGTGCTACCACGCGATCCCAGGGCACCCCGTCCGGCCACAACGTCCCCACCATTGACCTATACGAACACACGTTCGAAGTCCACGTCCAGCGCGTCACCCGCGAGCGCTACAGCACGCCCACGAGCCGAGCGAAGCTGTCGAAGACTCCCGGCTCCCCGCATCGTGCGACGCCTGCGGCCCCCACCAGCGGGACAACGCCGACAACGGCTCGTCGATGTGATCGACTCGTCCGGGCGGGCTAGGTTGACGAACTCGAACACACGTTCGATGATCTGAGTCATGGCTGACGTCGCTGAGCTGCGCAAACTCATCGACGACCGGCAGATCGAGCGTGGGATCATGGGCGGCCTGTCGGTGCCGGGGCCGCTGCGGTCGCTGCTTCCCGGCGGGCTGTCACGGCAGCGGGCGACAGCGATCACCGGCGGCATCGGGTCACTGTCGTTGGTGATGAGCCTCGCGGCGGCCGGTACCGACCACGGCGGATGGGTCGCCGTGGTCGGGATCCCGCACTGGGGTGTGGTCGCCGCGCAGCAGTTGGGGGTGGCGGCCGAGCGCACCGTGCTGGTACCCGATCCTGGCCCGCGGTGGGCGGCGGTTGTGTCGGCCCTGGCCGACGGGATGCGCATGGTGGTGACCCGGCCAACCGCGCCGCTGACGCAGCGGATACGCATGCGGCTGCAGACCCGCGTGAGGCAGGCCAACTGCGTGCTGCTGGTCCTGAAGGATCAATGGTCCGAGGCGGCGGTGCGGTTGTCGGCCACCAGGCCCCGCTGGCACGGCATCTATCCGAACGGCCGCGGCCGGCTGGCCCGCCGGGAACTGACCATCCACGCCGCACCCCGCTCGGGCCGGCCGGCGATCAAGACCGTGTGGCTACCTAACGGGCGCGGCCAGATCGCCGAGATCGCACCCACGCAGCTGGTCCAGTCTTGGTGGTCAGGCCGCTGGGGCCGCTGGAACCAGATCCGCCTCAAACTCGAAGACGCCGGGCCCGACGGCTGGGTAACCGACCAGCAAGGACCCGACGGCCTCGACCGCCGGATCTACCACCGGCATGGCGCCCAGGCGCTCAGCCAGGTGCAGGAGGTCATCGACGAATTCGACTATCTCCCTTGGCGCGACAGCACCAGCCTGAGCCAACGACCAGCACACCGAGCACCCTCCGCCGCTGCTACCGCGCCAGTTCGGCCGTAGCGGACAGGACCTCCTACCGCTGTCATAGGCGAGCCGGCCTCGTGGTGCGCCGACATACCGGCGTCGGCAGCTCATTCGGTTGTGTCCCAACGGTGCTGCAGCCAATGCCAGGGCGAGAGGCCCAGCCGAGCTATCGACGGACCGCGGTATTGGGGCTCGCGCTCAGGCCGTGGTGCAGGTCAGCTCGTGAAGGGGTGCGATGACGTGACGATCGACAGCTCCAGGAGCACATCGCCCTCTACAAGCTGTGTGCGCGTCTCCGATCGGTACGCAGACTGGACAGCATCGCCCGCAGCTTGCCGTCTGCCACTCGGCGACCGCCTTAGCATCTCAACGTCCGTGAGGTCGTGCTCCACCTGCATCCGGCCCAGCGCCACCGCAACCTCAGCCTGGGCCAGGTGGATGCGCGGCGGCATCAACCCGGATCGTCACGCCACCACGGTACGGGCCGCCGGCCGCAGGTACCCGCCGCGCCAGTACGGTGTCGGTCGAAGCCGAACGATCGCCAATTCATCGAACACGTGTTCGGTTTCAGCCTATCGCGTTCGGTTCTTGAACCCCATTCACGCGACTCGGCGCTCGTTTTACAGTACGAGCCGGCCCGATTGTGGGGCTGATCTGTATTGACGGCACCGACATTCACTCGGCGGCCCGGAGGAGGCTACTCTTAGGGGTGAGCGGGGGCCGTCGAGCAGCACGCGGCCTACGCCTCGTCGTGAGGTTACAAAACGGCCCGGGACTCGCCACTGCCAAGTAGAAGTCCCGGGCCACCTCGTCCCCTCCCGGCGCCTGTGCGTGCTGCGCTGTTCGAAGGACTATCCCTATGCTAACGCGGGGAAACTTGATACACGAGACCAGTAGGGTTACCAGGTATAAAACCTGCGCCGGAAACCCTGGTGCGCAGCGATGAAATACCTACCGGAAATCCTAAACGTGAATTTTAACGTTTGGGTGTTTGCAACGTCGACCGTGGTCGCACTGTCGTCCGTCTATCTAATCGCCAGGAAATCTAGTGAGGTAGTTCGGGTTTTTCGTGCGCTCGCGAAACTACGAAACTACAAACCCTGTAATCCTCCGCGAAACCCGCGCCGACGGAAGCTGATCAAGCGCGCCGCTCCATCTGTCCGACCGCCTCAGCGGCGGAAGCGGCGGGGATCGTCAGCTCGGCGATGTCGCCGCCGGCGTCAGTGAACACGACAAGCCACGGCTCCCGCGGCCGGGTCGGGTACGCGACGTGCCTGGCCCGGGCCCCGCCCGCCAGCGCCGCGACGGCGGTACTCCGCGATGCCGTCCGGGATCTTCCAGCCGGGCGACAGCGTACCGCGGCGCGCCGCTCCTCATCGGCGTCCACCCGATGACCATCTGCCGGGCCGGTGCAGCGACGCGGTGGCATCCGGCTACTGCCCGCCGCAAAGCGGGATGTCGACCTCGCACTCCTCGGTGGCGCAGCTGAGCCGGACGGTACGGACCTGCCGCACCGGCGATCGTCCATCCGGAACTGCGGGTGGCAGACCCGTGGCCGCCCGCACTTCTCGCACGTCGGGCGCTCCAGCCGCCACCACGTGTCGTCGGGGTGCTCGGCGGTGGCCACGAGCACCGCAGAACCTGCGGGTCGGAGTTCGTTCTCGGCATGCGATCAGTCTGCGATATCCCAGCGGTGGGGCGGAGTCGACCACGGCGACAGGTCTGCTCGAACTCGTTGGTACCGCGGCGGATGTCGCCAGCGCCCCAGTTCGAATGCCGTGTCAGCCGACACCTCCACCACGAGGTCTGGCTCGACTTGCTTGTAAGGCAACGCATCCCGCTGTCCGAAGCGGGTCAGGCGCCCGGCTGGAAGTGGCTGCGGCCACGGATGAGTAGGGCGTTGGCGACCGATGCCGGGAGGTTGAAGCAGTGGAGCGATCTCGGCGGCTTGACCGTCGGACAGGCGGGTCGTCTGGCCGACCACGCGCAGTCGGTTCTCGGCATCGAAACGGCCCAGCAGCAAGGTTTCCGGTCGGGCACGGCTGCCAGTGATCCCGCCGACCACGGCCTCGGCGGAGTGTCGCAGCCTCCACTTGGTCCACCGATTAGGGCTACGGGTACGAGCCCGGCCGCCCCGATAGCGGCTGGCGGCCGGTTTGATGACGAGTCCTTCTGCCCCCAACGGTTGCATCTCGGCCGCCATGGCCTGTGCTTCGGCGAGATCGTCGGTCTGCGGGCACAGCAGCAACCTATCCGGCGATGTGGCCAGCAACTGTTCCAGCGCTTCCCTACGCTCGACCAGCGGCCGGTCACGCCAGTCGCGGGCAGCGATGATCAGGGCGTCGAACACGATGAGGTAGGCCGGGAACCGGGCCGCGTGAAGCTGTAGGCCACGGCCTGCGACCAGCCGCCGCTGCAACCCAGCGAAGTCCGTGTAGCCACGAGGATTCCAGGCCACCGCCTCGGCATCCAAGACGGTGCGTGCGGGAAGCTGCGTGATCGCCCGACGCAGGTCCGGCAGATAGGCGTCGAGGCGTTTACCGTTGCGGGATCTCAGTTGTGGCCGCCGCTCCTCGGTGCAGACCACGGCCGTGCGCCAGCCGTCCATCTTCGGTTCGAACCGATTACCGCCGGCCGGGTTCGACATCGGTAGCTCGGCGACCGGCGCGGCGAGCATCAGTTCGATCGGCGGGTGACCCCACGGCACATCGTGATCATCGGCCCGGC
This sequence comes from Actinocatenispora comari, assembly GCF_017312725.1. Classification (GTDB taxonomy): domain Bacteria; phylum Actinomycetota; class Actinomycetes; order Mycobacteriales; family Micromonosporaceae; genus Actinocatenispora; species Actinocatenispora comari. Next base: position 78,471 of record NZ_BOPO01000151.1, on the reverse strand, counting down.
CGCCGCAGCCACAGGCCAAGAACCCGCCTGCGTACCCGCCCGGGCGACAACTTCACCGGCGTCGACATCCGGCGAACAAGCCCGCAGCCCTAACCTAGCCCTGTCTCGCTCCGGGGCCTATCGGCCCGTTTCAGGGTCCGGTGGGCATGTCGCGGGTTCCGCGATCGAGCATCTGAACCGGTCGGCCACCCAGTACCTATACGGAGTCGATGACCAGGCGTCGCCGAGGTCGGCGTGCGCCGACATCGTGGGCGTCAGGCTAGGCAAGGGCGGTCATGCTGGCTCGGCGGACTGGTAGCCGGAGCTGAGACCCCCTCCGAAGTGAGGGGCCTTGTGTCGTGGCTACCGGTTCGGGTGGTGGGCCGCCATGACGGTCGGGCTACGACCTCGACCTCGCACAACCCAGGCATCTCCCCGCGGCAGTTACATAACGTAGTCTCTTCTCGGTACGGAGAGGGATCCCACATTGTGGAATTTGATCTTGGGTTCGACCTGCCTCGGGCACCGCTCGGGCACGACTCGGGCACTGTGTCGATGATCATCGAACATGAGAAGAGTTCGCAAAAAAGTAACGTCCCTGGTCAGGACCTTTTCAAGGGTGGAAAAAAGGGTGCGCCCGGAGGGATTCGAACCCCCAACCTTCTGATCCGTAGTCAGATGCTCTATCCGTTGAGCTACGGGCGCAGTTGGTGAAACCGGCGGTAACTCTAACACGGCCGGTTCCGGCTCCTCCGGGCGGTACGGCGGGGCTCAGGCGGACCACCGTTCGAGCAGCGGGTCGGGGGTGCGGCGGCGGCGCACGGCACGGACGACGAGCAGGGCGGCGCCGGCGAGGACGAGCAGCGCCAGGGCGATGCCCGCGTACAGCCAGGGGCGGCGGTCGGGGGCGGTGTGGCCGGTGACGGTGACGATGCGGCCGTGGCCCGGTACCGAGGTGATCTGCTGCAGGGTGACGATCCAGTCGTCGCCGTGGAGGGTCGCGTTGTGCTGCCGGAAGTCGTCCAGGCTGCGGTACTCGCCGCCGTCGCGGTCGACCAGCTCGGTGCCGCCGTGCCGGCGCTTGGGCACGTACACGGTGCCGAGGTCGAGGCTGCCGTCGTGGTGCTCGATCAGGATCCGCCGGGTGTACACGGTGCCGTCGCGGCCGGCGAAGCGCTCGGCGCGCCGCTGGGCGTCGGCGGTCGGGCAGGCGCCCGCGTAGGTCCGGTACCGCTCCTCTTCGCGCTGCTGCTCCAGGTAGTCGGCGTCGATGCACTCGTACACGCTGAACATGCTGGCCACGATGGCCTCGGGGCCGCCCTCGGCGGCGAACTGGGCGAGCCGGTCGGCGCTGGTGGCTCCCGCGTACAGGTCGTGCCGCACGTGGGTGGACCGGAAGTACCGGGACATCAGCTCGCCGGTGGTCGGCCGGTGCTGCTGGGCGCCGCAGCCGGCGAGCGCCGCGAGCAGGACGACGACCGTACCGAGCCGGCCCACGCGTGTCATCGGATCGCCTTCCGTCCCGGGATCGTCACCGGTACCGAGCATCGGGCCGGCCGGGCGGGACCGGTCCCGACGACGGGTACCTGCGTGTTTCGGACAGTTCGCCGACCGGCGACGATCATGACGGCTAGCGTGGCCTCTGTCTCATTGCTGCCAGTACGGGCGGTCCCCCGACGGCGTTTGCGGGGCGGCCCGGGACAGGAGTCGAACCATGGCTGGGTACGTGATCGCGCAGCTTCGCCCGCCGGACCCGCTGCCGCCGGAGGTCGGGCGGTACCTGGAGCTCGTGCAGGCCACCCTCGATCCGTTCGGCGGCACCTTCCTGGTGCACGGCGGCGCGCTGGAGGTACGGGAGGGCAGCTGGCCGGGCGATGCGGTGGTGATCCGGTTCCCGGACGTCGAGCACGCCCGCGGCTGGTACGAGTCGCCGGAGTACGTGCGGATCCGGCCGCTGCGCACCGATCACATCGACTGCGACGTCGTCATCGTCGAAGGCGACTGACGCCAGGGGCCCGCGCCGACCACGACGGACCGACGACCCGGCACCGGCACCGGCCCGTGGGTGCGCGGCGTTCGGCGGTTCCGGGCCGGGCATGAAACCGCCCCGCCGGCGGGAGCCGAGCGGGGCGGTTTCGAGTTCGAGCACCGGGGGGATGGTGTCGACCACGTCATGGTGCCGGCACGCACCGTGTACGCGGAACCCCCGCGTCGCCATTCTTCAGATAGTGCGTGGTCCGACACCTCTCGTAATCTATCCGCCCGGTCGCGACGACTACGGCGGATCGCCTGATTCGGGCCAACCATCCGATTCCGGTTGCCGGCCAACGGCCCACCGTGCCGCCGGTCGGACCGGCGTCAGGCCAACGGTTCGAGCTGTTCGGGCGGGATCGCGTCGGCCAGCCAGACCCGGTCGTTGCCGCGGTAGAAGACGACCCCGGTGGCGGCCGCCGCGGCCGCATCGACCGCCAGCAGCACCGGCCGGCCGCTCTTGCGCTGCCCGACCGAGCGCGCCGTCTCGACGTCGACCGACAGGTGCACGTACTGCCGGCCCATCGGGCGCAGGCCCTGCGTGCGGATGATCGGCACGGTGTCCGGCGCCGTACCGTGGAACAGCCGCGGTGGCGGCGTGCCCGGGGTCAGGTGGATCCGGCCGGCCAGCGAATGCCCGTACCGGGCGCGAATCCGGTCACCGTCGAGCTCGAAGCGTTGCTTGCTGGCCGAGGCCATCATCCGCCGCACCGCGTCGCGGTCGACCGCCGCCCAGTCGCCGCCGCGTTCCCGCAGCGCGTGCAGCAGCTGGTCGACCGGTGTCCAGCCTTCCCGGTCGAGCTCCAGCTCGTACAGCCAGGGCTCGTGCCGCAGCGCGTGCGACACCGCCCGGCTCAACGTCACGTCGTCGACCACCATGCCGCCGATGGTAACGATGCCAGAGTCGTTGCGCGACAAGGTAATCACCGGCGCTGGCCCGGGTGGCCTACGATGCGGCGGTGGACGACGAGGCGCGGCGGTCGCGGACGTTGGCGGAGATCCGGTCCCGGTTCCCGGCGGTCGAGGAGCGGGTGCAGCGGGCGTACGGGCTGCGAGTGCCGCGGCATCTCGCGGTGTTCGCCGCGCTCTGGCACAGCGCCGACGACGCCGAGCGGGCGGGCCTGAACCAGCTCGGCGTCGCCCCGTTCGGCCTCACCGAGTACCTCGCGCCGGACGGGCTGTCGCTGGTCGGCGCCGACGGGCTGGACGAGCGGCTGCACGGCCGGTACCGGTGCGATCCGGCCGAGTTCGTCACCGTGCTCAGCGGCGACTCGGACGGCCTGCACTTCGGACTGTGGTACGACGATCCGGCGCAGCTGCCCGCGTTCGTGGTGTTCAACTGGGCCCGGGACTCGGCGGAGACGTGGACGAACGGCGCGGCCACGCTGCTCGTCCAGCTCCGGCACCGGATCGACGCGGTGGCCGCCGACTACGGCACCGACGGTCCGGAGGCCCGGCAACTCCGGCCGCTGTCGGCGGCGCTGGACTGGTTCGCCGCGGCCGACCGGGAGGCGGTGGCCGCGGACGGACTGCCCACCTGGGCACGGTCGCCGCGGCAGGCGACCGCGGTGTCGTTGTTCCCTTCGCTGCCACCGGATTCCGGCGATCCGCGGCTGGCGCGTTCGGAGCAGCGGCTGCGGATCTTCCGGGCCGGCGGGCCGGACGCGGACGGCCTGATCGCCGACGCGGAACGCGAGCTCGCCGCCGGGCAGCCGGCGTACGCCCTCGCGGTGGGTGGCGAGCTGCACTGGCTCGACGCGGACGAGTACCGCGAGCGCGGTCTCGCCCTGCTCGTCGGCGCGTACCGGGCGCTCGGCCGCGACGCGCTCGCCGGCATCGCCGAGACGCACGCCGCGCACCGCGACCTGCGTACCGTCAGCGTCCTGACCCGCCCGCACTGACCCACCCGCACCGGCCGGCCCGCACACATCCGACCGCGCCGACCGACCGCGCTCGCCCGGCCGCCCCGGGCCACACCGCACACACCTCCGGCCGCGCCGACCAGGTCGCGCGCCTCCGACCTCGCTCACCGGACAGCACTGACTCGCCGGCGCTGGCCCGCGGGCCCGGTACGGCGAGGCGGTGAGCGGGAACCGGATCGTCCGGGGCGGCGATGAGTTTCGGTGGCGCGACGGATCTGTACCGGTGACGGGTACGGAGGCGAGGGAGCGCGCGATGGGCGAGACGGTTGTGGTGCGGTACCGGACACACGAGGACGCGGCGGCCGAGAACCGGCGGCTGATCGAGGCGGTGTTCGCGCAGCTGCGGCGGGAGCGGCCGGCGGGGCTGGGCTACACCGCGATGCAGGTGGACGGCACGGAGTTCGTGCACCTGGCGACGACCACCGGCGATCCGGTGTTGCCGGATGTCGAGGCGTTCGGGCGGTTCCAGCGCGATCTGGGTGCCCGGTTGGCGGACGGGCCGACCCGGCGGACAGCGACGGTACTCGGCGAGTACCGGCCGGTCGGCGCGGCGGTGCCGGTCGCGGTGGCGTTCGTCGAGGCGTTCGGCAAGCGTGACCTCGCGACGGTGACCGCGCTGCTGCACGACGAGGTGGTCTTCGAGAGCCCGCGTACCCGCGTGACCGGTGCGGCGGCGGTCGCGGCGGCGATCGGCGAGTTCGCCGAGGTGGTGACCGGGATCGACGTGGTGGCCGCGTTCGGCGACGACGAGAGCGCGGTGGTCTGCCACGACATGCACACCGGCCCGTTCGGCACCCTGCGCACCGTCGACCACGTCACGGTACGGGGCGGTCGGGTCGCCGCCGACACGGTGGTGTTCGACACCGCACAGGTCGGCCGGTGACCGCGTTCGAGGACGCGGCGGAGCGGTACCGGCGGGAACTGTTCGCCTACTGCTACCGGATGCTCGGCTCGCCGCACGACGCCGACGACGCGGTGCAGGAGACCTACCTGCGGGCCTGGCGCGCGTTCGACGCGTTCCAGGGCCGCTCGTCGGTACGCACCTGGCTGTACCGGATCGCCACCCGCGCCTGCCTGCGCGCGATCGAGGGCCGCGCGCGTCGTGCACTGCCGTCCGGGCTGGGCGCACCGGCCACCGACCCGGCCGGCCCGATCGACCCGCGGGACGCCGAGATCGGTTGGGTGGAGCCGGTTTCCGCGACCGAGCTGGATCCGGCGGCGATCACCGAGGCGCGGCACAGCATCCGGCTCGCGTTCGTCGCCGCACTGCAGCGCCTGCCGGCCCGGCAACGCGCCGTACTGATCCTGCGGGACGTGCTGGTGTTCCACGCCGACGAGGTCGCCGATCTGTTGGACAGCACCGTCCCGGCGGTCAACAGCGCGCTGCAGCGGGCCCGCGCCCAGCTGGCCCGTACCGCACCCGACGGGTACGACCTGGCCGAGCCGGCCGATCCGGCGCGCCGCACCCTGCTCGACCGGTACGCGGCGGCGTTCGAGAACGCCGACATCGACGAGCTGGTACGGGTTCTCGCCGCCGACGCGGTGCTGGAGATGCCGCCGATCCCGACCTGGTTCCGCGGCCGGGACCACGTGGCGGAGTTCCTGCGCCGGCGGCTGACCCGGCCCGGCCGGCGGTTGCTGCCGACCATGGCGAACGGCCAGCCGGCGTTCGGGCTGTACGTGCGGGGCCACGGCGGCGTGGCCCGCGCGCACACCCTGCAACTGCTCACGCTCGGCCCGGACGGGGTCGCCCGGATCGACATGATCCACGACCCGTCGCTGTTCCCCCGGTTCGGCCTCCCGCACCTTGCCAGCACGGCTGGGCCGGCCGGCTGATGGCCACCGCCGGCCGGCGAACGACCTGGCGTGCCGTCCGGCCGCGGACACCGGACGGCACGTCGCTCAGGGCATCGACAGGGCAGCGGCGGGCGCCAGCCGGCTGGCGCGGACCGCCGGGTAGAGGCCGGCGAGTGCGCCGATCAGCACGGTGGCCGCGATGCCCCCGACCGACGCCCAGACAGGTACCACCACCGGCCACCCTCGGCTCGTCGCGTAACCGGCCGTACCGAGGATGCCGATGACCGCGCCGCCGGCGCCGCCGAGCCCGGACAGCAGCAGCGACTCGGTGAGGAACTGCAGCCTGATCTGGCCACGGGTGGCGCCGAGCGCGCGGCGTAGCCCGACCTCGGCGCGCCGCTCCAGCACCGAGATGATCATCGTGTTGGCCACTCCGACGCCGCCGACCAGCAGCGCGACCGCGCCGAGGCCGAGCAGCATGGCGGTGAGGGTGGCGTCGGTGGCCTGCTTGGCGCGCAACGCATCCGACGGCCGGGAAACCGAGACGGTACCGGGTCGCTGCGGGTTGGCGGTGTTGGCGAGCACCGCGCGTACGGCCGGGATCTGCTCCTCCACCGCGCGCACGTAGACGCGGGTCGGATGGTCGTCGAAGTGCAGGTACGTGCGTGCCGCGGACCAGCCGACCAGCGCGGCGCTGTCCAGCTCCGGCGCGAGCGCCACCGGTTGCAGCACGCCGGCCACGACGAACCAGCGATCGCCCAGCCACACCCGTACGCCAGGGCCGGGCAGGCCGAGCCGGCGGGCCGCGACGGAGCCGAGGACGACGGCCGGGTAGCGCGCCGTGGCCGCGTTGAACCAGGAGCCGGCGGCGAGGTGGGCGGAGACCGTGCCGGGCAGCGCGGCGTTCGCCGCGAGCACGTCGATGCCGCCGGTCTGGCCGGGTGGTACCCGGTCGTTGCGGTAGACGTGCGCGGTCAGCTCCCCGGTCGCGGACACCGCGGTCACCGGGCCGATCCGCCGGATCATCCGGGTGGACTCGACCGGCAGCTGAGCCGGTTCGCCCGTCTGCGTCTGTGCCGGGACCACGGTCAGCAGGTTGGTACCGAGCCGGGCCAGCTGCTGGTCGAGCTGCGCGCGGCTGGACGTGGAGATGCCGGCCACGGCGATCATCGCCCCGATGCCGATGGCCACCCCGAGGGCGGACAGGATCACCCGCAGCGGCCGCGTCCGCAGACCGGCACCGCCCAACCGGATCGCGTCGGTGACGGACAGGCGGGCCGGCCGCGGCGCTCCGGACCGGTCACCCACGACGCCCACCCCAGTCCGCTGCCTGCGCCGGGCCCGGATCCGGTTCCGCCGCCCGCACCGGGCCCCGAGCCGGCTCCGATGTCCGTGCACGATGCCCGTCCTGTTCGGTGTCGGCGACGACACGGCCATCCCGGACCGCGATCTGGCGCGGCGGCAGGGCCGCGATCCTCCGGTCGTGGGTGATGATGACGACCGTGGTACCGGTCGCGTGCAGGTCGGTGAGCAGCGCCAGCACGGTCTCGCCGGCGGCCGAGTCCAGGTTGCCGGTCGGTTCGTCGGCCAGCAGCAGCGGTGGCGAGCCGAGCAACGCCCGCGCGATCGCGACCCGTTGCCGTTCGCCGCCGGACAGTTCGTTCGGCCGGTGGTCGAGCCGGTGCCCGAGACCGACCCGCTCCAGTGCCTCCCGCGCCGCCTGCAGCCGGCGCCGCCGCGGTACCCCGGCGTACAGCAGGCCGTCGGCGACGTTCTCGTCGGCCGGGACCCCGGCGGCGAGGTGGAACTGCTGGAACACGAAGCCGATCGTGCCGGCCCGCAGCGCCGAACGGGACCGGTCCGGCAGCGCGGCGATGTCGTGTCCGGCGATCCGTACCGTGCCGGAGGTCGGTTCGTCGAGCGTGCCGAGCAGTTGCAGCAGCGTCGACTTGCCCGACCCGGACGGTCCGACGATCGCCACGAACTCGCCGGCGCGGATCGTCAGATCGACGCCGGCCAGCGCCGTCACCGGGCCCGGGTAGGTCTTCGTCACCCCGGTGATCCGCACCAGTTCGACGCCCGGCGCGGTCACCGCGGCACCCGTACCGTGGTGCCGGCGTGGATCCCGGTGCCGGAGATCTCGATCAGCCCGTCGGCGACCATGCCGGTGTGCACGGCGACGAGCCGGCTGTGCCCGGCCACGACCGTCTCCACGCCGTAGCCGCCCTCGGCGAGGGCGAGCAGCGCGTCGACCGGTACCGCGAGCACGCCGCGGTGGCGCTGCGCCACGTGCCGCACGACCACCTTCGCCGCGTTGGTGAGCCGCTGGTCCTCGGCCACCCGTACCGTCACGCGCACCACCGGCTCGTTGTCGCTGACGCCGAGGTTCGCCGAGGCCACCGTGCCCGCGACGACCCCGCCGTCGGGCAGCGTCACGGTGACCGACGCCCCGTGTTTCGCCCAGTCCGCGTCGTCCTCACCGAACGAGGCGGTGACGACCTTGGTACTGCCGCCGACGGAGACCACGTCGGCCGGGCTCGCGGCGCCGGGGCGCACCAGGCGCCGCGCCACGCGTACCGCGTGGGGTTGGATCACGACGTCGGCCGCGGCCACGGTGCCGGTCTCGGGTACGCCCAGATCGTGCTGCCAGCGCTTGACCGCCGCCGCGGTCAACGGCGAGTACGTGTCGTCGACGGTGAAGTCGCCGTACCCGAGCGCGGCGAGGTTCTGCTCGAACTGGCGCACGTCGTTGCCGACCGTGCGGTCCTTCAGCTCCCGGTACATCGGCAGGGTCCCATAGAGCAGGACCACCGGACGGTCGTCGACCCGGACGAGCTGCTCGCCGCGGGAGACGGTCTTACCGGTGGCCGGCAGCCAGGTGACCGTGCCGGCCGCCTTGCACGTCACCGGGGCGCTGGCGCCGTAGCCGACCTCGCCGTCCGCCGAGACGTACCGGACGAGGTCGCGGCGCACCACCGTGGCCGTGCCGGTCGACTTCGGGCTGGTGCCGGTCGCCGCGGGGTGCCGGCCGCCCAGCCCGACCGCCGCCGCGCCCGCCACGACCAGCACCGCGACCGCTCCGGCCGCGATCGCGGCGGTACGGATGCGACGACGCATCAGCCTTTGGCCTTGCCGGTGGGTTCGGGTTGGAGGCCCAGGATGGACGCGCATGCCTTGGTGGCGCGCCGCAGGCCGGCGCCGTCCTGGTTGCCCTCGGGGTCCGGGAAGTAGCCGTCGGCGCCCGGATCCGGATAGTCCGGCGCGCCGTGCGAGCGCATGCACCTCGCGTACTGCCGCCGCTTGGCGATCTCCTGCGGCGACAGGGTGGGCCGGTCCTCCAGGTCGGGCGGGAGCGGCGGTACCTTGTCCTTGCACGCCTCCTGCGCGGCCCGGAAGGCAGGGTCCGCCTTCAGCTTCGCCTTGTCGCCGGTGAACTCGACGTTCCCCTTCGAATCCGGATCCGACACCTGTACGTGGTGCTTGCGCAGGCATTTCACCCACTCCCGGACCCCGTCCACGTACGCGGTGCGCTCGTCGCTCTTGCTCGCCGCGGACGGTTTCCCGCCGGCCGACGCCACCTGGGGACCGGTGCTTCCGCCGCAGCCGCTCAACGCCAACGTCGCGACGGCCGCGACCCAGATCAGGTGCTTGCGCACGGCATCTCCTCGACTCGGGTACGCAACGCCGGCGACGCTAGGAGCACACCGATGAAGAACCGTTGAAGATCCCGTTCGGTACCGGTGCCGCCGTCCGCGTCCCCTGCCCGTACGGCCGGGCCGCCCGTACTGTGTCGCCGGGAGGTGCGGTGTGGCGGCTCGGGTGCTGGTGGCGGAGGACGATCCGAAGCAGGCGAACCTGCTGCGGATCTACCTGGAGCGGGAGGGGCACGCGGTCGCCGTGGTCGGCGACGGCCGGGCGGCGCTGGAACGCGCCCGGGCGCAGGCTCCGGATCTGGTGGTGCTCGACGTCCTGATGCCGATCGTGGACGGGCTCGACGTGTGCCGGATCCTGCGCGCCGAGTCGGACCTGCCGATCCTGCTGGTGACCGCCCGCAGCACCGAGAACGACCTGCTGCTCGGCCTCGACCTCGGCGCCGACGACTACCTGACCAAGCCGTACAGCCCGCGCGAGCTGGTTGCCCGGGTACGAGCCCTGCTGCGTCGGGCCGGCCGCGGTGCGGCGGACGACGACGTGCTGGTCGTCGACGACCTGACGATCGACGCCGGCCGCTTCGAGGTACGGGTCGCCGGCCGCCCGGTGTCGTTGACCGGCAAGGAGTTCGCAATCCTGCGGGCGCTCGCGGCCGAGCCGGGACGGGTGCTGACGCGGGCGCAGATCATCGACCGGGTCTTCGGCTTCGACCAGCACGTGCTGGCCCGTACGGTGGACGCGCACGTGATGAACCTGCGCCGCAAGATCGAACCGGATCCGGCCGCGCCCAGGTACGTGCAGACCGTGTACGGCCGGGGCTACCGGCTGCGGGAGCCACGGTGAGCCGGCCGGCCGGGGTACGGCCGAAGTCGGGGTCCGGGTGAGTTTCCGGTTCCGGGTACTCGCGTTGACGCTGCTGATCGCCGTCACCGCGACGGTGGCGACCGCGTGGCTGACCCTGCACCAGGCGTCCGGTCAGCTCACCGACTCGGTCACCGCCGCCAACCGGGACGTGCTGCGCGTCACCGACGAGCTCGGCCGGTACGGCCGGGAGCACGCCGGCTGGTCCGGGGTGTCCGCCACGGTGACCGCCATCTCGCGGCGCACCGGCCTGCGGGTACGGGTGGAGACCGTGTCCGGTGACCTGGTCGCCGACTCCGACCTGCTGGCCGGCCGTCCCGCCCGGGCGGTGGTCGGGCCGGCCACGCTCGCCGACCCGCGGCCGACACTGCGGCTGGCCGACCGGGCCGGCCAGGGGCAGACCCTGACCACGGTCTGGTCCTCGTTCACCAGCTACGTGCGGGAGTCGGGGTACGCGCGGTGCGTGCAGGCGGCCGGCGGCGCCGTACTGGCCACGACGGGGCCGGCCGGGGTCCCGGAGTACCACCCGACCGGCGGTGGCTCGGCGGCCGAGCATCGCTGCCGGAGTTCCGCCGACCGGGCGGCACCGTCGACGGCCGAGGCCAAGGACTTCAAGCGCGCCTTGCGTGCCTGCCTGCGGGACGCGACGACCGCCTTCGGCTCGTGCCTGAACCGCTGGTTCGCCGCGCACGTCGGGAGGTACGCACCCGACTCGGTGCGGGTGTACGTCGGTGCCCGCGGGCAGACGGACCCGGCCATCGGTGCCGGCCCGACGGTGCTGGTCGCCGGCATCGTGGCGCTCGCGGCCGTGGCCGCCGCGGTGCTGCTCAGCCGGCGCGTGCTGCGGCCGGTACGGGCGTTGACGGCGGCCGCCCGGCAGCTCGGCGACGGCGCCGGCGCCGGCCCGGTGCCGGTGTCGGGGCGGGACGAGATCGCCCAGCTCGGCCGCGCCTTCAACCGGATGGCCGCATCGCTCGCGGCGAGCGAGGAGCGGCAGCGGCAGCAGATCGCGGACGTGGCGCACGAGCTGCGTACGCCGCTGGCCAACCTGCGCGGATACCTGGAGGCGCTGGCCGACGGGGTACTGCCGCCCAGCCCGGAGCTGTTCGCCTCGCTGCACGACGAGGCGCTGCTGCAACAGCGCATCGTCGACGACCTCCAGGTACTCGCGCTCGCCGAGTCGGGTGCGTTGAGCTACCACCGGGAGCCGGTCGATCTCGGCGAAGTCGCGGCGGCGTGCCGTACCGCGCATTCCGGGAACGCCGAGGCGGCCGGCGTGACGCTCGCCGTCGAGCGGCATGGGCCGGCCGGGGTGTCCGGCGACCCGGAGCGGCTGCGGCAGGCGGTCGGCAACCTGATCCGCAACGCGCTGGCCGCGACGCCGGCCGGTGGTCGCATCGTGCTGGCCGTCGCCGCCGGTGACGGCCGGGCCCGGCTCGACGTGACGGACACCGGCAGCGGCATCGATCCGGCCGACCTGCCGCACCTGTTCGACCGGTTCTGGCGGGCCGACCCGGCCCGCGGCGGTGGGCGCAGCGGCCTCGGGCTGACCATCGCGCGGCAGCTGGTGACCGACCACGGAGGCAGCCTGACCGCGGTGAGCACGCCGGGGTCGGGCAGCACCTTCACCGTCGCCCTGCCGCTGATCTAGCGGTCCTCGCACGCCCTGCCGCGAGGACGGCATCTGGGCGGACTCGCGGCAGGGCGTTTGCCGATCGACCACGCTGGGGTCAGGGGAAGGATCATCATTCCAGTATTGACATGTCAGCACCAGAGGTTCTAGTTTTGACATGTCGATGGTGAATCATTGGAGGCGGCCATGACCGACACCGCATACCTGGAGGGCCTGCTCGCCCCCGTCCCGGACGAGATCGACGCGGTCGACCTGCCGATCCGCGGCGCGCTGCCGCCCGAGCTGACCGGCCGGTACTTCCGGAACGGGCCGAACCCGCTGCCCGGCCAGGACCCCGGCCACTGGTTCGCCGGCCCCGGCATGGTGCACGGTGTGCGGCTGCGCGACGGCCGTGCCGAGTGGTACCGCAACCGCTGGGTGCGCACGGCGAGCCTGGCCGGCAAGCCGTTCGTCTCCGAGCGCGGCGTCGACCGCACCGCGGTGCCGGCCAACACCAGCGTGGTCCGGCACGACGACAAGATCCTCGCCCTGGTCGAGTCCGGCTTCCCGTACGAGCTGACCCCGGAGCTGGGCACGGTCGGCCCGGTGGACTTCGGCGGACGGCTGACCACCGCGTTCACCGCCCACCCCAAGCTCGATCCGGCCACCGGCGACCTGCACGTCTTCGGCTACGGCGCGCTCCCGCCGTACCTGACCTACCACCGGCTCACCGCCGCCGGGGAGCTGCTCGACACCCGCGTGATCGACGTGCCCGGGCCGACGATGATGCACGACTTCGCGATCACCGAGCACCACGCGATCTGGCTCGACCTGCCGGTCGTGTTCGACGCCCACCTGCTCGGCCGCGGCATGCCGTACCAGTGGAACGACGGGTACGGGGCGCGGCTCGGCGTGATGCCGCTCGGCGGCGGGCCGGTGCGCTGGATCGACATCGACCCGTGCTACGTCTTCCACGTCGGCAACGCGTACGAGGACAGCGCCGGCAACGTGGTCCTCGACGCGGTGCGGTACACGCCGGGCTCGTTCCTGGCCGAGTGGTCCGGGATCGGCGGCGCCACCGCCGGCAGCGAGGCCGCGCACGCCGGCGGCGGGCGTACCGGTGGGGCCAGCCGGGCGGCGGGCGGGGTGGTCGCGAGCGACGCGGCGACCGGCGCCAGCCTGTACCGGTGGACGATCGACCCGGTCGCCGGCACGGCGGCGGAGCAGCAGCTGGACGACCGTTCGGTCGAGTTCCCGACGATCAACGACGCGCTGGTCGGCCGGCCCAGCCGCTACCGGTACACGGTCGGCGACACCGAGATCGTCAAGTACGACACCGGGTCCGGTGCGGTCACCGCGGTCGACGTGGCCGGCAGGCCCGGTGAGGCGGAGTTCGTCGCCGCCCGGGACGGCGCCGCCGAGGACGAGGGCTGGCTGCTGTCGATCGTGTCCACCCCGGGCGGCTCGGAGCTGCGCTGCCTGGACGCCCGTGACCTCACCGAGGTCGGCGCGGTGCTGCTGCCCCGCCGGGTACCGGCCGGCTTCCACGGCTGCTGGCTTCCGGACTGACCTGTGGACAACCCGGCCGCGGCTGTCCACAGGCACCGCCGGCCGGGTCCGACAGGGCAGACGGAAAGCGCTCTCCGGCGCGGTACCCACGGGGGTGGTACCGCGCCGGTCCCGTCCCGGGTGCGCTGCCGGCGCGCGCCGCCGGCGGTGCGCTGCGGGTGCGCCGCGCCGGTGCCCGCCACGGCGCGTTGCGGGTGCGCGCGGAGCCCGAAACCGGTTCGGCGCAGCCCACCGGGGCGCCGTTCCGCACCGGGTTGTCCACAGCTATCCACCGGACGGCGCGGCTGTCCACCGGGTTGTCCACAGGGGCTGGTCAGTTATCCACAGGGTCGCGGTGGATAGGGCACGACATGCACCGCGGGCCGCCCCGACCGGATCCCAGCTCCGAACCGGCGATCCGGATGACCTCGACCCCCGCGTCCTCGAGCCGGGCGTTCGTCTCGGTGTTCCGCTCGTACGCCACGCACAGCCGCGGCGCGATCGCCAGCGTGTTGTTCCCGTCGTCCCACTGCTCGCGCTCGGCGGTCACCGGATCCAGCCCGGTGTCGATCAGCCGCAGCGTGTCGATGCCCATCGCCTTCGCCGCCGCCGGCAGGAACGGCTCCGGCCCGGCCACCGCCACCTCGTCCGACCCGCACGCGGTCACCGTGTACGCGGCCAGCCGGTCGGCGACGTTCGGGTACATCACCACCGCGTCGACGTCGACCATCGTGCAGACCGTGTCCAGGTGCATCGTGGCCCGGTCCTGCGCGATCGGTACCGCCAGCACGGTGTGCGCGAGGCCCCGGTCGAAGCAGCGCCGGGCCAGCCGTTCGGCCCCCGCCGGCGTGGTCCGCTCACCGACCCCGACCGCGATCACGCCCGGCGCGAGCAGCAGCACGTCACCGCCCTCGACGTGCTCCAGGCTCGGCTCGTACAGCAGCGGGGTGCCGGCGAAGCGCGGGTGATGCCGGTAGATGGCCCGGGTGATCGTGGTCTCCCGGGACCGCGCCGGCATGGTCAGGCTGGTGACCGCGACGTGGTCGCCGACCCAGGCGCTGGAGTCGCGGGTGAACAGCAGGTTCGGCAGCGGGTCGATGACGAACTCGTGCCGGTCCATCAGCGCGTAGACCAACCCCCCGCCGGTACGCAGCTCCTCGTGCGCCAGGCCCGCGGTCAGCACCGTGGCCAGCGCCTCCGGCGTCTGTCCGGCCAGGTAGTCGGCCACCCGGCGGCGCAGCGTGTCGCCGAGCCGGTGATCGGCCAGTACCGCCTCGGTCAGCTCGGCCCGCGCATCCGGCACCGTGAGCGTCTCCGCGAGCAGCTTCGCCAAGTAGAGCACCTCGACACCGCGCCCGGTCAGCGCCGCGGCGAACGCGTCGTGCTCGTCCCGGGCCCGCTCCACCCACGGGATCCCGTCGAACAGCAGCGAGTCGTTGTTGCGCGGGGTCAACCGAGCGAGCTCCGGGCCGGGCCGGTGCAGCAGCACCGTGCGCAGCCGCCCCACCTCGGTGTCCACTCGATGCGTGCGGTCGGGCACCGCGCTGTGCCCGGTCGTTGAGGTCGTCACGCCCCCGAGCCTAGAGGTCGGTCCAGGGTGGCGTCGGATGGCTGGCGAGGTCCCGGCAGGGCCGGCCCGGCGGAGCGCGTTCGGGTGGCGGAGCCACTCGGACGTGCCGACCAGGCGGCCAGCATTGCCCTGGATCCGGCAGGTTCCGACAGACCGCCCCGAACCGACCTCGTCAGGGTACGAGGAGAGCGGCGGGGCGCTGGCCGCCGCGCGGGGACGGACCTGCGCACTCGACGTCGATCCGACGGTCTGTCCGGTAACGGACGGCTCATACCGTCCTGTCGCACCTCTCGCTTACTGTTAGCCGCGATGAGCACACGGTCAGCTCGGCGCTGGGGAGGAACCGTGCACGTCGATCTGTCGCTCAGCGAGGAGCAGCCTCGCTCCTCGCCAGCCGTCCCCACCCCCACCTCGCCGCTGGTCCCCGCTCAGTTCCCGGCGTCGACGCCGGCCGCGGCGACCCCGGCCACCGCCCGCGCCGTGGTCGACGCCGGGCTGGCGGTGCCCGGTACGCCGGAGCGGCCCGACACGGCCGAGGCGGTGCTGCGCGGCTGGATCACCGTCGTCGCCGGCGCCACCGACCCGTGCCTGCTGCTGAACGCGACCGGGCTGGTCACCGCCTGCGCGCCGGCCACGCTCGACCTGCTCGGCCTGCCCGAGCCGGCCGCCATGGTCGGCCGCGGGCTGCTCGACGGGCTGCTGCACCCGGTCGACTTCACCGCCGCGGGCGACCGGCTCGCCGAGTGGGAGCTGACGAAGCTGCCGCCGCTCGCCGCCCTCGCCACCGGCGCGCTGTCCCGCGGCCTGCTGCGGCTGCGGCACGGCTCCCACGTCCGTACCGTCGACGCGATCGCCACGCCGCTGCACCACGACGCGACCCTGATCGGTTCGCTCACCTTCTTCCACCCGGTCTGACCGGCCCGGCAGCTGGTTCTTCCCGCCGGTCCGGCGTGGTGTCTCCGGCCGCGCTGACCTGCCGGAAGCTGGCGGCGGGTTGCTACCGTCTGCGAAGTCGCCTCGACGGCCACGCGCCCGTGTCGTCGAGCATCCCCTGCGACACCGCACGGAGGTCCGGACGATGACGACGGTGATCGTCGCGTTGCTGTCGGCGATCGTGGCGCTGCTCGTCGTCGTGATCCTGCTGCTCTGGCTGCGCTCCCGGCGGCGCGTCCCGACACCTCCGGTCGTCACCGACCCGTTCGCCGACACCGAGACCGACGTGCTCACCGGCGATCCACGCCGGTTGGCGGCCGGCGACACGGTGGAGGTCCGCGGTGCCACCTGGTCGGTGCGCGGCACGCTGCGGTTCACCGAGGGCGATTCGCGCTGGTCGGAGCACCTGCTCGACGACGCGCACGGCGCGAAGGTGTGGCTGTCGGTCGAGGAGGACCCCGACCTGCTGCTCGCGCTGTGGACGGAGGTGCGCGGCAGCGAGCTGACCCCGGGGCCGCGGGTGGTGCACCAGGACGGCGCCCGGTTCGTCTCGGACGAGTCCGGTACCGCCGACTACCGGTCCGAGGGCAGCACCGGGCTGGCCGCCGCCGGCACCATGAGCTACCACGACTACGCCGGCGACGGCGACGCGCTGCTCGGCTTCGAGAAGTACGGCAGCGGCGGCTGGGAACTCGCCCGCGGGCAGCGACTGGCCCGGCGGGACGTGCGCGTGTTCACCGCTCGCTGATGCACGCCACCATCGCGACACCGTTCGTCGACACCCGCGCCGCCGACCTGAGCTACGCGGTCGACCGGCCCCGGCTCGACGCGCTCCGGATGCTCACCGTCGGCCCGCTCGAACTGCGCCTGCTCGGCGCCTCGCACCAGGCCGTACTGCGCCTCGACGGCCGGGAACACTCCGAGGTGGTGGCCTGCCTGGCCGGCGCGGCCGACCCGCTGCCGGCCCGCCACGACCGGTCCTGGGGCACCGCCGGGTACGAGTTCCGCAGTGTCGTCGAGACGCTCGGGCCGGCGCGGTTCGCCCACCGCGCGGCGCGGCTGCGCGACCGGTACCGGTGCGTGGAGCACGCGCTGGTCTGCGAGTTCGGCGGCCTCGACGACGCGATGACCATCCTCCTCGCCGAGCCGACCGGGCTCGGCTGGCAGACCTGGCACACCTACCCGCAGACCGGCGAACTGGTCTGCACCCGTTCGGTCGTGCTGGTGGGTGTGACAGCGCCGCCGGCCAGGCCGGGTCGCGGGCTGCCCCGCCACGCCGTACCCGCCGGCGGATCGTCCGGTCCGTCGGCGGCGATCCCCGCCCCGGAAGGAGCACGGACCCGGTGAAACCCTGGCACCTGTTCACCGCCGCCGGCGTGACCGGCGCCCTCGGACTCGCGGTCGGCGGCTGGTTCCTCGTCGGTGGCTCGCCCCGCGGTTACGTCTCGGACCACTACACCCGGGCCGTCCGGTACGACTCGGGTACCGCCCGGGCGTTCACCGCCGCCGGCACGCCGACCGCGGTCGCCCACACGATCGCGGACCACTGGCGCCCGGCCGGCCGCGTGGTGGACGGCTCCGGCGTCTACCTGCGGTACAGCGACACGATGATCGCGGTGACGCCGCGCGGACGCGGCTCGGTGATCCGGGTGGACGGCTTCCGGTCCGGCTACCGGCACTACTACCACCACGTCGGCGGCTACTGGACCATCCCCGGCGGCAGCGGCGAGAAGTTCCGCGGCGGCGGGCCGGGGAGCGGGAAGTGACCCGGCCAGGCCCCGCTCGTCCGCGGCCCGCCCAGCCGGGTGCCCGTGGCACGACCAACCCCCGCGTCGGCATCGTCGTCGGCGTGGTGGTCGTGCTGGGCCTGATCGGCCTCTGCTCGGCCGGGATCGTGTCGTCGGTCTCGTCCGACGACGGCGGTACCGACAACGGGCTGCTGCTCGCCTCGGACGCCGACGCGCTGGCCACCGACCTGGCGAAGGCGACCGCGGCGCAGGGCATCTGCTACGGCTGGGACCTGTCCGTCGACAACGCCGGAACACCCAACCACGGCGTCGGTTCCAACGAGGGCGCCGGCAAGGCGGTCGACGAGTCGGGCTGCCAGCGCTGGGTGGTCTTCGACGTGGACGTGACCTGGACGCCCGAGTCGAGCGAGGCGGCGGACAGCGAGACTGCCGTCCTGCGCAGCTCCGGCGACCTGGGCGAGCTGCCGAGCATCGACGAACTGACCGACGTCGGCGTCACCGACAAGACGCTCACCGACGACCCGGCCGGCTCGACCATCGCGGTACTGGAGGCGCTGCCGCTGATGCTGTCCGAGCGCGGCGCGGCCGACCCGCTGCCGGCGGCGACCGACGAACCGACGTCGACCGTCCGCGTGCCGCCCGAGGCCGGGTCCGACCGGTGGCGGGCGAACAAGGCGTTCGCGATCGCCGCGATCGTGCTGCTGCTGGCCGCCGGCGGCCTGGTGGTGTGGGGAGTCCGGCGCCGCCGAGACGCCGGCCGCACCCCACCACCGCCGTCGGGGCCACGCGCCGCCTACGGCGGCGGGGCGCGCCCGCCGTACCGCCCGGCCGGCGCCCCACCGTCGCGCCCGTCCGGCCCCCGCCCCGTACCACCGCGGTCCGGCCCGCCCAGCGGTCCACCACCGCGGCCCGGCCCACCCGGCGCTCCGCCACCGCGGCGACCAGCGGGACCGCCACCGGCCGGACGGCCACCACAGACACCGCCACCGGCCGGACGGCCACCACAGGCACCGCCACCGGCCGGATGGCCACCACTGGCACCGCCTCCGGCCGGGCCCCCGCCGGCCCCGCCGCTGCCGGACGGCCCGCCGTCGGTACCGCCGGCACCGGACGGTCCTCCCCCGGTGCCGCCGCGGGCCGGGCCGCCCGGACCCGGCTCGGTGCCGGCGGACCCGTGGTCGGGCGTCCAGCCGGCCGGGCCGCAGCCGCCCCGTCCGCTACCACCGCAGCCGCCGCAGTAGGAAGGATCCGCAGTGAGAGAGATGCTCAGCGGCCTGTTGTCGGCCCTCGCCTACGGCGGTGTCGGCATCGCGCTGCTCGCCCTCGGGTACCTGCTCGTCGATCTGGTCACGCCCGGCAACCTGCGCCGGCAGATCTGGGAGCAGCGCAACCGCAACGCCGCCCTGGTGCTCGTCTCCGGCCTCGCCGCCGTCGCGATCATCGTCACCACGGCGATCCTGACCAGCGAGGACGGCCTGCTGCTCGGACTGCTGTCCACCGCGCTGTACGGGGTGCTCGGCATCCTGGTGATGGCGGTGGCGTTCGTCCTGCTCGACCTGGCGACGCCGGGGCGGCTCGGCGCGCTGCTGGTCGACGAGGCACCGCACCCGGCGGTCTGGGTCACCGCCGCGGTCAACCTGGCGGTCGGCGCGATCACCGCCGCGGCGATCTCCTGACATGGCGGTACCCGACGAGCTCACCACCGCCCGGCCCGACCCGGCCTCCGAGGACGCCGGGGACGGCGAGAGCGCCGGGACGGGTTGGCCGCGGCACCGGCGGCTGGCCCGGTTCGCGGTGCTGCTCGCGGTGTTCCTGTGCGCGGCCTGCGGCCTGGTGTACGAGCTGGCGCTGGTCGCGCTCGGCAGCTACCTGATCGGGGACGCGGTCGGCCAGGCGTCGATCGTGCTCGCGGTGATGGTGTTCGCGATGGGGGTCGGCGCGTTCGCGGCGAAGCCGCTGCAGCGCCGGGCCGCGGCCGCGTTCGCCGGCGTCGAGGTGGCGTTGGCGCTGCTCGGCGGGCTGTCGGTGCTCGGGCTGTACGCCGCGTACGCCTGGCTCGACCTGTACGTGCCGGCGATGGTGGCGATCGCGTTCGCCGTCGGTTGCCTGATCGGCGCGGAGATCCCGCTGCTGATGGTGCTGCTGCAGCGGATCCGCCGGCAGGAGGTCGGCTCGGCGGTCTCCGACCTGTTCGCCGTCGACTACGTGGGCGGGCTGCTCGGCGGGTTGGCCTTCCCGTTCCTGCTGCTGCCGGTGTTCGGGCTGGTCCAGGGCGCGTTGCTGGTCGGCGCGGTGAACGCGGTGGCCGGCCTGGGGCTGGTCCTCGGGGTGTTCCGGCGCAGCCTGCCGCGCCGCTCCCGGGCCGTACTGGCGGTGCTCGCCGCGCTCGTCGCGGTGCTGCTCGCCACCACGTACGGGCTGGCCGGGCGGTTCGAGGTGAGCGCCCGGCAGGCGCTGTACGACGACCCGATCGTGGTCGCCGAGCGCTCCCACTACCAGGAGATCGTGCTCACCCAGTCGTTGTCGGTGTCGCAGCCGGACGTCCGCCTCTACCTGGACGGCGACCTGCAGTTCAGCTCGGTCGACGAGTACCGCTACCACGAGGCGCTGGTGCATCCGGCGCTGTCCGGGCGGCACGACCGGGTGCTCGTCCTCGGCGGCGGGGACGGGCTGGCGCTGCGCGAGGTGCTGCGCTACCCCGACGTGCGGCAGGCGACGCTGGTGGAGCTGGATCCGGACATGATCCGGCTGGCCCGGCACGATCCGCGGCTGAGCCGGCTGAACCGGCACTCGTTCGACGATCCGCGGGTCCGGGTCGTCAACCAGGACGCGATGACCTGGCTGAAGTCGCAGCGCGACCGGTACGACGCGGTCGTCGTGGACATGCCCGACCCGGACTCGACCGCCACCGCCAAGCTCTACTCGACCGAGTTCTACACGCTGCTGCACCGGGTGCTGGGGCCAGGCGGGCGGCTGGTCGTGCAGGCCGGCTCACCGTACTTCGCACCCCGGTCGTACTGGTGCATCGAGGCCGGGGTGCGCGCGGCGGGCTGGCACCCCACGCCGTACCACGTGGACGTGCCGTCGTTCGGCGACTGGGGGTTCGTGCTCGCCGGCGCGCGCACGGCGCCGACCCCGACGCTCGCGCCGGACGCCCCGAAGACCAGGTTCCTCACCCCGGGGGTGCTGCGCGCGTCCACCGTGTTCCCGGCCGACCGGGCCCGCCGGCGCGAGGAGCCGTCCACGCTGACCCACCCGCGGATCATCGACCTCGAACGCGAGGAGTGGAAGAACTACTGAGCCGCACCGGCCGGGTACAGCTCGGCCGCGGCGGCGGTGGCCCGGGCGAGGACCTGCTTGGCCGGCAGCGACAGGGCGGCTGCCGCGGCGGCGACGTCGGCGTACTCGACCGAGACGTTGACGACGCTGCCGTCGTCGCTGGCCACCTTGACCCGGATCGACCGGCCGCCCACGGTCACCGCGCGCTCGGCCCGGTCCAGCGGGAACTTCCGTACCGGGTGCGCGCGCAGCCCGATCGAACTGGTCTCGGCGAACACGATGCCGCGCACCGCGGCGGCGTGCTCGGCGCGGCACAGCACCGACAGGGTGTGCGCCGGACGGCCCTTCTTCATCAGGATCGGGGTCAGCCAGGCGTCCGCGGCGCCGGCCGCGAGCAGCCTCGCCAGTACCGCCGGCCACAGCCGCGGATCCAGGTCGTCGACGTTGCACTCCAGTACCAGCGCCTCCGCCTCGTCGGGCGCGGCGGCGCGCGGCTGGTCCGCGGCGGCCAGCCCCTCGGCGGCGGCGGCGTGCGGCCGGTCGGCGGCGTCGGGCCCGGCTGCCCCGGCGGCCGTGCCGGCACGGTCCGTCCCGGGGCCGGCCTCGGGGCGGCCGGCCGGGCGCAGGTCGGCCGGCTCGCCGAGAACCAGGCGCAGCACGTTCGCGGTCTCGGCCGGGTCCCGGCCGCCGGCACCGACGCCGGTACCGGTGACCCGCAGCGGCGGCATCGACCGCCACCGTGCGACGTGCGTGGCGAGCAGCGCGGCCCCGGTCGGGGTGCACGCCTCGTACGGCAGGTCGCCGCCGGTGACCGGGATCGACGCGGCGGCCACGATGCCGAGTACCGCCGGGCCGGGGATCGGGATCGCGCCGTGCGCGCCGCGGGCCCGACCGGAGCCGAGCGCGAGCGGCCCGGCGGACAGGTCGGTCAGGCCGCGATGCTCGCGCAGCCAGGCGATGCCGGCGCAGGTACCGACGATGTCGGCGATCGCGTCCAGCGCGCCGACCTCGTGGAAGTGCACCTCCTCGGGCGAGGTGCCGTGCACCTCGGCCTCGGCGGCGGCGAGCCGGCCGAACGCGTCCAGCGCGGTGTCGCGGACCGCCGCCGGCAGCGCCGCGCCGGTGACGATCTCCCGGACGTCCGACCAGTGCCGGTGGTGATGGCTCTCCGGCGCCTCGACGTGCACCTTCGTCGCGGCGATCGCGTGCCGGCTGGTCGACTCGGCGGTCAGCCGGATCGGCTCGACCGGCAGCGCGGACACCATCGCCTGCAGGTGCTCCAGCGGCACGCCGGCGTCGACGAGGGTACCGAGGAACATGTCGCCGCTGGCGCCGTTGGCGCAGTCCAGCCAGCCGATCATCGGGGCAGTTCCGTGACCGTACCGAGGGTGTCGCGGTCGGTGCCGGAGTCGGTCTGCCGGGCGATGCGCGCGCCGTACAGTCCGGCGCCGAAACCGTTGTCGATGTTGACCACGGCGACGCCGGGGGCGCACGAGTTGAGCATGGTGAGCAGCGCGGCGAGGCCGCCGAACGCGGCGCCGTAGCCGACCGAGGTCGGCACCGCGACGATCGGCCGGCCGGTCAGGCCGCCGACCACGGACGGCAGGGCGCCGTCCATGCCGGCCACCACGACGACCGCGTCGGCCCGGTCCAGCGCCGGCCGGGCGGCCAGGATGCGGTGGATGCCGGCGACGCCGACGTCGGTGATCTGCTCGACCGCGGCGCCGAACACCCGCGCGGTGAACGTGGCCTCCGCGGCGACCGGCAGGTCGGAGGTACCGGCGCAGACCACGGCGACGCGGCCGCGCGGGATCTCGGGCAGCGGACCGAGCGCGACGCACCGACCGGTGGCGTCCTCGAGCAGGTGCCCGTCGGGGCAGGCCGCCCGTACCGCGGCGCGGGCCGCGTCGTCGGCCCGGGTGACCAGGATCGGGCGGTTCGGGTTGGCCGAGGTGAGGTGCTTGACGATCGCGGCGACCTGCTCGGTCGTCTTGCCCGCCGCGTACACCACCTCGGGGTCACCGGTGCGCAGCGCGCGATGCGTGTCGATCCGGGCGAATCCCAGATCGGCGTAGCCGCCGCCGTCGCCCAACACGCCGCTCTCCAGGCGCCGCATCGCCTCGTCCACTCCGGTGGCCCCGTTCGCCACCGCGGCGAGCAGGCGCCGTGCCTCGTCCCGATCCACGTCGCCCACCCTACGGCGGTGCGTCAGATGGCGGTCAGCACGGTGCACTCGTGGTACGACAGGGCCGGGTCGTAGCGGCCGACTTCGGCCAGTTTCGGCTGGTCCAGCACCACCAGATACTGCATGTCCTCGACCGCGCAGACCCGGGCGGCGAGGTCCAGCGCCGCGGCCGCATCGGCGACCGGCAGGTCCGCGTACAGCGCGCGGTCGTGCAGCAGGAAGTCGGGGCCGGTGCCGGCCCGGTGCGCGGTGACGGCCATCGCCAGGTCGAAGCAGAACAGCGTCATCGCGCCGACCCCGGCACCGGGCTCGCCGCCGAGCACCGGATAGAACGCGTACCCGTGGTCGCGGGCCGCGACGGTCAGCGCGGCCGGCCTCGACGGCCCGAACATCTCGTACGCGTACCGGGTGAACAGGTTGCTGGCCGCGGTCAGCCGGTCGTGCCGGCCGCGCAGGTCGGACCGGACGCTCTCGCGCAGTTCCAGCGCCTGCCGCTGCAGCTCGGCGTGCGCGTCCGCGTACCGGGCGACCGCGGCGCGGCGGGCCCGCAGCGCGGCGAGCTTCGCGTCCAGCGCGGCGGTGGCCGCGACCGGGTCGGTGGCCAGCCCGCCGGCGACCGCGCGGGTGGACCGCCAGCTGGCGTCGGCGGCGGCCTCGGCGCGTTCCAGTTCCAGGGTGGCGAGCTCGGCGGTCAGGTTGGCGAGGTCACGGCTCGCGGTCGCGTCGGACAGCCGCTGCCCGTTCGGCAGGTCGGTGTCGCCGCGCTGGCTGGAACGCAGGTGCCGGCGCGAGGCCTGCAGCGTCTTCGCCGCCTCGACCAGCGCTGGGTCCAGCCCGAACAGGTGCGCCAGCGGCGGCAGCGACTCGACCGCCGGCTGCTTCGCGTGGTGCCGGATCGGGTCGTTGAGCCCGCCGTGGTCGGCGTCGCGCAGGTAGTACGCCATCAGCGACCGGTACGACGGTTCGTCGTCGGCGCCGGTCAGCCCGAACAGCGTCTGGCCGAGCCACTGC
This sequence comes from Actinocatenispora comari, assembly GCF_017312725.1. GTDB lineage: Bacteria > Actinomycetota > Actinomycetes > Mycobacteriales > Micromonosporaceae > Actinocatenispora > Actinocatenispora comari. The sequence continues at coordinate 54,344 of NZ_BOPO01000151.1, read as the reverse complement.
TGCCAATCGGCGAGCGGCAGCGTCCACGGCTGGGCGTCGGTACCGCTGGAGTGCACCGACAGCTCGCCCGGGTTGGCGCCGGAGCGGGTCGCGGTGACCGTCTCGCCGGCGCCGGTGAACCGCACCGTGCTGGACGACTCGGCGAGTTCCTGCCGGGCCGCGGTGGCGCGCACGGTGCCGCTGCCGCCGAGGGAGAAGTCGAGCGCGGCGGCGAACCGGCTGCGGCCGATGCCGCGCCGGCCGGTGTCCGCCTCGGTCGAGGCGGCGGCCGCGGCTCGGTCGCGGGCCCACTGCTCGCCGAGCGGGGTGTACCCGACGACACTGGCCCGGCCGCGTCGAGCCGGGATGATGTCCTGCACGGTTTCCGGCGCGACGTGCCGGGGTCCCGGTTCGGTGGGCTCGGCGGTGGTGGTCGAGTCGAGTACCGCAACGTTGAGACCTGGGGCAAATCGGGCAGCTCGGAATCCGGGGAGATCGCTTGCGAGTTCGCGTAACACGGTCCCTACTCCGTAGCCCGGGAGATCAAGAGCGCTGCACCCGATTCTGCCAGCGCACCATCCGGACCCGTGCCGACGGGGTGCGTCGAGGCGGGTACCGACGTTCCGGTGCGGATGCGGCAAACGAGCGCAACTACGCTTAGTATTGCAGCATTCACGATCAGACCATCCGCCCGCCCCGCCCCGTCCGACCGGAAGTCGTGACGTATCCGCTGGTACCCGATGATGTTCATCGATCTTGCCAGTGTCCGGCCGGTCTCGCCAGTACCGTTTGCAGCAGACGACAGAGAGGCGACAGGCCGACAGTGGGTGACGAACGGGTACGGGGGTCCTTCGTGGACCGCGCGATCGACGCGCTGCACGCGGCAGCGACGCCGCTGACCACCGGCGAGCTGCTCGCCGCCGCCGGATCGGCCGGCAGCGTGCGCACCGCCGTACAGAAGCTGTCCGCCGACGAGCGGCTGGTCCGCACCGGGCGCAACCGGTGGGCGCTCGCCGGCACCGGCGCGACGCCGTACAGCCCGCTCGCGGCGAAGTCGACCGCCGCTCCCCGGCACCGCCGCCAGCCGCCGACGCTGCCGCCGGCCACCGAGCTGCTCCGCCCGCCACACTCCACCTGAACCGCTCGCCGCGCGGCCAGGTCGACGCCGCGCCGGACGGGTCAGGGCTGGCGCTGGGCGACGACGAAGATGCGCGGGAACGGCAGCACGGTGCCGTAGTCCTGCGGCGGGAACGCGTCCCGCAGCGCCACCGCGACCTCGTGCTCGAACGCCGACCGGGCCGCCGGATCGTCGGCCAGCGCGTCGAGGTACGGCCGCAGCCCGGTGCCGCGGAACCACTCCAGCACCGGATCCTCGCCGTGCAGCACGTGGTAGTACGTGGTCTCCCAGGCGTCCACGGTGCAGCCCATCCGGGCCAGCTCGTCCAGGTACGACTCGGGGTGCCGCACCGGGCTCGCGGTGCGCGGCCCGGGTCGCTCGGCCACCGCCGCGAGCCGGTCCCGCCACATCGGCCGCTCGACCACGGTACGGATCGTCTGCCGCACCGCGCCGCCGCCACCGGCGGGTACCTGGAACGCCAGCGCACCGCCCGGCCGCACCGCGGCGAGCCAGCGGCCGAACAGTTCGGTGTGCCGCGGCACCCACTGCAGCGCCGCGTTGCTGACGATCAGGTCGACCGGCTCCGGCTGCCACTGCGCGATGTCCTCGCGCCGGAACCGGAGCCGCTCGGTACCGAGCGGGTGGGCCGCGGCGATCATCTCCGCGGACGAGTCGATGCCGAGCACCCGCGCCGCCGGGTACCGCCGGGTCAGCGTCGCGGTCATGGTGCCGGGGCCGCAGCCGAGGTCGACCACGTCGGCCGGTTCGCGCACCGGCACCCGGTCGAGCAGGTCGCCGAACGGGCGGGCACGCTCGTCGGCGAACCGCAGGTACTGGTCCGGATTCCAGCTCGTCATCCGCCCACCGTACGACCCGGGCCCGGTGCGGATCGGCCGCGCCGCGCGGATCCGGTCCGGCGTCGACCCGGCCAGGACGCCCGGACCGGTCGGGCGCCGACCCGCCCGCGCCACCCGGACCCGGTCGGGCGCCGATCCCCCGGATCCGGTCCGGCGTCGACCCGCCCGGCGCCGGACCGGTCCCGCGCCGACCGCACCGGGTTCGGGCAGGCGACCGGCCCGGGTCGGTCAGGCGCCGACCTGGACGGCGGGTTCGCCGATCGCGGCGGACAGCTGGCGGTGTGCCTCCGGATGCCGGTCCCACCAGCGCCGGTAGTCGGGGTTGCGGTCCAGCTGGGACAGGTACGCCCGGGCGGCGCACCGGTACACGTCGGCGGCGTGCCGGGCGTGCGGGCCGGCCGGATGCCAGACCAGCCAGCGTTCCAGGATGATCGGGTCGCCGGCGAGCGGCCGGACGGCGATGCCAGAACCGTCCCGCGAGGTCGGCTGGGCCAGCGCGACCGCGCCGCCGGCGGCGACCAGTTCCCGGCAGGTGGCGGGCTCGTTCACCTCGTGCCGGATCCGCGGGCTGAACCCGGCGACCGCGCACGCGCGGGACAGTACGACCTGGTCGTTGCCGTCGCGCATCGGGGCGATCGCCCAGTCCTCCGGCGCCAGGTCGGCGAGTTCGACGGTCGACCGCTCGGCCAGCGGGTGCCCCTCGGAGAGGGCGACGAAGACCGGCTCGGCGACGAGCAGCCGGGTGTCCAGCCGGTCGCTGGTGGGCAGCGGCACGCCGGCGCACTCGTCCAGTACGGCGAAGTCGAGCCGGCGTGACTCCAGATCCTGCGCCAGCTGGCCGATCCCGGCGACCTCCAGCGTCACGTCGTCGGTCGGCAGGATCTCGGTGATGCCGCGGGCCAGGTTGGGGCCGATCGCGCCGGGGCAGGCGCCGATGCGCAGCGCGCCGGCCGGCGCCCGGGTACGCGCGTCGGCGCCGGCGAGCAGGCTCTCCATGTCGGCGAGCACCACCCGGGCCGAGGAGACCAGGTACGCGCCGAGTTCGGTGACGCGCATCCCGGTGCGCTCGCGCTCGAACAGCCGGCCGCCGAGCCGGCGCTCGATGCGCTGCAGGGTGGCAGACAGGGACGGTTGCGAGACACCGAGCCGGGCGGCCGCCCGGGTCAGGCTGGGCTCCTCCGCGATGGCGCAGACCAGACGCAGGTGCCGTAATTCCAGCTCAGCCATGCACCACATGTTATGACCTGATTTGCACCCCGTACCACTCGGTAACCCGGCCGGGTGGTTCGGGCGAAGGAGGCATGGCCACCAGCTGATGCTGATGGCCATGCCTCGATGGGGGGTAGAGCCCGGTCGGATCAGCCCTTGAACGCGTCGGTGCCGTTCGGGGTGCCCAGGCCGGTCGGGCCGTCCCAGCCGTCACCGGCGTTGCACAGCTGCTGCACGTCGCAGCTGCCGTTGCTCCCGGTGGTGACGTCGTTCAGGCTGTCGCTGTTCGACCACGGGTCGCTCGCCGGGTTGTCCCCGGGCGAACCGGCGTCGGCGTACACGCCGGCGATGATCGGCGACGAGGCGCTGGTGCCGCCGACGACCATCCAGCCGCTCTGCTGGTACGTGTCGTACACGGCGAGACCGGTGTTCGGGTCGGCGACCGCGGACACGTCCGCGACCGCGCGCTTGCTGGTACCGGTCGCGTCGGTCTCCCAGGACGGCTTGCTGACGTACTGCGACTCACCGGAGCCGGCACCGTCCCAGGCGCTCTCCGACCAGCCGCGGGACGAGGAGTCCTTGGTCAGCGAGGTACCGCCGACCGCGGTGACGTACTGCGACGCCGCCGGGTACTCGGTGCCGTAGCCCGAGTCGCCGGAGGACACCGTGATCGCCACGCCCGGGTGGTTGAAGTACTGGTCGTCGGCCTGCTGCTCGGTCGAGTCCTCGCCGCCGCCGTAGCTGTTGGACACCGCGTTGGCGCCCAGCTTCACGGCGGTGTTCACCGAGGCACCGAGGTCGTCCATGCTCGCGCTGTTCGCCTCGACCAGCAGGATCTTGGCCTTCGGCGCGACCGCGGACACCATGTCCAGGTCGAGCGAGATCTCGGTGGCCCAGCCGGAGTCCGCGGTCGGCAGCGGGCTGGCCTGACCGTCCTGGTTGACCTTCTGGAAGTCGGCGTCACCCAGGCCGTACTGCGCCCGGTACGCGTTCAGGTCGGCCTCGGCGTTCGGGTCGTCGTACGCGTCGACGATGGCCACGGTCTGACCCGCGCCGCCGTCGGCGGCCAGGTTGTAGGCCGACTGCAGGTCGGCCGGGCCGAGTCCGGACGGGTCGGCGTGCCGGCCGATCGACCGGGGCTGCTTGACGTCGGTACGCACCAGCGCCAGGCAGGCCATCTCACCCGCCTTCGTGGGTCGGGCACAGCTGTGCGTGACGTTCGAGCCGTCGGTCGTCGCGGTCTGCGCGTTGGCCGGTGCGGCAGTGAACGCCAGGGCCAGTGCGCCGCCAACAGCGACAGCGGCACCGGCGAGGGGCTTGGTTCGCATTCCTGTCCTCCTTGCGGTAGGGGTCGTGCGGAGGAATGCGAACAGTATTCAGCGCGAAGGGTGCATATATCTCATCCCGAAAGCTAATAACTCCGACATTATGGGAACCTTAAGGAGCAAGGCGGTCACAGCGGGTTCATCGCCGAAGCCCATCCAGCAGCGCGCCAGCGCCGCCAGTACCGGCAGCACGGCGGTTATCGATGGGCGGGTCGCACCCGGATCGCGGGGGAACGTCGAGCGCGCCCCGCCCATCGTCGGGGACCACCGCCTCGCGCACCGCCGGGCCGTGCGGTGCATCGCGGTGCGTCCCGTCCCGCGGTACGGCCAGGGAACGACGTCCCCGGTGGTCCGCCGATCCGCGGGGGGCGGAAGCCGGACGGCTTCCTGGTCGGACGCTCGGCGCGGAACCGAGCGGAGCCGCCTGCCCGGCGCCAACCTCAGGCGCCGAGCCGGATACGAGATCAGTGCCCGTTCGGCGGGGTGATCGTGACGCCGGCGACGACCCGCCACTGCGCGCCGTGCCCCGCCGGCCGGGCCGGGGTACGCGCCGCGCTGGCCGCCCTGGTGGCCAGCCGGGTCGCGGTGCACGGGCTCGGCTCGCCGCAGTAGCCGCAGCACGATCCGTCCGGCCGGTGCCGGTTCAGCACGTACTGCGCGTCTCGCCAGAGCAGCGCGTCGACCACGCCGTCGGGTACCGCCGGGTCGGTGGGCGCGTCCGCCACCGCCTCGGTACCGCCTGGTGGCGCCTCACCCTCGACCGTCGCCGTGGCGCTGTGCCTGCCGCGCTCGGCCACTCCCACACCGGCCGGTGCCGTGTTGGTCGCGTTCACCGGTCCACCTCCCCGTGACGTCGGTGTCCTGCGGAGCCGATGAACCGAAAGTTACGGCGGCGTCACCGCGTGGCGACGGACCGGGAGTGCGACGGTGCAGATCGCGATTCCCAGACAGCCCGGATCCCGACACGCTCCAGACCGGCCCGGATCCCGACACGATCCAGACCGGCCCGGATCCCGACACGATCCAGACCAGCCCGGATCCGGACACGATCCGGGCTGGATCCGGACACGACGAGGGCCGGCCTGCCGCAGTGGCGAGCCGGCGACGGAGGCGTTGGGTCAGAGCGGCAGCGGCGGCGGGCTCGGGTTGTTGGCCACGGCGGCGGCGATGCTGCGCGACACGGTGGCGAGCTGGTTCAACACCGTCGGCTCGTTGCGCTGGAACTCCTCCAGCGACATCGTGCAACCGAGCACCATGTGCGGCGACTCGGGCGACCCGGTGCTGATCACGGTGGCCGCGCAGGCCACGTTGTCGCGGTACTGACCGCGCTCGACGAACGTGCCGCGGCGCCGCAGCCCGGCGAGGTCGTGCTCCAGCTGCTGCCGGTCCACCACCGTGGACCTGGTGTACGGCCGCATGCCGACCACCGACAGGTAGCGCCGCCGATGCGTCACGTCCAGAGTCGCGAGCAGCGCCTTGCCGATCGCGGTCGCGTGCGCCGCGTCGTCGAACCCGACGATCAGGTCCTCCAGGTGCGGCGAGCGCGGCCCCTCGGCGACGCCGGTGATGGCCACCTTGCCGTCGACGAACCGGGCCAGGTAGTGACTGAACCCGGTGGCCCCGGCGGCCCGGCGCAGCCCGACGGCGGTGTCGGTCGGCGGCCGGACGGCCGCGCTCAGCTCCCGAAACCTGTCCGCCACTTCCAGGCCGGGCAGGTAGGTGCCGTCGTTGCACCGGATCAGATAACCCTCGTACGTCAGGGTGCGCACGAGGTGGTAGGTGGTGGACAGGCCGAGTTCGCACCGCCGCGCGATCTGCTTGACCGTCAGTCCACGCTGGGAACGCCCCACGGTCTCCAGAATCCGCAGTGCACGAGACACACTTTGGATCAGGTCCGAGGGTGCCTGTGAGCCGTCAGTGCGCACAACAAACCTCCGCAATTGATCCGCTCCGTACCTGAGCGGATCTGTCCACGATAGGTATTGCCGCACTTACTGAGAAGACCCGGTTACGCGAGGTGACTCAGCGTGGCGGGATTTGTGGTCGTAGTCACGCCTTTATGGCGAATTCTATCACGAACTGTAGTCGACAAACTGGCCATGCGGTGGTGGCCTGGTTTGCCGCGCTGGCGGCCTTCGTCACCTCTCGGCCCGCGCGCCGGCCACGATCATCCCGCCCCGGACCGCGCGCGGGCGGCCACCCGCAGCGACATAGGCTCGCCGCATGTCGACCGCGCGGTACAGCTATCTCGGGCCGGAGGGGACCTTCAGCGAGGAGGCGCTGCGGACCCTACCGGAGGCCGCGGACGCCGCCCTGCTGCCGGCCCGGACCGTGCCCGAGGCGCTCGACGCGGTGCGCACCGGCGACGCCGACGCGGCCCTGGTACCGCTGGAGAACTCGGTCGGCGGATCGGTGCCGGTGACCGTCGACGACCTGGTCGCCGGTGGCCCGCTGCAGATCCGGCGCGAGGTGGTCCTGCCGATCCGGTTCGTGTTCGCCACCCGGGACGGCCGCGGGACGGACGCCGTGCGTACCGTCGCGGCGCACCCGCAGGCCTCGGCGCAGTGCCGGCACTGGCTGCGCGACACGGTACCGGCCGCGACCGTCACCGACGTGCTGTCCAACGCCACCGCGGCGATCCGGTGCGCCGAGGGCGAGTACGACGGGGCGCTGTCCACGCCGCTCGCCGCGCGCCGGCACGGGCTCACCGTGCTCGCCGAGGGCGTCGCCGACCACGCCGACGCGATGACCCGGTTCGTACTGCTCTCCCGGCCCGCGCCGGCACCCCCGCCGACCGGCAACGACGTCACCACGATCGCGGTGTTCATCGCGCACGACCGAGTCGGCGCGCTGCTCGCGGTGCTGACCGAGCTGGCGGTGCGCGGGGTGAACCTGAGCCGGATCGAGTCCCGGCCGACCGGTGAGGCGCTCGGCCGGTACTGCTTCCTGCTCGACTGCACCGGGCACGTCGCCGACGCGCGGATGGGCGAGGCGCTGGCCGGGCTGCGCCGGATCTGCCGCGACGTGCGGTACTTCGGCTCCTACCCGCGGGCCGGCGCCGAGCCGCCGGTACCCCCGCCTGCCGGTATGTCCGACGCCGACTTCACCGAGGCGCAGTCCTGGCTGGCCCGGGTCCGCGCCGGCGACGCCGACCCGCCCACGGGTTGATCGTGGCGCGGTCCGGGCGGGAAGCGTCTTCGGGGCGAGCCGACGCCGTGCGACGAGGCGGGGTGCGGTGACGCGGCGGGTCGTGCTGGTGCGGCACGGGCAGAGCACGGCGAACGTGGACCACTCGCTGACCTGCGCGATCCCCGGCGTACCGCTGTCGCCGCTGGGCGAGCGGCAGGTGGCGCGGCTGGCCGCGGACTGGCCGGCGGAGTACCCGCCGGACGTGGTGTGGTCGTCGCCGATGGCCCGGGCGGTGCAGACCGCCGAGCCGCTCGCCGCCCGGTACGGGACGCCGGTACGGGTGCATCCGGCCGGGCACGAGGCGCTGATCGGGACGTTGCACGGCAGTACCGATCCGGCGGACGCGGCGCTGGTGGCGACGACGTTCGCGCGCTGGCGGGACGACCTGACGCCGCGGCTGCCCGGTGGCGAGGACGGCACCGACCTGGTTCGCCGGCTGCGTACGGTGCTGTCCGACGTGCTCGCCGAGCTGCCCGCCGGCGGCACCGCGGTACTGGTCGGGCACGGCACGCTGTTCGTGGTCGGCGTGCCGCGGCTCGCCACCGGGCTGTCCCGGCACGTACCGGAGCTGCCGAACGCCGGCCGCGCGGTCCTGCTCGCCCCGGACACCGGCACCGCCGGCCTCACGCCCGCGACACCGGGCGGCGTCGTGGCGCCGACCGCGGAAGGCGCCGGCCACGGTACGGAAACGATCCACCGAGCGACCGACGACAGGACAGTGGCGGACGCCGGCCGACTGCGGGTGGTGTCCTGGGCAGGCGACGGCCGGGACCAACGAGAGGGACGCCCATGACCGACGACACGCGCGGGTACACGCCCCCGACGAACGACACGCAGCCCGGGCACGCGCCGGCGACGAACGACGGCCAGCACGCGCCGGTGGCGGACGACGGGCAGCGCGGGTACGCGCGGAAGCTGGCGGCCGAGGCGGTCGCGGTCGGCGACGACACCGGCTGGTTCGAGCGGCTGTACGCGGCGGCCGAGTCCGGCACCGCGGTCGTGCCGTGGGCCGACCGGGAACCCAACCCGCTGCTGGTCGACTGGTCCAGGACGCGCACCGGACACCAGGGCCGGGCGCTGGTGGTCGGCTGCGGGCTCGGCGACGACGCGGAACACCTCGCCGCCCTCGGGTACGACACGGTCGCGTTCGACGTGGCACCGAGCGCCGTGCGGGCGGCCCGGGAGCGGTTCGCGGGCTCGCCGGTCGACTACCGGGTGGCGGACCTGCTCGACCCACCGGCCGACCTGCTCGGCACGTTCGACCTGGTCTTCGAGGCGTACACGGTGCAGACACTGCAGGGTGCGGCCCGCCGGCGGGCGATCGCCCGGTTCGCCGAGCTGCTGCGGCCGGGCGGCCGGCTGCTGGTGATCGCGCGGGCCCGGGACGACGACGATCCGGCCGGCCGGATGCCGTGGCCGCTGACGCGTACCGAGATCGACGCCTTCGCGGTCGACGGCCTGCGGCCGGTGCTGGTCGAGGACCTCGCGGACACCAGCGAGGACCCGCCGGTCCGCCGCTGGCGCGCCGAGTTCGTCCGGCGCTGAACCCGCCGGGCCGAGCAGCGTCCGGGGATCGGTCCGGTCCGTCGGTGTCGGCGGGCGCGGGCGCCGTCAGGCGGTCTCGGGGCCGTTAGGCGGTCTCGGGGCAGTCAGGCGGTGTCGGGCCGTCAGGCGGTGTCGGGGAGGAGCGGGAGGCGGACCTCGGCGCGGACGCCCGGACCGCCGGGCCCGCCGACGTTGCGGTCCCGGTGGTGCGCGGCGGTCAGCGCCACGACACCGTGGTGCGCGGCGACCAGCTCGGCGACGATGGCCAGGCCGAGACCGGAACCGCCCTCGTCCCGGGCCCGCCCGTCGTCGAGCCGGGTGAACCGGTCGAACACCCGGTCCCGGTCGGCCGGCGGGATGCCGGGGCCGTCGTCGGTGACCACCACCACCGCCTCGTCGCGCACCACCGACACCGAGGCGACCACCTCGGTCTCGGCGTGTCGTACCGCGTTGTCGAGCAGGTTGCCGACCACCCGGGCCAGCGCGGCCGGATCACCGTGCACCTCCGCGGGCACGTCGATCCGGGCGGTGACCGGGACGCGGGCCGCCTCGTACCGGTCGACGACGTCGGTGACCAGCTCGGCGAGGTCGACCCGTTCGGCCCGCCGGGCCATCCGGGCGGCCGCCTCGTCCGAGTCCGCGGACCGGGCCAGCAGCAGCAGATCCTCGGTCAACCGGGACAGCCGTTCGGTGTCGACCAGCAGGTCGCCGGCCACGTCCGGCCAGTCGGCGCGGTCGCCGAGCCGCTGCGCCACCTCCAGCTGGGTACGGATGCTCGCGACCGGACTGCGCAGCTCGTGCGCGGCGTCCGCGACGAACGCGCGCTGCCGCTGCTGGCTCGCGGCCAGCCGGGACAGCATCCCGTTCAGGGTGGTGGCGAGGCGGGCCACCTCGTCACCGGTGGCCGGCGCCGGCAGCCGGCTCGCCGGCGAACCCGCGTTGGCGATCTCCTCGGCGCCGCGACGCAGCGCCTCCACCGGGCGCAGCGTCCAGCCGACGGCCCGCCACGCCACCAGCCCCAGCACCGCCACCAGCGCCGGGAACGCCACCAGCAGCACGTTGCGGACCAGCCCGACGCTCTGCGTCAGCTCGCTGCGCGACACCGCGACCAGCACGGTGTCGTTGCCCGCCGGTACCGCCACCACCCGCAGCGGGGTGGCCAGGCCGGCCCGGTCCCCCGGTACGTCGAACCGCTCGCCGCCGCGCGCGGCCCGCACCTCGTCCGCGTGCAGCACCGGTACCAGCCGGTCGGCGCCGGCGGAGGTGGCGACGATGCGGTCGGCCCGGTCGACCACCTGGATGGTGGCGACCCGCTCGCCGGCCGGGATCGGGTCCGGCAGCTTGCCCGCCCGGACCAGCGCGGCGACCTCGCGGCCGCTGTCGAGCGCGCTGTTGTCCAGCGCCCGGGACAGCGTCGCCTGCAGCGCGAAGACCAGCAGCGCACCACCCAGGGTGAGCCCGATCGCGAGGCCCGCGACCGCGATCAGGGTCAGCCGGCCACGCAGGCCGAGCCGGGACCACCAGCGCATCGCTCGCCTCCGCCGTTCATCGTCCGCCCGTGCCACGCCGGCCGGCCCGTCCCGCCCCGGCGACCCGACCGGCTCCGCACGCCGAGCCCGCTCGGCCCGCACGGTCCAGCCGGTACGCGCGCTCGGGCCGGCACACCCGGCACGCGCGCTCGGGCCGGTACGCCCGGCACGCGCGGTCGGGTCGGCAGACCCGGCACGGGCGCTCCGGTCGGCCCACCGGTCACTGGTCGGCCACCAGACGGTAGCCGGCGCCCCGGACGGTGCGCAGCGACGACCGGTCGAACGGGGTGTCGATCTTGCGGCGCAGGTAGCCGACGTACACCTCGACGACGTTCGGGTCGGTGTCCTCCGGCGCGTCCCAGACGTGGTCCAGCAGCTCGATCTTGGACACCACCGCCTCGCCGCGCCGGAGCAGGTACTCCAGCAGCGCGAACTCGCGCGGGGTCAGCTCGATCGACCGGCCGCCACGGGAAACCTCCTTCGTCGCCGGGTCCAGCGTCAGGTCGCCGGCGGACAGCACCGCCGGCCGTGCCCGTACCCCCCGGCGCAGCAGCGCGCGGATCCGGGCCAGCAGCACCACGTACGAGAAGGGCTTGGTGAGGTAGTCGTCGGCGCCGGCGTCCAGGCCGTCGGACTGGTCGTACTCCCCGTCCTTGGCCGACAGCATCAGCACCGGCACCCAGTTCTGCTCGGCCCGCAGGGTCTGAATGATCTTGTACCCGTTGAGGCCGGGCAGCATGATGTCCAGGATCACCGCGTCGTAGTCGCCGTGCCGGGCGGCGTCGAGCCCGCCGGGGCCGTCGTGCTGCACGTCGACGGTGAACCCCTCCGCGGACAGCCCGCGCGCGAGTGCGGCGGCGAGCCGTACCTCGTCCTCGACCACCAGCAGCCGCATCGTGCCTCCCGGAGTACCTGTGGGACACCCATGGTTGCGCATGGTGGCTGAGAGCTGCTCAGCTCCGCTCAGGTTGCTCACAGCGCCTCCGGGGCATTCTGGGAACCGGTCGACATGGGGACGGTCGACCAGACGGTTGCGAAGGGTCGGGGCGGAAGGCGTTTCCGTCCGGGCCGCTGAAGGGGGTAGGCATGTCGGTGTTTGCACGACCGGCGGTGCGCTGGGCGATTCCGGCGGTCGCGCTGGTCGCCGTGATCGGCGCCGCGGGCGCTGGCAAGATGCTGGTCGCCAACGCGTCGTCCGGGCTGCCCGAGCGCAGCCCGCAGCAACTGTTGATGGACGTGGCACAGGCCAAGGTGAACAGCCTGTCCGGCACGATCGTGCAGAAGTCGGACCTGGGCCTGCCGAAGCTGCCCGAGCTGAACGGCACCGACCTGAACTCAATGGTCACCGGCAGCCACACCGCGAAGGTCTGGTACGACGGTCCGCAGCACGTGCGGCTCTCGGTGCAGGGCACCGGAGCGGACGAGAGCGACGCCATCCGCAACGGCAAGGACGTCTGGCTCTACGACAGCGCGAAGAAGTCGGCGACGCACCGCACGCTGTCCGCCGACTCGGCGAAGCGGCCGTCCGCGGCCCCGTCGGTGCTGCCGTCGACCGGCCCGAGCTCGCTGTCCGGTGGCGTGACGCGGATGCTCACCCAGCTGGCGCCGAGCACCAACATCGGCACCGACGGCACCGCCAAGGTGGCCGGCCGCAAGGCGTACGAGCTGGTCATCACGCCGAAGCAGCACGACTCGCGGGTGGAGCAGATCCGGATCGCGATCGACGGTGACAAGCACATCCCGCTGCGGGTGCAGATCTTCGCCCGCGGCTCGGCCAATCCGGCGTTCGAGGCCGGGTTCACCTCGGTGTCGTTCGCGAAGCCGGACGCGTCGGAGTTCCGGTTCAACCCGCCGGCGGGTACGAAGGTGACCGAGGCGAAGCCGGGCAGCTCCGACCACAGCAAGGTGGCGCCGAAGGACCGCGACCACCAGCAGGGCAAGAAGGGCGACGAGCCGCAGGTCGTCGGTACCGGCTGGACCTCGGTGATGGTCGCCAAGGGCGTCGACACGACGGTGCCCGCCGGCAAGACCGCCGAGCAGAAGAAGGCGTCCGCCGCGGCGACGAAGTTCCTCGACTCGCTGCCGAAGGTGCACGGTTCCTGGGGTTCGGGCCGGTTGGTCGAGACCAAGCTGTTCTCGGTGCTGATCACCGACGACGGCCGGGTGCTGGCCGGTGCGGTGGCCCCGTCGCAGCTCTACCAGGCGGCCGCGCAGACGAAGTAGCGACCGCCCGGCCGGTGGGAGATCGTTCCCACCGGCCGGCAGGCGTCACCACACGGGGAAGAGGGCGCGCCGACCCGACTGGTCCGGGTCGGCGCGCCTTGCTGTCCACAGTGGACAGTGCGGGGTCACCAGGCCGGGCGGACACCGTGCGGCGCGTCCGCCACGTACGCGGCGAGCGCGTTCCGGGTGGCGTCCAGCTGCTCCGGCCCGACCAGCGTCGCCCAGTGCCGTTCCACCCCGTCCCAGTAGGCGACGACCCGCTCGATGCAGTCCCAGCCGCGCTCGGTCAGCCGCAGCGCCCGCGCCCGCCGGTCGGTCGGGTGCGGCTCGCGCGTCACGTACCCCCGGCGGACCAGCTCGTCGACGAGCTGCCCGCCGGCCTGCTTGGTGACCCCGAGGTACGTGCCGAGCTCGACCGAGGTGGCCGCCGGATGGTTCGACAGGTACAGGAAGACGAAGCCGTGCGCCGGCCGCACCCCGGGGTGCCCGGCCGCCGCCAGGTGCTCGGTCAGCCCCGCCATCGTCACCTGGTACGCGCTGGCCAGCAGCACCGCCAGCTCGCCCCGGCTGCTCATCGCCGCGCTCCGCGCCGCGCGCACCGGCACTCGGCATCCATGCCTCGCCCGCTCCCACCCTCGTTCATGCCCCCAGCCTGCCTTGCGCTCCCATGGTCAAGCTGCTTTACTACCTCCGAGTGGACAAGAAACTTGACTATACGGAGGTCGCCCCATGCCCGCACTCAGCTACGCCGACGCACCGACCGTCGAGGCGCACGGCATCAGCGCCCGGCCGATGGCGGTGCCGAGCCGCGGCAGCAGCGAGCTCGCCATCTGGTACCTGACGGTGCCGCCGCACTCCGACCCGCAGCAGCACAGCGTCGACCGGGAGGAGGTGTTCGTCGTCCAGTCGGGCGTGCTGAGCGGGCACATCGACGGCGCCGCGGTCGCCGCCGGCCCGGGCGACGCGCTGCTGGTACCGCCGGGGGTCCAGTTCGCCGTCGGCAACGCCGGCGACGAACCGACGGTGGCGCTGGTCTGCACGTCCGCCGGGGTCACCGCCACGGTGCAGGGCGCCCCGGTCACTCCACCCTGGTCGCGCTGACCGGGGCGCGGTCGGCGGCGCCGTCCAGCAACGCCTGCCCCAGCGGGGTGCGCAGGTGCCAGACGGCGGCGCCGTGCCGGATCCGGTCCAGCAGGCCGGCGGCGGCGAGCGTGGCCGCGTGCCGGCTGACCGACGACGGCGCGATGCCCAACCGGATCGCGAGCTGGCTGGTCGTCACGCCGGCCTCGGCGACCCGCAGCAGTTCCGCCCGGGTCGCACCGAGCAGGGTCGCCAGCGACCCGGGCGAGCGCCGGCCGATCTCCGCCCACAGCAGGCCGCGGTCGATCGGGTAGAGCAGCGTCGGCGACAGCGACGCGTCCGCGAGCGAGATCATCTTGCGGAAGCAGAAGAACGACGGCACCAGCGTCAGGCCACGGCCGGCCAGCACCAGGTCGCGCGTCTCCGGATAGTCGACCTCCAGCACCGGCGACCGCCACCGGGCCAGCGGCGACAACCCGGCGAGCAGCGCCTCGAAGCCGCCGGTGGCCAGGGCGTTCGCCCGTACCGCCAAGTCGGCCGCGACGGCCCGGTCGAGCACCGCACGGTACGGCGCGATCAGCTCCGCGTTCCAGCGCCGGAACGCCGCGGCGACCGCGCCGAGCAGTTCGGTGTCGCCGTCGCCCAGGCCACGGATCGCCGACGGCACCGTCGCGGTCCGGGACATCTGCGCGAGCTCGGCGGACAGTCGCCGGCGCGGTGTCGACCGCAGCGCGTCCAACCCGGCGTCGAGGCCGTTGAGCCCGGCGGCCGGAGTGAGGAAGTCGGGAAAGTAGACGCCGGTCGGCAGCAGCGCGGGCAGCAACCGCAGTTGCTGCCGGTGCTTCTGCAACCCCGGCCGGCGCGCCTGCACCTGCCGGAACCAGGGCCGGAACGGCAGCACGCTGCGCTCCCGGAGCCGGAACCGGCTCAGCACGATCTCCCACATCGGGTCCGCGCCCCGGGCCAGTCGGGTACGCGCCAGATCCTCCGTCGTGAAGT
The DNA here is from genome assembly GCF_017312725.1 of Actinocatenispora comari. Lineage (GTDB taxonomy): Bacteria > Actinomycetota > Actinomycetes > Mycobacteriales > Micromonosporaceae > Actinocatenispora > Actinocatenispora comari. Next base: position 39,292 of record NZ_BOPO01000151.1, on the reverse strand, counting down.
GGATGCGCAGCGTTCCCATCCGAACACCCCGTGCCCCGTGTGTTTGCGTCCTCCCGCAAGCGTAGTGGCGACTGCGCCCTGTCACGTGGATTGTCGGGTTGACGACCGGCCACGATCCGTCACCTACCGGCCGGGGTCGAATGGTGTCGCGCGTCCGGAGTCGCGGCCGGAGTCGCGGCCGGGCGGGCACCGCCGACCGCCAGGAGCCGGTCTTGCCGTGGTGGGGACGGGGACGGCCGGGCCGGCTCCTGGCCCGCCGTCGGCCGAGCCGACTCCCGGTCCGCCGTCGGCCGAGCCGACTCCCGGTCCACCGTCGGCCGAGCCGACTCCCGGTCCGCCGTCGGCCGCGCCGACTCCCGGTCCGCGGCGGATCGGCCGGTCGCCGTGCGGCGGGGGGCCCGGGTCGACGCGCCGTGCCGGCCGGCTCAGGCCCAGCCGAGTTGGTGCAGCCGCGCGTCGTCGATGCCGAAGTGGTGGGCGATCTCGTGCACCACGGTGACCGTGACCTCGTGCGCCACCTGGGCCTCGGTGTGGCAGATGGACAGGATCGGGTTGCGGAAGATGGTGATCCGGTCCGGCAGCACCGCGCCGTAGTCGGCGCCGCGCTCGGTCAACGCGTACCCCTCGTAGAGGCCGAGCAGCCGCTGGCTGTCCGGCGAGTCGTCCTCGACCAGGATCACCACGTTGCTCAGCAGCTTCAGCAACTGCTCCGGCACGCTGTCCAGCGCGTCCGCGACCAGCTCCTCGAACCGCTCCCGCGACATCGTCACCGCCATCACCCGATTCTCCGCCGATCCGGTACGGCCCGGTCGCGCGCCGGTTGGTCCGAAGCGCCCCGCGGTGTCTTGTTGCAGCCGCCGATCCATGCTGGACTGGGTCGATGACAGTCGGCCGCGGCACGACACTGCGCCGGTTCGCCCGCTGGGCGAACATCGGCGCCAAGGTCGTGCTGCTGGGCGCGCTGGCCGCGCTGGTCGAGATGTTCGGGTACTGGTGCGTTCAGGACGGGCGGCACGGGCTGCACGAGGCAGACGCCGTCGCGGCACGCGGACGCACCGTGCCGGGCACGGTGCTGGCGACGAAGCGGGACAGCGGGCCGCACAGCGCCGGTACCCGGTGGGTCCGGGTCCGCTACCGCACGCCGGAGGGCACGTACGAGTACTGGCAGGGCGGCACCGAGGACGTGGGCGACGGCGTGCGCGTGCACTACGTGCCGGGTCACCCGGAGACCGCGACGATCCGGTCGCAGGCGTACAACCGGGCCGGCGACGTCGGCGTGATCGCCATCGGCGTCGGGGCCATGCTGGTACCGCTGATGCTCGGTGCGGCCGCCGCGAAGGGTGCCCGGGACGACCGCCGTGCGCACCGGCCGCGGGCGTCGACCGCGCCCTGACCTCGGCTCGTCGCGCCCGCTGCGGCCGGCGGCAGCGCCGGCGGATCTGCCGGACCGACCGCCGACCGCCTGCCGACCCGGTGCCGGGCACGCGGCCCGACCACAGTGGGGTCGGGCCGCGCCGAGCCGTGACAGGTCAGGCGCTGAACTGGGTGTCGAGCGTGATCGTGGTACCGGCGAGGGCGCGGGAGACCGGGCAGCCGGCCTTGGCCTTCTCCGCGTACTCGGCGAACTGCTCGGCGGTCAGCCCCGGCACCGTGCCGACGGTGTGCAGCGCGATCGAGGTGATCGTCGGCTGGCCGTCCTCCGGGCGGATGGTCACTTCGGCGGTGGTCTGCACCGCGGTCGGCGGGTGGTTGTCGGTGGCGAGCAGGTTCGACAGCGCCATCGAGAAGCACGCGGCATGCGCGGCGCCGATCAGCTCCTCCGGGTTCGTCCCGCCGGAGCCGTCGCCGAACCGCGACTTGTACGAGTAGTCGCCCTCGTAGGCGCCGCTGCCCAGCGCGACGCGACCCGCGCCGTCCTGCAATCCGCCCCGCCACTCGGCAGAAGCCTTCCGTACCGGCATGCCATGACCTCCCTGCGTCTTCTCGGACACCCCGACGCTAGCGCGCAAACCCCCCGCCAACCGCCGATCGACCGCACCGGCCGCAACATCACCGATCGTCACCGCCTGCTGGCGGCCGGGCCTGGCCGTCGCGCGGGTGCCAGTCCCGGCCGGCGACCGGGACTGCCGGTGGCGCTGGTGGCCGCGTTCGTCGCCGTGCTGTCCCGGACGGGCGCCGTGCTGTCCCGGGCCGGCGTCGCGCTGCACTCGCCGGAGCCTGCGGGCGCAGACCACCGGGACGGCGCCGGGAGCACGGTCGGCGGCGTATATCGGCTCGAAGGTGGCGGGGCACGCCAGGTAGGCTCGCGGCGTGATTGACCTGCGACTGTTGCGTGACGATCCGGACGTGGTGCGAGCGAGCCAGCGCGCTCGGGGCGAGTCCGAGTCGTCCGTCGACGCGCTGCTGGGCGCCGACGAGCAGCACCGCGCCGCGCTGGTCCGGTTCGAGAAGCTGCGGGCCGAGCAGAAGGGCCTGGGCAAGCAGGTCGCGCGGGCGCAGGGCGACGAGAAGCAGCAGTTGCTGGCGCGCACCAAGGAACTCGCGACCGCGGTCAAAGCGGCCGACCTGACGGTCACCGAGACCGCCGACGCGCTGCGCGCCGCGCACCTCGCGGTGCCCAACATCGTCGCCGACGGGGTGCCGGCCGGCGGCGAGGACGACTTCGTCACGCTCCGAGAGGTCGGCGAGAAGCCCGACCTGCCGAGCGTGCGCGACCACCTGGAGCTGGGTGAGCTGCTCGGCGCGATCGACATGGAGCGCGGCGCGAAGGTGTCCGGCGCCCGCTTCTACTTCCTGCGCGGGGTCGGCGCGCTGCTGCAGCTGGCGCTGTTCCAGTGCGCGCTGGCGCAGGCGGTCGAGTACGGGCTGACGCCGATGATCACGCCGTCGCTGGTGAAGCCGGGGACGATGGAGGGCACCGGTTTCCTCGGCTCGCACGCCACCGAGGTCTACCGGCTGGAGGCCGACGACCTCTACCTGGTGGGCACCAGCGAGGTGCCGCTCGCGGCGTACCACAGCAACGAGATCCTGGACCTGGCCGAGCCGCAGCGGTACGCGGGCTGGTCGTCCTGCTACCGGCGGGAGGCCGGCAGCTACGGCAAGGACACCCGCGGCATCATCCGGGTGCACCAGTTCGACAAGATCGAGATGTTCTCGTACTGCCGGCCCGAGCAGGCCTCCGACGAGCACCTGCGGCTGCTGGCCTGGCAGGAGGAGATGCTCGGCAAGATCGAGGTGCCGTACCGGGTGATCGACACCGCGGCGGGTGACCTGGGCAGCAGCGCGGCCCGCAAGTACGACATCGAGGGCTGGGTGCCGAGCCAGCAGCGCTACCGCGAGCTGACGTCGACATCGAACTGCACCACGTTCCAGGCCCGCCGGCTCGGCGTCCGGTACCGCGGCGAGGACGGCAAGCCGCAGGTCGCGGCGACGCTGAACGGCACCCTGGCGACGACCCGGTGGCTGGTCGCGATCCTGGAGAACCACCAGCAACCGGACGGTTCGGTGCGGGTGCCGAAGGCGCTCCAGCCGTACCTCGGTCGCGACGTGCTGACCCCGGTGCGCCCCTGATTCGCCCGGATCGCCGAGTCCCGCCCCATTCGTCGATCGCGCACCTGCGGTCGATCTATCGTTGATCGCCCGGGGCGGGGACGGCCCGGGCCACGGTGAGAGGTGTGCGTGCGCAGTTCACTGCCGAAGCTGGTAGCCACCGACATGGACGGCACCCTGGTGCGCTCCGACGGTACGGTCAGCGACCGGTCGCACGAGGTGCTCGCGCGGCTGCGCGCCAACGGCGTGGTGCTGGTCGGTGCGACCGGCCGGGGGCCCCGGCTGATCGAGCTGACCATGCGCGACCTCGGGCCCGCCGACTACCTGGTCCTCGCGCAGGGTGCGCACATCTACGACACCAGCGGCCCGGTGCCGGTGCTGCTGCACGCGATGACGATGCCGGGCGCGTCGATCGCGCGGGCGGTGGCGCTGGTGGAGGCGGCGATCGGGCCGGTGCAGCTGGCCGTCGAGGCCGGTACCGCGGTCAACTCTCCGCTGTGGACGGACGTGGGGTTCGTCTGGCCGTACCCGGAGCCGACCGAGACGCGGCCGCGCGCCGAGACGCTGCACGGCCCGCTGATCAAGGCGTTCCTGATGGCCGAGACGATGAGCCTGGACGACCTGCTCGCGGTCTGCCGGCGGGTGATCCCACCGCAGCTGTGCGAGGCGTCCTCGTCCGGCGGCATGGTCGAACTGGCGCCGCACGGCGCGACCAAGGCGACCGGCCTGGCGTTCGTCACCGACGCGCTCGGCATCGACCCGGGCGACGTGCTGGTGTTCGGTGACATGCCGAACGACGTGCCGATGTTCGCGTGGGCCGGGCACGGCGTCGCGGTCGCCGGCGCGCACCGCGAGGTGCTGGCGATGGCGGACGAGGTGACCGGCCCGGCCGACGAGGACGGCGTCGCCGCCTACCTGGAGCGCCTTCTCGACGGCTGAGTCTCCCGTCGTTCGCCGGGGCGGCCCGGCGGGCGCCGCGACCTCCAGGTGGCGACGATGCCCAGTCATCGGATCTCTGGGCTTGCGTCGTGCCGGGTGGCGCCGCGACCATGACGGCGGGCGGCACGCACCCCGCGTACCGTCGGGCGCCGCGGAGGGAGCACCAGATGCAGGTCGTACGGTTCAGCAACCCGCAGTCCGGCCAGCCGGAGGTCGGCGTACGGGACGGGGACACGGTCACCGCGCTGCCCGGCGTGACGATCGCCGACCTGCTCGCCCGCGGCGCCGACGGCTTCGCCGCCGCGGTCACCGACCCGTCCGGCCCGACCCACCCGGCCGACCAGCTCGCCTACCTGCCGCCGGTCGACGGCCGTACCGAGGTGTGGGCGGCCGGCGTCACCTACCAGCGGTCCCGGCAGGCCCGGGTCGAGGAGTCCGGTCAGGCCGACGTGTACGAGCTGGTGTACGAGGCGGACCGACCCGAGCTGTTCTTCAAGGCACCGGCCTGGCGGGTGGTCGGGCCGGACCAGCCGGTCCGGGTGCGGGCCGACTCCGGCAACGACGTACCCGAGCCGGAGCTGGCGCTGGTGCTGGACCACGCCGGCGCGGTCGCCGGGTACACCGTCGGCAACGACCTGACCTCCCGCGGCATCGAGGGGCAGAACCCGCTGTACCTGCCGCAGGCGAAGATCTGGCGCGGCTCCTGCGCGCTCGGCCCCGGCATCGTGCCGGTCACCGCCCTGCCCGACGCCGGTGACCTCGGCATCCACCTGACCATCCGGCGCGACGGCGCCGAGGTGTTCGCCGGCGACGCCAACACCAAGCAGTTGCACCGCGGCCTGGACGAGCTCGCCGGCTGGCTGTACACCGAGCTGGACTTCCCGCAGGGCGCGGTGCTGCTCACCGGTACCTGCATCGTTCCGGACCTGTCGTTCACGTTGCGGCCGGGCGACGTCGTGGACATCACCGTGGACGGCGTCGGTACGCTGTCCAACCCCGTCGCCTGATCCCCCGGAGGCACCGGCCGTGCCCGAGCCGCTCGCGCTGTCCGTCGACTTCGGCAGTTCCAACACGGTGGCGCTGCTGCGGGACGCGAAGGGACAGGCCAGGACCCTGCTGTTCGACGGCTCGCCGCTGCTGCCGTCGGCGGTGTTCGCGGCGGCCGACGGCACCCTGCTCGTCGGCCGGGACGCCGCGCACCTGTCTCGGGACGACCCGGCCCGGTTCGAGCCGTACCCGAAGCGGCGGATCGACGACGGCACGGTACTGCTCGGCGACCGCACGGTGGCGGTGGTCGACCTGGTCGCTGCGGTACTGCGGCGGGTGGCGGACGAGGCGCGGCGGGTCGCCGGTGCGCTGCCCCCGGCCGTACTGACGCATCCGGTGGCGTGGGGCCCGGCGCGCCGGGGCGTGCTCGCCGAGGCGGCCCGGCGCGCCGGCCTGACGGTGTCCGGGCTGGTCGCCGAGCCGATCGCGGCCGCGTGCTACTTCACCACCGTGCTCGGCAGCCGGCTGCCCGCCGGGCAGGGGCTCGCGGTGTTCGACTTCGGCGGCGGCACGCTGGACGTCGCGGTGGTCCGGCGGGCCGGCGGGCAGCTGGTCGTCGCCGCCACCGGCGGGCTGGACACGGTCGGCGGGATCGACATCGACGCGGCGATCATCGGGCAGCTGGCCGGGCCGATCCAGCGGCAGGCACCCGAGCTGTGGGCCCGGCTGTCCACCCCGCGCTCCCCCACCGACCTGCGCGACCGGGCGCTGATCTGGCAGGACGTCCGGGCCGCGAAGGAGATCCTGTCCCGGGCCAGCCAGGCCGGGGTGCACGTACCCGGGCTGCCCACGGCGACGCACCTGACCCGGGCCGAGTTCGAGGCGCTGGCGGCGCCGCTGGTGCAGGCCGCGGTCGCCGAGACCGCCGCGACGATCGGCCGCTCCGGTACGCCGGCGGGCGAGCTCGCCGGGGTGTTCCTGGTCGGCGGCTCCAGCCGGATCCCGCTCGTCGGGCAGGCGCTGCACCGCGCGCTGAGCGTGGCCCCGACCGTACTGGAGCAGCCGGAGACGGCGGTCGCCGAGGGCGCGCTGCACTCCCCGGCGGCACCGGCACTGTCGCCGCGGGTCGCCCGGGCGATGGACCGCCTCGACCCGGGCATCACGGTGCCGCAACCGGAACCGGCGCCACCGGTACCGGAGCGGCGGCGACGCTGGCTGCCGTTGGTGGCCGCCGGGGCGTTCCTGCTCGCCGCCGCGGCGACGGCGGTGATCCTGCAGCCGTGGGAGAAGTTCGGCGCCGGCGCCGACCCGAGCCACAGCCCCAGCGCCGACCCCAACCGGGCCGCCGGCGGCGCGACCACGCCCAGCCCGACGCCGAGCCCCAACCCGTCGGATCCGTGCCCGAGCAACGAGCAGGTGCAGAAGTCGGTGTCGCCGGACACCAACGGCGGGGGCGGCACGACAGACGGATCGAGCTTCGCGGTGCACGGTGACATCGTCTGCGCCGGCGGGTTCGCCGGCGTGCACCTGTTCGGGCAGAGCGGCGGTCAGGCGCTCGATCCGGCGGTGGCGGTGCTCCAGTACAAGAACGGCAAGTGGATCCAGCTCGTGCTCGGTACCAGCATCTGCGAGCCCGGGCCGGGTGGCGGGCAGCCGGACTGGACGAACGGCCAGCAGGTGCCGGACAAGGTGATGAAGTCGGTCGGCTGTGACCCCCAGTACTACAACTGACATCTCCGGCGCCGCACCGAGGTATCGACGGGCGGCTATGGCCGTGGCCACAGCGAGCGGCGGCCGGCCGCACCGGCCGGCAAGATGGAGGGGATGACTCCTCCCGCACTGGTCGCGAGCGACCTCGACGGCACCCTGCTGCGTACCGACCGGACCGTGGGGGCGCGCACCCTTGCCGCGCTGGCCCGGCTGCGCGAGCGCGGCGTGCCGTTCGTGATGGTGACCGGGCGGCCGATCCGCTGGCTCGCCGAGGTGGTGGCGCAGACCGGGATCCCGACCGCGCCGACCGTCTGCTCCAACGGTGCGGTGATCTACGACGCCGCCGCCGACCGGATCGTCGAGCACCGGCCGCTCGCGCCGGAGCTGCTCGCCGACGTCGTCGCCCGGCTCCGGGACAGCTACCCGACCATCGCGTTCGCCGCGGAGACCGACGACGGGCTGCGGCACGAGCGGCACTACCCCGTCGGGGAGGTCTCCGCGAAGGTACGGCCCGGCGAGCTCGCCGAGCTGGTCGCGACGCCGGCGATCAAGTTGCTGGCCCGGCTGGACGGCGTGCCCGACGCGGTCGCGGAGCAGATGGCGGCGAGCCTGCACGGCGTCGCCGAGGTGACCCGCTCCTCGCACGACTGCCTGATCGAGATCTCCGCCGCCGGCGTCACGAAGGCGACCGGCCTCGCCTGGGTCGCCCGGCGGTACGGGGTGGCGCCGGAGGACATCGTCGCGTTCGGTGACATGCCGAACGACCTGCCGATGTTCGGTTTCGTCGGGCACAGCGTGGCGATGGCCAACGCGGAGCCGGCGGTACGCGCCGCCGCCGACGCCGTCACCGCGAGCAACGACGAGGATGGCCTCGCCGACTACCTGGACCGCCTGTTCGAGCCCGCCCCGATCGACTGACCCCACCGCCCAGCCGATCGAGGGACGCGCGTCCCTCGATCAACCGGCGTCGTCAGAGGTACTGGCCGGTACGGTTCGGCGGCTCGGGGTGATCGCCGCCACCGGGGACGCCGGGCATCATCATGCCGGCCTGGCCGGCGGGCAGCGCCGGCCGCTGGCCACCGCGGATCTGGTCGAGCTGCATCCTGGCCGCCATCTGCTGCGCCATCAGCGCCGCCTGGATGCCGTGGAACAGCCCCTCCAACCAGCCCACCAGCTGTGCCTGCGCGATCCGCAGCTCCGGCTCGGTCGGCGTCGCGTCGTCGTTGAACGGCAGCGACAGCCGGTCGAGCTCCTCCCGCAGCTCGGGCGCCAGCCCCTCCTCCAGCTCGACGATCGAGCGGGCGTGGATCTCCTTGAGCCGCTGCCGGCCGGCCTCGTCCAGCGGCGCGGCCCGGACCTCCTCCAGCAGCTGCTTGATCATGCTGCCGATCCGCATCACCTTGGCCGGCTGCTCGATCTGGCTGGCCGGGTCCTTCGCCGCGTCCGCCTCGGCCGGGTCGACGTCGACGGCGCCGACCGGCCGACCGTCCGGACCCACCACCAGCACGGTGCGGGACTCCGGCTCGTCGGGCTGCTGCTGCTCGCGCGGTGTCTCGGTCATGTGTCCATCCTGACGCACGACCCGCGCCGCCCGCGAACCCGGCCCGCACCGCCACGACGTGATATGACCTACCCGGCGGTACGGAACCGGGAGGGCGGCGATGGCCGAACAACGGGACATACTGTCACGTCCCGCCCCGCAGCCGGACGTGACGCTGCGGTACGGGGAGCTGCCCGACCAGGTGATCGACGGCTGGCTGCCGGCGCGCGGTGCCGGGCAGCTGGTGATCGTCCTGCACGGCGGGTACTGGCGGCACGACGTGGACCGCGGCTACCTGGCGTCGCTCGCCGCCGAGCTTGCCGGGCGCGGGTACGCGGTGGCCTGCCCGGAGTACCGGCGGACCGGCGACGGCGGCGGCTGGCCGGCCACGTTCACCGACGTCGCCGCGGCGCTGGACGCCGCGCCGGCGCTGCTCGACGCCGCCGCGCCGGGCCGCGTCGAGCCGGGCCCGGCCGTGTACGCGGGGCACTCGGCCGGCGGTCACCTGGCGTTGTGGGGCGCGCTGCGGCACCGGTTGCCGGCCGGCGCGCCGGGCCGCCGGGACACCGCCCCGCCGGTACGCGGGGTGCTCGGGCTGGCGCCGGTCTGCGACCTGGCCGAGACGTACCGGCGCGGGCTCGACCTGGGCGCCGCCGGCGCGCTGATGGGCGGCGGGCCGGGCGAGCATCCGGACCGGTACGCCGCGGCCGATCCGGCCGCGCTGCCCGCCCCGGAGGTACCGACGGTGCTGCTGCACGGGCCGAGCGACGGCCGGGTGCCGATCGTGCTGACCCGCGACTACGCCGGCCGGCACGGGCTGCGGCTGATCGAGCTGGACGGCGCCGACCACTTCACCGTCGTCGATCCCGCCGCGCCGGCCTGGCCCCGGGTGCTGGCCGCGCTCACCAGCCTGGCCCGTCCCGGCAGCAACCGGCCCGCCACCCGCACCGAAACCCGAGCCTGACGAGTCCCGCCCGCGCCGACGACCCGGTGATCGCCGTTCCGGCCGGCGGTACGCCGGTCCAGCGGCGCGCGGTCGCCGGTCAGGCGTCGTCGGTGCCCGCACTGTCCACAACGGACTTCTCGGCGGCTCGCGGTGCCGGCGGCTTCTTCGTGGCGCGCCGCTTGCCGGCACGCTTCGCGGTACGACCGGGCCCGGTCGTACCGTCCCGGGTCTCGGAGTCGGCGTCCTTCGTGGCGTCGGTCCGGCCGGCCGTCTCGACCGCGCCGGTACCCGCGTCGCCCGCCGCCCCCGCGGCACCAGCCGTCTCCGCGGTCCCGGACGGCTGCCCGTCCCCGGACGGCTGCCCCGTCGGGCCCCCGGCCTCGGACGGTGCCCCAGCCCGGGAAGGATGCCCGGTCTCGGGCGGGTTCGCGGCGGCGGTCTGCGCTGCCGCGGCGGCCTTGGCGGTACCGGCGGCCTTGGCGGTGCGGCGCTGGCGCGGCGTCGCGGCGCGCTTCGCCGGTACGTCGTCGGCCGCGGCCGGCGCCGGCTGCGCGTGCTTCGCGTCCGTGCCGCGCAGCGAGCCGATCCACTCGCTCATCTCGTCGTCGGCCACCGACTCGGCGGCGCGGCTCGCCGTCGCCGGCCCGGCGGCACGACCGGCTGCCGACGACCCGGCGGCACGGTCGTCGGCGGCGGGCGGCTCAGCGGCGCCCGTCTCGCTCCGACCGTTCCCGGTGCGGTCCGCGCCCCGCGAGGTCGGCTCGGCCGTGCGCGTCGATCGGCGCGGGCCACCGCGCCGCCGCCCCGGCTCGTCCGCGGTGGCCGCAGCGTCACCGTCGTTTCCTTGCGGCGCAAGGGGCTCCGCTGCACCGGTGATCGGACGGGCGGTGGTCGAACCAGCGCCGGCGAGCGCGGCCGACACGTCCGGGGCGGTACCGGTCGGGTCGGTGGCGTCGGCCGCCACGACCAGCGTCAGCCGGTCCAGGTAGCCGAGTTGCAGGACGATCAGCAGGACCGCGGCGAGCAGCGCGACCGGCGCGGCGAGCAGCACCGCGGTGGAGCTGGCCACGCCTAGGCGGTCCAGCATCGGGCCGGCGCCCGCCGGGTCGACCGTCTCGACCAGCAGCGCCGCCAGCCAGGCCAGTACCGCGAACGGCACGGCGGGGGCGAGCAGGGCCCGCCAGGCGAACCGGTCGCCTTCCTCGCGCCGGCGCAGCCAGCGGTCCCGGTGACCGGCGGACAGCAGCGCGAACCCGAACACCGCCGGTACGCAGATCAGGCCGGCCGACACCGGATCGAACTGCCGGTCCAGCGCCTCCAGCGGCCCCATGGTGACGAACAGGCCCGGCGCGAACGGCAGCAGCAGCCACCAGCTGTGCTGACCGGCCGGCCGCAGCGCACCGATCGCGACCCCAGCCGCGGCGGCGATCACGACGGCGCCCAACGAGACGAGCGCCGGCCGGGCCAGCGCGGTACCGAGCAGCGGGAGGAACGAGTCGGGCCGGCCGGCCGCGGACGGGATCGGGATCAGCACCGCCGCCAGGGCCCCGACCACCAGCACCGCGAGCGCGGCACCGGCGGCCAGTTGCACCGCGTCGCGGCGGTGCGACGGCGCCGGCAGCGGCTCGGGCCGGCGCGCGGCCAGCACCAGTCGCGGGCGCAGCAGCAGGCCACCGAGCCAGGCCGCCAGGCCGCAGGCCCCGACCACGACGAGCAGTACGACGGCCATCGCGGCGCGACGGGACCCGTACTGCTCGTCGCCGGCGGCCAGCGCGAACCGCGCCGCGTACGCCGGGGTCCACAGGCCGCCGGAGCCGCCGGTGACCGACGAGCCGATCTGGCCGGGCACGGTGATCAGCTGCCAGCCGAGCGAGAGGGTGCCGAGTACCAGCACCCCGACGACCGCGCCGAGAGACCGGCCGGTGCCGGCGGTGAGCGTCGCGAGCAGCGCCACCCCGAGCGCCACCGCGACCAGCGTGCCGGCCAGTACGGCCAGGTCGAGCGCGGGCGGGCCGGCGAACACCCGGTGCCGCAGGCCGGGCCAGCCGACGGTGATCACCAGCGGCGCGCAGGCGGCCAGCAGGACCGCGGCGATCGTCCGGGCGGTGAGCCGGGCCGGGGTGACCGCGCGACGCAGCACGTACGCCATCGCCGGCGCGACCAGCAGGCACACCAGCAGCGGCAGCCCGATCAGCGCGATCGCGCCGAGGTAGCTGTGCCAGTACCGGCCGGGCAGGTCACGGAACGCGGCGAAGCCGGTGAACCGGGAGTCGCCGGCGGCCGACGTGGTGACCGCCGCAACGGCGAGCAGTCGGAGGAACGGCACCAGCAACCCGACGACGAGCAGGACGCCCGCGGGGATCAGCAGGATGGCGCCGAGGATTCGGGCAGGACGGGGCGTGGGCACGACGCCTCACTCTTCGTCGGCGGTCGAGGGGAGGGTGAAACGGTACCGGAAGCACGGCCGCCCCGAAACACACGTTTCGCACCGAAGTCGCCCCGTCGCTCACCGTATGTCGTCGCCCGCTCCCCGTTCCCACGGCGACACTCCCGCCGCACCGTCCGGCGCCGTGCGACCGCCGGGCGTCGACGTTCCCGGCGGTACGGCCGGACCGGTCGGCGCGGCGCCGGCGGACGGTGCCGCGCCGTCCGGCGCCGTGCGGCCGCCGGGACGTGCCGGGCCGACCGGCGGGGCACCGCCGAGGCTCGGGCCGGGCTGTCCCGGGAACACAGTCCCCGCACCGGGCTGCCCGCCCGGACCGCCCGGCGGCATCGGCGACCCGGCCGGCGGCATCCCCGGACCACCCGACGGCGTACCCGGCCCGGAAGGCGGCATCGGCGACCCGGCCGGAGGCAGCCCGGGACCGGAGGGCGGCATCGGCGACCCGGCCGGCAGCGCCCCCGGCCCGGGCGGCGTACCGGGTGGCACGCCGGGGCCCGCCCCCGGGGTGCCGGGCGCGGCGCCCGGCGGGAAGGCGGCCGGCGGCAGCCCGCCGAGCCGTGGACCGGCCTGGTCCGCGCCGTCGAAGCCGGGGCCACCGAAGGCGGGTCCGACCGGACCGCCGTACGGGCCGGCCGCGGCGACGGCGCCCGGCTCCGGGCCCGGATCGCCGAGGCGCAGCGCGAGCCGGTCCAGGTACCAGATCTGGGCGACGGCGAACACCAGCAGCGCCGGGATCGCCAGCGGCGCGGCCGCGAACAGCAGCCCCGGACTCGGCCAGCCGCCGGTGTACATGCCCAGCTGCCGCAGCAGCGCCACGTCGGCGGCGGCGTGCTTCATGTCGTTGACGACCGAGTAGCGCCAGAGGAAGTCGTGCGCCTGGTACAGCCAGGTGGCCATGGCCACCACACCGAGCAGCGGCAGCGACGGCACCAGCACCGTACGCAGGAAGGCCGCCGGCCGGTGGGCAGCCTGGGCGGCGCGCCAGCGGTACCCGTGGCCGGCGCCGAACAGCGTGAACACCAGCAGCGCCGGCACGCTGACCAGGATCGGCGGGATCGCGCCGAGGAACGAGTTCATGTGCCCGTTCGCCAGCACCGACTCCACCGACACGGTCAGCAGCGGCGTGGCCGTGACGAACAGCCAGGGCATGAACGGCAGCAGCAGCCAGTGGCTGTGCCGCCCGAGCGGCCGGAACGCACCGATCCCGATCCCCGCCGGGTACGCGAGGAGCAGTTGGACGACCGTGGCGAGCAGCGCCGGCAGCAGCGCATCGGTGAGCGTGCCGCTGATCGAGTCGGGGCCCGGGGCGGTGCGTTGCTCGGTGAGCAGCCCGAGCCGCGGGTACGCCTCGGCCGCGAGCAGCGCGACGGCGCCGGCGAGCGCGAGCACGCCGAGCACCACGGCGCGGGTCGAGCTGGGCCGGGGCAGCGGGCCGGCGGACGGGCCGGACCGGTCGAGTTCGAGCCGGGGCCGGGCCAGGATCACGATCAGCCCGGCGGCCAGGCCGAGCACCGCGACCGGGATGAACAGGATCGTGCTGTCGGCGGCGGCCTGGCCGAACCGCAGCAGCATGAACGCGTCCTGGAACGCGCGGGTGCCGAGCGTGGTGGTGTCGCGCCCGGGCGCGAGCATCAGCGTGAAGCTGATCGCCTGCAACCCGATCGCGAAGGTGCCGAGCACCAGGACGGCCCAGGTCACCACGGCGCCGCCGAGGGTACGGCCGGGCCGGTCGGTGGCGCGCCGGCGCAGCGCGGCGAGCAGCACGCTGACCCCGATCCCGGCGATCAGGCCGATCGTCGCCAGGGTGACCAGGACGGCCAGCTTCGGCTGCGACTGCACCATCCCGTGCGCGAAGCCGTCCGGCGGGTAGCTCAGGTGCCGCCAGGCGACGACGACCACGGCGGGGGCGAAGCCGGCGGCCAGCACGGCGAGCAGCGCGCGCACGACCCGACGCAGTACCGTCGGCGCCTCGGCGGCGGCGAAGGACAGCAGCGGCACCACGATCAGCATCACCAGGGTGGGCAGTGCCGCCTGGATCAGGGTGTTCCCGATGGTGCCGAGCGGGTCGGCGAACTCGCCCCCGTGCGCGGCGGCGCTGCCGGGGAACGACTTGCTGGCGATACCGGGCGCCTTGCCGGTGAACGCCTGGATCACCGTCTGCAGCGTCGGGATGACCAGCCAGTACAACCAGCCGAGCGCCATCGGCAGGGCGAGCAGCAGCCCGACCCAGCCGGGCGGCCCGCTCCGGGTGGGTCGCACCGGTACGGGCGGGTTCGTGGCCGGCGGCATCGCCGGAGACGGGTACGGGGCCGGTGCGCTCACGCCCGACCACCTCCTCGTGTGGGGGCTTGCAGGGATTCTGCCCTGTCCACGCAACGCGCGTCCGACCCGGCGCCACCGGTACCGGAGCGGGCCGGGCAGCGCGGTGGCTGGTCACGCGGGCGCCCCGGCAGCGGGGCGGCCGGCAGGGCCGGATGCGGTAGCGTCCGAGCGTCATGGGTGGGCAGCGAGGTGGGAGTCACCGGTACCGGCGCTCGGGTCGCCGGCGCCTGGTCCTGGCGTCCGCCGGGGTCGTCCTGGTGCTGCTCGCCGCCGGTGGCGGGGTGGCCTGGTGGCGGCACGGCAGCGGTACCGAGCCGAAGCGTGCCGGTGGTCACGCCGGCGGCGCCGCCCCGGCCCCGGGCCGTACCAGCAGGTCGCCGTCGCCGAAGCCGAGCAAGCAGTGCGACGCGGACTGCGTGCGGCAGCAGCGGTACGCGGCGGCCAGGAAGTACATGGACCAGCACGCGGCGACGAACGCGTACCTGAGCGTGCAGATCACCGACCGCACGACCGGCAAGAGCTGGCAGCACGGTCCGGTGACGCATCCGGGCTGGACGGCGTCGACGATCAAGCTGGCGATGGCCACCGACATCCTGCGGCGGCAGCGGGCCGGCGAGGTCACGTTGAGCGACGCGGACCGTACCGACCTGGCGAACATGCTGAACTTCTCCGACGAGAACGCGTCGGACCGGCTCTGGCAACGGTACGGCGGAGACGCCCAGCTGGCCCGCTTCCGGGACGTGTTCGGCATGTCCGGGCTGCACTTCGTGCCCGGGTTCACCGACGGCACCTACTGGGGCTTCGTCAAGTGCACCACCGAGGACCTGTCGCACCTGATGACCTACGTGCTGACGAAGACCGCGCCGGACGACCGGGCGTACCTGGTGTCCGCGATGCGCGGGGTGGCGTCGAACCAGCAGTGGGGCGTCTGGGCCGCCGGCCACGACCAGCAGCCGGGCGACAAGAACGGCTGGTCGTTCGAGACCGACTCGTACGGCAAGCACTGGGTGCTCAACTCAGTCGGCTTCGCCGGCCCGGACGAGCGGTACGCGGTCGCGATCATGTTCCAGGTGCAGCCGCACTCGACCATCGCGTACGGCACGCACACCGTCTCCGACGTCGTCGGCCTGCTGTTCGGCGTACCGGCGCCGGCCAGGATCACCGTGCCGGAGCCGGACGGCTGAGGTGACCGAGCCGCCCTGGACCGAGCCTGCCCCGCCGCGCCACCACCTCGGCCTGGTGGTGGCGCTGGTGGTGTGCCTGTTGCTGGTCGTGGGCGGGGCCGGGCTGTCCGGCTACCTGCTCTACCACGCGTCCCGGGACGACGACCGGGCCTGGCCGGCGAGCTGGCACACCGCCGCGTTCACGGTCAGCGGCGACGACTCGACCCGGGTGGACGCCGGCAAGTTGCTGGCCCTGCTCGCCGGTACCGGCACCCGGTACGAGGTGCACGGTGACCGGATCATCGTCGCGGTACCGCCGGCGCGGGCCGCGGCGCTGCCCCGGCTGCGGGCGCTGATGCCGGTGCGGACCGAGCTGTCGGTGCGACCGGTGCTCGACGTGACCAGCCCGTCGCCCGGCTGCACCCCCGGCGACCCGCCCGCCTGCGACCGGTCCGGCCAGCGGTACCGGCTGGGCCCGCCGGTGCTGTCCGGCCGCGAGGTGACCGACGTGCACACCGGTACCGATTCGGACGCCGGCTGGTCGGTGACGGTACGGTTCAGCGCCGCCGGGCAGCAGGCGATCAGCGACGCGACCAGCCGGTACACCGGGCGGCAGCTGGCGATCGTGATGGCCGGTGCGGTGCTGTCCGCGCCGGAGGTGTCCGCGCCGGTGTCCGGTGCGCTGCAGGTGGCCGGCGGGGCGGACGTCGGGCAACTGCGACGGGTCGCCGCCGCGTTCCGGCTCGGCCAGCATCCGGTCACGATCCGCGTCGCCTGACCGGCGCCATCCGGGCAAGAACAGACGTCTTTATGACTTCACCATGACGTCTTGAGTTGGTACGCTGCCGTCATGCAGCCCGAACCCCTGCGGCCGGTACCGCCGCCACCGCTGACCGACGCCGACCGCGAGGCGGCGGTCGAACTGCTGCAGATCGCCTGCGGCGAGGGCCGGCTCACCCTGGAGGAGTTCGGCGTCCGCGCCGGCGCCGCCTGGGCCGCCGACACCAGCGAGGAGCTGGCCGAGGTCACCGCCGGGCTGGCCACCGCGCCGCCGGTCGGCACCAGCCAGCCGGTCACCGTCATCTCCGCCGTCTTCGGCGAGCACAAGCAGTACGGGCGGTGGCGGGTCTCCCGGCACACCCGGGTCCGGGCGCTGTTCGGGTCGACCAAGCTCGACCTGCGCGAGGCGACGATGGACACCGAGGTGGTGCGCGACGGCGTCGTCGACATCGAGGTACGCACGTTCTGCGGCGAGGTGAAGATCACCGTGCCGGAGGGGGTCGAGGTGGAGGTCTACGGGCGCTCGCTGTTCGGCTCGCGCACCACGAACCTCGCCGCGGTACCGCGCCGGCAGGGCACGCCGACGATCCGGCTGCACTGCAACGTGACGTTCGGCGAGCTGAAGGTGCGCAGCGCACCGCTCAGCCGGGACGGCGGGCTGCTCGGCAACGGCAAGCTCGGCCGCATCCTCCGCGAACTCGTCGACTGACCCCCACCCCGCCGGTCATCCCCGCTCGCCGTCGGTGCGGTACGCGCCGGCGATCGCCGCGGCGGTCACCGCGGCGGCGGCCCGGTCGGCGACGGCCTCCGACAGCGGCTGCCCGGTGTTCAGCAGCCGGTAGTACAGCGGTGCCGAGACCGCCGCGATCACCTCGTGCGGATCGGTACCGGCCGGCACCTCGCCGCGGTCGATCGCGGCCACGACGCAGCCGGCCCACTCGTCGATGCGGCGCCGGTAGAAGCCGTGCAGCGCCTCCGCGGCCGCCGCGTTGCCGGCCGCCGCGGCGATCAGCGCGGTGAACAGCGCGCCCTGCCGGGCGTCGGTGAGCGTCGAGACCACCAGCCGGGCGTTGGCCCGCAGATCCGCGGCGAGGCTGCCGTGGTCGGACCGGGGTACCGACTGGTCGGCCATGTCCCGCAGCAGATCCGCCGCGAGTGCCGAGGTGGTACCCCAGCGGCGGTAGACGGTGGTCTTGCCGCAGCCCGCGCGGCGCGCCACGTCGGCCAGATCCAGCGCCCCGAACCCGGACTCGGCCAGCGCGTCACCGGCCGCCGCGAGTACCGCATCGCGGACGCGGGCGGTGCGACCGCCGGGCCGAACCGTCCCGGGGGTGGATGTGCCACGGGTCATAACGGGACTCCTGTTTCATTAGATCGAGATCCGATGCTACCGTGGGCGCACTAATGGAACCACAGTTTCATTTGAACCTGGGTTCGCCGCCGGTCAAGGAAGGACCGTCATGTCCACACCCACCCTTCGCACCACGGTCGCGCCGGCGAACCGGGTGACCGGTCGGCTCCGGATCACCCTGGTCGTCCTGCTCGTCGCCCAGTTCATGCTCGCGGTCGACTTCTCGATCCTCAACGTCGCGCTGCCCGCCATCGGCGCCGGCCTCCGCTTCCGGCTCGCCGACCTGCAGTGGATCGCGACCACGTTCGCGCTGTCCGCGGCCGGGTTCACGCTGCTGCTCGGCCGGGTCGGCGACCTGATCGGCCGCAGACGGATCTTCCTCGCCGGGCTCGCGGTGCTCACCGCCGCGTCGCTGCTCGGCGGGTTCGCCACCACGCCGGCCATACTGCTCGTCGCCCGGGTCGCGCAGGGCCTCGCCACCGCCGCCGTCACCCCGGCCGGACTGGCGCTGCTGACCACGTCGTTCCCGGACGGGCCGATGCGGCAGAAGGCACTGGGCCTCAACGGTGCGCTGATGTCCGCCGGCTTCACCACCGGCGCCATCCTCGGCGGCGTCCTGACCGACCTGCTGTCCTGGCGCTGGTCGTTCCTGCTCAACGTGCCCGTCGCGGTGGCGGTACTGCTCGTCGCGCCGGCCGTCATCACCGAGTCGCGGCCGTCGGTACGGCCCCGGCTCGACCTGCCCGGTGCGCTGAGCATCACGATCGGCCTGCTCGGCATCGTGTACGGGCTCACCCAGGCCGGCGAGCACGGCTTCACCCGGCCGACCGCGCTGGTCCCGCTGCTCGTCGGGGCCGCCCTGCTCGTCGTCTTCTACCGGGTCGAACGGCGGACGGCGGAACCGCTGGTGCCGGTACGCATCCTGACCCGGCGCACCGTGGCCTGGGGCAACGTGGCCGGGCTGATCGCCTTCGTCACCGAGACCTCGCTCGTCTACCTGCTCACCCTGTACCTGCAGAAGACGCTCGGCTTCTCCGCACTCGGCGCCGGGTTGTCCTTCGGCGTGCTCGGCATCGGTACGGTGCTGGGCGGGGTCGCGGCGCCCCGGCTGATCGCCCGCACCTCGCCGACGGTCGCGCTCGTGCTCGGCGGCCTGGTCCAGGCGGCCGGTACCGGTGCGCTGCTGGCGATCGGCGCGCATCCGGGCTGGCTCGCGCTGGTGCTGCCGGCCACGTTCGTCGGTGGGATCGGCAACATGGTCGTCATCGTCGGCTTCATGATCACCGCCACCTCCGGGCTGCCCGCCACCGAGCAGGGCCTCGCGTCCGGCCTCGCCACCATGGCGCAGCAGGTCGGCATCACGATGGGTACGCCGGTGCTGTCCGCGGTCGCCACCGCGGCGATGGCCGGCGCGGCCGGCGGATCCGCGGTGCTGCACGGGGTCCGGGTCGCGATCGGGGTGAACGTCACGATCGTGCTGCTCGGCGTCGCCCTCGCGGCCGGGTTCCTCGCCCGCCGGCGGCCACCCGCCCGACCGTAGTGGACGGTGGTCGCCGCGGCCGGATTCCCGGCGGCGGCCAACCCATCAGTCCACAGTGGACGGTGGGTCGGGTCGGTCGCGGGCCCGGCCCACCCGCTCGCCCCGCCACGACGGCGCGTCCGGCGGGCCGTGGCCCGATCGCGTCAGCCGGGCAGCAGGAAGCCGGCGATGGCGTGCCGGAGAGCGTCCGGGGTGAGGCCGTGCGCGACGTCGTGGTCGGCGGGCGTGCCGAACCGGTGCAGGTCGACCCGGCGCACCCCGAGGCTGAGCGTCCGGTGTGGACGGTCCAGCAGCGCGTCGTCGACCACCCGGGCCGAGGTGCCCGCCAGGTACGGCTCGACCAGGATCACCGTGTCGCCCACGGCACCGGCAAGCTCGCGCAGCCCGGCGCCGTCGAACGGCCGGACCGTGTTCGTGTACGCGACCGTCACGTCCAGGCCGACGGTGGCGGCGAGCACCGCGGACAGCATCGGCCCGACCGCCACCACCACGGCGCGGTGACCGGTGCGCAGCGGTACCAGCCGGCCGTCGGTACCGGCATGCGCGGTGTCGTTGCTGCGGGTGGACAGCCGCAGGTAGACCGAGCCGTCGCCGCCGACCGCGTGCCGCAACAGCGGGCCCACCTCGTCCGGATGGCCCGGCACCCGGATCTCCCAGCCGGGCAGCGTGTCGATCAGCGCGACGTCACCGGGCGCGTGGTGGCTGCGGCCGGCCTGCGCGTTGTCGTACGAGGCGCCGACGCTGACCAGCACGCCGTTGCCGTCCTGGTTGCCGAAGTCGAGCTTGATCTGTTCGAACGCGCGCTCGACCAGGAACGGCGCGTAGGTGTGCGCGATCGGCCGAAGCCCCGTCTGCGCCAGCCCACCGGCGACGCCGACCAGCAGCGACTCGCGGATGCCCACGTTGAGCACCCGGTCCGGGTGCCGCTCGCGCGCCGGCTCGAACGCCGCCGCCGAGATGTCCGCGAGCACCAGCGCGGTACGCGGGTCGTCGTCCAGGATCGCCGTCGTCCCGGCCACGAACGTCTCTCGCATGTCCATTGTGGACTGTCCTCTCGGTGTTCGGCGGTTCAGTGCTTGTCCTCGACGGTGGCGACCACGACGTGTGGGCGGCCGGGCAGCGGGGTGGTCAGGGCGGACTCCAGCGCGCGATGGTTGCGGCCGTCCACGGTGGCGGTCGACCAGCCGTGCGCGGCGAACCGGGCACCGATGCCGCCGGGCCAGCCGTGCGTCGCGGACCGGTTGTCCACCACCACGACGGTCAGCGCGTCCAGGCCGGTCGCCCCGGCGTACGCGATGGCCTCGTGGTTGCTGCCCTCGTCGAGTTCGGCGTCGCCGACCAGCACGTAGGTACGCGCGTCGGTGAACCCCTGGGCGCGCAGGCCGAGCGCCACGCCGACGCCCAGCGGCAGGCCGTGGCCGAGCGAGCCGGACGAGATCTCCACGCCGGGCAGCCGGGTGCGGTCCGGGTGGTAACCGAGCGGTGAGTCGTACGAACCGAAGTCGTCCAGGTAGTGGCGCGGGAAGAACCCCTTCGCCGCCAGGACCGCGTAGTACGCGGCGGGCCCGTGCCCCTTGGACAGCAGGAACCGGTCCCGGGCCGGATCGTGCACGCTGTCCGGATCGACCCGCAGTACCCGGTCGTAGAGCACCCACAGCACGTCCAGGGTGGAGGTCGCGCTCGGTTCGTGCTTCTCGTCACCGGTCATCCGGGTCAACAGCGCCGGCAGGTCCTCGTACCCGAGAAGGTCTTCCGTTGCGGTCGTCATGCCGGTAGCCTGCAACCTGAAGTCAGGTTTAAGTCAACCCGGATGTGAAGACTGGCACCATGAGCGAGCTACCCGAGACCCTCACCATCGGCGAACTGGCCGCCCGCAGCGGCGTCGCCGCCTCCGCGCTGCGCTACTACGACAAGCTCGGCCTGCTGCAGTCCGACCGCAGCGGCGGCAACCAGCGCCGGTTCTCCCGCAGCGAGCTGCGCCGGGTCGCGTTCATCCGGATCGCCCAGCGGGTCGGCCTGAGCCTGGACGAGATCCGCGACGCGCTCGCGCTGCTGCCGGAGAACCGTACCCCGACCCGCGGCGACTGGGCGCGACTGTCCCGCGCCTGGCGCAGCCGGCTGGACGACCAGATCCAGCTGATGGAGCGGCTGCGGGACCGGCTCGCCAGCTGCATCGGCTGCGGCTGCCTGTCGCTGAAGAAGTGCGAGCTGAGCAACCCGCACGACGTGCTCGCCACCGACGGCCCCGGCCCCCGCTACCTGATCAACGACTGACCTCGACCGGGCGCGGCCCGCCGCGATCAGTCCTGGTACACGCGGTAGACGGCGGCCATGTCGGCGGCGCCGTGGCCGTCGGCGAGCGCCTGCTCGTACCGGGCGCGTACCGCGGCGGCGAGCGGCGCGGACTGCCCGGCCGCCGCGGCCGCCTCGCCGACCAGCCGGGCGTCCTTGACCGCGAGCGACAGCGGGAAGCTCGGCGGGAACTCGCCGGCCAGCATCGCCGCGCCCTTGCCCTGCACGTACCCGGCGTCCAGACCGCCGCCGCGGATGGTGTCCAGGAACAGGTGCGGATCCAGCCCGAGCGCGGCGGCCAGCGACAACGATTCGGCGGTGCCGACGGTCAGCGTCTCCAGCCACGAGTTGATCACCAGCTTGAGCCGGCTGCCGGCGCCGGCCGGACCCACCCACAGGGTGCGTGACCCGATCGCGTCGAACACCGGCGCGCACCGCTCGCGCGCCCGGTCCGGACCGGACGCCAGGACGACCAGCGCGCCCTGCTCGGCGGGCTGCCGGGTACCGAGCACCGGCGAGTCCACGTACGTCAGGCCCTGCGCCGCGGCCAGGCCGGCGAACTCGTCCGCGTACGCGGTGCCGACGGTGCTGGCCTGGATCCACAGCCGGTCGGCGCCCGACTCCGCGTCGAGCCCGACCATCACCTCCCGCACCGCGGGCCCGTCGGACAGCATCGTCAGGACGATCCCGGCGCCGAGGACCGCCTCGGTCGGGGTCGCGGCGACGACGGCGCCGCGGTCGGCGAGCGGTCGGGCCCGGTCCGGCGTCCGGTTCCAGGCGCGGACCGAGAACCCCGCGTCGAGCAGGTTGGCCGCGATCGGCAGCCCCATGATTCCGGTACCCAGTACCGCGATTGTCGTCATTCCCCCAGCATGCCGCGCCGGCGCGCAGTGCGCCGCCGGGCCGCGGATCCGGCGGCGAACCCTGGATCAGCGTCCGCCCCGGGCACGCCCGCGGGCGGCGGGCTCCCCCGCGCGGGGGAGGCGGGTCCCGCGTCGTAGCGGGGTGGCCGCCCGGCCGGTACCGGCACAATGGCGGCATGCGAGCGACCCGGTCACCGGTGGTACGGCCGCTGACCGCGCACAGCACGCGGCAGCGGCTGGTGTTCCTGCTGCTCGGCAGCGGGCTGGCGGTCGCGTTCGCGTCGCTGGACGCGGCGGTGCTCGGCGCCGTCTCGGCGGCCCGGCTGCCGCTGCCGCTCGCCGCGCTGGTGTTCCTGGCCGTCACCGTGGCGCCGCCGGCACTGCTCGGACTGCTCCCGGCGGTACGGGTGGTCGAGGGAGCCGCGGCCCGCAACCTGCTGCACGTGGCGCTGCCGGAGCCGCTGCCCGCGCCGCATGACTTCGACGCCCGCTGGCGCGCCGCGCTCTGGTTCCTGCTGCACCTGGTCGCCGGCGCGATCATCGGCGCCGCGCTGCTCGCCGCGGCGTCCTGGGTGATCACCCTGGCGGCCGCGCCGTTCACCGCTCGCCCGCTGGTACCCGGGCTGCCGACCGGCGCGCCCGCCGCCTGGCTGCTGTTGCTGGTGATCCCGACGGTGCTGGTGTTCGGCTACCTCGTGGCCGGGGTGGGCGCGGCGATGGCGCGGATCGCGGCGCCGCTGCTCGGGCCGTCCCCGGCGGAGCGGCTGGCCGAGGTCGAGGCGAGCGCGGCCCGGCTGGCCGAGCGCAACCGGCTGGCCCGGGAGCTGCACGACTCGGTCGGGCACGCGCTCACCGTGACCACGCTGCAGGCCGGCGCGGCCGGGCGGGTACTCGACTCCGACCCGGCGTTCGCCCGGAAGGCGCTGGCCGCGATCGAGGAGACCGGCCGGGCCGCGCTCGCCGACCTGGACCACGTGCTCGGGCTGCTGCGTGAGGAGTCCGCGCCGCGCGGGTCGGGCGAGGAGTCCGCGTCGCGCGCGCCGCAGCGCACCCTGGACGACCTGCCCGCGCTGCTGTCCGCATCCGAGGCGACCGGCCTGCCGGTACGGGCGAGCGTGCCGGACCGCATCACCGGGGTGCCGGCGGTGGTGTCGCGCGAGGCGTACCGGATCGTGCAGGAGTGCCTGACGAACGCGCTGCGGCACGCCGGCCGGGTACCGGTGGACCTGCGGCTGCGGCTGACCGAGGACGCGCTGGAGCTGGAGCTGACCAACGAGCTGTCCACGATGGACGCTCCGACCCGGCCGACCGGCGGTCGCGGCCTCGCCGGCATCGCCGAGCGGGTCGCGTTGCTGTCCGGCACGATGACCGCGGCGCCGACCGACGGCAACTGGCGGGTCGCGGTGCGGCTGCCGCTGGGGCGCACCCCGGGACGGCCACCCGATGTGGAAAAGACCTCTTCGTGACGAACCCCGGGAGAACGGCATGACGGTGCGGATCCTGCTCGCCGACGACGAGGCGCTGGTACGGGCCGGGCTGGCCGCGGTGCTCGGCGCCGAACCGGACCTGACCGTGGTCGGCGAGGCGTCCGACGGCGCCGAGGTGCTGCCGCTGGTCCGCTCGACGCGTCCGGACGTGGTGCTGATGGACGTCCGGATGCCCGACGTGGACGGCATCCAGGCCACCCGGTCGCTGGTCGACCGGTTCGACGACCCGCCCCGCATCCTGGTCGTCACCACGTTCGAGAACGACGACTACGTGTACGAGGCGCTGCGTGCCGGCGCGGCCGGCTTCCTGCTCAAGCGGGCCCGGCCGGACGAGATCGTGCAGGCGGTACGCACCGTCGCGCGCGGCGACTCGCTGCTGTTCCCGGCCGCGATCCGTAGCCTCGCGGGGCGGTCGGCACACACCGACGGCGGCGACCGGCTGGCCGCCGCGAAGCTGACCGGGCGGGAGGGCGAGGTACTGCGGCTGATGGCGCGCGGGCTGTCCAACGCCGAGATCGCCACCGAGCTCTACCTCGGCGTCGAGACGGTCAAGACGCACGTCGGCAACGTGCTCGCCAAGCTCGCCGCCCGCGATCGCACCCAGGCCGTGATCTTCGCGTACGAGTCGGGCTTCATCACCCCCGGCGCCTGACCACGATCCGCCGAGTCGCCGTCGGCAGCGAGGTGCGGCGGCGCGTCGTGGACCCGGGGAGGGCAGGATGGGGCGATGGGGACGGACGAGCGGTTGACGGCGGCGGACGACGCGTACCAGCGGGCGGTGTTCGCGGGGGACGCCGGCGGGCTGGGGGCCGCCGAGCGCGGACTCGACGCGCTCGACGCGGACGCGGCACTGACCCGCGGCCGGCTGCTGCACGCGCGGTACCTGGCCCGGCGGGACACCGACCCGGGCGAGGACCCGCGGGAACTGCCGCTGTTCGAGCGGGCGCTCGCCGGCTACCAGGCGTCGGGTGACACGCGCGGCGAGGCCGAGGCGCTGTTCTGGATCGGCTGCGTGCACCAGGTGGTGCGCGGCGACGACGCGACCGCGGTACCGCTGTTCGAGCGCGGCACCGAGCTCGCCGAGGCCGCCGGCGACCGGCTGACCCTGTCGTACCTGCTGCGTCACCTCGGCATCGCCGCGCACCAGGAGGGGAACCTGACCGAGGCGCGCGAGCTGCTGGAGCGGTCCACGCGGCTGCGCCGCGAGCTGCACTTCGACGCCGGGGTGGCGGCCAACCTGGTCGGGCTGGCGTACCTCGCGCACGCCGAGGGCCGGCGCGCGGACGCGACGGCCCTGCTCGACGAGGGCGACCGGCTGTGCGCCGCCGCCGGCGCGCACGGCATCGCCGCCCACCTCGCCCAGGCCCGTACCAACCTGGGCTGAGGCCGAGCCGCGGGCCGCGCGACCCGTCGTGGCAGCGACGGGTCGCGCGGCCGGAACACCGCCAGCCGTCAGGCCGCGGTGTCGAGGCGGGCGCGCTGGTCGTCGGTGAGTTCGAGATCGACGGCGGCGAGGCTCTCGTCGAGCTGGGCCACCGACGACGCGCCGACCAGCGGAATCACCGCCGGCTGGCCGCCGATCAACCAGGCCAGTACCACCTGGTTGACGGTGCCGCCGGTCTCGGCCGCGACCTGCCGCAGCACCTCCAGCCGGCGCGGCGTGCCGGGATGGTCGAACTCGGCCGCGAACGGCTTGTCGGTGCGGGTGTAGCCGCCGGACAGCAGCGGCGTGTACGCCACCAGCGCCAGTTCCGGGTTCTCGTCGGCGTAGGCGAGCAGGTCCGCCCCGGCCGTACCGATCTGGCCGTGCGAAGACAGCTGGTGCGGTGGGTCGGTGCGCGGGCGCAGGTAACTGTGCCGGTACTGGAGCACCTCGTAGCCGGCCAGCCCGCGGCCGGCGGCCAGGTTCCGGGCCCGTTCCACCCGCCAGGACCAGTGGTTGCTGGCGCCGAGCAGGCCGACGGAGCCGTTCTTCACGAGCTCCCCGAAGCCCTCGACGGTCTCCTCGATCGGGGTCGCCCGGTCCTCGATGTGCGCGTACAGCAGGTCGATCCGGTCGACGCCGAGGCGTTCGGCGCTGGCGGCGGACGACTCCCGGATCACCCGCGCGGACAGCCCTTCCCCGTTCTCCAGGTAGTGCGTGCCGGCGGCCAGCGGCCGGGCGCCGAGCTTGGTGGCGATGACGATCTCGCTGCCGATGCCGCGGCTGCGCCGCCACCGGCCGAGCAGCGCCTCGCTCTCGCCGCCCTGCGTGCCGTTGATCCAGAACGCGTAGTTGTCCGAGGTGTCGATGAACGTGCCGCCGGCCTCGACGTACCGGTCGAGGATCGCGAACGAGGTCTCTTCGTCGGTCTGGGTGCCCATCAGCATCGCGCCGAGGCTGAGCACACTGACCTCGCGGCGAGTGGCCGGGGCCGTCCCGATGGTGCGGTACTTCATCACGTGTTCCCTCTCGCTGTCGTGATGCGCGGGCGGCGCCGCGCCGGTGACGCGGCGCCGCCACGAACGGCCGGGCAGGACGACTGCCAGGCCCGAGAAGGAAGTCTGGATGCTGGACCGCGGTCCAGGTCAAGCTCGACGGCCGCCGGTCAGTCGTCGATCCGGGTCAGGTGCACCAGCACGGAGTCGTAGTCGCCCTGCAGCCGCACCGGCAGCCCGTAGGTGTGCAGCGCCGCCCCGGTGAACTCGACGTCGAAGCCGTTGGCCCGGTACCGCGCCGCCGGGTCCAGGCCGGCCAGCCGCAGCACCGGTGGCCGCTGGCCGAACCGCTGCGCGCCGAGGAACGCCAGCACCACCGCCTGCGCCCGGTCGGCGGTCACGTACTGCACCGCGGACAGCCCGTCGGACGGCGGCCGCAGCCGGTACAACCGTCCATGTTGGACGATCGAGCGAACCTTCTTGTACTGCGTGATCAGCTCCGCCGCCTCGTCCAGCTCGGCGTCGGACCACTCGGACAGGTCGCCGCCGACGCCGAGCACGCCGGCCATCGCGACGTGGAACCGGTACCGCAGCGGCACGGTGCGCGGGTCGAGGAAGTTCGGCACGTCGGTCACCCAGCACGACATCGCGCGGGCCGGGTAGAGCTGGCTGTACCCGTGCTGGATGATCAGCCGGTCCGGCCCGTCGGTGTTGTCGGAGGTCCACACCTGGTCGGTACGGGCGAGGATGCCCAGGTCGATCCGGCCGCCGCCACCGGAGCAGGACTCGAACGCCACGTCCGGGTGCGCGGCACGCAGCCGGTCGAACACGCGGTAGAGGTTGTGCACGTGGTCGGTCCACAGCCGGGCCGGATTGTCCGCGTTGGACGGCCAGCCGGGCTCGGTGAAGACCCGGTTCATGTCCCACTTGACGAACCGGATGTCGTTGTCCGACAACAGGGTGTCCAGCTGGGTGAACATCCACTCGGCGACGTCCGGCCGGGCCAGGTTGAGCACCAGCTGGTTGCGCATCTGGTGCCGGGTTCGCTCGGGGAAGTGGTAGACCCAGTCCGGGTGCTCGCGGTAGAGGTCGGAGTCGGGGTTGACCATCTCCGGCTCGACCCAGATGCCGAAGTCCATGCCGAGCCGGCGCACCTCGTCGATCAGCGGCGTCAGCCCGTTCGGGAACCGGTCCGGGTTGACCCGCCAGTCGCCGAGGCCGGCCTCGGCGCTGGTGCGCGCGCCGAACCAGCCGTCGTCCATCACGAACAGCTCGCAGCCGATCCGGGCCGCCTTCGCCGCCAGTGCCAGCTGGTTCTGCTCGTTGACGTCGAAACCCGTTGCCTCCCAGGAGTTGTACAGCACCGGTCGGTTGGCGTCCGCGTTCGCCAGCACGTGCCGCATGGTGTAGTCGTGCCAGCCGCGGCTGGCCGCACCGAAACCGTCCGATGTGTACAGTCCGGCGAACGTCGGGGTGTCCAGCGACTCGCCGGCCGCGAGCCGGTACGGGCCGAAGTCGGTGTGCCCCAGGCCACCCAGCACCTGCATGCCGCCCTGGCCGAGCCGCTGCGCGGCGAACTCCCACGAGCCGGACCAGGCCAACGCTCCACTGTAGACGGACCCGGTCTGCTCGGTGGCGGTACCGTCGTCCAGCGCGAACCACGGGTTCGCGTGGTGGCTGGTGATGCCGCGCCGGCTGCCGATGGTGAACGTGCCCTCGGTCAGCTCCTGCCGGCGCAGCTGCGTTTCCGCGCTCCACCGCCCGATCAGGTGCGACAGCCGGTAGGAGTCCCACTCGGGCAGCGTCCAGGCGGCCGAGTCGATCCGGTCCAGCTCGATCACCGCGCTGCCGGTGTTGGTCGCGGTCACCCACCGTTCGATCACGTCGGTACCGGCCTGGATCCGGTAGTGCACCGCGACGGTGAGCGGGAAGTACGCGTCGGTGAACTCCAGCGTCAGCTCGTGCACCCCGGCGTCGTGGGTGGCGCTGCTGCCGGTCAGCCGCCACTCCACCGACCGGACGTCGCCGGCGAACCGGGCGGCGAGCGCCGGGCGGGCGAACCGCAGTCCGCCGGCCACCGGGTACTCCTCGGCGCCGTCCAGCGGCGACTCGAACCCGCGCCGGCTCCACCGGGACCGCTGCACCGCGGCGATCTGTACCGCGTCGGCGAGCGTCACCGGGGCACCCCAGTACACGTGCAGCAGCACGTCGGGCAGCTGCTGGCGGTGCACCGTGACCTCGGGCGGGCAGGCCACCGCGTAGGCGGTGCCGGGGGTGCGCAGCAGCCACACCCGCGCCTCGTCGTCGTGGTCGATGCCGACACTGTTTCCGCCAGCCCGGTCATCGCCGACTCGCGTCGTCCGTACAGCCATGCACACTCCTTGATCGAACGTCTCCGCACATCCTGCCCCACTTTTCAACACCCGCAACCGGCCGTGGGGTACGACCTCGCGGCGTTCCGACCGGTCAGCCGACCCGCCAAGGATCGACACGCCGTGATCTGTGCGAGAAACCAGTCACTGTGGTGCTGACGACACGAGCGGATCGAAACCAATCGATACACCGTGTCGAATCATTCAACGGACGACACCGGAACACAGTGAGGGGTAATCATGAACAAGACGCTCCGCAAGCTCGCCGTCGGCGGCGCGGCGGCGGTGGCAGCGGTCGGCCTCGGCGCCCTGGTGGCTCCGTCTCCGGCGCTCGCCGTCTCGGCCAGCGCGTTGTGCGGCGACAACTACCACAACATCGACTCGCACACGCTGTCGCACAACGGCAGCACCGTCGCGGTGATCTACCTGTCCTACAACGGATCCACCGACTGCGTGGTGACCGAGAAGTACCAGCTCACCAGCTTCGGCACGATCACCGGCGCGTGGGTGCAGCCGGAGGGCTCCACCCAGACCTCCGACGAGTCGTACTACAACTCCTACGCCGGCCCGGTCCGCCGGTCGGCGGCGGGCACCTGCATCAAGTGGGGCGGCGACGCGACCTACCACGTCAGCGGCGACACGTACGCCCTGCTGACCTGGACCAGCGGCTGGTCGCACTGCGGCTGACCGGGGAGATCCGGGGCCGGGCCGGGGGTACGTCCCGGCTCGGTCCCGGATCGGCACGGGTCGCGGCCGGTGTCTCCCGGCCGGATCAGGACGGGTCGACGTGGCCGTGCTCCCAGGCCCACGCGGCGATCTCCACCCGGTTGCGCAGCCCGAGCTTGGTCTGGATGCCGGACACGTGGCTCTTCACCGTGCTCAGCGAGATGAACAGCTCCGCCGCCACCTCCCGGTTCGTCCGGCCCCGGGCGATCGCGCGGACCACCTCGAGCTCCCGGTCGGACAGCGGCCGGCCGGGCCGATCGGTGCCACGCGTCGCCGGCGCGAGCCGTTGCAGCAGCCGCAGCGTGATCGACGGTGACACCAGCGCGTCCCCGCGGTGCGCCGCCCGTACCGCCTCGGCGAGCAGCACCGGGCCGGCGTCCTTGAGCACGAAGCCGACCGCGCCGCCGCGCAGCGCTCCGTACACGTACTCGTCCAGGTCGAACGTGGTCACCACCACCACCTTCAGCGGCTCCGGCACCCCGGGGCCGGCCAGCGCGCGGGTCACCTCGATGCCGTCCAGCCGCGGCATCCGCACGTCGACCAGGCACACGTCCGGGCGCAGCCGGCGGGCCGCCTCGATCGCCTCGACGCCGTCGGCCGCCTCCGCGACGACGGCGATGTCCGGCTGCGCGTCCAGGATCAGCCGCAGCCCGCCGCGCACCAGCGCCTGGTCGTCGGCCAGCAGCACCCGGATGCTCACCGCGACTCACCCACCGGTACCGGCAGGGTGGCGACGACCGACCAGCCGGCGTCCGGCCGCGGGCCCGCCTGCAGGGTGCCGCCCAGCGCCTCGATCCGCTCCCGCATGCCGAGCAGCCCGTACCCGCCGGGCCGGCGCCGGGCCCGCACCGCGGCGCCATCGTCGGTCACCGTGACCGTCAGGTACGGCCCGGCGTCGGTCACCGTCGCCACCACCTCGGTGGGCTGCGCCGCGTGCCGCGCCACGTTCGTCAACGCCTCCTGTACCAGCCGGTACACGGTGCTGGCCACCTCCACCGGCCAGGCCGGTTCGGGGTCCGGCAGTACCAGCCGCACCGGCGGTCCGTGCGCGGCGAACCGGTCCGCCAGCTCGCGCAGTTGCGCCGCGCCGACCGGCATCGGGTCGGTCTCCCCCGTACCGTCGCGCAGCAGGCCGAGCACCCGGCGCATCGCGGCGAGCGCGTCGGCGCCGGCGCTCTCGATCCGGGCCAGCGCCTCGTCCAGCCGCGCCCCGTCGCCGCTGGCCAGCCCGACGCCGTCCGCACTGTTCAGCCCGGTCCCGTCTCCGCCGGCCGGCCCGGGCCCAGCGCCGCTGGCAAGACCGGTACCGGCGCCGCCGCCCAGACCGGCCCCGGCGCCGCTGGCAAGACCGGGCCCAGCGCCGCTGGCCGGACCGGACCCGGCGCCGCTGGCCAGACCGGGCCGGGCGCTGCTGGACAGATCGGGCCCGGGGCGGCCGGTCAGCAGGCGGGCCGCCTGGGTCTGCAGGACGATGCCGGTGACGTGGTGCGCGACCACGTCGTGCAGCTCGCGGGCCAGCGCCAGCCGCTCGTCCCGGCGTACCTGTTCGGCGGCGGCACGGCGGCGCAGGTCGAGCAGCCGCAGCAGCAGCCCGCCGGCGACCGCGGCGAGGACCCCGACGGCGTCCAGCAGGACCAGGTTCGTACCACCCGGGGCGACGAGCAGCGCGGCCGACCAGCTGCCCGCGGCCAGGACGAGTCCGCACGCCGCCACGGCGGTCGCGCGGCGCGGCGGCAGCGCCCGTACCGCGGCGGCGACCAGGACCGCGAGCGCCAGCGCCAACGTCGGGCTCGGCTCCCGGGGCAGCCCGGCCACCAGCGCCACCGGTACCGCCAGCGCCGCCACGGCGAGCCCGACCGCGGCGGTGACCGTACGGTTGCGGTGCCGGCACACCGCGGCCGCGCCGGCCACCGCGCCGACCGCGACGTCGAAGATCCAGTACCCGCCGCCCCAGCTGGTGCCGATCGCCACCGCCTGCACGCCGAGCCCGGCGGCGAGCAGCCCGGCCAGCGCGACCCGGCCCGCCCACCG
Organism: Actinocatenispora comari; assembly: GCF_017312725.1. GTDB lineage: Bacteria > Actinomycetota > Actinomycetes > Mycobacteriales > Micromonosporaceae > Actinocatenispora > Actinocatenispora comari. The sequence goes on along the minus strand of NZ_BOPO01000151.1, from coordinate 7,833 downwards.
CAGTGCACCGGCCCCCGTCCGTTCCGCCACGCCGATCACGGTACGCAGCCGGCCGGCCGGCCGAACCGGTCAGAAGTACGACGCGCGCCCGCGCCGGCCGTGCTTCGGACCGATGTGGCTCGCGGGGTTCCCCGCCGACGATGGCCGGCATGGCTACCGAATCACGCTCCGTACCCGAACGCACGGCGACCGCGCCGGCCGCGCCGCCGGGCCGGATCTCGGCGCTCGACGTGCTGCGCGGGTTCGCCCTATGCGGGATCCTCGTCGTCAACGTGCAGCCGATCGCCAACGCCGGCGCGCGGGTGCTGGACGACACCGGTACCTCGGCGCAGTGGCCCGGCCTGCTGTTCGACCAGCGGTTCTTCCCGATCTTCTCGCTGCTGTTCGGGATCGGGTTCGCGCTGCTGCTGCGCTCGGCCGGGCAGCGCGTCGCCCGGCCCCGGGTCGTACTGCTGCGCCGGCTGCTGGTGCTGCTCGCCGTCGGGCTGGCGCACCACCTGCTGCTCTGGCAGGGCGACATCCTCGCCGTCTACGCGGTCGTCGGGCTGGCCGTACTGCTGCCGCTGTCGTTCGCGCCGCGCTGGCTGACGGCGGCGCTGGCGGTGCCGGTGCTCGCCGCCGGGCTGGTCGTCGGTACCGGGTTCTTCTCGCTGATCCCGGGGCTGTTCCTGGTCGGTGCGGCGCTCACCCGGTACGGCGTGGTGGACCGGCTGGACCGGGCCCGGCTCGCGCCGTGGCTGCTGCTGCCCGCGTTCGCGGTGGCCACCGCACCGGTGCTGTACGTGCAGCTGACGAACGGCGGGCCGCGCGCCTTCGCGCTCGCCGGGCTGCTCACCGCCGGCGCCTACTGCTGCGGCCTGCTGGCGTTGCTCGGCACACCGCTGGCACCGGCGCTGCGGGTGCTGTTCACCCCGCTGGGCCGGCTGGCGCTGACCAACTACCTGACCGCCACCGTGCTGGTCCGGCTGGTCGCGCCGCTGCTGGGCGGCCGCCCGGAGAACTGGTCGTCCGGGACGGTACTGGCGATCGCCGGCCCGATTCTCGCCGCGCAGTGGGTGTTCGGCACGCTGTGGCTGCGCCGGTACCGGCAGGGCCCGCTGGAGTGGCTCTGGCGCTGGGCGACCTGGGCCCGCCGCACTCCGCTCCGCCGGTGACGGGTGGTTCAGCGGTCGCCGGCGAGCGACCGCTCGTCGCGCAGCAGGTCGGGTAGCTCGCCGAGGTGCGCCAGCGCCGGGCCGGGCCAGGCCGGGTCGCTGTCGGCGTACTGGGTGGTGCGCAGCACGGTCATGCCGACGCCGGCGGCGCCGGCCAGTTCGCCGTCCGCGCCGTCGCCGACGAAGACGCAGTCGGCCGGATCCGTCCCGAGCCGTTCGGCGGCGAGCCGGTAGATCGCCGGGTCCGGCTTGACCAGCCGGACCGCGCAGGAGAACACGGCGGTGTCGAACCGTTCGGCCAGCGGGCTGTCCGGCCAGGCCTCGGCCGTCTCGGCGGTGGCGTTGCTGATCAGCGCGAGCTGCCGGCCGTCGGCCCGGAGCCGGTCGAGCACGGCCAGGGTCGGCGCGGGGACGGCGTTCAGCACCCGGCCGGCGAACGACCGGCGCAGTTCGGCGGCGGCCGTGACCTGCGCGTCGGTCGGGTCGGCGCCGAGCCCGCGAGCAAGGACGCGCACCGCCTCGGTCAGGCTCCACCGCACCTGCCGGTCCCGCCAGCTGTCGTGGTACGCCTCGACCAGCGCGCCCGGCGCGACCCCGAGCACCGTGGCCATCTCCCGCACGACCTGGTCCCGGCCCTCGTCGGCGCCGTGCAGCAGCGTGTTGAACAGGTCGAAGATCACCGGTACTGGCACCACCGGATGATAGGCGGCCGTGCCGCGACCCGCCCCACCGCCGACCGGGGGACGGTACCGGCTACCCCTTCTCGGCGACGGTGTCGGCGGCGTCGGTGGCGGCCCGGGTGGCGCGGTCGAGGAAGTCGGCCAGCAGTTCCAGCTGCTCCGGCGTGTACCGGGCGAGGATCTGGTCGAGCGACCGGTTCATCGGCCCGTACAGCCGGAGGATCTCGGCGTTGCGCTCGCGTACCGGGGTCAGCACGACGGCGCGGCGGTCGACCGGGTCGCGGTCCCGGGTGATCCACCCGGCACTCTCCAGCCGGTTGAGGATGCCGGTCAGCGTCGCGGGGTGTACCCCGGCGTGCCGGGCGAGCGCCGTCGGGGTCAGCGGCGCGTACCGGTCGATGAGGTCCAGGCATTCCAGGTCGACGGCCCGCAGCTCGAGCCGGCCACCGACGGCCTGGCTGAGCATGCCGAGCTGGCTGCTCAGCGCGCGCAGCCGGGTCCTGATGGTGCCGGCGAGCCGGCGCCGACCGCCGCCCGCTGCTGCTGTGCTCATCCGCCCCTCGACATCCGTGTTCCTCCGGCCCAGGGATTGTACGGACCCGCCCGCCCGGTGGCGATCGACCGTGAACTACGAGACTCATATATTACGAGTACCAAAGTAGATGCTATGGTTCTCGTATCACATGCGAAAGCCGGAGGTTGACATGATCGTGGTGACCGGGGCGACCGGGCTGATCGGCCGGCAGGTGGTCGAAGCCCTTGCCGCACAAGGAAACCCGGTGCGTGCGGTGACGCGCGACCGGAACGCGACGATGCCGCCCGGCGTCGAGGTCGCCGCACCCGGCCCGGCCGCGTACCAGGGGGCGACGGCGCTGTTCGTCAACGGGCGCGCGGTGCGGGACGCCGCGGCGGCGGAGGTTGCCCGCGCGGTCGAGGCCGGGGCGCGGCGGATCGTCGCCCTGTCGGCGATCAACGTCGACGACGACCCCGCGTACCAGCCGTCCCGGTTCCAGGGCGACCGGAACCGGGAGGCCGAGGCCGCCGCGGTCGGCAGCGGCGTGCCCTGGGTGAGCCTGCGGGCCTGCACGTTCGCCGACAACACCCGGCTGGCCTGGGGGCCGCAGCTGCAGGTCGGCGACGTGGTGCGGTACGGGTACCCGACGTTCCAGGAGGCCCACCTGGACGACCGCGACCTCGCCGAGGTGGCGGTCCGGGCGCTCGTCGACCCCGACCTGTCCCACCGCCGGCTGGTACTCACCGGGCCGGAGTCGTTGTCGCTCAAGGAGACGCTGGACCAGCTCGGCGAGGTGCTCGACCGCCCGCTGGAGTACGCCGCGCTGTCACCGGAGGACGCGCACGCCGCGATGGTGGCCCGCGGCCTGCCGGCCGAGTTCGTCACCGCGCTGATGGCCCGGTACGCCCGCTACGACCACACGCCGCACCCGGTCACCGACGACGTCGCGACGGTCCTCGGCCGCCCCGCCCGGACGTTCCGGCAGTGGGCCGCCGACCACACGGCCCTGTTCGCCCGCCGCTGACCGGCGCCGTCCCGCCCGCCGCCGAACGGTTCGCCCGCCGCTGACCCACACCGCCCCGCCCGCCGCCGGACGGATCGGCCGCCGCTGCCCCACACCGTCCCATCCGCCGCCGGACGGTTCGCCCGCGCCGTCCGGTCCGCGCCGTTTCGGCGCGCGGGCCGGGCGACCGGCTCAGTGGCTGGCGTCGTACGCGCTGCGGGCGGTGGCGATGTCGTCCCGGTGCCGCTCGGCCCAGCTGGTCAGGGTGAACAGCGCGTCGTGCAGCTCCAGCGCCATCGGCGTCGCCGCGTACTCGACCTTCGGCGGCACGGTGGGGTGCACGGTGCGGGTGAGCAGCCCGTCGCGCTCCAGGTTGCGCAGCGTCAGGGTGAGCATCCGGCGGCTGATGCCGGTGATGGTGCGCTCCAGCTCGGTGAACCGCACCGGCCCGCGGACCGCCTCGACCAGCACGCCGATGCTCCACTTGCCGCCGACCCTGTCTAGTACCTCACGCACCGTGCAGGTCGGACAGTCCACGACCTGGCCTGGTACATCGCTGGTACTCCGTGACATGGATGTGCCTCCTTCCGCACGACCCGATGGTCACACACGATGGCCTCTGTAACAAGTCGTGCACCATTGGGAGGCAAGCCGATGTCCACGTCCCCATCCGTATCCCGCGGCCGGCTGCTCGCGCTCGTGGTGCTGTGCGCCGGGCAGCTGATGGTCATCCTGGACGGCACCATCGTGAACGTCGCACTGCCCACGATCCGGGACGCGCTCGGCTTCGCCCCGGGCAACCTCGCCTGGGTGATGAACGCGTACCTGATCGGGTTCGGCGGGCTGCTGCCACTGGCCGGCCGGCTCGGCGACCTGATCGGCCGCAAGCGGGTCTTCGTGACCGGGCTGGTCGCGTTCGTCGCCGCGTCCGCGCTGTGCGCCGCCGCGGTGGACCAGGCGATGCTGATCGCCGCCCGGTTCGTGCAGGGCGCCGGTGGCGCGCTCGCCTCGGCGGTGGTGCTCGGCATGCTGGTCACGCTGTACGAGCAGCCGCGGGAGCGGGCCCGCGCGATCGGCGCGTTCACGTTCGTCGGCTCCGGCGGCGCGTCGATCGGCATCATCGCCGGCGGCGTGCTCACCCAGACCGTCGGCTGGCACTGGATCTTCCTGGTCAACGTGCCGATCGGGCTGGCCGCCGCGGCCCTCGCCGCCCGGGTGCTGCCGGCCGAACGCGGCCTCGGAATGCGGGCCGGCGCCGACGCGGCCGGCGCGGCGCTGGTGACCGCCGGGCTGATGCTCGGCGTGTACACCATCGTCCGGTCCACCGACCAGCCCTGGGCGTACACGCTGGCTACCGGCGTCGCCGCCGGGGCGCTGCTCGCCGGGTTCGTGCTGCGGCAGGCCCGGGCGGCGACGCCGCTGCTGCCGCTGCGGATCTTCGCGGTACGGTCCGTCGCCGGCGGCAACGCGACGCTGCTGCTGGCGATCGCCGGGATGTTCGGGTTCCAGTTCCTGATCGCGCTCTACCTGCGCGAGGTGCTCGGCTACGACCCGCTGCACACCGGGCTCGCGCTGCTGCCCACCTCGCTGACGATCGCGGTGGTCTCGCTGGGCGTCTCGGCCCGCCTCGTCGCCCGGTTCGGCCCGGTCCGGGTGCTTGCCGCCGGCCTGGTCACCATCGCGGTCGGCTTCGCGATCCTCACCCGGCTGCCCAGCCACGACGGGTACCCGGCGCTGCTGCCGGCGCTGGTCGTGCTCGGCGCCGGGTTCGCCACCGCGATGCCGGCCCTGACCGGGCTGGCCATGTCCGGCGCCGATCCGAGCGATTCGGGCGTGGTGTCCGGGTTGTTCAACACCGTGCAGCAGGTCGCCGGCGCGCTCGGCCTCGCCGTACTGTCCACGGTCGCGGCGGCGCACACCCGGCACCTGACCGCCACCGGCGTTGGTGCGGCGGTGGCGCAGACCGCCGGGTACCGGGTGGCGTTCGTGGTCGCCGGCGGGCTCGTACTGGCCGCACTCGCGCTCGCGGTCACCGTGCTCCGCCGTACCGACGACGCGCCGCGGCCGGTGCCGGCGGACCGGGCCGAGCCGGTGCGTACCGGAAGATCTTGAGCGCCGACGCCGGCCGGCGCGCGGTTCGTCCGGTCGGCGCCGGACCCGCTCGGCGTTCGTCCGACGGGCCGTGGGACGTGTGCAGGCACACTGCGAGCACCGGCTGGCCAGCCCTTACCCTGGTTCGCGAACGAGACCGGTACAGCGCCGTGCCGTCCTGGCATCTGTCGGTGACCGCCGGCAGCCGCGACGGACGAAGGGACGACCAGGTGCGTATCGGTATCTTGACCGGCGGTGGCGACTGCCCCGGCCTCAACGCGGTGATCCGTGCGGTGGTGCTGCGCGCGGTGCGCGACCACGGCTGGCAGGTCACCGGCTTCCGGGACGGCTGGCGCGGCGTGCTGGAGGACCACCGGGTCGAACTCGACCCCGCACGGGTACGCGGCATCCTCGCCCGCGGCGGCACCATCCTCGGCTCGTCCCGGGTCAACCCGGACACGCTGCGGGCCAGCATCGACACGATCCGCTCCGTACTCGCGTCGAACGGCATCGACGCGCTGATCCCGGTCGGCGGCGAGGGCACCCTGCAGGCCGCGCACTGGCTGTCGTCGCACGACATCCCGGTCGTCGGGGTACCGAAGACGATCGACAACGACATCGACTGCACCGACGTCACGTTCGGCTTCGACACCGCGGTGGAGATCGCCACCGACGCCATCGACCGGCTGCACACCACCGCCGAGTCGCACCAGCGGGTCATGGTGGTCGAGGTGATGGGCCGGCACACCGGCTGGATCGCGCTGCACTCGGCGCTCGCCGCCGGCGCCCACCAGGTACTCACGCCGGAGACGCCGTTCGACATCGAGCAGGTGTGCGCGGGGCTGCGCCGCCGGTTCGACGACGGCGACAACTTCGCCGTCGTGGTCGCCGCCGAGGGCGCCACGCCGGCGCCGGGCACCATGCCGTTCGACGAGGGGTACATCGACCAGTTCGGGCACCGCCGGTTCGCCGGCATCGCGCGGCAGCTGCAGGCCGAGATCGGCCGCCGGCTCGACCGCGAGGTCACCACCACCGTGCTCGGACACCTGCAGCGCGGCGGCACGCCCACCGCGTACGACCGGGTGCTGGCGTCGCGGCTCGGCGGGCGGGCCGTGGAGGCGATCCGCAACGGGAAGTACGGGACGATGTCCGCGCTGCGCGGTACCCAGATCGAGCTGGTGCCGTTGGTGGATGCGGTGGCTCGGCTGAAGACGGTTCCGGGTGAGACGTGTGCGGAGTTGTCCGCTCTGCTGTGACGTCGTGCTTGCGGGGTGGTGGTGTGAAGGCCACCTCTGTTCGCTCTTCAACCCCTTGTGGGGGAACGTGGGGAGGGGGCTTCGCCCCTCCCCACACCCCTCCCCGTCAAGGGGGCCTTCGCCCCCTTGACCATCCCCCGCCGGGAGACCAGAGACGAGATCCTGACACCGCCTGGCACGCCTCGGAACGTCGGGGAACGGTGATCGGGCCGGACACCCCCTGGCCGCCTCGGAACGTCGGGGAACGGTGATCGGGCCGGACACCGCCTGGCCGCTTCGGAGCGTCGGGGCCGGTTCGGGTGGACGCCGGGCCGGTTCGGGTGGTCGGTTGAGGGTCGTTGGCGGGTGGCGGGTCAGAGGGAAGGGGTGGCGCCGCCGTCTACCAGGATGGTGCTGCCGGTGATGAAGCCTGCGTGGGTGCTGGCGAGGAAGGCGGCGGTGGCCGCGAAGTCGGCCGGGGCGCCGAGCCGGCCGACCGGGATGGTGGCGGCGATGTCGGCAAGGCCCGCGTCGGGGTCGGCGAACTGGCTGGTCAGCGCCGGGGTGCGGTGGTAGCCGGGGGCGAGCACGTTGATGGTGACGCCGTCCGGGCCGATCTCCGGTACCAGCGACTTCGCGTAGCCGGCGAGGCCGGGCCGCACCGTGTTGGACAGGCCGTATTGCGGGCGGGGCGCCCGGATCGTCTCGGAGGCGACGAGCAGGATCCGGCCCCAGCCGGCCGCTCGCAACCGGGGCAGCGTCGCCTGCACGAAGCCGATGTGGGCGAGCAGGCACAGCTCGACGGCGTCCCGGTAGGCGTCCAGGCCGAACGCGGTCACCGGGCCGGCGGGTGGGCCGCCGGCGTTGCTCACCACGATGCCCGGTTCGCCGAGATCGGTTGCCACCGCGTCGATCCAGCCGCGTACCGCGTCCTGGTCGCGCAGGTCGACCCGGTCGGCCCGGACCGACCCGTCGCCACCGACCGGGTGGGCCGCGGCCACCTGGTCGGCGGCGGCGGCGAGGCGCTGCTCGTTCCGGCCGCAGATCGCGACCCGGGCGCCCTCGGCGGCCAGTGCGGTCGCGACGGCCAGGCCGAGCCCGCTGGTCGCGCCGGAGACCAGCGCGACCCGGCCGGCGATACCGAGATCCACCAGGG
>NZ_BOPO01000150.1 GCF_017312725.1 Actinocatenispora comari | reverse complement strand
CGCTGTCCCGTACCGTCGCCCGCCGGCTGGCGCGACGCCGAACGCTGCCCGGTGTCGCCGCCGGGGTGCTCGCTCGTCGCGGCCCGCTGCCGGCCGCGGCCACCGCGCCGCCGGCCACGCCCGGCCGCGGGCTGCGACCCGGCGGTGTCGGGGCCACCGGCGCTGCCGGTGCGGGCGTCCTGCGCGAGGGTCGTCGGGTCGATCAGCGTCCGGCTGCCGGGCACGATCGTGGCCAGCATCGGATGGTCGGCCGAGGTGACGCGGGTGGTCGGCGCGGTGATCCGGGCCGCGCGCAGCAACTTGCGGACCTCGCCGGCCTGCTCGGTGTTGGTCAGCGTGACCACGGTGCCGGAGCCGCCGGCCCGGGCGGTGCGCCCGGAACGGTGCAGGTACGCCTTGTGGTCGGCGGGCGGGTCGGCGTGGATGACCAGCGCCACGTCGTCGACGTGGATGCCGCGGGCGGCGATGTCGGTGGCCACCAGCGCCGCCACCCGGCCGGACCGGAAGTCGTCCAGGTTGCGGGTACGGGCGTTCTGGCTCAGGTTGCCGTGCAACTCGGCGGCCGGCACGCCGTTCCGCTGCAGCTGGCGGACCAGCGCCTTCGCCCCGTGCTTGGTGCGGGTGAACACGACGGTGCGGCCCGGCGCGCTGGTCAGGTCGACCAGCACCGGCAGCCGGTGCTCGCGCTCGACGTGCAGGACGTGGTGGGTCATGGTGCTCACCGGCGACTGCGCCGAGTCGGCCTCGTGCCGGGCGGGCTTGGACAGGTACGCGCGGACCAGGGTGTCGACCTCGCGGTCCAGCGTGGCGGAGAACAGCAGCCGCTGCCCGCCGGCCGGGGTCTGGCCGAGCAACCGGCGTACGACCGGCAGGAACCCGAGCGCCGCCATGTGGTCGGCCTCGTCCAGGACGGTGATCTGCACCGAGGAGAGCGTGCAGTGGCCCTGGCGCATCAGATCTTCCAGCCGGCCGGGGCAGGCCACCACGATGTCGACGCCGCGCCGGATCGCGGCCACCTGCGGGCCCTGGCCGACGCCACCGAACACGGTGCGGGAGGTCAGCCGGGCGGCGGCGGCCAGCGGCTGCAGCGCCTCGTCGATCTGGCCGACCAGCTCCCGGGTCGGCGCCAGGATCAGCGCCCGTGGCGCACCGGGCTTCGGCCGGGCGCCGCCGGACAGCCGGGCCACCAGCGGCAGCAGGAACGCGAGGGTCTTGCCCGAGCCGGTACGGGCTCGGCCGAGCACGTCGCGCCCGGCGAGCGCGTCCGGAATCGCCGCGGCCTGGATCGGGGTAGGGGTGTGGATGGTACGGGAGGTGAGCACCTCGGTCAGCCGCGCGGGCAGGCCGAAGTCGCTGAACGAAGGAGACAAGAAGTTCGCCATCTGTGCGGATGTCCCGCCGACAACCGGAACCCGAGGGACTCGGCCGGCCAGGCGCGGAGCAGATCCTCCGAACGAGGTCCGGATGCTACGACGCGCCGACAACTCGCGGCAGGAGCTCAACGAGCTGATGCATCGATCATAACCGTTGTGGATCTCGCTCGCCGGACGCCGGACACCCGGCACCCGGCGAAGACGCGCCGGAAACGAGTCACCGGACGCGAATCCACCCAGGCGGCAGTGGCCAACCTCACCCCATCGACGGCCGAGCGCCGGGTCTGCGCGACCGGATGCAGCGGCTGCAACTCACCCGCCGTCGCCTCCCCGTCACCGCACGGCGCGCGAACCCGGCGCCGGCAGCCGGAAGATGCGCCGCCGGACCGCATCGAGCAGCGGCGTCGGAAGCCGCGCCACGGTGGCGAGCAGCCGCGCGTCCTTGCCGACCAGGTAGTGCGCCCGCGGCCGTGCCGAGGTCAGCGCCGTGAGCACCGCGGCGGCGACGACGGCCGGTGGGCTGCCCGCACGCTCCCGGGCGAGCGCCGTGTCCATCATGGCCCGGTACGAGTCGGCGTACAGCTCGCGCTGGTCGGCGGGCAGGGCCGCGAGCACGTCGTCGGTCTCGTGCCGCATCTTGTCGACGGCCTCGGTGTGAATGCTCGCCGGTTCCAGCAGCACCACCCGGATGTTCCAGGCGGCCAGTTCCAGCCGGAGCGAGTCGGCCAGCGACGAGACCGCCCGCTTGGAGGCGGCCAGCGCCCCGCCGAACGGGATGGCCAGCCGGTTGCCGATCGATCCGATCACCACGATGCGTCCGGGCGCCCGGCGCAGCAACGGCAGGAACGCCTGGGTCACCGCGACCTGGCCGAAGACGTTCACGTCGAACTGCCGGCGCAGCGTGTCGACCGAGATCGATTCCAGCGGCGCGGAGACGCCGATGCCGGCGTTGTTGACGAGGCCGTCGAGACCGGCCGGCCCGACGTGCCCGGCGACCAGGTCCGCGGCCGCGGCGAGCTGGTCGGCCGAGGTGACGTCGAGCCGCAGCGGGGTCAGCTCGCCGCTGCCCGCCGCCTGCCGCAGCGACTCGCCGTCCGCGTCGCGTCGCACTCCCGCGTAGACATGGTGACCGGCGCCGGCCAGCCGCAGTGCGGTCGCCCGCCCGATCCCGGACGATGCCCCGGTGACGACCGTGTGCGTTCGGGTACAGCTCACGGGCCCTCCTCGTTCGGTTCCTCGGTGAGGTGCTCGGGTCGTGCCGATCGGCCGACGTGCCCGACTGTGCCACCAGTCGTACCGCGTTTCAGCCCCGTCGGCGCGCCGGCTGGAGCGGACCACCACCGGGCGGCGGAGGCATTCCACGGTGATCGACCCGCCCGGGTCGACGAAGACCGCAGGTCAGGGATCGCGGTGCCGGAGCAGCAGGCCGGCGAGCACCAGCGCGCCGGCGGCCCAGGCGGCGACGACGCCGATGCCTTCCCACGGCGAGATCGGCAGGGCGGAAAGGTTGGTGGTGGCTCGGATGCCGAGCCCGGCGGTCATCGGCGCGAGCTGTTCGACGTGCCGTCGGAGCGGGTCGCTCACCGCCTGGGCGAGCAGCGTCGGCAGGTACAGCACGGCGAGCACCACGCCAATGGACACGGCGGTGTCCCGCACGGCGGTGGCGATACCGAGAGCCAACAGTGCGACCAGTACCAGGTAGACGACGCTGCCGGTGGCGGCACGCAGTGCCGGGCCGTGCGTGATGGCGCCGAGTACGGATCCGGACCCGGCGGGCAGCGCTGCTCGCCCGGCGAGCAGCGAGCCTGCGACGGCGACCGCTCCGGCGACGGCGGTGAGCGCGGCGACGGTCGTCGCCTTGGCGGCGAGCACGATGATCCGACGCGGCATCGCGGCGAACGTGGTGCGCACCATGCCGGTGCCGTACTCCTCGGCGACGGCGAGCACGGCGAGCACCACGACGACGGCCTGGCCGAGGTCGATGCCGGTCAGGGCGAGCGCGGTGGTATCCACGACTCCGCTGCCCGCCGACTGGTGCGTGCCGGCCACGACCGCCACGCCGACACCGATGGTGGCAACCGCGGTACCGAGCAGCAGCCAGGCCGTGCTGGCAAGGGTGCGAAGCTTGGTCCACTCGGCGAGCAGCGCGGCACTCATGCGTCCCGCCGCTGCAGCGTCAGCCGCGCGGCGCCGAGCGCCACCGCGACGTAACCGGCGAGTACCAGCAGCCCGGCCCAGGGTGGCAGCGGGTAGTAGCCGTTGGCGAACGTGTAAGGGTAGTCGACCAGCGACGATCGGGGCAGTACGCCGAGCACCGAGAACGCGGCGGCCGGGGTGACGCGAAACAGCCACGTCTCGGCGGTCCCGGGCAGGCTGGCGCCGATCAGGTACGGCAGGACGAACACCACGACCCCGGCGGTGACCGCGCCGGCGCTGCGCCGCAGCATCACGCCGAGGGCGAGCACCGCGACCGCGACGAGCGCGGTGACCAGTCCGCAGCCGACCACGACGCGCGACACGGTGCCGGGGCCGGCGGGGAACACGTAGACGCCGTTGCCGGTCAGGATGTGGTCGCCGACCGGCATGGCGACGGCGGCGGCGAGGGCACCGATCGCGAAGCCGACTCCGCCGATCACGATCGCCTTGGCGGCCAGTACCCGCCCCCGCTTCGGCGTGGCGGTGAGCGTGGTGCGGATCAGCCCGCGACGGTACTCGCCGGTCACGAACAGCGCGGCCAGCACGATCAACACGACCGAGCCGACGAGCAGGCCGAGCAGCAGGCTGCTCGCGGCGGTGTTGGTGCCGAGCACGCCCTGCACGACCGCGGGCGCGATGTCGCCGGAGCCGGTGAGTACGGCGGTGTCGCCGGTGCTGCGGGCGCCGCCGGCGGCGAGGATCGGGTAGAAGTCGGCCCGGCTCGTACCGACGGCACGGCTTCGCCAGCCACCCCCGGTGGCGCCGGTGACGGTGAGGTGCCGGAACCCGGCGGTGGCCTGGGTGGGTCGACCGGTCTGGCCGTGGAACGAGACCGGCGAGGTCACGAACAACCCGACCCGCACGGTGTCGGGCAGCCCGGCCAGGTGGGCGACGCCCACCTCGTGCCAGGCGACGCCGTCGGCGGACTCGTAGCCGGTGATCGTGCCCGCGTGCCGGGTCAGGCGCAGCCAACGCGACGCCGCGGGGGCGCCGCGGCCCGGCCGGTCGTGGGTGTAGTCGTACTGGAAGCGGATCCCGTGCCGGCCGGTGGCGAGCACCGCCGCGTACGACGATCCGGGCGTGGTGTCGGGGGTGAGCAGGATGCCGGCCTTGGCCCAGTCGGCCAGCCCCGGACGCGTCGCGGACGGCGACGGGGCGACGTTCACCGGGTTGGTGGAGACCCGCCCGGTGAACGAGGCGAGCTGTGCGGTGAGGCTGCCGTCGCCGGTGAGCGGGCGGCTCAGGTACCGGTAGCTGTCCGCGACCGCCTCGCCGCCCGGCCCGGTCGGTACGCGCGGGTGCCCGCTGCGGCACGTCACCCCGGTGCCGGTGCAGGTTCCGCTGTGGATGCCGTTGGCCACCAGGTAGGTGAGCAGCACGCACAGCAGCCCGGCCACGCCGAGGCCGATCAGCCAGCCGCGGACGGTACGAAACTTCACCCATTCGGCCCGCAGTGCCGAGCGAAGCCCGCCGTCGCGGTCCCCGCCGGGCCGCGTCGGTGCCTCGACGGCGCTCATCGGTCCTGCTCCCGGTCGAGGACCGCCCGGTACTCGGACTCGCCGGAGGTGAGCCGCAGATAGACGTCCTCCAGGCTCGCCCGCTGGCTCGTCACCTCGGCGAACGGCACGCCGGACCGAGCCAGTACGGCCACGATGCGCTGCGCGTCGGCCCCCGTCACGGTGACGGTGTCGCGGGCCGCGACGGTCGCCGCCAACCCGTCGCGCCGCAACGCCGCCGCCGCCTCGGCCGGCTCGGCGGTCCGCAGCCGGACCCGGCCGCCCGACTCGGCGGCGACCAGTTCGTCGACCGGCGCATCGGCCACGACCCGGCCACGCCCGACGACGACCACCTGGTCGGCGGTGCCCTGCAGTTCGCCCATCAGGTGGCTGGACACCAGCACCACGCGGCCCTCCGCGGCGAGCGAGCGCAGGAACCGGCGGATCCAGATGATGCCCTCCGGGTCCATCCCGTTGAACGGCTCGTCCAGGATCACCACCGGCGGATCGCCGAGCATCGCGGCGGCGATGCCGAGCCGTTGCCGCATCCCCAGCGAGAAGCCGCCCGCCTTGCGGCGCGCGGCGCCGGCGAGGCCGACCAGCTCGATCACCTCGTCGATGCGACGTACCGGCAGCCGCTGCGACCGGGCCAGCCACAGCAGGTGGTTGCGGCCGGTCCGGCTCGGTTGCAGGGCGGCCGCGTCGACCAGCGCACCCACGTGCCGCAGCGGCCGGCGCAGCCGCCGGTACGGCACTCCGCCGACCAGCGCGCGCCCCTCGTCCGGGGTGTCCAACCCGAGAATCACCCGGATGGTCGTCGACTTGCCCGCGCCGTTGGGCCCGACGAAGCCGGTCACCCGGCCGGGCGACACGGTGAAGCTCATCCCGTCGAGTGCCTGGGTGGCCCCGAATCGCTTGCGCAGTCCGGATACTTCGATCCTCTGCTCGGTCACGGTCTCGGTCCGTTCGGTCGTCGGCTGGGTCACCGATGGTTGTACGGCCCGAGCGGTCGCAACCGCGTCGCGGCCGCTGATACCCGGTTGCGACCCGGTAGCGGGGATGCTGAAGCCAGTGCACGAGTACGGACCGGGTCACCGGCAGCGGAGGTGAGCGTCGATGAGGGTGCTGGTGGTCGAGGACTTCGAGGTCCTGGCCCGGTCGATCGGCACCGGGCTGCGCCACGAGGGGATGGCCGTGGATGTCGTCCTGGACGGCACGGACGCGCTGGAGCACCTCGCGCTCACCCGCTACGACGTGGTCATCCTGGACCGGGACCTACCCGGGGTGCACGGCGACGACGTCTGCCGCCGGCTGGTCGCGGACGGCGCCGACAGCCGGGTGCTGATGCTCACCGCGGCCGGTACGGTGCAGGACCGGGTGGAGGGCCTCGATCTCGGGGCGGACGACTACCTGCCCAAGCCGTTCGACTTCGCCGAACTGGTCGCCCGGGTCCGCGCCCTCGGCCGCCGGGCGAGCCCCGCCGTACCGCCGACGCTCGGCTACGCCGACCTCAGCCTCGACCCGGCCCGCCGGACGGTCACCCGGGCGGGGCGACGGCTGGACCTGAGCCCGAAGGAGTTCGCCCTGCTGGAGTGTCTGCTCACCACTCCCGGCGTCGTCGTCTCCGCCGAGCAACTGCTCGAACGGGTCTGGGACGAGGCGGCCGACCCGTTCACCACGGCGGTCAAGCACACCATGCGGCGGCTGCGCGCCAAGCTCGGCGAACCCGCCATCATCCACACCGTCCGGGAGGGCGGCTACCGGATCGGAGACAGCTGATGAGCGCGACACGACGAGTGGGTGCGCTGCTTCGCGCCAGGCGACCGGTTCTGCGGGCGCAGCTCACGCTGCTCTACTCCGGGCTGTTCCTCGCGGTTCTCGCCGGGGTGCTGCTGGCCACCAACCTCCTGTACGGCCACACCGCGGCGCGTGCTCCCGCCGGTACGGCGCCCGGGACGGCCGACGCCAGCAGCCGGTTCGACGCCGGCCCGGCGCTGGTCGGCCTGGCCGCCGCGGTGGTCGCGCTGGTCGGCGCCTGGTGGCTCGCCGGCCGGTTCCTGCGCCCGCTGCACGCCATCACCACCACCGCGCAACGAATCTCGGCCACCAACCTCAACCAGCGCCTCACGGTTCGCGGGCCCGACGACGAGCTCACCCGGCTCGGTACCACGCTCAACGACCTGTTGAGCCGGTTGGAGTCGGCGTTCACCGCACAACGTCACTTCGTGGCGAACGCCTCGCACGAGCTGCGTACCCCGCTCGCGGGCCAGCGGACGCTGCTTCAGGTCGCCCTCGCCGACCCGCACGCCGACCTGGCGTCGCTGCGCGCCGCCTGCACGGAGGCGGTCGAACTCGGCGCGCAACAGGAGCGGCTCATCGACGCCCTGCTCGTCCTCGCCACCAGCGAACGCGGCATCGAGCACCGGGACCCGTTCGACCTCGCCCAGCTCACCGAGCAGGTACTCGCCGGCCGCCGCGCCGAGGCCGACGAGCGCGGCGTCCGGATCGACGCCGGGCTCGGCGCGGCCCCGGCCACCGGCGACCGGCGGCTGGTGGAGCTGCTCGTCGCGAACCTCGTCGACAACGCGATCCGGCACAACCAGGCCGACGGTACGGTCGAGGTCGTCACCGGCCGGGCCGCGGGCGGGGAGGCGACCATCGCGGTCCGCAACACCGGGCCCGTGATCGCGCCGGAGGACCTGGACCGGATCTTCCGGCCGTTCCAACGGGCCGGTGGGCCACGCCTCCGACACCGCGACGGTCACGGGCTGGGCCTGGCCATCGTCGCGGCGATCGCCGGTTCCCATCAGGCGACGCTCACCGCCCACCCGCGGCCCGCCGGCGGGCTCGACATCACCGTCGCCTTCCCGGCCGACCGCTGACCGGACGCTACCGGCGACCCGGATGCTTCGCTCCGTGCCACGACCGGCGGCCCCGGATCGTTGCGAGTGCAGACGAACCTCGGAATGTGCGCTAACTAGTCGCTAACTGTGTGACGCATAGCTTGTAGCGATGAACCTGCCCGCCGACCCGCTCGGCCCACGCGGCACGCCGACCGAGGTGGGCACCCGCCGCCCCACCGCCGCACGACCGGCTGCCGGGCGCCCGTGATCCACGTACCGAGCATGGTCCACCCGCTGGTCAAGTTGACCGGCACGACGCTGATCGCGATCGTCGCGGTGACCGCCGTTGCGCTGGTCGCCGGAGCGGTGCTGACCTGGCGGCGCTGGCGGCGGTGTCGCATGGTGCGCACCGTCGCGGCCCTGGCGTGCAGCCAGCTGTTGGTCGCGCTGACCGTCGGGCTGGCCGTCAACCAGCGCCAGGACTTCTTCTCCAGCTGGACCGACCTGGCCGGTGCCGACACCCCGCCGGCGGTCGCGCCCCGCGTGACGGCCGGCGCGATGGACGCCCGCGCCGCCGAGCACGCCCGCAACGCCGAGCCGGGACACGGCGTCGTACTGGCGTTCCGGCTGCACGGCGCGCGCAGCAAGCTGAACCTGCCCGCCCTGGTGTACCTGCCGCCGCAGTACAGCCTGCATTCGTGGCGGCAACGGCGGTTCCCGGTGGTGGAGTTCCTCGACGGGTTCCCGGGCCGGCCCACGCACTGGACCAACAGCCTGCACATCCAGACCATGCTGGACGCGGAGATCCGGGCCGGGCGGATGCCGCCGACGGTCGCGGTCTTCCCGACCCAGTCGACCGACCCGTCGACCCGGGACAGCGAGTGCGTCGACGAGGTACACGGCCCGCAGTACGCCACCTACCTCACCAGCGACGTCAAGCAGGTGCTGCGCCGGGACTTCCGGGTCCTGCCGGGGCGGTCCGGCTGGGGACTCATCGGGTACTCCACCGGCGGCTTCTGCGCGGCGAACCTGGCGCTGCGGCGCGGCTTCGGGTACGCCGCCGCGGCGAGCATCTCCGGCGAGTTCGCCCCGTACACCGGGCCGCGGGTCGACGACCTGTTCCACGGTGACCGCACCGTGCGGGAGGCCAACACGCCGACCTGGGTGGTCCGGCACGACCGGCACCTGCCGGCCATCGCGGTGTACGCGGCCTGCGCCCGGCCCGATCCCGAGCCGTGCCAGGAGGGCCGGACGTTCGCGCGAGCGGCGCGGGGCAGCCCGGTGAGCGTGCAGAAGGTGGAGCTGCCGACCGGCGGGCACAACTTCTACGTCTGGCGCGCGGTGCTGCCGGCGGCGCTGGACTTCCTGTCGGCACACCTGAGTCCACCGCTGGCGCCGGCTGCGGCACCGGGCCACCCGAAGACGGTGCTGCCGACGCCGGCACCCGCACCGACAGCGCGGCCGGTGGCGCACCGGTCCAGGCGACCCTAGGTCGTCTCCGGTCAGGTGCCGTCGATGCTCAGCGCCACCAGCGGCTCGGCCGGTACGCGGTCACGCTGATCGCCGGCGCGGGCCCACCGCGACGGCTCAGGGCAGTACCACCCGGGTGTTGGTGGCCGGGGTGAGGGAGTTCTCGCGCAGGTACGCGCGGCGCGGGGAGATGTCCACCGGCGCGGCGGAACGCGGCCGGTCCGCGGGGACCGCCTGCACCACGAGTTCCTGGATCTGCGCCGGCTCCACCGGCGTCAGGTGGATCATGCACAGCAGCTCGCCGCCGGCGCCCGGGATCGACCAGGTGACGTCGGCCGGGGTCGCCGCCGACACGATCTGCGGTGCCGGGCGCGGTGCGGCCAGCGGACCGATCTGCTCGATCAGCGCCTCGATGCCGGCGCGCCGCTCGGCCAGCGACCGGTCGAAGTCGACGTTGTCGGCGAGGATCCGGCCGGCCAGCTCGTCGTCCCAGGAGCGGATCAGCCGCTCGGCGTCGTCGCGCAGCCGTACCGTCTCCGGCCACAGCCGGATCGTCTGCGCCGGCACCCGGTCCCGGGCGAGGATGCGGCCCAGCGCCTGCTGGCACAGTTCCGACGGATTGCCGCGATGGCTGTTGGTCAGCACCACGACGCCGTTGCCGGAGTCGGGGTGCCAGCACATGAACAGCGAGAAGCCGGGCAGGCCACCGCCGTGGGAGACCAGCGTTCCGCGCTGCGCGTCGAGGGAGATGCGCAGGCCCAGCCCGTACCCGCCGACCTGGGGTTGCAGGCTGCCGTCGGGCTGCACGCTCAGCGACGGCGTGTCGACGATGCGTACCCGCTGCATCTCGCGGCGGGCGGCGCGGCTGAGGACGGCCACGTCGTCGGCGTGTGGTGCCCGGAAGGCGGAGCCGAGCCAGGCGATCCAGCGGGCGAGGTCGCGCACGGTACTCATGATGCCGCCGGCCGCGGCGAAGGCGGCCGAGACGTTGGGGGCGTAGGGAACCCAGTTCGCCTGCTGGTCGAGCGAGTAGCCGGTGGCGCGCTGGATGCCGGCGGGCGCGGCGTTGTCGAACCAGGTCGAGGTCAGCCCCAGCGGGATCAGCAGCTCGTCCCGGACGAAGTCCTCGATCGGGCGGCCCACGGCCCGGCCCACGGCGAGGCCGGCGAGCGTGAAGCCGAGGTTGGAGTACTCGTACTCGGCGCCGGGCACGTGGCTGTAGCGCAGCCCCTTGCCGACCTGGTCGAGCACCACGTCCACGGTGGCGTCGATGAACGGGTCCACCCAGGAGTTGTCCTCGGTCAGCCCACCGGACATGCTGAACAGCATCCCGAGGGTCGGCGGCGGGCACGGATCCTCCGGCGTGCCGGAGGCGGAGAACTGCGGGAAGTACGCGGTGATCGGATCGTCCAGGGACAGCAGCCCGCGCTCCTGCGCGAGCAGCGCCGCGGCGGCGACGAAGCTCTTGGACATCGACGCGATCGGGAAGACGGTGTCCGCGTCGGGTACCAGGCCGTCGTCGTTGGCGGTGCCGAAGCCGGCCGCGTGGGACAGCCCGTCGGCCGTGACGATCCCGTACGCCAGCCCCCGGGACTGATCGGCGGCCGTGTACTGCCCGAAGAACGCGTCCAGTTCGGTCGCGATCGGGGTGCGGATCAGCTCGTTCGACATGCCACGATCACCTTCGGTGAGGAGTGCGCAGGACACCAGGAGCGTACGCACACGAGGGAACGGCCGGCCTCTTTACATGAACGAAAATTACTGGCAAGTTCTGTTCGTCTGCACAAAAAGTTCGTCGAACGTCGGCCCTACCCTGCTGGCACCCCGATCTGAACGTCCAGGCCGGAACCCCGGCCGCGGCCCGCTCAGCTCAGTTCGCAACCGTCGACATCGCCGATGTCCCGACAGGAAGTTCGCATCAATGAAACGGTTAAAGACGCTGTGTGGTGCGGTGGCGCTCGCTTCGACCGTGGCACTGACGGCATGCGGCGGGTCGGGTACCGGCTCGGGCGTCGCGCAGTCCGGCGGCGATCTCGTGATGGCCCGCGCGGACGAGGCGACGAGCCTGCTGCCCTCGGTGCCCACCGACAACGCCTCGATCTGGGTCATCGAGGAGATCTACGACACGCTCACCGTGCCGGACCAGAGCGGCAAGAGCGTGCAGCCGTCGCTCGCGACCTCGTGGACGCAGTCGCCGGACAAGCTCAGCTGGACCTTCCACCTGCGCAAGGACGCCAAGTTCACCAACGGCAAGGCGGTCACCTCGGCGGACGTGAAGTTCTCCATCGAGCAGAACCAGAAGAGCGACGCGCCGTTCTCGTTCATCGACACCGTGATCACCAAGATCGACACGCCGGACGCGGCGACCGTCGTGTTCCACACCAAGAAGCCGTGGTCCCCGCTGCCGGCGGACATGGCGCTGTACGCGAACTCGATCGTGCCGGCCGACTACGGCGGCAAGTCCGCCA
The DNA here is from genome assembly GCF_017312725.1 of Actinocatenispora comari. Taxonomy (GTDB): domain Bacteria; phylum Actinomycetota; class Actinomycetes; order Mycobacteriales; family Micromonosporaceae; genus Actinocatenispora; species Actinocatenispora comari. The sequence continues at coordinate 179,343 of NZ_BOPO01000150.1, read as the reverse complement.
CCGAGTTCGCCAAGCACCCGGTCGGGTCCGGCCCGTTCAAGTTCGCCAGCTGGTCGAAGGGCAGCAGCCTGAAGATCGTCAAGAACGCCAAGTACTGGCGCAAGGGCCTGCCGCACCTGGACTCGGTCACGTTCACCACGGTGCCGGACAGCAACACCCGGGCCACCCAGCTGGCCAGCAACCAGATCCAGATCAACGAGTACCCGTCGAACTCGAGCATCAAGACGCTGAAGGCGCAGCCGAACCTGACGGTGAACATGTTCCCGTCCAGCGAGATCGACTACCTGTCGATGAACGTGCGGCGCGCGCCGTTCGACGACGTCAACGTGCGCAAGGCGATCAGCCTGGCGATCGACAAGAAGGCGATCCTGCAGGCCGTGTACTACGGGCACGGCACGCTGGCCGGTGGCTTCCTCTCCCCGACCACCTGGGCGCACAACGCGTCGATCAAGCCGGTCCCGCACGACGTGGCGGCGGCGAAGGCGGCGCTGGCCAAGTCGTCGCACCCGCACGGGTTCACCACCACCATCATGGTCGGCTCCGGTTCGCAGGACTCGTCGAGCGAGGCCCAGCTGGTGCAGGGCGACCTGGCGAAGATCGGGATCAAGGTCAAGATCAAGACGCTGGATCCCAGCGCCGAGTCGACCGCCAAGCACGCCGGGAACTACGACATGGCGTTCGGCCTGTACACCACCGACATCGTGGACCCGGACGAGATCGCCCGGTTCGCCGGCACCTACGACGGCGGCTCCAACACGCTCTACTCCGGTTACAAGAACTCGAAGATGGACGCGCTGGCGGCCACCGCGAGCAGTTCGTCGCAGCAGAGCGAGCGCAAGGCCGCGTACGACAAGATGCAGCAGATCATCGCGGACAACGTGCCCTACATCCCGCTGTTCTACGTGCCGGGCATCTACTCGTACGGCAAGGTGAAGGGCTTCCATCCGGCCGCCACCGGCAACTACTTCCTTGAGAAGGTCCAGCTGACCAAGTGACCGTGCGGTCCGGGCCCGTGCGGGCCCGGACCGGGTCGGGGTCTTCTGCCTGAGCCGCAAGGAGGTTCAATGCTTCGTTGGTTCGCCCGACGGCTCCTGCTCGCCATCCCCGTCGTCTGGGGCGTGGTGACCATCTCGTTCTTCATGATGCACCTCGCCCCCGGCGATCCGGCCCGTACCGCGCTCGGGGAGAAGGCCAGCAACGCCTCGGTCGCCGCGCTGCGCCACCAGTGGGGCCTCGACCAGAGCATGCCGCTGCAGTACCTGAACTACCTCAAGCAACTGGTGCACGGCGATCTCGGCACATCGGTGTACTACCACGCGCCGATCACCTCGCTGATGGCCCAGCGGCTGCCGGTGACGATCATCCTGGTCGTGTTGAGCGCGATCCTCACCATGCTCATCTCGGTACCGCTGGCCTCGCGCAGCGCCACCCACCCCAACGGCATCGCCGCCGTGGCGGTGCGGTTGTTCAACGCGGTCGTGCAGGGCGCACCGACGTTCTTCATCGGCGCCATGCTGATCCTGTTCCTCGGGGTACGGATCGCGATCTTCCCGGCCGGCGGCTACCCGGCCGATATCGGTGGCCGCGCCTGGGCGCTGGTACTGCCGGCGTTGACCATCGCGCTGGGCACCGTGCCGATCATGGTGCGCGGCCTGCGCGCGGCGATGATCGAGTCGTACGGCAGCGAGTACGTCGCCTTCGCCCGGTCCAAGGGCCTGCCGGAGCGGCCCATCCGGTACGGCTACGTGCTGCGCAACGCGGGCATCTCCGGGGTCAGCATCCTCGGCATCCAGGTGGGTGCGCTGGCCAGCGGCGCGCTGGTGATCGAGCAGGTGTTCGCGATCCCCGGAATGGGTTCGATGCTGATGACCGGGATCCTCAACCGCGACTACGCCCTGGTGCAGGCGTGCACGCTGGTGTTCGGTCTGCTCGTGGTCGTGGTCTATCTCGGGACCGACCTCGCCTATGCCCGCCTGGACCCGAGAGCGAGGCTGTCATGACCGCCACCGACGCCGCCGCGATCGCCCGGACGGCCATCACCCCACCATCACGAAAGTCCCGGGTGTGGGCGCCGGCGTGGATGCGACGGCACAACCTGCAGCTGTGGATCGGTGCCGGCATGCTCGGCCTGATGGTGCTCGCCGCGATCTTCGCACCGCTGATCGCCCCGCACGACCCGACCACGCCGGACGCGGCGCACGCCCTGCTGCCGGTGTCGGCGGACCACCTGTTCGGCACCGACAACCTCGGCCGTGACATCTTCTCCCGGGTCGTGTACGGCGCGCGCAGCGACCTGACGATCGCGATCGTCGCGGTGGTCGCACCGTTCGTCATCGGGCTCGCGTTCGGGATCGTGTCCGGCTACTTCGGCGGCTGGTTCGACAGCATCATGATGCGACTGGCCGACATCGTCACCGCGTTCCCGTTCTTCATCCTCGTCATCGCGCTGGTGTTCCTGATGGGCAACGGAGCGCTGTCCATCTTCATCGCGATCACCTGCGTGTCCTGGGTCGCCTACGCCCGGCTGGTACGGGGCGAGGCGATGGTGTTGCGCAACAAGGAGTTCGTGGCGGCCTGCCAGGCCAGCGGCATCTCCACGATCGGCATCCTGGTGCGCCACTTCGTGCCCAACGTGGTCAGCCAGGCCATCGTGTACGCGATGAGCGACATCGTGATGAACGTCGGCGTCATCGTGACCCTCAGCTACCTGGGGCTCGGGATCACGCCGCCCACCCCGGACTGGGGTTCGATGATGGCCGGCGGCCAGCAGTTCCTCGCGGGCGGCTTCTACGGCATGACGCTGTTCCCCGCCGGTGCGGTGATCTGGACCAGCCTGGCGCTGTCGTTCCTCGGCGACGGGCTGACCCACCAGCTGCGGATCGACCGGTAGGAAGGCCTGACATGACAGTCGATTCGACCGGCGAGCCACTCATCGTCGAGGGTCTCTCGCTGGCACTGGACATCGGCGGCGTGCAGCTCAACGCGCTGCGGGACGTGTCGTTCTCGTTGCGCCCCGGCGAGGCCAGGGGGCTGGTGGGCGAGTCCGGCTCGGGCAAGAGCCTGACGCTGCGGGCGATCCTCGGGCTGCTGCCGCCCAACGCCCGCATCACCTCCGGACGGATGGTGGTCGCCGGTCAGGAGTTCGACCTGACCCGTACCGACCGGGACCACCGCCGGCGCATCGCCCGGCTGCGCGGTGCCCAGATCGCGATGATCTTCCAGGAGCCGGGGGTGGCGCTCAACCCGGTGGTACCGGTCGGCCGGCAGATCGTCGACGCCGTGGCCCGCCGCAACGGCCTCACCAAGCGGGCGGCGCGCGAGTACGCGCTGCACCTAATGGAACTGGTCGGCATCCACGACGCCGCGGCGAAGATCGACGCGTACCCGTTCGAGCTGTCCGGCGGGCTGAAGCAGCGGGTGATGATCGCCGCGGCGGTCGCGGGCGAGCCGCAGCTGATCCTCTGCGACGAACCGACCACGGCGCTGGACGTGACGGTGCAGAAGCAGATCCTCAGCCTGTTCACCCACCTGCGCGACGAACTGCACGCCAGCCTGCTCTACGTCACGCACGATCTCGCGGTGGTCGCGCAGCTGTGCGACTCGGTCACGGTGCTCTACTCCGGCGAGGTGATGGAGTCCTCGGACGACCTGCGCGCGGTGTTCGACGGCGCGCAGCATCCCTACACCGAGGCGCTGCTGCACTCCACCCCGGACGTCGACCGCATCGAGCAACGGCTCTACTCGATTCCCGGCAGCGCCGCCTCGCTGAGCGACCGTACCGACGGGTGCCAGTTCGCGCCGCGCTGCGAGTACGCCCGGGACGACTGCCGCACCGGCTCGATCCCGGACACCTCAGGCACCCCGGGCCGGGTCGTACGGTGCCTGCACAAGGTCGGCGCACCGGCCGACGGCGTACCCGTGGGAGGCATCGATGGCTGAGGTCGACGAGGCGGGCGCGCCGGTGGCCAGCTCGGCACAGCCGCCGAGCGCCGACGCGCCGCTGCTGCGGTGCTCGGACGTGAACATCAGTTTCTCCCAGCGCGGCAGCAAGCAGCGCCTGCACGCGGTACGCAACGCCTCGCTGGAGGTGGGTCCGGCCGACATCGTCGGCCTGGTCGGCGAGTCCGGGTCCGGCAAGTCGACGCTGGCCCGGGCGATCGTCGGGCTGCAACGGATCGACTCCGGCGCCGTCGAGTTCGAGGGCCGGCGGCTCGGGCACACCCGTACCGCCGAGGACCGGCGCGGCATCCAGATGATCTTCCAGGACCCGTTCGGCTCGCTGGACCCGCGGATGAAGATCCGCTCCGCGCTGGCCGAGATCATCCGCCGGCACACCTCGTTGCGCGGCAAGCAGATCGACACGCGGTGCGCCGAGCTGATGGACATGGTGCAGCTGCCCCGGACGATCCTGTCCTCCCGGCCGGCGGGCATGTCGGGCGGGCAGCGCCAGCGCGTCGCGATCGCGCGGGCGCTGTCGATCAACCCTCGGCTGCTGGTCGCCGACGAGCCGGTCGCCGCGCTCGACGTGTCGGTACAGGCGGGCATCGTGAACCTGCTGTCGGACCTTCGCCGCGAGGTCGGGTTGTCGATCCTGTTCATCTCGCACGACCTGTCCATCGTGCGGACGCTGTGCGACTCGGTGAACGTGATCTACCGCGGTGACATCGTGGAGACCCGGCCGTGCGCCGAGCTGTTCGACGATCCGCGCAGCGACTACACCAGGACGCTGCTGAGCGCGATCCCCCGGCTCAACGGGCCGCGTACCGAGGGCCTCGCGCAGGGGCAGTCGCTCGGCGTGCGGCGCCGGTAGCGGCCCGGGCTACTGCTGGTCGGCCACCACCTCGCCGGCCTTGACCCGCACCGCGAAGGCGGCCAGCGGGCGCGGTGCCGGGCCGGCGACGTTCTTGCCGGTGAGCGCGTCGTACACGGAGCCGTGGCACGGACAGTGCAGCTGCGACCCGGACGGCGCGACCGTGCAGCCCTGATGGGTGCAGATCGCGCTGAACGCCACCGCGGTGTGCTGGTCCGGCCGTGCCACGATCAGTTTCTCGCCCTTCGGCCCGGTGGCCGACACGGCACCGCGCACCGGCACCTTGTCCAGCGCGACGAGCCCGGCACCGTGACTCCGCTGCCCGCCGGTCGAGCCGCGGCCCCCGTCGTCGTTTCCCCCGCCGCAGGCGGCGAGCGTACCGGCGGCAGCAAGCGCGCCGCCGGCGGCGAGCACCCCGCGGCGGGTCGGACGTACCTGGCTCATGCTGTGTCTCCTCGTGATTCGACGCGGCGCAATGCCAGCACCGCGAGCGCGCAGACGACGGCGACCAGCTCGGCGATCTCGCACAGCAGCTGCGGTACGCCGTCGGTCGTCTCCCGGAACCCGAACAGGCCCACCGTGACCGACAGCCAGAACGCGACGAGCGTCGCGGCGCCGAAGGCGAACATGCCCAGTACCGGCAGCCAGTGCCGCCACAACAGCGCGCCCAGCCCGATGGCCAGGCCACCGGCGGCGTCGAGGGCGAACAGCGGACCGATCGCCGTCCCGCCGCCGAGCCCCTCGGCCCACAGTTGCAGGTGCACCGCGGCGGACAGCAGGACGCCGGTGACGCCGACGGCGGTCAGGGCCTGCCCGGCGGTCGCGACGCGTCGCCCCGGGCGAGCGGTTTCGATCATGGGACCTCCTCCCCTCCCCGTCACGAACCGCGCACCCGAACCGTTCACCGCCGACCACGGAAACTTCGTCGCCGCGGCGCCGGTGGCTGGTCAGACCGTGAGTCGTACCGGGTCGCCGTCGGCGAGGTGGAAGGCGTCCCGGAGCCGGATGTCGGCGACGATCTCGACAATGGTCCGAGGATGCGCCCCGGTACCGGCCTCGTTCGCGTCCGTGCGCATGATGAACGCCGGCCGGTCGAACACGTGGCACGGCACCAGGTTGACGCCCCGGCCGACCTCGGCGGCGGAGACGTGGATGCGATCGCTCGGCAGCGACCACGGTGCGTCCAGCTCGACGTTGAGGCTGCCCGGGTAGAGCACCATCCCGGTGTACCGCTGGTAGACCGCCTGGTGCTTCGTCACCCACTGCCCGTAGTCACCGATTCCCGGACGCACGTGTCCCCGCAGGATCTGCATACGGTCATCCTGCCCCGGCCCGAGCCGGCACCCGGCAGCGACGGCACCCGGCCCGCAGGACCGGCAGCACCCGGCGATGGTCGCCGGCCACGAGCCCGATCAGCGGGGTGCGGGCAGGATCCCCACGCCGCCGTAGCAGTTGTTGTCCTCGGCGTGCACCGCGTTGGCCGGATCGTCGGGCCGCCACTCGTCCAGCAGCACCAGCCCCGGCTCGACCAGGGAGTACCCGGCGAACAGGTCGGCGACCCGGTCGACGTCGCGGAACGTCGCCGGCGTTGGGGTGTTGCGGTACGCGGCGACGAACCGCTCGACCTGCTCGTCGCTCATCGTGGTCACCACACCGTGCGAGACGGCCAACGCGCTGCCCGGGCAGGACGCGTCCCGGTAGCCGGCCACGATGCCCACCGGGTCGTCCCGGTCGGGTATCGCGTGGATGATCGCGAACGCCAGCACCGCCACCGGCCGGGTCCAGTCCAGGAAGTCGGCCACGCCCGGCTGGGCGAGGACCTGATCCGGGTGGCGCACGTCGGCCTGCGTGACGCTCACGCCCGGTCGGTCGCCGAGCAGCTGCCGGCCGTGCGCGACCGCGACCGGGTCCCAGTCGACGTACGCGACCCGGGCCTCCGGCCGGTGCCGTTGCGCGATCTCGTGCACGTTCCCCACGGTCGGGATACCGGAGCCGAGGTCCAGGAACTGCTCGAAACCCTGGCCGCACAGGAAGGTGACGACCCGACGCAGGAACGACCGGTTGGCGCCGGCCCAGTCGCGCAGCGCCGGGAAGGCCGACAGCGCCTGCTCGGCCGCCCTGCGGTCGTGGTCGAAGTTCGCCCCGCCACCCAGAAAGAAGTCGTACATCCGGGCCGCGCTGGGTTGCGCGAGCTGAGCGCGATGCAGCCCTTCCGGATCGAGCTCGTCACCGTCACCCATCGCTGCCCCCTCCACCGTGCCCGCACCGCCACCGTACGCCGACGAGGTTGCCGCCGTGACGGCCTGCGCCCCCGGGGGTACCGCGGTCACCAGGACGTGAGGTCCTCGTACAGGGGTTGGAGCAGGTCGGTCAGGTTGCGGCGACCGACGACGATCTCCGCGGCGGCCAGGTGCCGGATGGCCGGATCGGGATCCTGCGGCGGGTGGTCGTCGGGCCAGGCGAGCTGCTCGGGATGCTCGCCCAGCCAGAAGGCGTGCGCGGAGCTCGGGAGCGGGGCCGCCACGCGGTTCGTCTCCGGTCCGGCCGCTGCGACGGTCGACGGTCGCGCGGCGGCCGACGCCTGCAGCCGCGCTCGCAGCCGCTCGCGGCCTCGGCCACGCCACAGCAGCAGCCGGAACGGGTCGTCGTCGAACGACTCCGCCAGCGCGCGCAGCGTCGCGGTCAGGTGCCGGCAGGGCACCGACCACTGCGGGCAGGAGCACTCCATCGTCAGCTCGGCCCGGTCCGGCACCAGCGACACGCCCACCGTGGCCACCAGCGCCTCGACCTCGGCCGGGACCGTACCGCCGAGCAGCCGCGCGACCACGGTGGCGTCGGCGCTGAGCGCCCGCTCGATGTGCGCCCACTGCACCGGCGTGAACACCGGGATCTCCACCCACACCTGGTACGGCCGGGCGTGCGAGCCGCGCACCCGGGCGGCCGCCGAACCGGCGGTCACCTCGACCGGCGACACCCGGTCGGCCGGATAGCGGTCGTCGTCGGTCAGCCGCGCGCAGGCGACCAGCCGGCCGGACCAGTACCCGGGCTGCCGCGCCTGCCCGCTATTCACCGACCGCCTCCGCCGACAGCGAGACCAGCTCGTGCAGCGCCTCGCCGGACAGGTCGGTCAGCCAGCTGTCGTCGCTGCCGACCGTGGCCCGGGCCAGCGCGCGCTTGCCCTCGATCAGCGCGTCGATGCGTTCCTCGACGGTACCGACGCACACCAGCTTCCGGATCTGGACGTCCTTGCGCTGGCCGATCCGGAACGCCCGGTCGCTGGCCTGCTCCTCGACCGCGGGGTTCCACCAGCGGTCCACGTGGATGACGTGGTTCGCGGCGGTGAGGTTCAGTCCGGTCCCACCGGCCTTCACCGACAGCAGCATGACCGCCGGGCCGCCGGGTTGCTGGAACCCTTGGACCAGCTCGTCGCGGCGACGCGGGGACAGCCCACCGTGCAGGTACGACACGTCCCGCGGCAGCCGGTGCAGCAGGTGCCGGTGCAGCATCGTCCCGAACCGGGCGTACTGCGTGAACACCAGTGCGCGCTCGCCGTTGGTCACGACGGTGTGCAGGATGTCCTCCAGCCGGGCGAGCTTGCCGGAGCGCCCCGGCAACGCGGAGCCGTCCTGCAGGAAGTGGGCCGGGTGGTTGCAGATCTGCTTGAGCCGGGTGAGCGTCGCCAGCACCACGCCCCGCCGGCGAATCCCCCTGGCGCCCTTCATCCGGTCGAGCATGTCGTCGACCACCGCCTGGTACAGCGTGGCCTGCTCGGCGGTGAGGTTGCACAGCACGGTCATCTCCACCTTGTCCGGCAACTCCGCGGCCACCGCCGGGTCGGTCTTGAGCCGGCGCAACACGAACGGCCGGATCCGGCGCCGGAACGCCGCCGCGGCCCGCTCGTTGTCGTCCTGCTCGATCGGGACCGCGTAGCGTTCCCGGAACGCCGCGCGGGAACCGAACAGCCCCGGGTTGGCGAAGTCCAGGATGGCGTGCAGCTCGGTGAGCCGGTTCTCCACCGGCGTACCGGTCAGCGCGATCCGGTGCCGTGCCGGCAATCGGCGGATGGCGGCCGACTGCCGGGTGCCGCTGTTCTTGATGTACTGGGCCTCGTCGACCACGACGCGCCGCCAGTCGACCTCCCGCAACTGCTCCACGTCCCGGTGCGCCACGCCGTAGGTGGTCACCACCAGGTCGCAGCCCTGGACCGCGGCGGCCAGCGCACGACCGCTGAGCCGCTGCCCGCCATGGTGTACGTGCACCCTCAGGTCCGGGGCGAAGCGTTCGGTCTCCCGCTGCCAGTTGCCCACCAACGACATCGGGCAGATCAGCAGGGTCGGCCCGGCGCTGCGCTCGGCCCGCTCCGCCGCCAGCAGCGCGAGGATCTGCACGGTCTTGCCCAACCCCATGTCGTCGGCGAGCACCGCACCGACACCCAACCGCGACAGCAGTCCCAACCAGGCCAGCCCGCGCCGCTGGTAGGGCCGCAGCGTCGCCCGGAAGTTCGCGGGCAGCGGCAGCTCGCGTTCCGGCCCGGACTCCGGCCCGGCCAGTACGGCGGCCAGCGCGCCATCGGTATCGACGCCGGCGACCGGCAGCCCGGCCACCGTGGCGTCCGGGTCCACGGCCAGGCGCAGCACCTCGCCGCTGGGCATGGTGTCGGTACCGGCCCGCGCCAGGAACCGCGCGGCGGCGGCGATCTGCTCCGGATCGGCCTGCAGCCACTGGCCGTGCACCCGCACCAGGGGCTTCTTGGCCGACGCGAGCATCCGCAACTCGTCGTCGCTGAGCGGCACCCCGTCGATGGCGGCCCGCCACCGGAACGCCACCACCGAGTCGCGATCCACCAGCCGCAGGCGGCGGGCATCGCGCGCCGACACCGCACGGGTGGCCAGCGTCAGCCCGAACCGGCGCGGTCGGCGCCACCAGGCGGGCAGCAGCACCCCGTACCCGGCGGCGGACAGCTGCGGCGCCACGTCGCGCAGGAACGCGTGCGCGTCGCCGCGGTCCAGGACGACCTCGCTCGGCATGTAGCTACGCACCACGTCGCGCAGGCGGGGGAAGTACTGGGCCGCGCGTTCGAGTTCGGCGAGCAACACGTCGGCGGGACGGTGCACGCTGCGGCGCAACGCCTGCCGGGCCGGCCCGTCCGACCAGACGTCGGCGGCCAGCACCATCAGCGAGGGTTCGTCGACCGGCTGCAGCAGGAACTCGAGGCGCCAGGGCTCGTCCGTCGACCCGTCCGGGTCGTCGGCCTCGGGGCCGACCGGTTCGACCAGCCGGAAGCACAGCCGCAACGGTCCGGTACGCGGTTGCCCCGAGCGGCGCCACCGGGTGAGGGCGTCGTCGAGCACCGCGAGCTCGTCCACGTCGGCATTCTCGATCCGGCCGTCGGCCGCGGTCAGCGCCCGCAGCCACCGCTCGACCCCGGTCGCGGTGGACGCCACCAGCGGTGGCCGGTCCCGGGCGGCCGCCCGCACCTCCCGGTCCACCAGGCAGTCGAGCAGGTCGGCCACCAGCTCGGCCGCATCGCGCCCGGCTGGCTCGGACGGCGTCCACTCGGCGCGGCAGGCCGGCGGGCAACACGCGGTGAGGCGGCGGATCTCGGCCCAGGCGGTCGCATCGGAGACCGGCATCCAGCGGGCCTGCGGCGCGGGCGGGTCGAGCCGCACGGTCGGCAGGACCCGGCCACGGCCCACCAGCCGCCAGGCCAGATCGTGCACCAGGATCAGCCAGAGCAGCGAGTTCCCGCACGGCAGCTCCGCCGGGCTGCCCGGGGGCGACTCGGTCGGCAGTACGGCCGAGCCGGGTGCGGCCAGCTCACCCAGCAGTTGCGCCGCCTCGTCCGGATCGAACAGCAACGCGGGCACCCCGAACCGGACGAGGCTCGCCTCCGCCGTCCCGGCCGCCGGCGCGCGCACGCCCAACGTACTGAGGTCCGGCGACGGCACCGGAAGCCCGCCCTGCACCGGCAGTTGCAGCACCACCCGGCCGTACCGCGCACGCGTCGCGAGCCACCCCAGGGCCGGGCCGACGGCCGAGAGCAGCTCGGCCAGCGCCGGCGCGGAGCATGCGTACGGATGGTCCAGCGCCCCCGCCGACCCCGCAGCGGTCACCCGCGTACTTTCGGCCAGAAGTCGGGCATCCTCCGCCCACAGCGCCACCCGGCGATCAACCGTCCACAGGCCGTGCAGCGCGAGCACTTCCAGCAGTCCCCTTCCAGGCGCGGAGCCTCCCAACCCTAGCCCGGCCCGCGCCGCGCCCCTCACGCTCCGAAACTCCCGCCGAGCGCCGTCCGTACGCCGCTCTGGGTGCGGTCAGGTGGGAGGGCGGCGGAGGATGAGATGGGCCAATTGGGCGAGTTGCCGGTACGGGTCGACGGCACCGAGGCGCTCCTCGACCGCGAGCAGCGCCTGCCACTGGGCGGGGTCGGTGGGCGGTGCCGGGTCCAGCTCGGCCAGGTCGACCGCGACCCGCACCCCGTACCACTGCTCCAGTTCCAGCCCGGCCGTCGCGGCCTGCCCGACCAGGGTCTCGACGGTGTCCGCCCGGGCCTGGCTGCCGATCTCGTTGACGTACCGCAGGTCGCGCCCCTCGGCGCGGGCGGCGTCGTACTCGGCGAGGGCCTCCGCCGCGGCCAGCCAGTCCTGCCGGGCCGCCGGACGCCACACCGCCGAGGTCGCCGTACGGGCGGCAATCGCCAGGAAGCCGCCCGGAGCGACGCGGGCGGCAAGCTCGGCCAGCACGGGTTCACTGGCCGGCAGGTACATCAGCACGCCGAGCAGCAGCACGGCATCGAAGCGGCGGTCGTGGACCACCGGCTCGAGCCGGCCGACCGCGCCGTCCGCCAGGATCACCCGGTCGCGCACCGCGGCCGGTTCGGCGGCGAGCGCCGCGGTGAACGCCGCGCGCATCTCACCGTCGGGTTCGACGGCCAGTACCTGATGACCGGCCCGGGCCAGGCGGATCGACTGGGTACCCTGCCCGGCGCCGACGTCCAGGACCCGCTGCGGTGCGGCCGGCAGGTGCCGGTCGAGTTGCCGGCCGATCATCTCCTGCCGGACGAGATTGCGTACGTGGTCCCTGCTCTCGAGCCATTCGCTGCGCGCGGGGGCGAACGTTCCGTGCCGGTCGCCGGCCCCCGCCGAGGTCGGGATCGTCGTCACGATGCGCGACAGTACACGCCCGACGCCGGGCCGCCGCGACATCGTGGGCATCCGACACCGGACCCCCGCCACCGTCGCCGGTCCCCTTTTCCGGCCCGTACCCGTCAGGCCCGGTAGCCGGCCACCGCGCACGGACACCGCTCCAGGCGATCGGGAGGCCGCCCGCGCCGCCCGGCCCGCGGCACGCCGGGACCGGCCGGGTGGCCGCCGCCGGTACGGACGCCGACCGGCGACGGGGCCGACCCGTCCGGAGCCGGCGGCCCGTGGGAGCCGCGCCACGCGGTGCCGGCCGGGCCGTGCACCGCGGTGGAGCCAGCCCGTCGCGGCATCGGGGGGTTGGCCCCAGGGCGGGCACCGGCGCCGACTTTTACGGTGTAAAAGTGAACGAGACACGGACGACGATCGCGGCGGCAGCCCGCCGGATCCTGGAGGACGAGGGCGTCGCGGCGGTGAGCATGCGACGCATCGCCACCGAGTGCGGCGTGAGCGCGATGACGCCGTACTGGCACTTCCCGAACCGGCAGGCGCTGCTGGAGCAGGTCTGCCAGGAGGCGTTCGACGAGGTGGCGACCGACTGGCGGCAGCGCACCGCACACGACGATCCGCTGGTCGAGCTGCGCGCCGCCGCCGACCTGCTGATCGACTTCGCGCTGCACCGACCCCGGCTCTACGACTACCTGTTCACCGCGCCGCGGCCGGCTGCCCGCCGCTATCCGGACGACTTCACCGCCGGCGACTCCCCCACGCTCAACGTCCTCATCGAGGCGCTGACCAGCGGAATGCGCCGCGGTGTCCTGCGCGACGACGATCCGGTCGAGGTCGCGTTGACCCTGGCGGCGCAACTGCACGGGCTGATCGCACTGCACCACGGCGGCCGGATCGGGCTGTCCGACGACGAGTTCCGGGCACTGTGCCACCGCAACCTGGGGAGGATCCTCGATGGCATCACCGCGTGACTGGTCGAAGCCCCGAAGCGCCGCGGTGGCTCTCGCCGCGGCCGCGCTGTCGGGCGTACTCGGTTACTTCGGTACCGGACTGCATCCGGTCGCCGCGCTGACCTGGCTGGTACCGCTGCCGGTGGTGCTCGCCGCACCCCGGCTGCGGTGGCCGTGGGCGCTGGGTGCCGCCGCGACCGGCTGGATCCTCGCCCAGTCCAACCTGTGGACCTACTTCGCCCACGAGCTGGAGATGCCCCCCGGCGTGCTCGTCGCGGTGCTGGGGTTCTACCCGCTGCTCGCGGTGGCCGGTACCGCGCTGTTCCGCGCGCTGCTCGGCCGTGGCCGGCCGGTGTCCGCCGCGCTCGCCTTCCCCGCGGTGTGGGCCGCGGGCGAGTACCTGCTGTCGATCGCGCAGCCGCACGGGGCGTGGCTGAGCCTGGCCTACAGCCAGGCCGGACTGCGCCCCGTCGTCCAGCTCGCGTCGGTCACCGGGGTCTGGGGCGTCACGTTCCTGGTCGTCGGCGTACCAGCGGCGCTCGCCGCACTCGCCGCGCCGGCCGTGCCCCGGTTGCGGCTGGCAGTGGGCGCCGCGGTGGTGCTGCTGTGCGTCGGCGGGTACGCCACCTACCGGCTGGCGCCGGCGCCGGCCGGCGACCGGGTGCGGGTGGCGGTGCTGGGCGGGCCGGTCGACGGCGAGCTGGCGCCCGACTCAGCCGCCGGCCGCGCGCTGCTTTCCCGCTACACCAGGCAGATCGGCGCCGCCGCCGACGACGGCGCCCGGGTGGCGGTGCTGCCCGAGAAGGTCTTCGACACCACCGGCCGCACCTGGCCCCTGGTCGCCGATCCGCTCGCCCGGCTCGCCCGGCGGCGGCACGTCGACATCGTGGTCGGCGCCGTGGTCCGGCACGGCCGTACGGCCGGCAACGTCGCGGTCGCCTTCCCGGCCACCGGCGGGGCACCGGTCACCTACACCAAGCGCCACCTGATCCCGGGGCTGGAGACCGACGAGGTGTCGCCCGGCCACGGCCCGCTGCGACAGGTACCGGGTGACACCCGCTTCGGGCTCATCGTCTGCAAGGACCTGGACTTCCCGGAACTGGTGCGGGACAACCGCAACCACGGCAGCTCGGTACTGCTCGCGCCGGCCTGGGACATGGGCCGAGACGGGTGGCTGCACTCGCGGATGGCCGTCACCCGCGGTGTGGAGAGCGGGTCCTGGATCGTCCGGGCCGGCCGCTACGGTGACCTGACCGTCAGCGATCCCACCGGCCGGGTCGTCGCCGAGGCGAACGCCACCGCGCACCCGGACGCCGTCGTGGTCGCCGAGGTCTCCACCGCCACTGCACCCACCCTGTACGCCCGGGCCGGCAACTGGTTCGCCTGGCTGTGCGCGGCCGCGGCACTCGTCCTGCTCGCCGCCGCGTTGCGTCACCGCGCCAGGAACCGGTGGGACACCGCTCTCATGGTGGGTTCGACGCCGCGGCGGTGAAAACCTCGCGGACCGACCGGATCACCAGATCGGGGCGGTCGACGTGGATGTAGTGGCCCGAGTCCGGCACCACCGTATGGGTGGCGCCGGACTCGGCCGCCAACCGCTCCTGTGCCTCGATCACCGGGGTCGCGTACTCCGACGGTCGACCCTTGGTCGCGGTGAGCGTCACGACCGGAACCTTCGGCCAGACCGCGGTGCGGCGGCGGTGCGCGATCTCGTCGAGGCTGCCGAGGATCATCGGGAACTCGTCGACGTGCGTACGCAACTGCTGGTCGGTCGCCAGGTAGGAGCGCCCCGCGGCGATCAGCAGGGCACGGATGCGGGGCTCGTCGGTGGCGCGGTGCGCCACCTCACGGTCCAACTCCGCGGCGCCGTCGAGCATGTCGCCGCTGCGGGGGTCGGTCCGGGCCGGCACGGTGGGATCGGTGAACCTGGCCCACTCGCGCAGGGCGGCCGGGTCCGGTGGATCGAGCCACAACCGTTCCTGGGACGGATCGACCAGCACCAGCCCGGCGACCAGCTCGGGTCGCTGCCAGGCGACCAGTTGAGCCAGCAGCGCGCCCCAGCTGTGCCCGACCACCACGCACGGCGCCGGCCCCGCCGACTCCAGTACCGCGATGAGGTCGGCGAGTTGCCGCTCGAGGCTGGCGGTGGCGTGCTCGCTCGCGCCGTACCCGGCGCGGTCGTAGGCGATCACCCGGTGGTCGGGCGCGAGCGCCGCGAAGACCGCCGCCCAGGTGGTCGCCGGCGACGCGGCGCCGGCCTCGAAGACGATCGCGGGATCGCCGGCTCCCGCCTCCAACCAGCGCAGGAAGCGGCTGCCCCGGGCCAGTTCGCGGCGTTCGACCGGGACGCCGGCCAGGAGAGCGGCGAAGGCGACGAGCGCCGGGTCCGAGTCCGTCAACTGCGCCTCCTGCGTGGTGGGTGGGACAGCCGCTGCCGGGCCGGGTCGACCCAGCGCTCGCGAACCCGGCGACCCTAGCGCCGCGCAGCGGTCGTGTCGAGCACCCCGAACACCACCGGTGGCCGCGACGACCGGTGGCTCAGCGGTTGCGGTAGCGGGCGTAGATGAGTCCGCTGTCGAAGACGCGCTGCTCGACCAGGTCGAGATCCAGGCGGACACCGTCGGGGAAGAACCGCTTGCCGCCGCCGACCGCGCTGGTGGTGACGAACAGGTGGTACTCGTCCACCAGGCCGGCGGCGATCGCCTGGGCGGCGAGGTTCGGGCCGTCGACGGTGAGGTCGCGGTCGGCCTCGGCCTTGAGCCTGCGCACCGCGTCCGGGTCGAAACGTCGCTCGATCCGGGTCTTCGCACTCGACACCGACTCCAGGGTGGTGGAGTACACGACCTTCTCCGCGGCCCGCCAGTCCCGGGCGTACTGCCGGATGTGCGGCGGCAGGTCGGACGTGTCCGCCACGGTCTCCCAGTAGACCATCGTCTCGTACATCCGCCGGCCGTACAGGTACGTGCCGACGGGCCGGAACAGGTCGTTGACGAACGTGTGCACCTCCGGATCCTCGGCGCCGACGCCGAGGTCACCGTCCGCCGCCTCGGCGTAGCCGTCGAGCGAGGTGATCATCGAATAGATCAGCTTTGCCATGGCGCTCCTCCAGATCCGGGCGTGCCGGACCGTCGTCGGTCCTGCACATGGTGACGTACCCACGGCCCGCAACTCATCGCTCGCCCGACCTGCTGCGGCTGTCCACCCCACTTCGCCACCCGCCGTGGCCGCCCGGCGGTTCGGGCTCAGGCCTTGACGCGGTAGCCACCCAGGGACGGTTCGAGCAGGTCGAACGCGCGATCGGCGGACTCGGCGAGGGTCCGGCGGATCCGGTCTGCCGGCTGCCCGGCGAGGATGCGCTCGGCGCTGTCGGCGAACAGCACGCGGTGGACCGCGGCGAGCTGCGCGGCGACGATGCGCTGCTGCGGGTCGTCGACGCCGGTCTCGGCGGCGATGGCATCGCCGAGGGCCCGTTCGACCTGGTCGGCGAGCTGCCGCAGCCGAGCGGTGAGCGTCGGACTGTCGCGGACCAGCCGCGCGAAGGCGGCGGTGGGCGGACCGAGCACGACGTCGCCGGCGGCGATGCGCCGCGCGTAGTCGCGGCGGACCGCGGCGAGCAGGCTCTCGCCGGCATCCCGCGCGGACACCGCGTCGGCCAGGCTGCGTACCGACTCCTCGGCCCGGTCGAAGACGAGGTCCTCCTTGCGCGGGAAGTGGTTCGTCACGGTCATCTTCGAGACACCGGCAGCGGCGGCGACCTGGGAGATCGTGACGTTGTCGAACCCGCCGGCGACGAACAGCTCCATCGCGACCGCGGAGATGGCCCTCCTCGTCTCCTGCCGCCACCGCTCCCGGAGCCCGCCTGTCATGCCAGGTAGCCTACCAATCTCTTACTCGGACAACTTTCTATGCTTGACATAACAGATAGGTTCGACATAAGTTCTGCGGTGTGACCGAGCCGCGGCCACGTCGATCGGAGGCGTCCATGGGTGACCGATCCGCCGACCGTGCGGCGATCCTCGATCTGGCCGGGGCGATGGAGGAGGCCTGGCGGCGCGGCGACGCCGCCGGGTTCGCCGCACCGTTCACCGACGACGCCAGCTTCGTCGCGTGGAACGGCGCGCACGGGTACGGCCGGCAGGCGATCGAGGACGCGCACCGGTCACTGTTCGCCGGGCCGCTGGCCGGATCCCGGATGGAGCTGGTCGGCCAGGACACCGGCAGCCGGACGCCGGCGTCGCTGCGGTTCGTCCGCCCGGACGTGGCGATCATGGTCACCGTGGGCGCGGTGACGCTCGCCGGCCAGCACGACGCGGACCACCAGGCCGTGCAGACCTTCGTACTCACCAGCGACCACCAGCGGTGGCAGGTCGCCGCGTTCCACAACACCCGCCGGCAGCCCGAGTAATGACCCGGTAGCCGCCCACGAAACGTCGGCGTCTCGGCCCGCTCGATGACGTGGTCACGAACGCTTCCCGGATCTGCCCTCCCGCCGCGCGGCCGCGTCGAAGTACCCGGCGAACTGCCGCGGCTTCGACGGCACGGTGATGGACCGCTGGACGCGGCTGCTCAGGCTGGGGTGAGGCGCCAGTAACCAAGCGGGTCGTGGCAGAAGTCGTCGGCGTCGTGCCGATCGTCCCGGTGGTGGCGGGGCAGCAGTCGATCGAGAGCAGCAGGCACGGGGGGCCGTACCCACCGACCGCCGGCGCCGGGTGCGGCCGGCGGTGGCGCCGTGTCCGGCGGCCGGCCGGCACCGTGTCCAGCCGGTGGCCGGAGCGCGGCGTGAATTCGATGGTGGTACACGCTTTCCGGTGTGATCCTGGCGTAGACAGCGCCGGCCGACGACGGGGCGACACGGTGACCACACACGACGACGCGGGCGTACCTCCGTCGACGCGGGCGTGGGTTCGCCGGCACCTGGCGGCCGGGGAACGCATCGTCGGCACCGAGGTGCTGCACGGCGGCATCACCGCCGACATGCGAAGGCTGACCATCGGTACGCGGTCACGGCACACCCGCGACCTGGTGCTGCGCAGCGTCGTCGACCCGCGCGCCGCGGACCGTGCCGAGGACTGGCTGACCCGGGAGGCAGCCGCGCTGTCGGTACTCGCCGGGTCCGACGTGCCGGCCCCCGAGCTGGTTGCGGTCGACCCGACCGCCGCGCACTGCGCGCACCCGTCACTGCTGATGACGTGGCTGCCGGGCCGCCCGGTACTCGACGGCGAGGGGCTGGCGGAGCGCGTCGGGCTGCTGGCCCGGCAGCTCGTGGCCATCCACGCGCTGCGGCCCACCCCGCGGCCCCGCGCGTACGTGGCGCTGACGACCGCCGACACCGTCGTCGTCCCGGACGGCGCCGACCCGGCCGTCTGGGCGGCGGCGATCGAGATCATCCGCAGGCCGGCACCCCGGTGCGAAGGCCGGTTCCTGCACCGGGACTTCCAGCCCGGCAACGTGCTGTTCGACGCACCCCCGGCCGGACCGATCGACCGGGCTCCGGAGTGGCCGGACCATGCCCGCAACGAGGCGGTGCCGACCCGCACCCGGATCACCGGAGTCGTCGACTGGGCGGGCGCCTGCTGGGGCCCCACGGATCTCGACGTGGCGCACTGCTCCACCAATCTCGCGCTGCTGCACGGCCCGGAGTGGGGTCTGCGGTTCCCGGCGGCCTACCAGCAGGCCGGCGGCGAGCTCGCCGCGACCGTACGCGACCGTCGGTACTGGGCGGTGCGCGACGCGATGGCGTGCTCCGAGGGGGTGACGCTGATCGGCGCGCCGTGGCGGCAGGCGGGAAGGACCGAGCTGACGACCAGCGCCGTGCAGCAACGGCTGGACGCCTACGTCACCGCTCTGCTGAACCCGTCGGGCTGAACCGCTGCGCGGGCTGGTCCGGCCAGGCCACCCGGTATCCGGGATCGCGGTCCGTGCCGATGCGCGCGTACCGCAGCAGTTCCCGCACGATGCCGGCGCTGCCCATCGCCCAGCCGGTACGGGGTTCCAGGATGCTCGGCGTCACGCGGTGTTCGACGTTGGACCAGCGGCATCCCGCCGCGCCCCGGGTCGCCCGGTCGGCGAGATCGGCCACGAGCACGTCGGCGAAGTCGACACCGGCACCGTCGTCGGCGGAGCCGGCATCGGGAATGTCGTCGGCAGAACCGGCACCGGGAATGTCGGCGGCGGAGCCGGCACCGGGAGCGTCGGCGGCAAGCAGATCGCAGGCGAGCGCCAGCACCCCGGCGGTACCGCAGCAGTGTCCGTTGTTGTCCCAGAATCCTGGGCGCAGCCGTCGGGGCAGGCCGCAGTGGGTCACGGTGTACCAGCAGCGGTCGACCAACCGGGCAAACCGCGGCTCGCCGAATTCGCGCTGCAGCAGGCGGAAGACCTGGGCGTCGCCGGCCGGTCCCTGACACCAGCCGAAGTTGTACCGGTCGATGAGCTCGGGCCGGTCGGGTGGGTCGGAGTGCGGGACGAGGAAACCGTCCGGTCCGGCCTCGTCGCGGGACACGACGTCGTCGGCCCCGGCCAGTGCCAGCTCGAGCAGGTCGGTGCGGTCGGTGGCTCGTCCGACCGCGGCGAGCGCGGCGACCACCCCCAGCGTGCCGTGGGAGACGTGATGCTGCCGGGCGACGCGCCCCTGCCGCGTTTCCCACTGCACCCCGTGGCGGGTGGGTTCGGCGGTGGACAGGAACGGGGTGACCGCCATCAGGGCCAGCTCGGGATCGCCCACGGCGAGGGCGCCGAGAGCGATACCGGCGTTGCCGCCCAACAGATCCACCTGCGGCCCCCACCGATGGCCGTCGAAGCGGCGCCGTACCGTGTCGATCGCCCTGCGGGCCGCGGCGCCGGCCCGGGGGTCGCCGAGCTGCTCGTGGATCGCGTGCAACGCGACCGCGATCCCGGTCAGTCCGAAGTACAGCGAGCTGTTGTCCCACTCGTCGTCGACGACCGCCACCAGCCCGCGACCGGCCCGCAGGGCACGCTCGGCGTGACGTTCGTCGCCGAAGTGGCCGTACGCCTCCAGCAGGGTCAGCGCGATCCCGGCCGCACCGCTGTAGAGCATCGGGTCGTTCTCACCCTCGCTGGGCCGGTTCGGCCACACCAGCGCGGCACCGGCCGGCCGGCCCTGGTCGACCAGCCAGGACAGGGCCTCGACCGCCAACTGCTCGGCCCGGTTCTGGAGCGCACGCGACACCACACCCCCATCGTCCCAGCCCACCCGCGCCGGGCCCGCAACGCGTCGTAGGCTCGGGCATGTCGCACGCATCGGGTACAAAGGCGGCGATGAGCAGTGCTGTGTCCCTGTGGATCGAGTCCGGCGACGCGACGACCCTGGCGGTGGCACCGGCGTTGTTGGGACGCGCCGCCGCCGGCGACAGGAACCGCGCGCGGCGTCTCGGTGGTCTTGCCGCCGCGCTGACGACCCGGTACCAGCGGGGCGACGACCCCGGGTGCGACCGCTACCCCTCGCGGGTGCCGGCCGATCCGTTGGCGCCGCTGCCGCGGCGGGATCCGGCCGACCTCGCCGGGGCGGTCGCGGCGGGCCGGGCCGCGCTGGCGGCGCTGCCCGCGGCCGATCCGGACCGGCCGTGGGTGGCCACCACGCTCGCCGTCGCGCTGGCGTTGAGCTACGAGCGGTCCGGCGAGTTGCTGGAATTGGGCGAGGCGCTCGCGCTGGCCCGCGAGGCGTCCGGCGCCCGCCATCCCGCGGTGGACGCTGCCCGCGGCAGCCTGCTCGCGTGGGCCGCACACACGTACGCGTCTCCGCGGCCCGCGGGCACGCCCCGCCGTGAGCTGCGCGGCGCGGACCTGTCCGGGCACGACCTGCGCGACGCCGATCTCGGTGGCGCCGAACTGAGCGGAGCGCTGCTGGTCGAGGCGGATCTGACCGGCGCGAACCTGGCCGGTGCGCGGCTGGTCGGTGCCCGCCTCGACGGCGCCCGGCTGGTCGGCGCGGTGCTGTGCGCGGCCGATCTGACCGACGCCTGGCTGACCGGCGCGGATCTCACCGGCGCCCACCCTACCGCCACGACGCTGGACCGCGTGGTGCTCACCAAGGCGACGGTGGATGCCGATGCGCTGGCTACTGCCCGCATCCGGCGCGCGGTGGTGGCCCCGACCGCGCGACTCGAACGCCCGGTCTGCCGGCACCCGGACGCTCCCGCCACCGTTCTCGCGGTCACCGACGACCTGGTCGCCACCGGCCACGAGGACGCCACGATCCGGCTCTGGGACGCCGCCACCGGCATGCTGCTGCGCGAGTACGAGCTCGGTTGGGACTGGAGCCCGGTGCAGGGCTTCGAGTTCTGCGACGACGCCTGGGTGGAGGTGGCCGCGCTGGGCTTCTCCCCCGACGGCGCCCATCTGGCGTGCGTCGCGCGGATCGGCGGCAGCGACCACGACAGCGGTCACCTCACCGAGGTCCGGGTCTGGGATCTCGGTTCCCGCGGCCTCGAACCGGTGTGGACCGAGGAGATCCCGTCGTTCGGCACCACCTGCCTGCGGGTGCCACGCACGGTCGAGCTGTCCTTCGCACCGGGCGGTCGCTGGTTCGCGCTCGGCGCCCATCACCCGGCCGGTACCGATCGCGCCACCGATCACGATCTCTGCGTGCAGGAGGTGGCGGACGGGTACCAGCGATGGTCGCTGGGCACCGACACCGATCAGTGGCACCGGTGCATCGCCCACTCGCCGAACGGCCGGCTGATCGCGGCCGGTTGCGTCGATCCCGTTCTCGGGGAGTACCGGGTGGCGGCGCGGCACGCCGGCAGCGGTGCGCCGGTGGGTCGCTGGTCCACCGGCGGTGAGGCGCCGCTGGCCATCGCCTTCGCCGAGCCCGATCAGGTACGCGCCGTCAGCGGTGGCCGGCAGCGGTGGTCGACCTGGCAGTTCGGCCCGGACACCACCGACGACGGGGAGCTGTGGCATCGCGAAGGCACCCTCACCGCCGCCGCGTACGCACCGGGCGGCCACCGGCTCGCCGTTGCCACCGCCGATCGGCTCGCGGTGTACGGCGCCGTCAGCGGGGCCGAGTTCTGGTCGCTTCCGGTCGACGCCGTGCTCGGCCCCTGGCCCTGGTCGGTCCCCGGTCCGGCGATCACCGAGCTGCGCTTCGCCGCCGACGGTCGCCGGCTGGTCGCCGGCACCGAGCACGCCGTGCGCGTCTGCGACGCCGCGACCGGTACCGCGCAGCCGCACGCCACCCGGACGGTCGCCTTCACCCCGGACGGGTACTGGGCGATTCACCAGGACGGCTCGGTGTACCTTCACGACACCGCTGGCGCCGCGGTGCGCGACCTCGACCCGCACCGTGCGGGCAGAACCGGCTGGCGGGTCGCCGGGTTGCGCCTGCTGCGCTTCGACGAGCTCGATGGCTTCGACGAGCTCGACGGCTTCGGCGAGCTTGCCGAGGACCAACGGGGCGGCTGATGCCGCGACGTGCGTCCGCGCCTGAGGTCCAGCCGTTACCCGGACACGACGATGTCGGTCAGCTCGCTCAGGTTGCCGATGCGGTACCTCGCGGCGGAGAAGTCGTGCGTTGCGGTGAAGTCGTTGTGCACGATGGCGCAGTCGATGCCGGCCGCGACGGCCGACCGCAGGCCCCTGGCGGAGTCCTCCACCACCAAGGTCTCCTCCCTGGTCGCCCCGAGGCGCCGCAGACCGGTCAGGTACGGCTCGGGGTGCGGCTTGGCGTGCTCGTAGTCCTCGCGGGCGAGCACGAACTCCATGAACCCGGTGATCCGCCGCTTCTCGTGGATGACCTCGAAGTCCGCCCGTTTCGACGTGGTCACGATGGCCATCCGGACGTGGGTCGACAGGTCGGCGAGCGCGTCGAGCACGCCGTCGATCTCGATGGCTTCGGTGCGCAGGTACTCCTGGTAGTAGGCGTCGCGGACGACGCGTCGACGGCTGATGGTCGCCTCGTCGATGCCCGCCGCCCTGGCCTGCGCCCAGGTGGCCATGCCCTGCGTCATGTCCCGGAGGTACTGCTGCCGGTCCAGGGTGAAGCCGATCTCGGCCAGGGCGCGTTCGCCGGCCCTGTAGTACCAGAGCTCGGTGTCGACCAGCACCCCGTCGTGGTCGAAGAGTAGGTACTTCTTCATACTCTCGGCTCCTGCTGGCGTGCCGGGGAGACGTCACCGATCACGATAGTCGGGCCGTCCGCACATCCTCGACGCCCGTACGGATCCGCGTTCCGGGCACCGTGGCCCGCGGCCGGGAGACGACGTTCCCGAACCACTGCGGGCAAAGTCTTCGGTAGTGACTTCGGCGGCCGGCGCGGCTGCGGCTGGAATACTCGGCGGCCGGTGGAGCCCGCGGTCGTCGAGCAGTCGACCGGATGGATCCGGATCGATACTCGTCGATCCGACGCCGCCCAGTGCCGGCCCGAACCACAGGAGTTCTATGGCTACCGATGCGCCCGCCGCGACGCGCGGCGTCGCCGGAACCGACCCGGCAGCGGTCCTGCGCCAGGTACGTGGCCTGATCGACTCGGTGGTCGACACCCGTGACGCGTGCGCCTGTGGGACCGCCGGCGGTACGGACGTGCCCGACGCGATCGCGGACGGCCCGAGCGCGATCCTCGACCGGGTACGCCGGCTCTCCGGTGCGGCCGACCACGAGATCCTGTGCAGCGTGTCGCAGCAGAGCGCCGCGTTGCCGCTGTTGACCGCGATCGAGCGGATGGTGCGCCAGGATCCGAAGCCGACCAGGGCGAACGTGCGGCTGATGTGCACGCCGGATCTGCTGGACCACGCGTTCATCCGGTCGCTGGTCGCGGCGCAGGGCGCCGGCCGGTGTGGCGAGCTGACCATCCGGATGGTCACCCACAAGATGCCCGGCCTGCTCGTGGTGGACCGGCGGGACACGTTGATCGTCTCGGCCGCCGGCGGCGGCAGCCGCGCGCAGCTGTTCTCCTCGCCGATCCTCGCCGAGCTGCTGCAGTTGATCTTCGCCGAGCGCTGGACGGTGGCCGAACCGGCGCACACCGTGGCGTTGCTGCGCAGCGGTCGCGACGTCGTCCAGCTGCGGGAGATCCTGCTGTGCCTGGTGCAGGGGCTCAAGGACGACACCGCGGCCCGCCGCCTGGACATGTCGGTCCGCACCTACCGGCGCCACGTGGCCGGCATCCTGCGCGAGCTCAACGTCCGGTCCCGGGTACAGGCCGCGATCGCGGCGATCAACATGGGGCTGGTGCGCTCACCGGTGCCGGACCGGCAGGAGGGACCCGACAGCCGTGACAGTCACGACGGATCCGCCAGCACCACCGACGATCGACGCGGCGGGCGTGCGCGCCCTGCTTCCGCACCGGTACCCCATGTTGCTTGTCGACCGGGTCAGCGCCATCGTGCCGGGCGAGTCGATCGTCGCGCGCAAGGCGATCAGCTGGAACGAGCCGTGCTATGACGGGCTGCCCGACGGCGCGTCCGCCGCGTACCCGCGTCCGCTGCTGATGGAGTCCTGGGGCCAGGCCGGCGGGATCCTCGCCGCGCGGTACGCGGCGGGCCGCACGATGCTGTTCGTCAGCGTCGCCGAGGCCGAGTTCGGCCGACCGGTCTTCCCCGGTGACGTGATCGAACACCGGGTACGGCTGGCGCGGCACGTCGCCGACGCGCTGTTCTTCGAGGGCGAGAGCCGGTGTGACGGCGAGCTCGTCCTGACCGTGGCGAGCTCGGTGCTCGCCCTGCGAGACACCGATTCATCGACGCCGGTACCCGCCGGGCGGGCGCAGTGACGGAGGACGACGTGACAGCTGACGAGCCGCGGGTCGCCGTGGTCAGCGGTGGCTCCCGGGGGATCGGCCGGGCGGTCGTGCAGCGGCTGGCGCGGGACGGCTTCGACGTGGCCTTCTGCTACCGGTCCCGGGCGGACGAGGCGAAGCAGTTGCAGGAGCTCGCGGCCGAGTCCGGCTCGCGGGTGGTGGCCACGCAGGTCGACGTGACCGACGCGGCCGCGGTGCGGCGCTGGTGCGACGAGACCGAGGACTCGCTCGGCCCGATCGAGGCGGTGGTCACCTCGGCCGGGATCGTGCGGGACAACCCGCTGCTGCTGATGGCCGACGAGGACTGGTCCGACGTGCTGCGGGTCAACCTGGACGGGGTCTACAACGTCTGCCGCTCCGTGATCTTCGGGATGATGAAGCGCAAGCGCGGCTGCGTGGTCAACATCTCGTCCGCCGCCGGCGTCTACGGCAACCCGACCCAGTCGAACTACTCGGCCTCGAAGGCCGGGATCATCGGGTTCACCCGGTCGCTGGCCAAGGAGGTCGGCCGGTACGGGATCCGGGTGAACGCGGTGGCGCCCGGGTTCATCGAGACCGACATGACCGCCGAGCTGACCGAGCAGGTACGCAAGCGCATGCTCGGGATGATCGCGCTGAACCGGTTCGGCACCGTCGAGGAGGTCGCCGACTTGGTCGGGTACCTGGCGCAGCCGCGCGCGGCGTACATCACCGGTGCGGTGCTGCAGATCGACGGTGGCGTCACCATCTGAACTGGAGGCTCCGTGTCCCGTCCCCGGTGGTACTTCTCGCTGCGCAGCCCGTACTCCTGGCTGGCCTACCGGGATCTGCTCGACCGCCATCCGGAGGTGTTGGGCGAGGTCGAGTGGATCCCGTTCTGGGAGCCCGACGAGGACTTCACCCGGCTGCTGGCCGAGACCGACGACGAGCTGCCGTACGTGCCGATGTCGCGGGCCAAGAGCCTCTACATCCTGCAGGACGTACGGCGGCTGGCCGCCGAGCGTGCGCTGCGACCGGCGTGGCCGGTGGATCGCGCACCGCACTGGGAGGTCGCGCATCTGGCCTACCTGGTCGCCGCGGAGCGCGACGCCGGCCCTGCCTTCGTCGACGAGGCGTACCGGGCGCGCTGGGAACGCGGCGACGACCTCAGCGACCCCGGCACGGTCGCGGCGCTCGGCGACCGGATCGGGGTGGACGGGGCGCTGCTGGCCGGCGCGGTCCACGATCGACGGATCCGCCGGCGCGGGCTGGACTGTCTGCGCTCGGCCTGCGCCGACGGCGTGTTCGGTGTGCCCTACTTCGTCACCGGCCACGACCGGTACTGGGGCGTGGACCGGGTCCGCCCGTTCGTCGCGGCGCTGCACCCGTCGACGCCGGCCAAACCGGAAACGAGCCCCGAGCCGGCCACGAGGCCCGAGCAGGGCACGAGACCTGATCCGGACACCAAGCCCGAGCCGGACACCGGCGCGGCCGTCCTGGTCGCCGCCGCAGCGGGTCCGGACGCCGGGCACGCCGGCGGCTGCGGCTGACGCCGCCGGCGGGGCCGCTATGCCTTGCGGGACATGGTGATCACCAGCAGGGCCACCGCTGCCCCGAGCACGACGCACAGCGGTGAGTAGAGGACGAGGTTCCAGCGCACGAACTGCGGTACGGCGCCACGGTTGAGCAGTGGACCGGCGAAGCCGCGGACGAGCAGGACCAGCGCGACGACGCCGGCACCGATGCGGTAGAGCCAGTCCGGCGCCAGCACGGTCGGTGCGACACCGGCCGCGGTCAGGGTCAGGTAGCCGGCGGCGAGCAGCAGCACGCCGACCGCGACCGTCGCCGGCCACGGCGGTACCGCCATGTCCTCGCCGCCGCCCAGCACGTTGTCGACGAAGCCGCGTGCCGACCGGAACGGCCACGGGTTGAACGCCCAGTTGACGTGCAGCGCGCCGATCAGGGTGAGCACCGACGCCACGGTCACACCCAGCACCGTCTGCCACATGGTTGCCCTCCCGAGCCGTACCGTCATCTCTCTCCCTGTCCGGCCGGCGCCGTGTCCACCAGCCGCGCAGCCGGCCGTTGCGCCAGTACGACACTGTCCACGGTCATCGCGGTCTCGCCGCCCACCGTGGTGTCACCGGCGAAGATCATGGTGTCGCCGATCCGGCGCACCAGGCTCACCCGGTGTTCGAGCAGCTCGCCCGGCC
Source organism: Actinocatenispora comari (assembly GCF_017312725.1). GTDB lineage: Bacteria > Actinomycetota > Actinomycetes > Mycobacteriales > Micromonosporaceae > Actinocatenispora > Actinocatenispora comari. Next base: position 152,512 of record NZ_BOPO01000150.1, on the reverse strand, counting down.
GTACCGGGCGGGCGAACCGGATGCCGGTCGCGCTGCCCAGCATCATCACCAGCCCGCGGCGTACGTCGGTGTTCGGCCGCTCGGCGGTGGCCAGCACGGCGGCGGCCTGGTTCCACGACTCCAGCAGCAGCGCCGGTGGGTAGGCCAGGTCGTCGTCGGTCAGCGGGGTGCGGAGCCGTTGGTACCAGGGCTCGGCGAAGCTGACCGCCTTCACCGCCCGTACGTGCTGATCGGGTACCAGCTCCAGGACCCGGTCGATGAGCAGCATCCCGGCCCGGTGCGGGATCCGTGCCACGATCTGCGGAACCGACATCGTCACGGCGTGCCCCCCGGGTAGCGCAGCCGGATGCGGGCCGACTCGCCGCGCGGGGTACGGGCGGTGACCCGAACCTGCCAGTCGTCGCCGCCGCGCAGCTCGGCCTCGAACGTCAGCACGTCACCCGGGTAGGCCGGACCGGTGAACCGCGCCGACTCGACCGCCGCCAGCTGGCCGGCGCCGAGGTGGTCGCCGAACGCCGCCACGGCGCTGCGGTGCGCGCACTCGATCAGGCACACGCCGGGAAAGATGGGAAACCCCGGGTAGTGCCCCTGGAAGACGAGTTCGGCCGGATCGAGGGTCAGCTCGGTGACGGCGCGGGCGCGCGATCGCCCGTCACCGGCCGATACCGACCGTACGACGAGCTCGGCGGCCACCGCCCGGCTCGTGCCCTCGACGACGCCCGGGGTGCTCATGCCGTCGACATCTTCTCGGTCAGGATGCGGAACGCGGTGTCGAAGTTGTTGATGCGTTTGAACTCCGACTCGGCCAGCTTGAAGCCGTACTTCTTCTCCAGCCGCACCATGATCTCCAGCGCCATCAGCGAGTCCACGCCGAGGTCGTCGATGAAGTCCGCGGTGTCGGTCACGTCCTCGACGTCCACGTCGAGCGCGTCCGCGACCAGCGCGCGAACCTCTTCCCGGTCGAGCTGAGTGGTGGTAGCCATCTCGTCACCCTTCTTCGCATTCGGTCTGTCGAATCGCAGCACCAGTAGTTCCCTTGCCTGCCCGCCGTCGGTCACGCCCGGCCCTCCCGGTGTCGAAGCAGCGCGCAGCCGACCACGCCGTCGACGTCGACGGTGGTGACCAACGCGACCCGGGCCGCCGGATCCGCCGGTGGCGCCGCGAGCACCGCGGCCAGTTGCAGTGCCCCGGTCGCCGCCCCCGCGTCGCCGATCAGTTCGGTGGTACGGATGACCGCCGGCCCGTGCTCGCCGACCAGGTCGGCGAGCGCCGCCTCCTCCTGCTTGCCCGGTACCGAACCGGGTTGGCTCGGCGCGACCACGCCGATGTCGGCCGCGCGGATGCCGGCATCGGCCATCGCGCGGTGCAGGCAGGCGGCGAGCGCGGACCGCACGTCGCCGTCGTGGCAGACGCCCAGCCGGATCGCCAGCACGTCGGCCTGGCCACGCTCCGCGGTGTCCGGCGGCTCCAGCAACAGCACGGCGCAGCCCTCGCCGAGCCGGTGCGCGTCGCCGCCGGCGTAGCGGTCCAGCCGGGTGCGCCAGGGCGACGCCTCCTCGGTGGCGCCGCACAGCACCGCGCTGGCCCGCCCGGCCTGCTGCAGCCGGCGGGCGTAGCTCAGCGCCGACAGCGCCGAGGCACGGCCGCCGGCGATCGTGGTGTTCGGGCCGGTGAGCCGGTGCCAGATCGCGCACTGGCCGGCCGCGCAGTTCATCACCGTGTTCGGGAAGCGGGCCGGATCGACGAAGTACGGCCGCTCCTCGACCAGCGAGTCGCGGGTGAAGTCCATCATCGACTGCACGCTTCCGGTGGTGGTGCCGAGAACCAGGGCGGTGCCCGGGCCGAACGCGGTGCCGCGGCCGGCCCGCTCGTCGGCGAGTTGCCCGATCGCCGCGACGGCCAGCGCGGTGGTCCGGTCCATCGACCTGGTTCCCTTGCGCCCCAGCACCTCCCGCGCCGAGAAGCCGGGTACCACCACGCCGGGCAGGTCTGGTTCGCTCGCGCCGGCGGCGACCGCGCGCCCGGCCCGGATCCCCTCGACGAACGCGGTCCGGCCCACGCCGTACGGGGAGACCGCCGACCATGCGGACACCACCGGCATCGTCCGGGCGCTCACGACGCCGCCTCCGCCGACACCGGTACCGCCCGGCCGCGTTCCGCGCCGCCGGCGTCGATGCGGGTCAGCGTCACGTTGCCCTCCGCGGCGCAGCCGACCACCAGGCACGGGCCGGTGCCGGTCCGGAGCGCGTCGGCGACCGCGCGCACCGCGTCGAGGCAGCCGGCGCGGGTGGGCAAGCGGAGCACGGGGTCGTAGCCCAGCGCGGCGAGGCAGTCTGCCACCGCGTCGGCGACCGGCGAGGCCTCGGCGACGAGTCGTACCGGCAGCGGCTCCGCCGGGCCGGGTATCGACGCGGCGATGATTCGCCCGGCCCGCGCGGTGCCTCCGGTGAGCTCCGGCGACAGGTAGCAGCCGCGCACCGTGCATCGCCCGTACCAGCGGCCGCCCCGGTCGGCGACCGCGCCGGCCCGCTCGAAGTACAGCGCCACCGAGCCGTCCGCGGACCGCCGCGCCGCGGGCTCGGCCGGCGGCAGCGGCTCCTCGGTCGCGCCCGCGAGCAGCACGTCCGCCCGGCCGCGCGCCACCGCGCGCAGCCCGCACTGCATCGCCTCCAGGCCGGCCACCGTCGGGCTGTGCAGGGCGAGGCTGAAGCCCCGCGCGGCGTGTTCCATCGCGACCCGGCCGGCGACGAGGTTGACCGAGAAGTACGCGGCCGACGCCGGGCTGAGCAGGTCCGCGCCGTGTTCCAGCACGGTACGGTCGAACTCGTCCTGGATGCGGGCGGTGGCGTTGTTGCAGCCGATCGCGACGGCGCGCCGCTCCTCGGGCACGGTCGCCATGGTGGTGCCCGCGTCGGCCAGCGCGCGTTTCGCCGCGGCCAGCACGTACTGCCCGGACCGCGGCAGGTACTTGTAGCTGCGCCGGCCCAGCTCGACCCGGTGGTCGAACCAGGACTCGTCGGCGGCCTCCGCCGGCGGCAGCACCGCACCGATACCGGAGACCACGAGGTCGTTGTCGCGCAGTGGATCCATCACTCGCCCCCCGCCACGATCAGGGACATGTTGTTGCCGCCGAACGCGTACGCGTTGACCATGCCGGTGCGGCCGGGCAGCGGGGTGCGGTCGGCCGGCAGCAACACCGGGCAGTCCGGGTCCGGTTCGGCCACCGGAACGTTGGGCGGCAGCCAGCCCTGCTGGCAGAACAGCACCGCCGCGGCCACGGCCAGCGCCGCGGACGCGCCGCCGGTGTGCCCGATGAGCGCCTTCAGGCTGTACAGGGGGATCTTCGCCAGCCGGTCACCGAACACGGTGGCCATGGCGACGCTCTCGGTCGCGTCGTTGCGTTCGGTGCCGGTGCCGTGCGGGACGAGGAAGTCGATGTCGTCGGGCGTCGCGCCGGCGTCGTCGAGGGCGGCGCGCATCGCCCGGGCGATCTGGGTACCGGTCGGGTCGGGTGCGGTGGCGTGGTGGCCGTCGCAGCTCCAGCCGGAGCCGAGCAGCCGGGCCAGCACCGGCGCGCCCCGCCGGTGGGCGTGCTCGGCCGACTCCAGTACCAGGCAGCCGGCGCCCTCGGCGAGGATCGAGCCGGCGCGGTGCCGATCGAACGGCCGGATCCCGTTCGGGTCGAGCGCGCCCAGCCGGTTGAAGCAGGCCAGCGCGACCCGCGAGTACGTCTCCATGCCCCCGGCGACGACCACGTCGGTCTCGCCGGCGGCGATCATGTCGGCGCCGATCGCCAGCGCGTACCCGCTGCCCGAGCAGGCGTTGCTCAGGCTCACCGCCCCACCGTCGGCGCCGAGGTCGGCGGCGATCGCGGACGCGGCCGAGAACACCGGCACCCACCGCGACCGCTGCGGGTACCCGTCGGTACGCCACCGCTCGACCACGTGCACGTCGGCGACCGAGCTGCCGATCAGGACCGACACGCGGGTGTCCGGGTCCGGTACCAGGCGGGCCGACCGGGTCGCCTGCCGGGCGCTGTCGAGCGCCAGCAGGTTCGCCCGGCCGACCGGGAGGCCGAGGGCCTCGTCCGGTCCGGGCGGCAGCTGCTCGTCCGGGAGCCGGTAGAACAGCGGTACCGGCACGCGCGCGCCCGGATCCGCGATCGGCTCCGGGGGCGCGTACCGCACCTCGGCCATGCCCCGGGAGAGGGCGTCGACACCGATGCCCAGTCGGCTCGCCGCACCCAGGCCGGTGATCACCACGTCGACCATCGCATCCTCCTCACCGCCGGGTTTTCGGTCGGCGACCAACGATCCGCTCAGCGAGACCCGGGTCCGGCCAGCGCGCGGTGGACCCGGTCGTCGAAGTCGACCAGGCTCCAGTCCCGGCGGTTCCGGATCCGGGCGTACCCGTGGGTGATGGTGCCGGTGGCCATCCGGCGCAACGCACCGTCCCGCAGCACGTAGCAGTCCATCGTGGAGCGGTAGGTGAAGTCCTTGAACACCTCGTCGACCGTGTAGACGGTGTAGAGGTCCTCCTCCATCAGTGCCTCGCCGAGGATCCTGATCGCCGAGTGCGGTACCACCGGGATCCACTGCCGGTCGGTGAGCATGTCCCGGATCGAGATGCCGCGGTCGGCCAGGAACAGGTCGACGACCTCCTCCAGCTGCCGCAGGTACCCGGACAGCTGCAGCCGCTCGCTGAAGTGGCAGTAGAAGTAGGGGATCCGCCACTTCCAGCCGAACGCGTTGCGGTCCGCCAGCAGCGGCGCGAGAACCGGGTCGTCGGTGCCGCCGCGACCGTCGGCCAGCCGCGTCCCGCCGGGCGGCGGTACCGCGACGTCGACCGGTTCGCCGGCACCGAGGCTGTCGGCCACGTGGCCGGCCAGACCGCCCGGCACCGGCGGCGCGTCGGTGGCGTCGTCCGCCCGGCGCAGCCGTACCGCCACCTTGGAGCTCGCCGCCCTGATGGTGGCGCCGTCCCGCTGCTCGACCTCGATGCCGACCCGGAACCGCAGCGCACCACCACCGTCGCCGTCCACCGGCCGTACCGTGACCCGGGCGGGGTCGTCGGCGTGCAGCGCGGTCAGCACCCGGGTGTCCAGCTCGACCAGGTCCAGGCCGACCCCGTACTCCTCGTAGAGATCGCGGGCGGAGACGCCGGCGCTGCGGAAGTGCGCGAGCACCGCCTCCTCCACCAGGTAGTTGACGTGCTTGAAACCGATCCAGGTACAGATGTTCGTGCCCTCGTAGCGGGGCGTCAGCAGCACCGTGCTGTCGGTCTCGCGGACCGCCTTGCCGGCGATGTCGGTCGGGCTCGAGGTCATCGGCCGTGCTCCAGTCGGTGAGGTGAGGTGGTCGGGTCGCCGCCCCGGGCCGATGCGCACAGCAACCCGATCTGGGTCGCCAGCCGGTCCGGAGCCTCCAACATCGGAAAGTGGCCGCAGCCGTCGATCAGGTGCAGCGTGCCGGCGGGAAGCCCCGCGGCGAGCGCGGCGCAGCCGTCCGGCGGCGCCGCGAAGTCCCGGCCGCCGCCGACGACCAGGCACGGCACCGTGCACCGGTCGAGCGGCAGCAGCGGCATCCGCAGGAACGTCTCGAAGAACCGGACCCAGGCGTACGGCCCGATCCGGTCGCGCAGGTAGCGGGCCATGTCGGCCCGCGTCTCGGCGGTGGTGCGGTGGCCGGCCCGGACGCGGATGCCCTCGGCGAGGATCTGGTGGAAGTTGTCCAGGTAGTACGAGAGCACCGACCAGTCGAAGTCCGCCGGCCGGGGCCGGAAGAACGGCGCCACCAGCACCAGCCCGCCGATCCGGTACCGGGTGAACGGGTCGGCGCCCGCGGCCAGCCGCTGCCCGATCAGGTCCAGCAGCACGATCGCGGACAGCGAGTGCGCGACGACGACGCAGCCGTCCCCCGGTACGGCGTCGAGCGCGTCGGCGATCCAGCCGGTGAGGTCCCGGCGGTGGCTCCAGTCCGCGACCCCCTCGCCGCGCCAGGGCAGCCGTGCCGTCCACACCTGCTCGTCCGGGCCGAACTCGGGCAGCAGCGGCTCCCAGACCGCGTCGCTGTCGGCGAGGCCGTGCAGCAGCAGGATCGGTCGCCCGGACCGGTCGGTCGCGCCGCGCCGGCACACCACGCGTACCGGCGCGTCGTCGGCGGCCGGTGGCGCCGGCCTGGTGACGGGCGAGGTCATCCGGCCGCCGCCACGGTGTGCCCCGCCGGAGCGGTGCGGGCCGGCACCGCTCCGGCGGGTCGCAGTTCGAGTACCGCGGTGCCGGCGCCGTGCCGCGATCCCGCGACGGCACGCACGGTACCGGCGTCGGCCCGGACGGCCGCCACGACGCACTGGAGTACGCCGGTGGCGGCCGCGCTGTCGGGGATCCGCGTCACCGCACCGGTGAGCGGCTCGTCGGCCAGCCCGTCCGGCAGGCACCAGCTGGTCTCGGGCGGCTCCGGCCCCAGCTCGCGCAGGCACCCGGCCAGGTCGGCGGCACGGACGTACCGGCCGAGTTCGGCGCGCGCCGCGATCCCGCGCGCGGCGGCCGGCCCGGCCGCTTCGACCACCACGGCAGCGGCACCATCGAAGTGCGGCCCCGGCCCGAGCAGGCGGCGTACCACCTCGTTGTCGGTCTCGACGCCGACGACCACGGCGAGCTCGGCGCGACCGGCGGCGATCAGGCGGGTGGCCCAGCGCACCGCGTCCAGGCCGGACGGCGCCCCGTTGCAGACGGTCAGGTTCGGCCCGCGCAGGCCGAAGCGGATCGCCACCGACGAGGCGATGACGTTGCTGGAGGCGTTGGGCAGATCCATCGGGCTGGTTCCGGAGACGCCCTCGGCACCGATGGTGTCGGCGACCCGGCAGACCGTGTCCAGGTTGCCGAGGTTGGACGACACCACGACCGCGACCGACTCCGGGTCCACCGTCGGCCCGTCCTCGGTGAGTACCAGCGCGTCGGCCAGGGCGTCTCGCGCGGCGCACAGGGCCAACTGGGTCGCGCGGTCCTTGTACCGCAGGCCGCGCCGGCCGAGCCGGGCCGCCGGATCCACCGCAGGCGCGGTCGGTTGCCAGCCACCGGTGCGCAGGTCGGCCGGATCGTCGACCCCGGGTACGGCCAGGCCGACGCCGGTGATCGCCATGCCGGGCCGGGTCTGCGGCGCGGCGCTCATGGCCGCCGCTCCAGGATCGCGACGGCGTTGACCCCGCCGAACCCGAACGCGTTGACCTGAGCCACCGACATCGCGACCGGGCGTTGCGCCGCGCCGCCCGCGAACCGGAACGACAGTGCCGGCTCCGCCGGGTCGTCCAGCCCCGGTGTCGGCGGAACCAGACCGGAGCGCAGCGACTCGGTCGCCACCACGACGCCGAGCAGTCCGGACGCGCCGGAGGTGTGCCCGGTCATCGACTTGATCGCGGTCATCACCGGGGAGCCGACGTGCTCCCCGAAGGCGGCCGTCATGGCGGCGGACTCCGCGTCGTCGTTGAGCACGGTACCGGTGCCGTGCAACAGAACCAGGTCGACGTCGGCGGCCTTGAGACCGGCGGCCCGGTGCGCCTGCGTGATGGCGGCGGCGATTCCGCGCGGATCCGGTGCGGTGACGTGGGTGGCGTCGCAGTTGAGCCCGACCGCCCGCAGCCGGACGAGTGGCGCCGGTTCGTCGCCGTCCCGATCGCGGCGCAGCACGACCGCGGCGGCGCCGTCACCCATCAGTACGCCGCGGCGGTTGCGGTCGAACGGCCGCACCCGGTCCGGTGGCTCCTGGTTGAACCGGTCCAGCAACCCGAACATGCTCTCGGTCAGCACGTCGACGCCGGCCACGACGACGGTGTCCGCCTCGTCCGCGTCGATCAGGTCGGCGCCCAACGCGAGCGTGTGCAGCGACGCCGAGCAGGCGTTGGCGACCGTGTGCACGTCGGTCGCGCCGAACCGTTCCCGCAGCGCGGTACCGAAGTGCAGCCGGGTGGCATCGACCCCGAGGCCGTCCCGCCACCACAGTTCGACCGACCGGAGCTCGCGCAGCCCGGTACCGACCAGGACCGGCACCGCGGCGAGGTCGTCGCCGATGCCCGCCTGGCGTACCGCTTCCGCGATCGCCGTCTCCAGCAGGTGGGTGGCACGGTAGGGCAGATCGGTACCCGGGGCGCGGTCGGCGACCTCGTAGGCCGAGCGCGCCCGGTACCGGCTCGGGTCGAAGCCGACGAGCGGACGCAGCCCGCTGCGGCCGGCGCACAGCGCGTCGAAGGTCTCCGCGACGGTGCCACCGACGCTGCACACCGCGCCCATACCGGCGATCCGGGCGCTCATCGGACGCTCCCGAACACGACCACGGCGTTGTTGCCGCCGAACGCCAGCCCGTTGTTCTGCACCACCCGCAGCTCCGCGTCGATCGCCTCGTTCGGTACGCAGTCGAGGTCGCACTCCGGGTCGGTACGCACATGGTTGATGGTGGGCGGGATGAAGCCGTCCGCGATGGCGAGCGAGCAGCCGACGGCGGCCAGCGCGGACGCAGCGCCCATGGTGTGCCCGATCATCGACTTGATCGACACGGTCCGGGGCGGCGCCTCGCCGAACACCTGGTGGATGGCCCGGCTCTCGGTGACGTCGTTGGCCCGGGTACCGGTGCCGTGCGCCGAGATGAAGTCCACCTCGGCCGGTTCGATGCCGGCGTCGGCCAGCGCCAGCCGCATGCACCGCGCCACGCTGTCCAGGTTGGGCGCGACCTGGTGGTCGGCGTCGCAGTTGAGCCCGTACCCGAGGACCTCCGCGTAGATCCGGGCACCGCGGGAGCGGGCGGAGGCCAGCGACTCCAACAGCAGGATCCCGGCACCCTCACCGGTCAGGATGCCCTGCCGCTCGGCGTCGAACGGCTGGCAGCGCGCCGGCGCGATCGTACCCAGCCGGTAGAACCCGGCGAACGTCTTGCGGCACAACGCGTCCGCTCCGCCGCACAGCGCGAAGTCGACCTCGCCGCTGCGGATCGCGTCGCAGCCGTAGCCGATGGCGTAGTTGCCGGCGGCGCAGGCGGTGGCCAGCGTGACGGTCTCCGCGTCGACCAGCCCGAGCTCGTGCGCGATCGCCGTCGACAACCGGCTCGCCGGTATCCGCCGGGCGATCGTCGCGGTACCGGACGTGCCGCCGCCGGCGACCGTCAGCTCGGTGAGCCGGTCCAGGTCGCGGGACTCGCCGTCGGTGGTACCGACCGAGACCAGGAACCGTCGCCGGGTGTCCTCGTCGCGCAGGCCGGCGTCGACGACCGCCATCCGGGCACCGGCGGCGGCGAACTCGGTGGCCCGGCCGAGTTTACCGCCCCGGAACCTGGTCAGCCACGCCGCCGGGTCGAAACCGGTCACCTCGCAGCCCACCGAATGCGCGAACCCGGTGGTGTCGAAGGCGGAGATCGGTCTGGCTCCGCTGCGGCCCGCCCGCAGGCTGGCGCCGAACCGGTGGGCGCCGATGCCGACGCTCGACACCGCGCCCAGGCCGGTGACGACGACCCGACGGTCCGCGTTCCTGGTCGTCGCCATCGTCGCCACCTCGGTTCGTCGCTCGTCGGCCGGTCAGCAGGTCGGACGACCGGTCACCCGTTCGCGGCCTCGGTCAGTACCGCGTGGATGCCCTCGAGGTTGACCATCCGGGACAGCTCGGCCTGGTCGATGACGACCTTGAACCGCTTCTCCAGCGAGGCGAGGATCTCGATGGCGCGCAACGAGTCCGCGCCGTGGTCCTCCTTGAACAGGCTGGTCTCGGTGACCTCGTCGGGTTCGATCTCCAGGATGTCGCAGACCAGGTCCTTGATCGCGGTACGCGTTTCGGCATCCATCGTGAGTGTCGGCACGGCCAACGACCTCTCTGGTCTCCTGGCGGCGGCGCGTTCGCCCGCTCGCCAACGGATGAGGGATGGCTGACGGTAGGCAGCCCACGACACCGACCACAACGGTGCTGGCAACATGCTGCCGGCCGGGTGACCGCACGGTGACCGGCGCTCACGCTCCGGCGTCGAGGTGCGGAACCCGCGGTCACTTACTGCCAGCATCCGGGCCGCTACCCCTCGCGCCGGTACAGTCCGGCCGGGTACGGGCGTACCGCTGTCGACATTCCCCGGGAGCAGTTGATGACCTCGCCGCAGCTCACCCAGAACAAGTGGGACTTCTCGTCGTTCGCGCAGAGCGTCCGCTCCCTCGGGTTGGACGAACCGAGCATCGCGGACTCGCCGGTGGGGCCGACGATCGTGTCCCGGCAGGAGATCACGAACTTCGCCGCGGTCAACTTCCTCAACCTGCACAACCGCCCGGACGTGATGCAGGCCTTCTGCACCGGCGCCCAGCGGTACGGCCTGGCCATCGGCGGCTCGCGGTTCACCGCCGGGCAGGGCCTCACGTACGCCCACCAGGAGATGGAACGCGGGATCGCCGCGCTGGCCGGCCGGCAACGCGCGGTCAGCTTCGCCAGCGGACTGCTCGCGAACATCGGGTTCTGCCACGCGATGACGCACAGCCTCTCGGTGACCAAGGGCGTCGAGATCGACAACACCGACGTCGTGTTCGTCCTCGATCGCGACAGCCACTGGAGCCTGTGGAAGGGCCTGGAACACCTCACCTACGGCGACCGGCTGTTCTCGTTCAAGCACAACAACTGCGCCGACCTCGACCGGGTCCTGAGCGACCTGTCCGGCAAGCGCGTCGTCGTCGTGTTCGAGAGCGTGTACTCGGTGGACGGCTCGGTCGCGCCGATGAACCAGCTCATCGACGTCTGCGAACGGCACGGCGCGATGAGCTACGTCGACGACGCCAACGGCTGGCTGGTGTACGGCCCGTCGCACCGGCCGTTCGCCTTCGAGTACACCGGACTGAAGCGCGCGACGTTCGTCATGGTGTCGATGAAGAAGGCGGTCGGCCTCGAAGGCGGCGCCATCGTCGGCTCCGACGACGACATCCTGATGCTCGAGACCCACTCCGGCACCGCCGCGTTCACCGCCGCCATGCTTCCCCCGGCCGCCGCAGCCACCAGCTACATCATGAAGTTGCTGACCGTCGACGAGCCCGAGATCGTGGACACCTACCTGAGCAAGGTGGTCGACTTCCGCAAGAAGCTGATCGACGCCGGTCTGCCGATCAACGACACGCCGACCTTCTTCACCTCGATCCAGGTCGGCGACGAGCGGACCTCCATGGCGCTGCGCCGGGCCTGCTTCGCCCGCGGCTACCAGGTACCGTCGTTCAGCTACCCGGTGACCCGGCGCAACCAGGCGGTGCTGCGGCTCATCCTGAACAACGGGCACACCGACGAACACATCGACGGCCTGATCGAGACCCTCACCGATCTGCGCCGCGTCTACCCGTTCGGCACCGACCCGACCACCCCCGCCCCGGCCGTCGGCACCCGCCCGCGGTAGCCGCCCCCTTCCGCTCCGGCCGCGCCCGCCAGCCACCGCGGGCGTGATGCCAGCCGGCAACCCCCACTCCGTCAGCGGCAGGGTCGCGCCGGCATCGTGCGTACACGCGTCGAGCGCCCAGGCTCCAAGTCGGCTGTATTGTGTCAGGTGTATTGCAATGCGCCGTCGAGGGGAAGCGCGCATGCCGAAACAGGTGGACCAGCACGAGCGCCGGGACCGGATCGCCCGAGCGCTGTGGCGCGTCGTCGATCGGGACGGAATCCTGCAGCTGTCGCTGCGAGACGTCGCCGCCGAGGCCGGCATCTCGCTCGGACAGCTGCAGCACTACTTCCCCTCGCGGGCGGAACTGCTGAACTTCGCCGTGGACCTGGTCTCCGAGCAGACCGCCGGTCGGGTCACCCGGCGGCTGCACGAGCTCGGCGACGCCCCACATCCCCGCGACGTGCTGCGGGCCCTGCTGGTCGAGATGCTGCCGTTGGGGCCGGACGCCCGGACCGCGAGCCGGGTACAGGCGGCGTACGTGCTGACCGCGCTGCACGACGACGATGCCCGCAGCAGGGCGCGCGACGGCCTGCGGCACGGTCGTACCCAGGTCGCGAAGCTGGTCCGGCGAGCCATCGCCGACGGCCACATCACCGCCGACCGCGACCCGACCGTGGAGACGAACCTGCTGCTTGCCCTCACCGGCTTCACCCCGCTCCTCGAGATGGGCGTCCTCCGGCCCCGCGACGCCCTGACGGCGATCGACCAGTACCTGGACAGGCTGTTCGCCCCGTCACCGACACCCGGATGATCCGCCGGTCCGAGGGGCATTCGTCGAGCGGCGGCTCGGGTCGGCTGGAGAGTTCGGGACGAACCGCCGCGCGGTACGCGTGGGAAGCGGCAGTTTCACGCCGAGTGGCCGGCGACGAGCTGCCCGGAAACCCGCCGCGCGGCCCGCGGCAAACTCGTTTGCGTGGTGTGCCGGGGGCGTGGGCAGACTGGGCGCATGACAGGTCTGACCGCCGAGCTCGTGGTTGATGGTCGCGTACCGCAGGACCCGGCGCTCGCCCCGAACGGGCGGCTGCTGTGCTACGTTCTCGCGCCCGGCAGCCGGGCCGGTGACCACCTCGACACCGAGCTCTGGCTCACCGACCTCGACGGCGAGGTCAGGTGGCGTCGGGCGACCGCCGACACGGCGACGGAGTCCCGGCCGCGCTGGTCGGCGGACTCGGGCACGCTGTACTTCCTGTCCGATCGGGCCGAGCGCGGCGTTCCGCAGGTGCACCGGCTCACCCTCGCCGGCGGCGCCGTGACCGCGGTGACCGACTGGCCCACCGGCATCGTCGATCACCTGCCGCTGGGCGATCCCGAGCTGGTCGCGCTGCTGGCCGAGGACGAGCCCACCGAACAGGACGTCCGCCGTGCCCGGGACCGCGACGACGCGATCGTGGTCGGCGCGCGGGAGCCGCGAAGCCGGTTGCGGCTGCTGGACCTGGGTACCGGCCAGCTCACCACGCCGCCGGTGTTCGTCGACCGGCACGTCGTGGAGCTGCGGCAGCGACCCGACGGCGGCCCGCTCGCCGTACTCACTCAGGCGAGCGCCGACCTCGACTACGGTCCCCGCACCGGGCGGGTGTACCTGTTCGACCCCGCCACCGGCGCCGCGGAGGACCTCGGACCGGTCGAGGCCGACGCGCAGTCGCTCGCCTGGTGGCCGGACGAGGACGGTTGGCACCTCGGGTACCTCGCCCTCACCCCACCGCTGCTGGCGGCCGGTACCGCCGTGTTCGACCTGGCCGTGGGCGGTGGCGCGCGGCGCAACCGGACCGCCGGTCTGCCGATGTGCCCCACCGAGCTGGTGCAGACCGAGGCCGCCCCGCTGGTGGTGTTCGCCGACGGGCTGAACACCACCCTGGCCCGGCTCGACCGCGACGGTCCGACGCCGCTGTCGCAACACCCTGGGCACCTCGACTCGCTCACCGCCACCCCCGCGGGGACGACGGTCGCGGCGCTGACCGGCGCCCGGTACCGGCCGACGAACGTGTACGTCGGCTCGCCCGCCGGGCCGCTGCGCCAGGTCACCGACACCCGGCCGGAACTGGACGGTGTCGCGTTCGGTACCCAGCGGCCGCTCGCCTACCGCGCCGCCGACGGCCTGGACCTGGACGGTCTGCTGGTGCTGCCGGTCGGCCGGAGCGCCGCGGACGGACCGTTCCCGCTCGTCACCATCGTGCACGGCGGCCCGTACGGCCGGTACGCCGACAGCCTCCAGCTGTTCTGGCATCCGAGCGCGCAGTGGCTCGCCGACGCCGGGTACGCGGTGTTCCTGCCCAACCCGCGCGGCGGCCAGGGCCGCGGGCACGAGTTCGCGGCCCGGGTGGCGGGGCGGGTCGGCGGGGAGGAGTGGACCGACATCCTGGCCGGCATCGACCGGCTCGTCGCCGAGGGCATCGCCGATCCCGACCGGCTGGGCATCGCGGGCGGGAGCCACGGCGGCTTCATGGCCGCCTGGGCGGTCGGCCAGACCGAACGGTTCCGGGCCGCGCTGGTCAGCGCCGGCGTCACCGACTGGGGCATGCTCGCCGCGACCGGGGAGAACGGCCAGTTCGAGGCCGCGCTCGGCGGCAGTACCGGCTGGTCCGGCACCGGGCCGCACCCGCACGACGCGGTCAGCCCCATCTCCTTCGCCGGCCGCATCCGTACCCCGGTGCTCATCCTGCACGGCGCCGAGGACACCAACGTCCCGCTCGGGCAGGCCGTGTACCTGCACCGGGCGCTGCGGCACTTCGGCGTCGAGCACGAGTTCGTGGTCTACCCCCGGGAGGGCCACTCGATCGAGGAACGCAACCACCAGCTCGACTTCCTGCGCCGCACCCGCGCCTGGTTCGACCGCTGGCTCCAGGGCTGACCGGTCGGGCCCGGCACTCGTCGCCGCACGAGGCGATGCCTGGTCCGTGACTCCTCGACGCCGGCGCACGCCGCGGTCCAGCCAGCCGACCGGGCCGGCGAGGCACCACCGGCGTCCGCGCGTGATCGGGCGGGCCGTTGGTAGGTTGCGGCCGTGACGGATGCGACGCTGGCGATCGACCTGGGTACGTCGAACACCGTCGCCGCGCTGCGTCGGCCGGACGGACGGATCGAGCAGCTGTTGTTCGACGGTTCCCCGGTGCTGCCGTCGGCGGTGTTCGCGCAGGACGCCGGGACGCTGCTGGTCGGGCGGGACGCCCTGCACGCGGCCGGTGCCGCGCCGGAACGGTTGGAGCCGAACCCGAAGCTCCGCATCGACGACGGCAGCGTCCTGCTCGGCGCCGAGGTGGACGTGCCGGAGCTGTTCGCCGCGGTACTGCGCCGGGCCGCGGAGGACGCCGACCGGTCCACCCCCGGCGACGTCGGTACGGTCGTCCTCACCCATCCCGCCGCCTGGGGCACCCGGCGCCGGCAGGTGCTCGTGCACGCGGCGCAACGGGCCGGGCTGCCGGAGCCGCACCTGCTCGCCGAGCCGATCGCCGCCGCGCACCGGCACCGGCCGGACAGCGCCGCCGGCTCCGGCGTACCGCTGATCGTGTACGACCTGGGTGGAGGGACGCACGACGTGTCCGTCGTCCACGCCGATCGGGTCCTCGCCTCCGACGGGCTGCCGGACACCGGCGGACTCGACATCGACGCCGCCATCCTGGCCCACCTGGACGCCACCTACCGGCACCGGGACCCCGATGCCTGGACGCGCCTGCGTCAGCCGGCCAGCGCCGCCGACCAGCGGCACCAGCGCCAACTGCTCGATCAGGTACGCACCGCCAAGGAACTGCTGTCCCGATCCGCGCAGACCTTCGTGCACGTTCCGTTGTTGGACCTCGACGCGCCGCTCGGCCGCGAACAGCTCGACGCGATCGCGCAACCACTCATCGACCGTACGGTTCGCGCCACCCGGGCGGCCCTGGCCACCGCGGGGCTCGAGGTGCCCCCGCGCGCCGCGCTGTACCTGACCGGGGGCGCCAGCCGGATGCCGCTCGTCGCCAGTACCCTGCACCGGGCGCTGCGCATCCCGCCGATCGTCACCGAACAGCCGGAGTTCGCCGTTGCCCACGGCGCGCTCCTCGCGGTCCACGCCGGTGCCCCGCATCGCCGGCCGGCCGGCCGCCCAGCCACCGCGCGGCCGACGCCGGTCCCGGGCGAAGCGTCGGACCGGCCCACAGGCGCGCCCGCCCCGCAAGCCACGGCCGCTCCCGACTCGCCCTTCCACCCGCCGCCGCGGACCGACGGGCAGGACGACGGCCAGGACACCCGCCGCGACGATGCCGAGGGGCTCTCGGTACCGGTCGGCGTGCTGGTACTGGCCGGTGGGCTGTTTCTCACCTTCATGTTGGTCTACGCAGCCGACCTTGCCTGGTGGGCGACGATCCTGTGCTGCCTGTTCAACCTGCTCAGCGCCGGCATCGTCTGGATCGCCGCATGGGCCCTGATGCTGCGGTTCGGGCGCGACGAGGCCAGGTCGATGCGCCCGGCCGCCGTCGTCGCCGTCGGGTACTACGTCGTCACGACGATCGCCCTGCTGGTACGGGCCAGCTGAGAGGGCACGAGCCGGGCGCCGAGGCGTTTTGACAGGCGTCGGCGGCTATGCGGGGAAGGCTCTCCAGTGCCCTTCGGAGACGACCTCGACCGTGCCGTCGGCGACCGTGATGGCGGTCTGGTCGTCGATCGCGTACGCGGGTCCGCCGAGGTCGGCGGCCCACCGTTCCGCGTCGGCCATCGTGTTGTCCGGCAGCTGTTCGTGGTCCAGGTGCGGGTAGATCGAGAAGTCGACGACCCCGAGCGTGCGGTCGTCCGGCGCGGCGGCCCAGTTGACGAAGTCGCTCCCGATTCGCGGTGCCATCACCATGCTGCCGGCGCTGAGCCCGACCCAGACCGTCTCCGGTAGCGACGCGATGAGCCCGGACAGCCCGGACTCCCGCATCCAGTGGTACAGGAACGTCGCCTCGCCACCGTCGACCAGCAACGCGTCGGCCTCGCGGACCCAGGGCACCCACCGCTGCGCTCCGATACTGGGCAGCGCGGTGAGTTCCAGGACGCCCAGGGACGCCCAGCCCAGGCCGGTCATCGGGTGCCACGGGGGCTCGCCGACGACGAAGTTGCGCACCGAGACGGGCCCGAGCATCGGTTGACCCCACTGCGCCGTGGGGACGCAGAGCGCACGGGACGCGGCGATCGGCTTGCCCAGCAGATCGACCAGCGCATCCCGGATGCTCTCGTTGGTGACGCCGCCGGAGGTGAGAAGCAGCTTCACGACGCCTCCCGAGTCGGGTGCGACGGATTCGGGTCGCGCGAACACCGCGGACGTGTCATCGCCTGGCTCCTTGTCTCGCGTGTGGCGCCTCGATCGGCGCCGTTCACCTGTTCCACGAACGCAACGGTCCGGATCCGACCACCCGGCCGGAGATTCGACGGATCTCCGCCTGCCCGCACCGTCGCGGCACCGGGGGAGAAGAAGATCAGGACGGTCACGCGTTCCTCGCGCTCGGTCAGGACCTGCATGAGGCCGAATCGAGCCGCAGGCAGCCGTCCTGTCGGTGCCCGGACCTAGCATGCCGAGCATGACGCGATATGTGGACGAAGACCTGCACGGAGCGGAATTCCGCGAGTGCGATCTGACCGGGGCACGCCTGATCGGCGTCGTCATGCAGGATGCCGTCATCGACGGGCTGGTCACCAACCTCGTCGTGAACGGTGTCGAGGTCACCGAGTACGTCGAGGCCGAGCTCGACCGGCGCCATCCGGTGCGGGTGCTGATCCGCTCCGAGGAGCCTGCCGACCTGCGCGAGGCAGCGCGTCGGCTCCACGCCGGCTGGACCGCCACGATCGAGCGGATCCGCCGCACCCCGGGCATCGAGCGCCGCAGCGTGAACGACGAGTGGTCGGCGGTGCAGACGATGCGTCACCTGGTCTTCGTCCACGACTCGTGGTTCCGCCGCTGCTGCCTGGGCTCGACGGAGCTGTTCACGCCGATGGGCATCGGTCCCACCGTCGACCCCTACCGCGAAGCGCACGGGATCGACCTCTCGCTCGATCCCAGCCTCGACGAGATCGTCGGCGTGCGTGCGGCGCAGACCGCGGAGCTGCAGGCCTGGCTCGACCAGGTCAGCGCCGCGCAACTCGCGGCGCCGGCACCGGTGCCCGACGACGACGTCTGGCCGCCGTACGCCCGGGGCCGCTCGGTGCGGCAGTGCCTCGGCACCGTGCTCAACGAGACCTTCGAGCACCACGGCTTCTGCGTCCGCGACCTCGACCTGATCGAGGCGCAGGACGCCGGGTAGAGCCGGTCACGGGCCCGGGGCCGCTCGTGCTGGCGACGGGTCCGCTCGCCTCGTCGGCGTCGGGTGCGTTCCGCACGGTCGACACTCGGCCGGGAACGACGCGGGCACTCGGCCGGGAATGGCACGGCCCCGCCCAGCGGCACGAGCCCGCGTGCGTGAGCTTCGACCTGAGCGTACGAACCGGCCCAGTGACAGGAATCCTGGCGGGTTGGGTCCGGTGGCTGGCGTGTGAGGTCCTCCCTCGCGCGCTCCGCCTGGCTCTACGGTTCGGTTGCGGGCCTGGATTTCCCGGCCCGCAGTCGACCGGATCCAGCAAGTGAGGAACGCATGCCCGCGAGAATGAAGAACCCGGCCTTCGTGCTGCCCGATGGCATGAAGGGCATCGGCAGCATCTTCAAGGCCGTCAACCAGGGCGGCCTGTCGCCCGAACTGCAGGAGATCGTCGGGCTGCGAGCCAGCCAGATCAACGGGTGCAGCGCCTGCGTGCACGCCCACACCCAGAACCTGATCAAGGCCGGTACCAGCAGTGAGCGGATCGCGGGAGTCGCGGCGTGGCGGGAGGCGCCGTGGTTCTCCGACGCGGAACGGAGCGCGCTGCAGTTGGCCGAGTCGATGACGCGGCTGGCCGACCGGTCGTCCGAGGCGGTCAGCGACGAACTGTGGGGCCGGGCCGCCGACCACTTCGACGAGAAGCAGCTGGCGGCGCTGATCCTGGTCATCTCGGTGACCAACCTGTTCAACCGCCTCAACGCCACCATCCAGGAGCCGGCCGGGGCCGCCTGGGGCTGACCGGGTTCCCTAGCAGCGTTGAAGGACACGACTTTGAGCACTCTCGACATGACGGCGATGTACGCCATGCACGACGCGCTGCGCCGGGACATGACGCATCTGGCCCGGTTCGCCGGCCAGGCCGGTGACGAGCCCCGACGGGTTCTCGCCACGGCCGTGGGCTGGGACCTGTTCAAGACCTCCCTGCACATCCATCACACGGCCGAGGACGACGCGTTGTGGCCGGCGATGCGGCAGCGGCTGGTCGACCGACCGGACGAGTTGGCGCTGTTGGATGCGATGGAGGCCGAGCACGCCGCGATCGATCCGATCCTGCAGGACATCGAGGCGGCGCTGGGCGAGCCGGAGGCGCCGGTGGGTGACCTGCTCGACGCGTTGGTCACCGCCCTCAACGGTCACCTCGAACACGAGGAAGGCGCGGCGCTGCCGGTGATCGGGGCCTTCCTGACGCCCGAGCAGTGGGGGCACTTCGGTCAGGTGCATGCGCAGCGGATCGGGCCGAACGCGCCGCGGCTGCTGCCGTGGCTGTTGGACGGGGCCGACGAGCGGGTACGCGCCACGATGCTCTCGCCGCTGCCCGAGCCGGCGTACCAGGCGTACCTGACGCAGTGGCAGCCGGCGTACGAGGCGCTGGAGTTGTGGCGCCGCGCGTGAGTCGCCGGGTGACCGCCGCCGGCACCGGATCGGGACGGCGGCGGTCACCGCTGGTGCCAGGGCGCGATCAGGCTGCTCGGAGCGCGCTGGGCGAACGGCCGTGCCATCGGTGGACCGCGCGACGCAGGGTGCGTACGTCGCTGTAGCCGACGCGGGCGGCGATCGCGGCGACCGGCAGCGGGCTGTCGCGTAGCAGCGTGGTGGCCACGTCACGGCGGGCTGCCTCCACCTCCTCGCGCCAGGTGGTGTGGTGCTCGGCGAGCCGGCGTTGCAGGGTACGGGTGCTGATGCGCATCCGGCGCGCCACCGCATCGAGAGAGACCTCGCGGCCGTCGAAGCTGCGCCGCAACA
The DNA here is from genome assembly GCF_017312725.1 of Actinocatenispora comari. Lineage (GTDB taxonomy): Bacteria > Actinomycetota > Actinomycetes > Mycobacteriales > Micromonosporaceae > Actinocatenispora > Actinocatenispora comari. Next base: position 133,035 of record NZ_BOPO01000150.1, on the reverse strand, counting down.
CGGTACGGAAGCCGGCGTGCCAGGATCGGACCGGCCGCGACGCGGTGAGCAGCATCTCGGCGTGCCTGCCCAACACCTCGCCCAGTCCCGGCCGGAACTGGGGGATCTCGAGCCGACCGTCGTCGCTGCGCAGCGTCAGCGAGTTGTACTCGGCGTCGAACTCGATGCGGTTCGTGCCCAGAGCACGGGCAAGGTTGCCGTGCCGGCGCGGCGCGCGTTGGGTGAAGCTGACCTGCGCCGGGGTCAGCATCCGGCCGGTCGCGTCGCGGGAGCGGGACAGGTACAGCAGCATGGCGAACTGTTCGATCACGGCCGCGACGTCCGGGTCACCGGGGACGCTGTTGGCGCGTTGCAACCTCAGCAGCCCGTCGGCTTCGATGAGTTCGAGTCGTTCGACGGAGGGGTCGGCCAGGTTGCCGATGTGTGCGGTGGCCAGCCGGATGGAGTCGGCGAGGTCGTGGCCGGCCGTGTAGAGGTAGTCCCAGACGCCGAACGCGCCCAGTGGCAGCGTGCCGGCGGGAAACAAGTCGATGAAGGTGTCGTCCGGCAGCAGGGTGAACTCGCGCCACAGCTGGATCGCGCTGGAGGTCGACGGGCGGGCGAGTTCGTCTGCCAGCACGTCGTCGGCCAACTCCGGCAGCCGGGCCCGGACGCCCTCTCCGAGCCCAGCGCGACGCAGCGCCCCCAGCAGCAGCCCGGCCTGCCGGCTCGGGACCGTTCCGTCGATCACGGCGGAATCGTAGCCCGACGGATGGCGGGATCCGGTCGAACGAAAGGACGACTCGGGTGGTGCGAGCAGGGGCTCCGACACGCCGCTCGCCGCGATCTCGGCGACCGGTCTCGACGCGGGAATCGGCGCAACCACACCGGATCGTGGCGATCTGCCCGACCAGCGTGTCCACTGTGGATGGCCATGGCCGTCGAGGCGAGGACAAGTGGGGCACCGGTCGTCGGGGCGGGCAAGCGTCGCACGGACACCCCGATCGACACGTACTCCCCCGCCCGTTGCCAGCCATCGACCCGTAGCTGCTCTTTCGCTGGCGACGGACAAGGTGAGGGATCGGGCAGCCGTCGCCTCAGCGAAGGCGTTCAGCGGGAGGGCGCTGTTCGGTCACTCGATGCCTTCGACGATGCGGAAGTCGCGTTCGACGCCGTCGGACAGCGCGACCAGCGCCTCCTGGTAGGCCTCGCTCTCTTGTGCCGCGACGGCCTGTTCGAAGCTGTCGAACTCGACCACGACCGCGCGCTCGGCGATCCCGGCGTCGCGCGCGACGACCCGGCCGCCACGGACGAGGGTCCGCCCGCCCGCAGCCCGGACGGCCGGACCGGCCAGGCTGTTGTAGGCGGCCAACTTCTCAGGGTCCGAAATGGTGCGGTACACGCTGACCCAGTAGCCCTTTGCCACAGAAACCTCCAGTGTCGGTCGGAACATATCCGACGTCGCGTTCACGATGCAGGTCGGCCGTGCCCCGGGCGCCGTCGGACTCCCCGCACACCCATCGTCGCGAACGGATCTCCAGGTCCGACCGGGCCGCGCGCCGCCTCTTGCCGGATTGCCGGACAATATGACAACCTACTGCGAACAGCGAACGTGGAGGGCATGGTCGTGCATCGATTCGCGGACAGCACCGACGTGCCTCGCCGGAGGGGCTGCTGACATGGCGAGCCCGATCTCCGGCCTGGGCGCGAACATCCAGCGCCGGAGCACCACCGAGCAGGCCACCGAGGCCATCCGGCAGGCCATCCTGTCCGGCCGGCTGCCGCCGGGCACCCCGCTGCGTGAAGCCGCCCTCGCCGGCGAGCTCGGTGTCTCCCGCAGCACCCTGCGCGAGGCCGCGCGGACGCTGGAAGGCGAGAGCCTGGTCCACTACCAGATGAACCGCGGCATCATCGTCGCGGACATCACCGGGCCCGACGTCGCCGACATCTATGCTGCCCGCGCCGCCGTGGAACTGGTCGCGGTCGACGCCCTCACCGAGCACCGCGATCCGGCGATCTACCAGAAGCTCTCCGACCTGGTCGACCGGATAGAACGCGCCTTCGAGCGGGACGACACCACCGATGCGCTCGAGGGTGACCGGCTCTTCCACGCCACCCTGGTCGCGGCCACCGGCAGCCCCCGGCTGCGCCGCTTCCACCGCCAGCTCCAGCAGGAACAGCGCCTCGCCCTGGCGTTGGCCGAACGCTCCCGCCGCGAGCTCGGCCGTACCACGGACGACCACCGCCAGCTCCTCGACGCGCTGCACGACGGCCCCGACCACGCCAGGGCCGAGCTCACCGCGCACCTGCACGCCGGCGCCGCCGAACTGCGACGGCTACTCGACCTGCTCGCGAACCGGAACGAAGGAGAGACAGCCGATGGCTGACCACGGCACCGACAGCGGCTGGGATCTGGTCGTCACACCCTGGCACCTCGACGAGTACCTCCCCGCGTTCCCGATCCCCGACACCGCCGCCCAGGCGCCCCGCCCGGCCCTTCCTGCCGGCTCCGTCGCCGCCCGGATGAGCCGGTTGCACCGGGCCGCCCTCGACACGGTGGCGTCGGCCGCCAGGCCGCTGGTGCTCTCCGGCGACTGCCCCACCACCCGCGCCGCGGTCGCCGCCCTGCAGCGCCGCCATCGCGACCTGGCCGTGCTGTGGCTGGACGCGCACGGCGACTTCAACACCCCCGCCATCTCGACCAGCGGGTACCTCGGCGGCATGGCACTGTCCATGCTGACCGGCCGAACACCCGACCTGTTCGACGACCCGCTCGACCTGCGACCCGTCCCGGACACCAACGTCGTGCTCGCCGGCGCCCGCGACCTCGACCCCGCCGAGCGTGACGCCCTCACCGGCAGCCACGTCCACCGGGTGCCCGCCGATCCCGCCGCAGTGGTCTCCGCGCTCGACGAGCTGGGCCCCGTCCCCGTCTACCTCCACCTCGACATCGACGTCATCGACGGCGCCGAACTGCCCGGCGCGCGCTTTCCCTCCGGGCCCGGGCCCTCCCTCGCCCAGATCGCGGACTGCCTGGCCGCCGCCTGCGCCACCGCCGACGTCACCGCCGCCTACCTCGCCTGCGCCTGGCTCCCCGAACACGTCGACGACCACGCCACCCGCCGGACCATCACCCGCCTCACCACGGCGCTCGGCGCCAGCCTGACCTGAACCCGTACCCGGCTCCGGACACCGCAAGGCACTCGACGCGGCGGCCGGCCGGCACCGGTTCCGGGAGTCCGGAACCCTGCCGTCCGGACCCGTCCCGGGCCACAGCCGGCTGCCCGTCGGGCCGGTACGGCCCGGTGCCGACGGGCACCCGCGGGCGTCGCCGCGCAGGGCACCGCCTCCTGGGCGACTCGTGCCTGACTCGGCGGGGCTGCCCGAATGGGCGGTCATCCCCGAAGATGGGTGCACACGGCGTGCGGGGAAGGTGACGCGGGATGGATGGTGGTACCACGCTGGTCGGCCGCGCCGCGGAACTCACCGCGCTCGACGCCGCCGTACGGTCGGGGCAGGGCGGCGGCACCGTGCTCGTCGAGCTGGCCGGCGACCCCGGCATGGGCAAGACCCGGCTGCTGACCGCGCTGTACGAGCGGGCCCGCGACGGCGGCCTGCACGCCGTGCACGCCGCGGGCGCCCGGATGACCACCGGCGTGCCGTACGCGGCGTTGACCCCGCTGCTGCGCACCCTCCGGATCGGCGTCGACGGCAACGGTGGCGGCACCGACCTGACCCGCTGGGAGCTGTACCGGGCGGTGCGCGCCGCGTTCGACCGCCCGACGCTGGTGTGCCTGGACGACGCGCACTGGGCCGACTCGGCATCGCTGGACCTGCTCGGTCGGCTGCTGCTGGACCCGCCCGAGATCGGTCTGGTCGCGGCGGTGGCGCATCGCCATCGGCAGGACCCGCCGGAGCTGGCCGAGGCGCTCGGGCGCAGTGCACCGACCGTCGAGCGTCAGCTGCTGTCGCTGCGCCCGCTGTCGGTCGACGACGTCGGTCGCCTGGTCGGCCTTCCGGCCGGGCCGCGACTCACCGAGACCCACGCCGCGTCCGGCGGCAATCCGTTGTACGCCTTGGCACTGCGCACCGGCGTCGATGGTGGCGAGCCCGCCGCGGGGCCGGCGGTCGGCGCCCTGCGCGCCGAGATCGGCGGCCTGGAAGCCGACCAGACCACGGTACTGGGGGTCGCGGCGGTCGCCGGCGACGGCAGCCCGCCGAGCCTGGTACTCGCCTGCAGCCTCGACGAGGCGGGCGGCGGCAGCAGCGACCGGTACGAGGCTGCGCTGGACCGGTTGCAGCACCGCGATCTGCTCCGACTCGACGGCGACGGCCGCCTCTGGTTCCGGCATCCGGTGCTGCAGAGCCTCGCCTACCGGCAGCTGCCCGGTTCGGTGCGCCGCCGGCTGCACCGCCGGCTCGCCGCCGAACTCGGCCGCCGCGGCAGCACCGCGCCGGTACGGGCGCTGCACGTGGTGCGCTCCGCCCAGCCCGGGGACGTACCGGCGGCGCGGCTGCTGCTCGACTGCGCGCACCAGATCGGTCCGCGCGCACCCGGCGTCGCGGTGGAGTACCTGACGGCGGCCCGGTCGCTGCTCGGCCCGGCCGAACCGGACCTGGTCGCCACCATCGAGGTCGAGACTGCACGCCAGTTGATCGCCACCGGCGACCTGGGCGGTGCCGCGGAGATCCTGCGCGCGCCGGCGCCGGGCACCGAACCGGCCCGGCACGCGCTCGTGCGCGCCCGACTGTCCCGGCTGCTCGGCCGGTACGCGGAGGCGGTCGCCACGCTGCGGGCCGAGCTGGCGGACGCGACCGACCCGCGCCAGGTGGTGCTGCTCGCGCTGGAGGGCGCGATGTGCGCGGCGTTCGGCGGTTCGGCGGCGGTGACCGAGTTCGTGGCGCTCGCGCAACGGGCGGTCGGCGAGGTCAGCGACCCGGCGTACCGGGCGGCGGTGCAGGTGGCGCGGGCGTTCCTGACCTCGATGACGGGCGGCCCGGTACCCACCGATCTGGCCGCGGCGGCCGAGGCCCTGGACGCGTTGAGCGACGGGCACCTGGTGCAGTTGCTCGACCCGTTCGGGATGCTCGGCTGGACCGAACTGGAGCTGGAGCGCGACGCGGCGGCGCTGCGCCACTTCGACCGGGCCATCGCGATCGCCGATCGGGCCGGGCACGCCGATCTGCTGCCGTACCTGCTGGTCGGCCGCTCGTACGCGAGCAGCCGGCTCGGCGCGTTCGACACCGCGCTGGATGCCGCCCGCGACGCCGTCGACGCGGCCCGCCGGCTGGGCGGCGCCAGCGTCGTCCTGGCGGTGGCGTTCCAGGCTTCGGCGCGGGTGCACGTGTCCGGCCCGGCCGAGGCTGCCACGGTGGTGCGCGACTCCGGCGGCCGACCGCTGGGTACCGAGCGGGACTGGTTCGCCGAGATCGCCGCCCGGGTCGGGGCCCGCATCGCCGTCGCGGCCGGGGACACCGGTGTCGACGCCGGCACGCTGCTGCGCGCCTGCGGTGGCGAGACGATGGCCTGGGTCGAGGTGTGCAACCGGCCGTACTGGTGCACCGTGCTCAGCGAGATGTTCCTCGCCCGCGGCGACCGGGACCGCGCGCGGCACTGGGTCGTCGAGGCCGCCCGCCATGCGGCGCCGCTGGGGTTGCGCGGCGCCGACGCGCACGTGGCGACGGCGCGCGCCCGGGTACTGGCCGAGGTCGACCTGAACGCGGCCCTCGACGCCGCCGAGGACGCCGTCGCCGGCTTCGGTGCGCTCGGCTGGGCCCCGGACGAGCTGTACGCGCGGCTGCTCACCGCCACGCTGTCCGCCCGAGCGGGCCGCTGGTCGGCGGTCACCGACCAGCTGGCGCGCGCCCACCGGCTCGCCACGTCGATGCCGGCACCGTGGCTGCGGCGGCTGGTCGCCGGCACGCAACGCCAGTTGCAGTCGGCCGCCGGCCGGCAACCGGCGCCGGGCGCCCGCGGCGAGTTGACCCGGCGGGAGCGGCAGATCGCCGAGCTGGTCGCGGCCGGCGCCACGAACGCCGACATCGCCGCCGCGCTGCACGTGACCGTCAAGACCGTGGAGGCGCACCTGTCCCGGACCTACCGGAAGCTCGGGGTACGGTCGCGCGCGATGCTGGTCGACGCCCTCCACAGCGCGCCCCGAACCTGACCGCTGCCCGCGCACACCCGCTCGCGGCGCGCACCGCCCCGGCCGCCGCACCGGCGATGCGGTGCGGCGGCGGGGCACGACGATCAGCCGTACGTGCGGCAACCGCGGTCGGTGTCGCAGCAGCCGAACGTGTTCCAACCCTCGGTGTTGAGCATGACGCCGCCGAACAGCGTCGTCAGCTCCGGGTTCCCGGCGGGGTTCGTCTCGGCTGGCACCTCGGGGTCCTTCCAGGACCGCAGAACGTCCTCGGTGTCCATCGGTTCTCTCCCTTCGTCCGTCGCTTCGTCCGGTGGTACGGCCGGCTCAGCAGGCGCTGAGGCAGCTCCAGTGCACGCCGGTCTGGTCGGGGCAGCAGCCCCAGGTCAGCGCACCCTCGGTCGCGATCTGCTGGCCGCCCGCGGGGTCCGCCAACTCCACCCGCCCGGCGGGGTGGTCCAGGATGCTGGGCAGGTCCGGGTCCTTCCAGGACCGGACGATGTCCTCGGTCATGAGCTCTCCGTTCGCTGTCGGCTGGGGTACGGGAAGAATCGGATCGGTGCGGCGCCGGTCAGCAGAAGTCGGTCGGGCACAGCCCGCAGGTCGACTCGTTGGTGAACCCGCCGCAGCAGCCCAGGGTCGACGCGTGCTCGGAGCTCGGCGCCAGCCCTCCGTGCCCGGTCAGTGCCAACTCGCCCGCCGGGTTGTCCGGGCGGGTCACGGCGTCGGTGTCCTTCCAGCCGCGGATCGTGTCGTGCTGACTCATCACGGTCCCCTCTCAGCAGCAGCCCACGGTGGCACTGACCATGCAGGTGCCCCTGCCGACGGTGGCGTTGCACGAGGCCGGGCACACGCTGCCCCAGCTGTCGGCGATCATCCCGCCGGCCTCGGTCGCGAGGTCGATCTCGCCGGCAGGGCTGGCCGCGGCGGGCGTCGAGTCCGGGTCCTTCCAGGACCGGATCAGTTCGCTCATCGGATGCTCCTTTCGGTGTCACGAGACGGCACGGCGCCGTCCCGGGTCTCGGAATCGGCCGTACCGAACAGCTGCCGGTACCGGCCATGGGCGGCCACCAGCTCGTCGTGGCCGCCGCGCTGCACGACCCGCCCCCGGTCCAGGACCAGGATCTGGTCGGCACCGCGGATCGCCGACAGCCGGTGCGAGATGACCACCCGGGTCACCGCCAACCGCGCCAGCGCGGCGTCGACCTCGCGCTCGGTCTGCGGATCCAGGTGGCTGGTGGCCTCGTCCAGCACCAGCAGCCGGGGCCGGTGCACCAGCGCACGGGCGAGCGCGATGCGTTGCCGCTGGCCGGCCGACAGCGCGGTGCCCCCCTCACCGACGAGGGTGTCGTAGCCCATCGGCAGCGCCAGCACGTCGTCGTGCAGGCCGGCGGCTCGGGCAGCGCCGATCACCTCGGCGTCGGTGGCGTCCGGCCGGCTCAGTACCAGGTTGTCCCGGATACTGCCGTTGAACAGGGTCAGTTCCTGCAGCACCGCGCCGCAGTGCGACCGCAGGTCGGGCACGTCCAGCTCGGCCACCGCGACCCCGTCGTGGCGTACCTCGCCTTCGGTGGGCCGCAGCAGGCCCAGCAGCAGCAGTCCCAGCGTGCTCTTGCCCGAGCCGGTACGGCCGACCACCCCGAGCTTGCCGCCGGGCGGCAGGTCGAACCCGACGTCGGTGAGGATCGGCGGCTGGCTGTCGTGGTAGCGGAAACCCAACCCCCGCACCGTGATCCGGGTCGGCTCGTCGGCCGGCAACCGGACCGTACCGCTCTGCTCGGCCGGCGTGTCGAGCACGTCGAACAGCCGCTCCACCTGGGCCCGCACCGCGTGGTACAGCTGGCCGACACCGGCGAAGGTCTCCAGCGGCGACAGGATCGACAGCGCGACGGCGTTGGCGGCGAGCATCGCGCCCAGGCTCAACCGGCCCGACAGGACCATGCCGGCACCGAACCACAGCAGCGCCAGCGGGCCCAGCGTGCCGACCGCCCGCTGCGCGGCGCCGAGTACCGCCGTGCCGCGGCCACGGCGTACCATCGCCCGCTGGTACCGGTCGAACAGTCGCCGCCAGTGCGCGACGGCCCGCTCCTCCACCCCGTTGGCCTTCAGCGGGATCACCGCCTCCAGCGTCTCCACCAGGTAGCTCTGCTCCTCCGAGCGGGCGGTCAGCTCCCGCTGCGCCAGCACCCGCAGCCGCCGGTAGGTCGCGGCCAGTACCAGCGCCTGCGCGACGGCCAGCGGCACCAGCGGCAGCAGGTACAGCGGGGACAGCAGCACGACCGCGATCAGGTAGCCGATCAGCAGGAACCCGTCGACGATCATCGTCAACAGCTGCTGGCTCAACGTCTCCCGGGTGGTGGACACGCTCGACAGGCGCATCAGCAGGTCGCCGCGGCCGCGGTCCAGGAAGAACCCGATCGGCAGCCGGAACAGGTGCTTGACGAACCCGTGCGTCAGCTCCCGGTCGCCCAGCGCGCGCAGGGTCAGCAACGCCAGTCCGCGGGCCAGCGTCAACGCGCCGTACGCGACGCCCACCGCGACGATGCCGGCGCCGACGGCGGGCAGCAGATCCGTTCGGTGCGCCGGTACCAGGGTGTCCACCACCAGCTTGGTCAGCAGCGGGATGCCCAGCCCCAGCGCCTGCAGTCCCGCGGCGAACAGCACGGTCAGCGCGATCAGCCGCCGCCCACCCGGTACCGAGGCGAACTGGTGCAGGTAGCGCACCATCGGCGCGTCCCGCCACCGGGTTCGCCGCCGCTCCAACCGATCGGTGGGAGACAGCCGCAGCAGCACCCCGCCGTACTGGTCGTCGAACTCGGCGCGGGACAGCCGCTGCCGCCCGACCCCCGGATCCACCAGCGACACCCTCCGGTCGTCGGCGCGGACCACGACGACGAAGTGGTGCCGGGCCAGGTAGGCGATCGCCAGGCCGGTCAGCGGCCCGGCCGGCAGCCGGTCGGAGCGCTCCACGCCGACCGCCAGCCCCGCCTGCTCCGCGGCCGCGGCGATCGCCGACACCGACACGCCGTCCCGGCCGGTACCCAGCAGCGCCCGGCACTCCGGTACCGAGGTGTCCCGCCCGTACCGGCTGAGCACCATCGCCAGGCACGCGGCGCCGCACTCGGTGCGGGTCAGCTGGAACCGCAGCGGTACCCGGGTCACGGCCGTACCGCCAGCAACAGCACCGGCGCGATCCGGTCCGGCGCCGCGAGGCGCAGCAGCCCGTGACCGATGCCGGACAGCCCGGTCATCAACCCGGGGGTCGGTACCGACGACGGGGTGCCACAGCGCGGGCCGACCCGGTCCAGATGGGCCAGTACGGCCGCGGCGAGGCTTTCCCGGTGCCCGGCCGCGGACGTCACGCCGGCGCGGGCGGCGACGCTGAACAGCTCCAGGTTGCCCAGGTCACCGTGGCAGATGCTGTGGTTGCCGAAGTGGCCGAACACGGCCGTGGAGCGCACCGCGCGGGCCAGGTCGGTGTCCGTGTCGATGTCCCGCTCGGCGGGCGGCAACGCCGCCCGCGCCAGGCCGATGCCGGGTGCGCCGTGGCACCACGCGTGCATGTGCGCCACCTCGACCGGTTCGCTGCGCCGGGCCCACGGGCGGTCCGGCAACTGCCGCAGGTCCGGCCAGTTGTCCAGCTCCGGGCGAAACAGCGTCCGCTCGTAGGCGAGCGCCGCCCGGCCGGCGGCACGCGCGGCGGCGTCGCCGGTGCGCGCCGCGTACCGCAGCAGGGCCCAGCCGATCCCCGCCGCCCCGTGCGAGAACCCGACCAGCGGGGCGCCGGAGTCCATGGTGTACCAACCGATGCCGCCGTCGACCGGCACCGAGGTGTCGATCAGCCGGGCCGCGCAGGCCGCGGCGAGCCGGGCCGCCACCGTCCCGCCGACACCGGCGTCCAGCAGCGATTCGGCCAGCGCCAGGCAACCGGCCGCGCCGCCGATGATGTCGAGCGTCTCGTCCCGCTCGACCAGCCCGGTGACCCAGTCGAGGATGCCGGGCACCGGCGCGGCCAGCTCGGCATCGTCCAGCAGCCGCGCCGCCGAGGCCAGCGCGTAGGCCACACCGGTCGGCCCCGAGTACGGGCCGAGCACGCCGCGCACGTCGCCGTCGCGATCGAGCAGCGGCCGGACGTGCTCGACCTGGGCCGGCAACGGGCGCAACGCCGCCCGGGCCAGCTCGGCGTACCGCTGCCGGCCGGTGAGGTGGGCCAGCCCGGCCAGGAAGACCGCGACCCCGGGATAGCCGTTGTACAGGTCGGCGCGCAGCTGGGTGACCGTCCACTGGGTGTCCTGGACCAGGTCCATGCCGAGCCAGCCGACCCGGTCCCCACGCCGGTACGCCGAGTCGGCCAGCCGGTCGCCGATCGCCCGGGCGTGCGCCAGCGCGCGCTCCTGCACGCTCGCCGCCGGGTCGACCGCGGTGCGGGCCGACCGGGACGGCGTACCGTGACCGGTCTCCGCGCGGGTCGCCAGCGTCGCCTCGATGACCCACTCCTGCTCGGCGAGATCCGCCTCGCCCAACCGGTCGAGCACCCGCCGGGCACGGGCCAGCCCGGACTCCGGGAGCACCTCGGCGATCCGGCCGCCGTCGACGCGGTACAGATCGGTCGATCCGGCCCGGGTACGAAACAGCGGTACGTCGCCGTGCCACAGGTCGGTCAGCTCCGCGCCGACCAGCCGCAGCCGCGCCGGATCCGACACCGACGCCGCCCACAGCAGCCCGAACACCCGCTCCCGGTCCAGCGCGTCCCGGCCGACGTCGGGATGGCTGGACTCGGTGAGGATCAGCATGTAGTTGCGGGTGGCCCGCACGATGCACCGGGTCTCGTCGGCCGCGCACCGCTCGATCAGCCCGGCCAGCTGGTCCCGGTGCGCGGCCAGCGCCCGGTACCCGGCGCGGAAGCCGGCCAGCAGCTCCGCCGCGAACTCCCGGACATCCAGGTCCCGACCGGCCAGGGTGGGCCGGTTCTGGCTGCCCGGGAACTCGCGGTAGTCGCGCACCAGCCGCATCTCGTCGGTACCGGCGGCGTCGAAGGTCACCGACTTGAACGGCAGCACGCCGCCCTTGTCGCCGCCCATCCCGCCGACGTCGAGCACCCCACCGTCCGGCCCGTACAGCACGGCCGGCAGCAGGCCGGTACGGCTGACCGAGTCGCGCAGCGCGGCCATCGCCGGATCCCCGTCGGTGAACGCCGCGCCGGTGGTGACCGGCAGGTCGCCGTGGAACACCGACTCCAGGTCGACCACGACCGGGTCGGCCCCGCAGGCGATCACGTTCTCGTAGTGGAAATCCACCGCGGCCAGCACGTACAGCAGCGCGAGCAGCGCGCCCTGCCGCCGGAAGTACCCGCGGGCCTCGCCGGGGTCGGCGCACTCGGCGACCGGGACGAACTCCGTCCAGCCGTACCCGTCCGCCGACAGCACCCGCACCCGGCGCAGCGCGGCGTCCGGCAGCCGCTGCGAGTACCAGGCCAGGATGTCGTTGACGTGCTGGTGCAGCGCCAACGGCCGCGGCTTGTACACCAGCCGGGCGCCGGAGGCGAACCGCAGTACGGCGACCGACCGGCCCCGCTCGTGCGAGTCGCCGCCGCCCATCGCCACCTCGACCAGGGTCCCCGGCTCGCCGTCGAGCAACCGCTCGACCAGCGCCGCGCGGTCGTGCGCGAACCGGCCCAGGAACTCCGCGTACGCCTCGACCGCCTGGTCGGCGAGCGTGACCAGGGTCCGGCCCAGCACCGCGTACTCGTCGAGCAGCGCGGCGAGTTCGGCCGGGTCCGCGAGCAGCTCGGCGAACGACCAGAACCGGGCGGCGGCGTCCGGCCCCGACAGCCGGTCGGCGAGCCGCATCACGTTGAGTTCCAGGACCAGGATCCGGCTCGCGGCGTCCACCAGCTGCCGGCCTAGCACGGCCCGGAACGTCGCCAGCAACGCCGCGCCGTCCACGTCCGGCGCCCCGGTGTACTCGACCCGCCCGGCGAGCCGATCGGCGGCGTCGGCGACGAACGGCGCCACGATGGCGGCGAACGCGTCACGCCAGTCGTCGGTGCGGTCCACGCCGTGGTACGCCATCGCGCCGACGACGCGCTCGACCCGGGCCGCCCAGGCCGGCTTGCCGGCCCGCGCGGCCAACTCGTCGGCCGGTTCGGCGAGCAGGTCGAGCAGGCGCTGCTCGTCGATCCCGTACCCGGCCAGTACCGGGGCGACGGCGTCGTCGGTGACCTCCGGGTACGCCGTACGCCACCGGCTCAGCCGGCGCGCGGCCCGGTCACCGTCCGGGCTGCCCGGTACCGCCGGGGACGGCGCACCGGGCGCGGCGATCCGTTCGGCCAGCGTCAGCGCGCGGGCCCACCAGGCTCCGGTCAACGCCGGCCGCTCGCCGCGTTCCCACGGCAGTCCCAGTACCGGCAGGGGATGCTTGTCGACGGGCACGATGACTCCTCACGTGCGACGAACGGGATGCCGCGAACACGGCGGAAGGTGTTGCCGGGCAACCGAAAGATGGTGCGGCCCGGGTCGGGCGAGCGGGTGGCCGGCGGGCGGGGCCCGCCGGCCGGTCGACTCAGCTGCAGGTGACCCCGCAGGTCACGCCGCTGAGGCAGCAGTCGTCGCTGAGCCAGTTCCAGTCGGTACGCGGGGTGGCGATCATGCCGCCGTGCGCCGAGTCGAGTTCGATCCGGCCGGCCGGGTTCGACCCCCCCGGGGCGTCGAGATCCTTCCAGCCACGAATGGTCTGCTCGTGATCCATGTCCTGCTCCCAACCGCCGGCGCGGGCCGCCGACGGGATCACATCCTCGCCACGACGCGACCCACCCACCATCCGGGTGAACCCGCTAATCGGCCCTACAACCGCGCGGCGGCAGGCGGACAACCCGGGACGGATACGGGCGATACGGTCCACCCGCGAACGGCACCCGGCAGCTGTCGATGCCCGCGCCGCCGGTCTTCGCGTCGTCGCCCGCACGACCCGGTCTGGACGCGACGCGGGGACGGACGAGGATCAGCCGACCCGCTGGGCGAGGGAGACGATGATGCCCTCGGGCCCACGCACGTAGGCCATCCGCCAGGCCTGCTCGTACTGGCCGACGCCTCCGACGAGGTGGTACCCGTCTGCGACGACCTGGTCGATGGCGGCATCGAGGTCGTCGACCTCGAAGGCCACGTTGCGAAGCCCGAGCGTGGTGGCCATCGCGTCCGGGACGCCCGGTTCGTGATCCGGCCGGACAAAGCTCGAAAGCTCCACCGTGGTCCCGCCGCCGGGCGCGCTCAGCATGACGATCTGGGTGCGCGAACCGGGGATGCCGATGACGGTGTCGAGAAACTCCCCCTCGACGGTCATCGGTGCCCCGTGCGACTCCAGGCCGAGGCGGACGAAGAACTCCGTCGCCCGGGCCAGATCAGCGACGGTGATTCCGACATGGTCGAAGGCACGGATGCGCGGCCCGGCAGGCGTTCCGCGGTCAGGCTCGGACCGGTCGGCGTTCAGGTCGTTCATCGTGCTCTCCTCATCCGGTGGCTCACCCTCGGCCGAGCCGTCCGGCAGGCGGCACGGCGTTCCGCGGGTACTGCCACGCATCGCTGGGGCGTTCTCTGGTCGAGCGCCGCGGGTGGCCCGCCTAGAGCCAGCCTTGCTCGTTCGCGATGATCACCGCGTCCGTCCGGTTCCGCGCACCGAGCTTGTCCGTCGCCGAGGCCAGGTAGTTGCGGACCGTCCCGTAGGACAGGAACAGTGCGTTCGCGATGTCACGGGGGTTCGCGCCGCTGGCATGGAGTCGCAGAACCTCGGTCTCCCGCGCGGTCAGGGGGCTCGGCCGGGTTTCGATCGCGGCGATCGCGGCATCCGGATCGACGACACGTCCCCCGGAGGCGACCGTACGGATGGCGGTGATCAGCTCCCGTGCCGAGGTGTCCTTGGCGAGAAACCCGGCGACGTGGGCGTCCAGGGCGGCCCGGAGGTTGGCGGGCCGGGCGTGCGCGGTCAGGATGAGTACCCGGCAGGCCGGCAGTGCGATGGCGAGGTGACCCGCGGCGGTCAGCCCGTCCGTGCCGGGAAGGTCGATGTCGAGGAGCGCGACGTCCGGCACCTGCTTGAGGGCCGCGGGAACGATCTCTGCGCCGGTGCCGACATCGGCGACGACGGTCAGTCCGTCCTCGAGGTCGAGGACGGCGACGAGGGTGTCGCGCAGGATGGCCGAGTCCTCGGCGACCAGGACGCGGATCATGCTCGCTCCCCCTTCCCAGCCGGCACGCTGGCGGCAACCTCGAATCGGCCCCCTTCGAGCCTGGTGCGCACCGATCCTCCCAGACGAGCGGCACGCGCGGCGATGTTGGCAAGCCCCCTCCCCTGCGTCACCTCACCCCCGCGTGCCGCGCCGTCGTTGGCCACCAGAAGGGACAGCTGCCCGTCCCGGCAGGCGAGCTCGATCCGGCACTCGCGCGCCGTGCTGTGCCGCAGGACGTTCGTCACGGCCTCGCGCAGGATCGACGCGATCTCCGATTCGACCGCGGCTTCGGCGGAGAGGTCCGCGCGGACGATCGTGGTCACCACGTCGGCGGTGGTGAGCACGTCCTCGGCGGTCGCCAGCTCCTCGTCCAGTGCCAGGTTCAACGTGCCGTCCACGAGAGCGGACGCGTCGGAGCTCACCGTACGGGCGACGTGCAGCATGTGGACGATTTCGCGCCGCGCCCGCCCTTCGTCCCGGTCGAGGAGGGTGTGGGCGAGGTCGCTCTTGAGCGCGATGGTCGACAGCCCGAGGCCCAGGGTGTCGTGGGCGTCCTGGGCGATCCGAAGTCGCTCCTGGGTGACGGCGGCCTCGGCCAGTTCTCGTCGGGCGAGATCCAGTTCGGCGGCGGTCCGGTGAAACCGGGACAGCCCGTACACCAACAGGCCTCCTGCCGCCAGCGTCGTGACGGCGTAGCAGGACCACCGGATCTGCAACGGCAGCCCGACGAGGTCGGAGGGACCGACCGCGGTGAGGATCGGGATGCAGATCGCGACGAGGCCGAACAGCACCCACCGGATGGGGCGCTCGATCAGCAGCAGGATGCTGCCGCTGAGGTATGCCACGAACACGATGCTCACCACCCCGAAGATCGGGTAGGCGACGAAGCAGAGCACAGCCTGCACTCCCAGCGTCCATGGCCACCCCGCCGGACGCTCGTCGTCGGGGCGGAACCGGGAGTGCCGCAACTGGAGCGCGACCATGACCGCCGCGACCGACACCGCGAGCACCGTGGTCGCCGGACGTGCGGTGGCACCGCCCTCCGCGGGGAAGACGAGGTTCAGCAGGTACTGGCCGGCGAACAGGAGCACGACCGCGGTGACGACCCGGCGCGCCAGGGCGGGGGTGACCCGCTCGATCCGGTCGATCGAAGCGAGGGCGGGCGAGGCAGGCAGGTCGATGACGATTCGCCGCGCCGATGCCGAAGCCGTACGGGCGGCATCTGCCGCCCGCCGCAGTGCTGTCCGGGTGGCATCCGATCTGCCGTCGAGTGCATGGCGGACCTGTGCGCGCACCTCGTTGAGGTGGTAAACGATCGCCCGGCGAACATCGGTCGCGGCAGCGAGTCGCTGCGCCGCCACCGCCGCGTCGGCGAGGGCGTCCTGAGTGGATTCCAGGCGCTCGACCAGTTCCAGCAGCCGGGTCAGGCCGAACACTCCCAGGCTGACGTTCCCGAAGACGATCAGCATCCATCCGGCCGCGTTCACGCTCGGCCGGTACGGCAGGCCCACCGTCAGCCACAGGGTGATCTCGGCGAGCGCGAGCGCGCCGAACAGCCACCGGCGCCACGGCGGGCGCACGAGCAGCAGCACCAGGGCACCCAGCAGGCCGGAGACGCCGCCGACCCAGGAGCCCTGGAAGACCGCGAACCCGAGGTACGTCACCGCGGCCTGCCCGAGCAGAAGCCACCAACGCCCCTTCCGCCAGGGCGCCCGTGCCCAGCCGCTCGCGTACCAGAACGGCAACACGAAGCACAGGGCGACGAACGGCAGGTACCGGAGGTCGGGATGGGGGTTGGCGTCGGCAAGCTTGCTGACCAGCAGGCAGCCGAGGTACGCCAGTACCAGGGTCCTCGCCGCCGCGGTGCCGTGGTGGTTGGCGCGTCGCGTGGCGGCCCGCGAGGAGCTTCCGCCGGCCCCGTCCTGCGCGATGCTCGACTGCACGGTCCAACTGTACGGCCGGCGCGAGGCCGGATCCGGTCCCGTCGGGCGGTTGTGCAAAGTGCACGGTCATCGGGTGCAGAACCCTCGGTGCACTCGTTCGCCGGGCCACTACCTCCGCCGGCCGCAGCGGCGCAGAGTGGTGCCATCGCAGGGCGACGGCCGACGGAATCGCTTCTCCGCACCGATCGCTTGTGCGACGACCGAACCACGAGGAAAGGCACAACGATGAGCAAGGTGATCTGCGGACTGTCGGTGTCCGTCGACGGCTACATCACCGGACGCGACGCGCGCCCCGGGCACGGCCTCGGCGACGGCGGGGAACTGTTCGACTGGTACGGCAGCGGGGAGGTGCCCAGCAGCGTTTTCGACGGGTTCACCCTGAGCGCGCAGAGCGCGCCGTTCTTCGACACGCTGGCGAGCCGGACCGGCGCGACCCTGGCCGGTCGGACCACCTACGACGACTCCGAACGCTTCGGCGATGTCGGCGGCCCGCATCCGACGGCGCCGCTGTTCGTGCTCAGCCACCGACCGGCACCGGCGATGGGTGGGCGCCAGACCCTGATCACGACCGGGATCGAGGACGCGGTCGAGGCCGCGAGCCGCGCCGCCGGAGACCGGGACGTGGCTCTGATGGGCGGGGTGATCGTCACCGAAGCGCTCCGGGCCGGCCTCGTCGACGAGCTGATCCTGCACCAGGTGCCCATCCTCCTCGGTGGCGGTCGACGCTTCTTCCACGAGCTGCCCGCGCACGTCACGCTGCGCGTCATCGATGTGGTCGCCGCTGCCGACGTGACCCACCTGCACTACGAGGTGCAGCGATGATCCTGGTTACCGGCGGCCTCGGCATGATCGGCGCCCACACCGCCCGCGCACTGGCCGACCTTGGCGAGCAGGTCGTCGTCACGTCCCACCGGCGCACGGATGTCCCGGCGTTCCTCGACGGGCGGGTCGTCGTCGAGACCCTCGACGTCACCGACCGCGACGCCGTACTGGAGCTGGGTCGCCGTCACCAGATCCGTGACATCGTGCACCTGGCCGGCACGATCCCGGGCGACGACCCGGTGGCGTTCTTCGGCAACGAGATGGCGGGGCTGTTCGCCGTGCTCGACGCCGCTCGCGCCTGGAAGGTACGCCGCCTCGCGGTGGCCAGCAGCCTCGGGGTGTATGCCGGTCGGCCGGAGGTGCCGTGGACCGAGGACCTCGCCCTGCCCACGGGACCGTCGCCACACCTGATCGTCGGGTTCAAGAAGGCCGCCGAGCCGGTCGTTCTGAACGGGCTGCTCGGCACCGGCATCCAACCCGTGCTGTTGCGGATCGGCAGCATCTGGGGGCCGCTGTTCGACCCGTTCTCGCCGTTCGAGGGCATCGTGACCTACCTCAGCGCGCTGCTGCGCGGCGAGCGGCCCGCGCCGCTGGATCCCCACGGCGGCGGCGACGTCTGCTACGCCCCGGACGCAGGCAGGGCGATCGCGCTGCTGACGACCGCACCCGAGCTGCGGCACGACGTCTACAACGTCTCCAGCGGGGCGACCTACCGGAACCGTGAACTCGTCGACGCGCTCCGCGGCATCGACCCGACGTGGCCGCTCGAACTGCGGACGGGTATCCGAGCGGAGCCAGAACCGATCCCCCATCTCGATGTCACCCGCCTCGGTGAGGAGACCGGATTCGCACCCGCCTACGACCTGCCCCACGCCATCGCGCACTACCTCACCTGGCGCCGCACCCATTCCCGGTGAAGGAGACACCATGCTCGATCCCGAAGTCCGCCGTGTCCTCGACAGCACATCCATCGCACACCTCGCCACCGTCCTGGCGGACGGGTCACCACACGCGGTTCCCGTCTTCGTCGGCACCGAAGGCGACCGGATCGCGATCTTCACCGGACCGGACTCGCTCAAGGCGAGGAACCTGCGCCGTGATCCGCGGGTGGCTCTGTCCATCGCCCCCGCGGACAATCCGTTCAGCCCCATAGCGATCCGCGGGCGCGTCGTCAGCTGGCTCGACGACGACCACGCGTGGCAGATCATCGACCGGATCGCGATGAAGTACACCGGGCAGCCCTACTCCCGCGAGCGGGAACGCGTGGTGGCCCTCATCGAGCCGGACAGGCAGGTCGTCGGCATCCGCTAGACGTCGTGGTTCGTCCGGTGGTCGGAGTGGGCCGAGGGCGCGACACATCCTCGCCGGCACACGGTCGTCCGAGCGCACGAACGCCGTCGTCGCCCTCGTTCCCGCCGACGATGACAGCGGCGGCTCGAACCCGGTCACAGCATGGCAATGAGCATCACCGTCATTCCGAGGCTCATCGCCCCATGACCACCGGTCTCCGCCAACGAGTACCACGGCCCGGCCGATCGCGGCCGGGTCCGAGGTGCGGTCCAGGTACGGGCCTGGTCGATGCATCGGGCGGTCCAGTGCAACGTGGCGGCCGCGAGGCCCAGCGCGGCGACGAGGCCGGTGGACAGGACTCCGGCGGGTAGCCCACCACCGGTGGCGGCAGTGGGCACCGACATCCCCGGCATGCCCGGCATCGGCGTGACACCAGCGGATCCGGTACCCATCGACAACGGCATCGCGATCACCATCCAGACCATCGCGAGCATCATCACCGCGTGCAGCGCCAGCGCCCGCCGGCCGTGACCGGCCGGCGGGCGTACCAGTTGCAGACCGAAGAACAGCGCCCCGGCACCGAACACGACGTTCTGTGGCAACGCAGGAACGTGCATGCCCCACGGCCAGAGCATCCCGACCATGCCCAGGGCCATGGCCGCGTGCCAGCAGTCGCCGACCCGGTGCACCACCGCGCGCGACGCGCCGATCCACGCCGGCACGACACAGCGCAGCAGGCAGAAGCCGGCAGTCGCGGCGAACACGACCGTCAACGTCCACACCAGCGGCGGCGACGACATCACGCCACCGCCCGCCGCCGGGCCCGCCGACCGAGGGCCACGTCGATCGCCACGAACACGGCGAGGCTGGCGCCCAGCTCCGGTACGAGCCAGCCCAGGACAACCGCGGCCACCAGCAGCGGCGCCAGCACCCGGGCCGAGACGCGGCGCCACGCACCGCGGTGCGGTCGCCTGCCCCAGCCGCGTCCCGGGCGGCGCAGCCACCACATCCGGTACCCGAGCACGACCAGGACGATCAGCACGACCGCCAACCCGGCCAGCACGATCTGGTTGGCCAACCCGAACAGCAGCCCCATGTGCGCATCCACGCCCCAGCGGGCGAGTTTCGCCGCCACCGGCCAGTCGTCGAAGCGCAGCACGGCGGTGACCCGGCCGGTCGCCGGATCGATCGCCGCCGAATCCTGCTTCTCCGGCCACGATCGCTGAACCTGGTGCACCACGTAGGCCTGCCCCGGCTCGGCAGGAAGATCGATCTGGACCGGCCCGCTGACGCCCCGGCTCGCCGCCGCCGCCAACGCCCGGTCCACGTCGACCTGCCCGCGCCGCGCCGCGGGCGGGGCCACCGCACTGGACACCGTGGGTGTCGCCCACCCCCACGCGCCGCGGAGCGCGGAGATGTTGTCACCGGC
Source organism: Actinocatenispora comari (assembly GCF_017312725.1). Classification (GTDB taxonomy): domain Bacteria; phylum Actinomycetota; class Actinomycetes; order Mycobacteriales; family Micromonosporaceae; genus Actinocatenispora; species Actinocatenispora comari. The sequence continues at coordinate 113,208 of NZ_BOPO01000150.1, read as the reverse complement.
GAAGTGCGACCAGGTCAACCCGGTCGCGGACAGGAACAGGAAACCGGCGGCCGCCCACAGCCCCAGCACCCCGTGCCAGGACAGCACCCGGGATCGGCCGGCGGGCCGGACCCGCGGCAGGACCCGTCGCCGTACCGGCCCGGCGCGCCGGCGACCGCTCAACCACAGCACCAGCCCGCCGAGCACCACCACCCACAGCCAGCTGGCCGCCAGCTCGCTGTACATTCGGCCGACCGTGCCCCACTGCAGCGTGCGATGCAAGCTGTCGACCCAGGCCCGCACCGGCAGCCACTCCCCGACGGTGTTCTCCGCGCCCAGCACCCGTCCCGTGTAGGGATCGACGAACACCGTGCGGCTGGTGCCGTCGGCCAGTCCGGGCGCATCCATGATCACCCGGGTGCTGGCGGTCGCGGTCGCGGCGGGGCGGATCGCCGTGACCGTACCCTCCGGATGCGCCGCCCGCGCGGCCTCCACCTGCGCCGCCACCGACAGCCGTTGGCCACCCACCGGCACCGTCAGCTCGTGCCGGTACACGAGCCGCTCGACCTGGGGCATCGTGGTGTACGCCAGCCCGGTCAGCGCCGCGATCACCAGGAACGGCGCGACGAACACCCCGGCGTAGAAGTGGATCCGCAGCAGCAACGGCCGCACGGCACCCCAGCTGGCGGCGCCGGGCCCGGTCGGGGCGGCGGGGGTCGGATGCTCCGTGTCAGCAAGGACGCTGCCGACGGCCATGGGTGATTCCTTCCGACGCCCGGGACAACAGTGCGCGGCAACGGCGGTGGCCAGAGCGGCGACCACGCCGAGCCTGTCGTTGTCCCAGTCGTACGACATCCCTCGGCAGTTCCCGCGCGTTCCACGATCCGCCACCGGACGCGACGCGCCGACACAGCATCTGGTGTGAAGGCTCGACCATGCCGCCATATATAGTGGTCACTGCAGCTGGTTCGGCCGTCGCTTCCGGTGGCGGTCGAGGCAAGAGGGAACCCGGTGCGAGTCCGGGACTGCCCCGCAGCGGTGAGTGGGAACGACCGCCGTCACAGAGCACTGGACCGCACCGGTCCGGGAAGCGACGGCCAGTAGGACAGCACGACGCCCACGAGTCCGAAGACCTGCCAGCAGCGCCGCACGCGCCGCGTGCGGCGGTCGAAGGCCGCGCGGGACGGCCGACGCCATCAGCCGGTTCGTCCGCGGTGCGCTGCGGCTGCCGGCGGCGTCCCTGCCCGCGCACCGACGACCTTCGGGCGTGGGACGAGGGAGCATGACGGTGCTGCAGGAGCAGTCTGCGTCGGATCACCGGGCGTCGGAACAGCGACGACCCGTGATGCGGGTACGCAAGCGTGACGGGATCGCCGAGCCGGTGGACGTCAACAAGATCGTCCAGGCGGTGCGGCGTTGGGTGTCCGACCTCGACGAGGTCGATCCGCTGCGGGTGGCGACCAGGACCATCAGCGGGCTGTACGACGGTGCCAGCACCGAGGAGCTGGATCGGCTGTCGATCCAGACGGCAGCCGAGTTGATCGGTGAGGAGCCGCAGTACTCCCGGCTCGCGGCCCGGCTGCTGGCCACCTTCGTGGACAAGGAGGTGCGGGGGCAGGGCGTCGAGAGTTTCAGCCAGTCGATCCGGTACGCGCATGGCCTGGGCCTGATCGGCGACGACACCGCCGAGTTCGTGGCGCGCAACGCCCGCGGGCTCGACGACGCGGTGGATCCGGACGGCGACCGGCGCTTCGAGTACTTCGGGCTGCGTACCGTCGCGGATCGTTACCTGTTGCGGCATCCGGTCTCCCGGCTGGTTGTGGAGACGCCGCAGTACTGGCTGCTCCGGGTCGCATGTGGACTGTCGCGGACGCCGGCCGAGGCGATCGCCTTCTACCGGCTGATGTCGAGCCTGTCGTACCTGCCGAGCTCGCCGACGCTGTTCAACTCCGGGACGCGGCACGCGCAGCTGTCGTCGTGCTTTCTGGTCGACTCACCACGCGACGAGCTCGACTCGATCTACGAGCGGTACCACCAGGTGGCGCGGCTGTCGAAGTTCTCCGGCGGGATCGGGATCTCGTGGTCGCGGGTCCGTGGCCGCGGCGCGCTGATTCGCGGCACCAACGGCACGTCGAACGGGATCGTGCCGTTCCTCAAGACCCTCGACGCCGGCGTGGCCGCGGTGAACCAGGGCGGCCGGCGCAAGGGGGCGGCGTGTGTCTACCTGGAGCCGTGGCATCCCGATGTCGAGGAGTTCCTGGAGCTGCGGGACAACACCGGCGAGGACTCCCGCCGTACGCACAACCTGAACCTCGCCAACTGGATCCCCGACGAGTTCATGCGCCGGGTGGAGGCCGACCGGGACTGGTCGCTGATCGACCCGTCGGACGCGCCGGAGCTGCCCGACCTGTTCGGCGAGGCGTTCGACACCGCGTACCGGGCGGCGGAGAAGAAGGCGGTCCGCACGGTCCGGGCCCGGGACCTGTACGGCCGGATGATGCGCACCCTGGCGCAGACCGGCAACGGCTGGATGACGTTCAAGGACACGGCGAACCGGTTGGGCAACCAGACCGGCCGGCCGGGCAACACCATCCACCTGTCCAACCTGTGCACCGAGATCCTCGAAGTCAACAACGACACCGAGACCGCCGTGTGCAACCTCGGGTCGATCAACCTGGGCGCGCACGTCGGCGCCGACGGAGTGGACTGGGACAAGCTGCGCGCCACCGTGCGCACCGCGGTGACGTTCCTGGACCGCGTCATCGACATCAACTACTACCCCGCCGAGCAGGCGGCGGCCTCCAACCCGCGCTGGCGTCCGGTCGGGCTCGGCCTGATGGGCTTGCAGGACGCGTTCTTCACCCTGCGCCTGCCGTTCGACTCGGCGCCGGCGCGGGAGCTGTCGACCCGGGTACAGGAGGAGATCCTGCTGACGGCGCTGGAGACCTCGGCCGGGCTCGCCGAACGGTTCGGGCCGCACCCCGCGTACGCGGAGACGCGTGCGGCCGGCGGAACTCTGTGTCCCGACCTGTGGGGCTGCGAGCCGACGCAGACCGACCGGTGGACGGCGGTACGCGCATCGATCGCCGCGCACGGCCTGCGCAACTCGCTGCTGGTGGCGATCGCACCGACCGCCACCATCGCGTCGATCGCCGGCTGCTACGAGTGCATCGAACCGCAGGTGTCCAACCTGTTCAAACGCGAGACGATGTCCGGCGAGTTCCTCCAGATCAACACCTACCTGGTACGGGAGTTGAAGAAGCTCGGGCTGTGGACGGCGCCGGTCCGCGAGCAGATCAAGCGGGCCGAGGGCTCCGTGCAGGCGATCGCCGAACTGCCCACCGAGCTGCGCAGGCTGTTTCGTACCGCGTGGGAGCTGCCGCAGCGTGCGTTGATCGACCTGGCGGCCGCACGCTCCCCGTACATCGACCAGTCCCAGTCACTGAACCTGTTCCTGAGCGCGCCGACCATCGGCAAGCTGTCCTCGATGTACCTGCACGCCTGGAAGTCCGGGCTCAAGACCACCTACTACCTGCGCTCCCGGCCGGCGACGCGCATCCAGCAGGCGACCGTCGCGGTCGCGCCCGCGACGAGCGCCGCCGCCCCGGTCAGCGACCCCGAGGCGCTGGCCTGTTCGCTGGAAAACCCCGAGAGCTGCGAGGCGTGCCAATGACGACGAACCCCGAGACCATCAGCACCCGTGCCGGCGCCGGGAAACCGCACCTGCTGCTCGACCCCGGCATGGACCTGACCCTGCGGCCGATGCGCTACCCCCGGTTCTTCGACCGGTTCAAGGACGCGATCAAGAACACCTGGACGGTGGAGGAGGTCGACCTGCACTCCGACCTCGCCGACCTGGCGAAGCTCTCCCCCGCCGAGCAGCACCTGGTGTCGCGACTGGTCGCCTTCTTCGCCACCGGCGACACCATCGTGGCCAACAACCTGGTGCTCAACCTCTACCAGCATGTCAACTCGCCGGAGGGCCGCCTCTACCTGTCCCGGCAGCTGTACGAGGAGGCCGTGCACGTCCAGTTCTACCTGAACCTGCTGGACACCTACGTACCGGACGAGAAGGAGCGGTTCGAGGCGTTCGCGGCGGTGGAGAACATCCCGTCGATCGCCCGCAAGGCGGAGTTCTGTTTCCGGTGGATCGACTCCATCTTCCAGCTGCGGGAGCTCAGGACCCGCGAGGACCGGCGCGCCTTCCTGCTCAACGTGATCTGCTTCGCCGCCTGCATCGAGGGCCTGTTCTTCTACGGCGCCTTCGCGTACGTGTACTTCCTGCGCTCCCGCGGACTGCTGCACGGCCTCGCGTCGGGTACCAACTGGGTCTTCCGGGACGAGTCGATGCACATGGCGTTCGCCTTCGACGTGGTCGACACCGTCCGGGCCGAGGAGCCCGACCTGTTCGACGCCGAGATGCGACAGCAGGTCGAGGACATGCTCGCCGAGGCGGTGGAGTGCGAGGTCCAGTTCGCGGCGGACCTGTTGGAACAGGGCGTGTCCGGGATGTCGCTGGCGCACATGCGCGAGTACCTCCAGCACGTCGCCGACCGGCGGCTGGCCATGCTCGGCATCGAGCCCATGTACGGCAGTCACAACCCGTTCGCGTTCATGGAACTGCAGGACGTTCAGGAGCTGTCGAACTTCTTCGAGCGCCGGGTCTCGGCCTACCAGGTCGCGGTCACGGGGTCGGTCAGTTTCGACGACGACTTCTGAGCCTCCACGTTGCCGGTGTTCTGGCGACAACCCGGAACACCGGCAACGGCTCGGCCTTCGCCTACCGTCACCCGATCCGCGGCGGCGCTACCGCGTGCGCCAAGCGGGTCGACGGCCCGACGAGGCTGCTCGCCATCATGATCTGGCGTGGTGCGGTCGATCCGGGTGCCCGAGGCTCGAACACCAGCTGGGCCGCGGCCCGGCCGAGCGCGACCGAGTCGGGCGAGACCATCGTGAGCGGGAAGGGCGCCAGGTCGGTGCGCGCCGGGCCGAACCCGACGATGGCAGGCGGTCGGGAGCCCGGCCGCGCACCGACGGTGCGAAGAACAGCGACCAGGCTGGGGAAATCGGCGGCCAGCAACGCCGACGGGGCGTCGTCGCCCGTCGACAGCAGCTCCCGTGCCGCGCTCCGCGCGCTGTGGGCATCCTCGCGCGGCTGGCGGACCAGGCGCTCGTCGACCGGTACCCCAGCCTCGTCGTGGGCCAGGATGTGCCCGCGCAATCGTTCGGATCCGGCCCAGGACCTGGTCGAGGCGAGGAAGCCGATGCGTCGATGGCCCTGCCGGAACAGCTGCCGGCAGGCCCGATGGGCGCCGCTGACCTCGTCGACCAGGACGCAGTCGGCGGCGAGGCCGGCGGGCGGGCTGGTGGCGAGCACCAGTGGCCCACCTCCACGCTGACCGGCACGCAGGTGGGCGTGATCGGCACCGGCCGGTACCACGACCACACCGTCGACGCCGCGTGCGCGCAGGTCGGCGACCAACCCGGACTCCGCGGCCGGGTCACTGTTGCTGCTGGCAACGATGACGCGCGCCGCGTTCTCGGCACAGGCCCGCTCCACCCCGGCAGTCAGGGCGGACATCACGGGGTCGGCGAGGCTGGTGACGACCAGCCCGACGAGACCGGCTGGTGCACCGGCACGCAGGCGGCTCGCTCGCCTGTCGGGCCGGTAGCCGAGGGCGGCCGCCGCCCCGAGCACCCTGCGCCGGGTGGCCTCGGCGACCCCGGGCCGATCGTTCAACGCACGGGACACCGTCATCGCGCTGACCCCGAGACGCGCAGCGAGGCTCCGCATCGTCGTCCCCGTCCCTGCCGTACCGGACCGAGCCGGCCGGTTCGCCGATGGCCGGCGGGGCCGCACCGGCTCGGCATCCGCGCGCCGCATGGGATCGACGGACCGGCGGGTGGGCCTGTCGATGCCGAGGTCGGCGCCGCGGCCGGACGGCCTCGGCGACGTCATGGCACCGGGTCGGTGATCGGCGCCCCGTGCAGCACGGCAGCAGGGTCGGTGGACGTGCCCGGCCTCTCGTCCAGCTTTTCGACGCCCAGCACTGTCGGCACCGCACCCACCTCACCCGCTCGAGCTTTGATGCACTATAACTGCTATTGCAATTTACTTGCATTAGAGCCGGCCCCGAGGGTGTCATCGACCGTCGGGCCCGCTCCTCGATCGCCGCACCACACGAAAGGAAGTCGTGATCGCCTCGACCCGTACGATCGGATGGTGGGACTGCGCCGCCGGAGTGGCCGGCGACATGCTGCTCGGCGCGCTGGTCGACCTCGGCGTCCCGCTGGCGTACCTGCAGGCGGCCGTCGCCGCGCTACCGATCGAGCCCGTCACGTTGCGGGCCGAGCCAACCAACCGGCACGCCATCGGCGCCACCAAGGTCGACGTCGATGCCCCGCCCAGCCCGCATCACCGGCACTGGCGCGAGATCCGGCAGATGCTGTCGACCGCCGACCTGCCGTCCGGCATCGTCGAACCGGCGCTCGACGCCTTCGCCCGAATCGCCCGCGCCGAGGCCGCGGTGCACCGCATCGACCCGGAAGACGTCGCATTCCACGAGGTCGGCGCGCTGGACGCGCTCGCCGACATCGCCGGCAGCTGCGCCGGCGTGCACTGGCTGCGCGAACACCGCGGCCTCGAACGGTTGTGCGCCGGGCCGGTGGCACTCGGCTCCGGTACCACCCGGGCGGCGCACGGCGCGATCCCGCTGCCGGGACCGGCCGTACTGGGCATCGTCGCGGAGGCGGGGCTGCCCGTGCTCGGCGGCGGGTTGCCATACGAGGCGTGCACCCCGACCGGTGCCGCCCTGATCGCGGCACTGACCACCGAACACGGCCCGATGCCGCCGATGCGGGTGCTGGCAACCGGCACCGGTGCCGGCGACCGGGATCCCCGCGAGGCCGCGAACCTCACCCGCCTGGTCCTCGGCGCCCCGATCGACCACAGCGCCGAGGACACGGTGGCGCCGCTGCGAGGCACGGCCGACGAGGAACCGGCCGTACCGGCCAGGACCAACCAGCCCCCGCGGTTCCCGGCGCACGAAGCGCAGCGGCCGTAGACGAGGGTCGACTCGCGGCGAAACCGGGCGGCGACCGCGGTACAGGCGGCAAGCCGACTCACCGGTGACCGCGCGGACTGTGATGTCCTTCATCGCCCACCGGCAGGCGATGAGTTCCTGCCGTGGCCCGGATCTGAACCCTTGTCAGGTCGGTACTGCTCGACGTCGTCGAGCCGATTCCGGGAGGGGTGAAGCAGATGATTCCGGTCGTGTGGTTCCCGTAAGGCGTGCCTATTCTGCTCGGGCCGGTGGGGTCGTTCCGCGGCCCGGGCAGGACACCCACCGCAGCTGGCGCGCCGCATCCCTGTCGCGCAGGGAATGTGGCGACGTTCGATGTGTGCTGGCGGCGTCGCCGCCACGACCCGGCAGTGAGGATCCATGGGCAAGTTGATCGTGAGCATGCAGGTGACGGTGGACGGCTTCGTCGACGCGGAGTCCCCGGACGCCGACTGGCAGGCCTGGGACTGGACCGGCCGGCCCACCTGGGACGCGGAGCTGGCCGCCGACTTCAACGCGACGTTCGACACGGTGGGCACGATCCTGCTCAGCCGCACCATGATCGGGGAAGGGTACCTCGACCACTGGGCGGCGACCGCGCGGTCGTTTCCGGATGAACCGGCGCTCGCCTTCGCGCGGCGGGTCGGGGAGCTGGACAAGGTGGTGATCAGCCGGCAACGGCTCGACCTGCCCTGGCCCCGCACGACCGCCAGCCAGGCACCGCTGCCCGAGGCGGTACGCGCGATACGGGAACGCCATGACGGTGATCTGTTGGCCTTCGGCGGTGTGCGGTTCGTGGCCGGGCTCGCCGCCGCCGGCCTGGTCGACGAGTTCCAGTTCTACGTGAATCCGACCGCGGTCGGCGCCGGGCGACAGGTCCTCGGGCCGGGAACGCGGCTGCGCCTGCTCGAGGCGCGCGGTTACCGGTGCGGGGTCGTCCGGGCGTGTTACGCCCCGGACGAGGGGGTCGGTGAACGGGACGGCATCGGCACGGGGACCGCCGGCCCGTCCCGGTGAACAGCATGCGAGGGGGTCGGTGAACGGGACGGCATCGGCACGGGGACCGCCGGCCCGTCCCGGTGAACAGCACGTCGCGGCGGCGACGCCCGTCGGAGTCGCGGAGCGCGGCTCAGCACGGAACGGATCTGCCGCCGAGTGCGGCATTCGACAGGAGGACATGATGATTCTGGTTACCGGTGCGGCAGGCAAAGCTGGTTCTGCCGTCGTACGCGCGTTCGCTCGCCGGGGCGCGCCGGTGCGGGCGGTGGTCCGCGATCCGGCGCGGGTGCCGTGGCTGGCCGAACTGCCGGGCGTCACGGTCGTCGCCGGCGATCTGCGCCGCGCCGCGACGCTTGGCCCCGCGCTGGAGGGTGTGAAGCGCGCGCTGCTGATCTCCTCGCCGCGAGAGGAGATGGTCGACACCCAGCTGAGCTTCATCGACGCCGCCCAGGCGGCCGGAGTGCCGCACATCGTGAAGTACTCCGGCCGCGAAGCCGGCGTCGGCTTCGATCAGGAGGTATTCCGAGGCACCCGGTGGCACGGCCAGATCGAGCGTTATCTGGAACGCTCCGGGCTCGCCTGGACCCATCTGCGACCCAGCCAGTTCATGCAGAACTACCTCCCGAGCTCGGTGACCGGCTTCGATGTCACGACCCGGGAGCTGGTGATGCCGCTGGGCGCTGGTCAGCTGTCGCCGGTCGACCTGGCCGATGTCGCCGAGATCGCCGTGGGGGTGCTCACCACGGACGGCCACGAGAACAAGGCGTACGACATCACCGGCCCGGAGGCGTTGACCATGGCGGAGGTGGCTGACCGCGTCTCGGCGGCTACCGGCGCCACGTTCCGATACGTGGAAGTCACGTTCGAGGAGCAGCGGCGCCGCTACGCCGCGGCCGGACTACCGCCACACGTCGTGGACCTGTTCGACGAGCAGTTCCGGGAACGTCACCGCACACCGATCGCCCGGGTCGAGCTCGCCGCGCACCGCACCTTCGGCGTGACACCGACCCACTTCGCCCAGTTCGCCAGCGCCCATGCCGAGGAATTCACGGGATCGGCCCGGTGAGCCGCACGCCGCGGGTGGACGCTCGCGCTGACTTCGCTCGGCTCGTTCATGGTGGTACTCGACATCCTGGTGGTGGCGACCGCGCTGACCGCCATCCCCGTCGTCGAGCGCGACGCTGGAGCTGGCCGGATCGACGGTCGAGTCGCTGATCACGGTGCGCGAGCTTCGCGGTGGTCGGCCGAACAACTAGTTTGGGAGTGGCAGTACTGCCCTCGACCCTCGCTGGTTGCGCCCTCGTGCTCGGGGCATCTCACCGTGTGGCCGTGCCCCATTTCTCGCTCTGGGGGACTCAGAACGACCTGACTCCTGGCTCTGGTGCCCGAGCCGTGCCCGCGAGCGCGCGACATCGCTTGGCACTGGGCGAAATTCCGCGGCATTGATGCTCGAACGTCCGCGAGAGCTCCGGCAGCTCTCGGCTACCTTCCTTGTTGCCCGAGGCATGTTGCGGAACAGAGTGCTCGGCGCGGGCCCGTGGCAACCAAGGGCTTTACCCGCCGGTACCGACGTGACGGAGCCGGTCTGCGGCGTCGATGGACTGGCGCGTGCCGGCCCGGTAGGCGTCCGCCCAGACGGCCCGGTCGTACAGGTCGGGACCGAAGGCAATGATGGCTGCGGAGTCGGGGCGCAGGGTGACGACGGTGGTTGCGTCAGCCACGGTGAGTTCCTGCCGAAGCTGTTCGGGCGGGAACAGGTGGGCGAGGGGTTCGACAACGACCAGCGTGTCGGCGTCGGTGGCGAGGTCGGCGTTGGTCGCCGATCGCAGGCCGCCGTCCAGGTAGTACCGGCCGCCGATCGGGATCGGCGGCGAGGCGCCGGGGAATGCGGTGCTGGCGGCGACCGCATGAGGTAGTGGTATGCCGCTGTCGCGGTCCCAGACCACCGGTTCTCCTGTGTCGGCGTCGACGGCGGTGACGAGCAGCCGTTCCGGAAAGCGGGTGGTACCGAGCAGACCGCGCATCCGATCGATCTGGGTGTGTGGTCCCCCGACGTCCGCCGTGCGGGCGAGTTGCCCGACCCGACGACGCGCCACCGTCGCGTCCTGGCCGGGTTCGGCGAGCACGGCGAACACCTCGGCCAGCACCGCGGGGTCCGGTACGTGCGGGTGACCGGTTGTCGGTGGCAAGGCGGCGAGGCGCTCGGGCCGCTCACCGGTCGCCAGGACGGCGCCGATGATCGCACCGGCGGACGTGCCGACGAACAGGTCAGAGTCGGCGAGGTCGATGCCATGGTCAGGTAGGCCAACGGCGAGGCCCGCCATCCAGGCGGTGCCGACGACGCCGCCGGCGCCGAGTACGAGTGCCCGGCGGGTGGTGCTCTGCGGATGCATGTGTGGCCCTTTCAGGCGACGGGGTACGGGGTGCGGCGGCGGGCATGGTGGAGGGCTTCGGCCCACCACAGCAACTGGTGGGTCATCCGGCGGAGGGCGTCGTCGGCGGCCGCGTCGGGGTATGCGGTGCTCGTGTCGGCGGCCGGGCCCCATGGGTTGTGCAGGCTGACCGTCTCGCGGATGGTGACGGCGTGCAGTTCGGCGAAGACGAGCCGGAGCGCCTCGACCGCCCGCAGGCCGCCGGCCAGCCCGCCGTAGCTGACGAATGCCACGGGCTTGGCGAACCACTGGTCGCGCAGCGTGTCGATCGCGGCCTTCAACGGCCCAGGGTAGCTGTGGTTGTACTCGGGCGTGACCACCACGATCGCCTCTGCCGCATCGATGCGTGCAGCGAATGCAGCGACATCGGGATGGTCGATCATCGTCGCCGGCACGGTCACGCCGGCCAGGTCGATCGGGTCGGCGTCCACGCCCCACGCGGCGAGTCGCTCGGCGACCCAGGCCCCTACGTACGTGCCGAATCGTCCATCGCGGACGCTGCCGACGATGACTGCGACACGCAGGTCGGCGGTGGTGTTCATGCTGGGTGGCCCCTTCGGGAGTAGGTGGATTCGGTGCGGCGGAGCCAGATGGCCGCTGCGGCGGCAAGCAGACAGATGCCGGCCAGTACGAGGAACGCGGCATGGAATCGCGCGGCGGCCAGGACGAGCACCACAGCCGAGCCCCCGGCGGCGCCGCCCAGGCGCATGGTGATGTTGGCGAGGGCGGTCGCGTCTCCCAGCTCCTGTGTGGACACCGACGCGTACATCGCTGTCATCGCCGGCATCATCGCCAGCCCGAGCCCGGCACCACGCACGACGAGCATGGCCTGCATGGCGACCATCGGCGTTCCGGCGCCCAGCCACGGCAGTGGCGCGGTGCAGGCCAGCACGATCAGTGCGCCGACCGAGGCGACGGCGCCGCCCCCGTAACGATCGGTGAGCCGGCCGGCAACGAGCATGATCAGCGTCGTGCCCGCGCCCATCGGCGCCAGTAGCAGCCCCGTCGAGAGCGCGTCCTGACCAAGCTGGAGCTGGAACCACAGCGGTACCAGCAGAACCGCAGCGAACATGCTGGCGCCCCCACTGAGGACGGTGGCCAGGGCCGCCGCCGCCACCGGCCGGACAGCGAGCCGTATCCGCAGCACCGGATGCGGCAGGCGCGCCGAGCGTCGGATGAACAGTGCGGTCGCGCCGGCCCCGAGCACCGCAAGGACGGCCGGCGTTGCCCGACCGCCCGGCGCGGCGAGAGCGGTGAGCGCGTACAGCAGCAGCGGCAGCCCCACCGACACCAACACCGCGCCCTGCCAGTCCATCGGTGGTGGCGTTCGGTGCGCACCGCGCGGCACCAAACGCAGGCCGAGCCCGACCGCGGCGAGACCGATCGGTACGTTGAGCCAGAACAGTGCCGGCCATGATGTCCAGGCCAGCAACAAGCCACCGACGCTCGGCCCGACGATCGGCGCGAGCCCGACGACCAGACCCAGCGTGCCCATCATCCGGCCAAGCCGCGCCGGGCCGACTACTTCGCCGATGAGCGTCTGCCCCGCGACGACGAGGATGCCGGCGGTCACGCCTTGCAGCGCCCGTACCGCGATCAGGACAGGGGCGGTCGGGGCCAGTGCGCACAGCACCGACGTGGCGACGAAGCCGCTGAGCGCCCACAGCCACAGCCGCCCGGTGCCGAGTCGCTGTGCCAGCCATGGCGTGAACGGCAGCCCGGCCGACAATCCGAGAAGGTACGCGGTGGCCACCCATTGGATCTCGGCCAGCCCGACACCGAGGCTGTCCTGCATGTGCCGCAGGCCGACCGCGACGATCGAACCGTCCATGTTGGCCAGGAACCCACCCAGCGCCATGACCGACGCCGCAGCCCACGTTGCCCGGGTGATGGGGGCCGGCGCTGCGGTCGCTTCCTGTAGCTCGCTCACGCCCGGTACGGTAGGAGTTAAACAAATGTTGAAGTCAAGGGAGCGCGTCGATGACCACGGCCACCCTCGCCAGGAACGGCGGACAGGCGACCCTGACCGTCAGCGAGCTGGCACACCGCACCGGCGTCGCGCCGTCGGCCATCCGGTTCTACGAGAAGCACCGGCTGGTCGTCAGCGAACGTACTGCCGGCAACCAACGCCGTTTCTACGAGGCCGAGGAGTGCATCGTCAAGATCATCCGAGTGGCGCAGCGGGTCGGGCTGTCCATTGCGGAGATCCGTGAGCTCATGGCAGACCTGCCCGAGCGCCGCCGGATCACCGTCGACGACTGGTGTGTGCTGCGCCGCGCCCTCGAAAGCGAGGTACGAGCGCGACTTCAGGCCCTGCACGCAGCGCTGGACGACCTTACCTCCGACCAGCGGCTCTGCGAGATCCCGCCGACCACAACCCACCGAGCTCGACACTGACCGACCCGGGTTTCGCGCCACCTGCACCCGCCGGCCAGTACGTGCTGCAGAGTCCTTCCGCAGACCGGCGTTCCGGCCCGGCGGTCGCGGCCGGTGGCAGGCCGCGCCTGCCTCCGGCCCGTGGTGACTCGCAGATTCGCGCTCGCTGTTCGATGACCGGCCCGGGTTGGGTGAGCATCGGCCGCGGCGGTTGCGGGCGAGGGCGACGTTTGCCAACGACGCGCTGCGGCCGGGGTGGTGTCACGGTGATCTGTTGGCTGCAGGTGTGCGCGTACGAACGCAGGGACGGTCCCTGGTGGCCATCCCTGGTCGCTGGACGTGCCCGTCCGACTGCTCCGGCGCACCCGCGGCCACATCCCAGCTGCCGGGTGTCCAAATCGGCATCGCTGCTGCGTTGGTTGAGCAGGGGCCGCCGGATCGTGGGGCCCAGCGCGAGGAGGCACGCGATGAGTACGGATCCACCGGTACGCCAGGCGCCGTCCGCGACGGTCGATGCGGAGGCGGCTGCGTCGGCCTTGTTCGAGGCGTCGTCGCACGCCTGGGCGGCGGGAGACGCCGACCGGTTCGTCCGGGGGTACGCCGAGGACGCGACGGTCGGCCTTCCCGGCACCTTCCTGCAGGGTAAGGGGAGTATCCGTGCTGCCATGCGAGATGCCTTCGCCGGCCCGTTGAAGGGCTCCCGCCGTATCCATGCGGTGCAGAGCATCCGTTCGGTCGGTAGCCGGGTGACGATCGTCGTCACCCGGAGTGCGACCGCGCTGGCCGGAGAGGCCGAACCGCATGCCGCTCGGTGGGAGCTCGCTACTTGGACGCTGTCCAGGCACGGCGACAGGTGGCTCGTCGAGGCGTACCACAGCTGCCCGGCCCCGGATAGGAACCGCCCAGCTGAAAACCGCCCAGCTGAAGGAGAGTCACGATGAACGACACCACCCCGAACCGGGTCGAGGCCTACTGGCGAAGCATGACCGAGGCCGCCCGGGAGAAGCCGGACCAGGCCCCCGACGAGGTCCGGGCGAGGGTCGAGGCGTACTGGCCGACCCTCACGGCCGAACCGGGAGGCACCGACTACCTCGAGACCTCGGTGGCCGGCCTACCCGCGCTGTGGGCCGTCCCCACCGCATGCGTGCACGATCGTGTCCTGCTCTGCCTGCACGGCGGTGGTGGGGTCAGCGGATCGATCTACACCCACCGCAAGCTGTTCGGTCAGCTCGCCAAGGCCAGCGGTACTCGTGCGCTGCTCGCGGAGTACCACCAGGCGCCGGCTCCGGTGCCGGCCGAAGATGCGGTCACCGCGTACCGTTGGCTGCTCGAGCAGGGGATCGACGCCCGAAACATCGCCGTGGCCGGTGACTCGCTCGGCGGCGGGCTTGCCGTCTCGACGGCGCTGCGCGCACGGCAGGAGGGATTGCCTGGCCCGGCCGCGCTGCTGCTCATCTCGCCGTGGGTCGACATGACGGTCAGCAGCACCACGTTCGAGACCAACCGTGACCGGGAAGCCTTCTTCTACCGGGAAGTCGTCCAAGCGCTGGCAACGCTGTACGTGGGCTCGTTCGATCCGGGCGACCCGCAGGTGAGCCCCGTCCACGCCGATCTTCGCGGCCTGCCGCCGACCTACGTTCAGGTGGGCGGCAACGAGACGCTGCTGGGTGAAAGCCTCCAGCTCGCCGAGAACGCCCGCCTGGCCGGTGTGGACGTTCGCCTCGACGTGTTCCCCGACCAGCTGTACACCTTCCAGATGGCCGCCGGCACCATGCCCGAGGCCGACGACGCGATCCGGAAGCTGGCCACGTGGGTCGGACCGCGACTCGGACCCGCCTGAGCGGAAACACCGTCGCCGTCGCTGGCGACGTTTCGGCCTGGGCGGCGATGAGTTTGGGGCGCTCGCGGGATCCACATCGGTGGGCGGCCGATCCCGGTACCGGAACTGGACACGGTACCGCCCGCGCCATGGCGCGGGCGGGGACGCCCGGACGGAGGTGGAGGTAACGATGCCCGAGTACATGTTGCTGCTGCACGCCTCGCCGCCGGATCCGCAGGCCGACCGCTGGGAGCAGCTGCCGCTGTGGCAGGAGGTGACCGATACGCTGCGCGACGCCGGCCTGCTGGTGGCGAACGGGCCGCTGGACACCCCGGAGACGGCTCGAACCGTCCGGGTCCGGGACGGCGAGACACTGGTGACCGACGGGCCGTACGCGGTCACCAAGGAGGTCCTCGTCGGCTACTACGTGCTGGACTGCCCGAGCCTGGACGAGGCGATCGCCGCCGCGGCTCGTATGCCGACCGCGGCGAGCGGGACGGTGGAGGTACGCGCGATCCTGGACGCCACCTCGGCCGCCGCCGGGCGGTGAGCGCTATGCGGCGTGCGATGAGTACCGATGCCTGATCCGAGCCGCGCTCCGGACGACCCGGGCAACGCCAGCACGGTGGCGCTGATCCGCGTGTTCAAGCAAGAGCGGGCCGCGATCCTGGCCACCCTGGTCCGGCAGCTGGGCGATCTCACCAGGGCGGAGGACGCGGTCCAGGATGCTTTCACGACCGCCACCCGCGTCTGGCGTCAGGACGGAGTGCCGCCCAACCCGGGCGGCTGGCTGACCGTCACGGCCCGCCGGCGAGCGATCGACCAGCTTCGCCGGGACCGCTCGCGCGCCGACCGGACCGCCCGGTTGGCCGAGCTGATGCGCCTGGACACAGCGGAACACCCCGCCGTTCCCCACGACGTGATAGACGATGACCGGCTCCGTCTGATCTTCACGTGCTGCCATCCGGCGCTCGGCACCGAGGCACGGATCGCCCTGACGCTACGGGTGGTCGCCGGTCTGACCACGGCAGAGATCGCCAGCGCGTTCCTGGTCGCGGAACCGACCATGGGCAAACGCATCGTCCGCGCCAAACGGCGGCTCGCCGACGCGCGGGTCCGGTACCGGGTCCCGGACCGCACCGCGTTAGCGGGCCGGCTCGACGGCGTGCTGCACGTGCTCTACCTGATCTTCAACGAGGGCTACTCGGCAACCCCGGGAGATCACCTGGTACGCACCGTTCTCTGCGCCGAGGGGCTCCGGCTCAGCCGGCTCCTGACCGAGCTGATGCCCGACCAGCCCGAGACGTGGGGGCTGCTGGCGTTGATGCTGCTCCTCGACGCGCGCCGGGGTGCACGCGTCGATGCGGCCGGGCGGTACGTGCCGTGGGAGCGACAGGATCGGGCCTGCTGGGACGACGCCGCCATCGCGGCGGGAACGACTGCCCTGCGCCGTGCGCTGGAACTGCGGCGCCCCGGCCGGTACCAGGTGGAGGCGGCCATCGCGGCGGAGTTGCTGCAGGCCGGCCGGACCGACTGGGCTCGGATCGCCGACCTGTACGGCGCGTTGGCCAGACTCGCCCCATCATCGGTCGTCGCCCTCAACCGCGCCGCAGCCGTGGGGTTGGCCGCCGGGCCGCGGGCCGGGCTCGTACTACTCGAACCGCTTCTCGCCGACCCCGCACTGCGGCAGTACCAGCCGCTGCACGCCACCCATGCCGACCTGCTCCGCCGTGCCGGCGCTACCGGCGCGGCGGCGGCCTACCAGCGAGCCATCGCCCTGACCGTCAATCCGGTGCAACGTGACGAGCTCCAGCGCCGACTCGACGACCTGGGCCGCTGAATCACAACCGGTACTTTGTCTGCAGCAAGCTGTTCGAGTACGAGCTCGGCATTCCGATCGAACGCTTCCTGGCCCGGCCGGTCGGTGGCGATCAGCAGATCGGTGCCCGGATCACCCAAGGCGAGGTCGATATGCTCGTCTTCTCCTGGGAGTCACTGGAAGCCTAATCGCATGATCCTGACGTGCGAGCTGTGCTGCGACTGGCCGCGGTCTGGAATATTCCCGTGGCGATGAACGTCGCCGCGGCCGACTTCCTGATCCCTTCACCGCTGTTCCACGGCGGCCACGCACACCTTCGGCCCGAGTTCACCGGCCGCGATCGCGCCGCGCTCACAGCCCAGTAAGCCGGTATCCGCACCGTCTCCGGCCGGTCGTCAGCGTTGGCTGCTTGCCCACGTGTGGTTGTCAGGATGTCGGCTGGCTGTGGGAGATGTCGGAATCGGTGATGGCCCAAGTGATTCCGTGTTGGCCGAGGAAGTCGAGGAAGCTGGCGGGATCGTAGGCCTGCGCGGGTGCGAGCACGCCGTGGCTAGCGCCGTCTGCAACGAGCCTGCGGGCCGCCTCGACGGCGATCACGGCGGTGGTGCCGTAGGTGTCCCGACCCCGGATGGTCCCTCGGACGTGTTCGCCGTCGGGGCCGGCGGCGTCCACAAGGTACGTGAAGCGTTGCGCGGCGCGTGCGCCGTCGCTTGGCCCTTCGGGCAGGCTGTCGATCATCTGCGCGGTGAGCGGGGTGCTCAACCGGGCACTGAGCGCGGCGTCGACGAGGCTTTCGACGTGCCGGACCGTCACGTGGCGGGGAATGGTCACCACCTCCGACAGCGGCAGCGCCGAGACCGGCGTCGGCTGCGTTTCACCGGGAAGGGTGATCGCGGCGCGCCGGGCGGGGATGCCGGTGTGCCAATCGCCGTCGTCGTAGGTGAGCCCGCCCGCGGCGATCGCATCGGCCGTCTCGATGAGCGAACGCAGCGACCCCCGCGAGGGCCCACCGCCTCCGACGATGAAGTGCGCGACGGCCATCTCGTCGATGCGCGGAATGCGTTCAGCGATCAGGCGTGCGATCAGGTCACCGGGCACGCACGCATCGTTCGTGGCGGGCACGACCGTGACCCCGGCCCGCCGTGCCTCATCGGTAAAGGTGTCGAAGACAGACTTGATGTAGGACTGTTCGCCTGCCGTGTCGACGTAATGGCAGCCGGCGGCGATGACGGCCCGCACCACAGCGTGCCCGGACGGTGTGAAGGGCCCGGCACAGTTGATGACCACGTCGTACCCGCAGAAAGCGTCGACGAGCGCGTCGTGGTCGCCGGTGTCCGCCACTCTGCGCTCGGCATCGACGAGACCCACCTGCACCGCTGCCGCGTGTAGGCGCTCGGCGTTACGTCCGACCAGCCCGGGACGGATGTCCCGGCGGGCGAGCTCCGCCAGGACGAGCTTCGCCTGGAAGCCGCTGGCGCCGTACACGGCGATCTTCACGTGACTTCTCCTCGCTCTAGGCATCGCTGTTCAGCAGGGCCAAGCCCTCGCTGATGTCTCACCGTATGACGCTGCGATGAGATGACCAATGCGCCAACGTCTTGCATTCATATGCGAACGTCTTCTAGTGGCCCTGTGAAGATACGATGGCTACATGGATGTGCTCTCCGACGCGGTCCTCGCGATGCGTACCGGGCGACCGCACGCGGCGCGGGTACTCCGGGTGGCGCCGTTCGGGCGATGGTTCGCGCCGGTCGCCGGCGCCGGCTTTCACATCGTGTTGGAAGGGTCGTGTTGGCTGGTTCCCCCGGACGGGCCGCCGATAGCTCTGGGGGCTGGGGACGTAGCCTTCCTACCCCGCGGCTGCGGTCATGGCCTGGCCGACAGCCGGTCCACTCCGTTAGCGGACGCCTCGGCGCCATTGGCGACACTGACCTCCTCGTCGGGCGGCGCGCCGACCCCGAATGCGTCGACCGTGATGGTGTGCGGCGCGTACCTGTTGGACCGTTCCCGGACACATCCGCTCCTGGCCGACCTTCCCGAGATCATCCACCTGCCGGCCCGGGTCGGGCAGCACTCGGGCCTGCGCGCCGCCGTCGAGCTGCTCGGCGACGAGCTCCGTCGCCCACAGCCCGGCGGTGACGCCATGCTGCCTGCCTTGCTCGACGCGTTGCTGCTGCACATCCTGCGCGCCTGGTTCGACGACGCCGGTAAACGCACCCCGAGCGGCTGGGCAGCGGCGATCCGCGACCCCGCGATCGATGCCGCGCTCCGGGCCATGCACGGCGATCCGGCCCGGCCGTGGACGGTGGAGGAGCTGGGCGCCCGGGCCGGGCTGTCGCGGGCCGCTTTCGCTCGACGATTCACCGCACTCGTGGGCCAGCCGCCGCTGACCTACCTCACCTGGTGGCGGATGACGCTTGCCGCCCGGCTCCTGCGTGGCAGCGATGTCCCCCTGGCCGCGGTTGCCACGAAGGTCGGATACACCTCCGAGTTCGCGTTCGCTCACGCCTTCAAACGTGCATTCGGATTGGCGCCTGGCAAGTTCAGACAGTCATCGACGGAAGATACGCTCCTCCCTCTCGACGCGATCTGACGTGTCGGCACTGACCAGGGCTCTAGTAGCCAACTTCCGAGCTGCTCTTTCACTTCACTCCGCGGCGATCGGCAGCGCGTGCCGGGTCACGGATACGTTCGGGCGGTGAACCCGCTAATCTGCGTTCGTTGCCGGACGGGGATCTGGACGCCCGGATCGATCGCCTGACCCGGTCTTCTCGACCGGTCCGGCGACCTCGGCGACAAGTCCGCGGCGGCGACGCTGCGCGCGTTCGTCCCGGACTGCCGTACCGCCCATCGTTCGCTGTTCTGCCGGGCGATGAGGGCACTGCGCACACTCGGCCGAATCCGGAAGGCGATCGCCGCCCGCACCACGCACTACCACCCCGCCCCGCGCCAGTCGGTGTCGGTTGCTTGGTGCCGGGTGCTCGCCCGGCGCGAGCAAGCCCGGCTGCATACTGGGACACCCGCAGCCGAGGAGGTCCCGTGAAGCTTGCCGAGGCCTTGCCCGAACGCGCCGAGGCGGTCCGCCGGGGTCAGCCAGCTGCGCGCCCGGATCATCGGGTCGGCGCGGTACCAGGAGGGTGAGACCCCGCCGAGTCCGAGCGGCTGCTCGACGAGCTGGAGTCGCTGATCCGCCGGATCAACGCGACCAACGCGGCCACCCGGCTCGATGACGGGGCCACGGTCACCGATGCGCTGCCCGGCGCGACGTGTTGCGGCTCCGGCATTCGCTGCGCACCGCCGCGGCGGACGCCGCCGCTGGCGCGGACCGGCGCGGCGCCGGCCGGCAGCTGCGGTCCGAGCTGCTGCCCCAGGCGGTACCGAACTTGCCGGATGCCAGCCCCCGGACGATGCCGAACACGCTGGTGTGGCGAAGTTCCCGAGCGACCAGGACGGACCCGAAGGTCTGGAGCACCTGCCAAACCAGGGCGGTGAGTAGCGCCGGCCCACCGATCGCGGCGTTCTGAGCAGCGTTGGCGACCCCAAGCGCCCAGGAGCGTACCCAGAAGGGCCGACGACCAGCACTTCGCTCCCGCCGGCGACAGGCAGCCAGCATGACTGGCAGGTAACCCGGCTGACGCTCATCGGTAGCGGCAGCGCGTAGCAGCCGGGTCGAGGCCGCCGCTGACGCCGGGCGTAGTCGCGAGCCAGTCCACGAACGGGCGCGATCCTTCCGCGTCTCGTCGCAGGCGCTGCGGAACTACCAGACGCGGGGTGGGTAGGGCGGCGGACCGAGTTTGTCGGCCATCCAGACGAGCGCGTCGAGCTCGGACCGGATTGCCTTCGGCATGATTGGGTACCGTCGGGTGCCGGCGAGCAGGCCCGCGTACACGCGCCAGTGTAATCCAGCCTTTACGCCGAGATCCTGGTCGGCGACGGGCCCGCCCAACGGCGTCACGACGATCGTCGCGGCGCGGGTGTGCCCGGCGCCGGCCGTCAGCGGCCGCGGAGAGTCACGGTGTTCGGCGATCTGCACCGGGCGCCCACGCCAGACGCCACGAAACGACCAGGCGAGCCGGGCATCGTTGCCGGGCGGGAAGAAGTAGGGCCAGGGCACCGGCGCCGGGGTGGGCTGCCGGGCGAGGCCCAGTTGGTACGCGGATCGCAGGGTGGCGTCCCGATGCCGGATCGCGTAGGCGAGCCCACCGATGATCAGCGCCGCGAGGGCGAGAAAGACGAAGACCCCGAACCCGAAGACCAAGGGGCCCTCGGCGACGGCCAGCACGGTCATGACAGCCACTCGGCGCGCAGCTTGCCGGTTCCACCTGGCCGTCCGACGCGGCCCTCGCCTTCCCGCCGCGCGACGCGAGTGCGTCGATCTGTCATCCCGTCACCCTATCGCCCCGTGCCGCCATCACCGACATCGAGCGCTTTCCTCGCAGCCAGCGAACCGGTGTGGCGGCGGCTGGCCGATCGTGGCCGGGGTCGGCCTTCTCCGGTCGACGTTCGGGTTGAACGGCCGAGCGACGGCGTCGAGGTGTTTCCATGCGTATCAGCGTTTGTTCGCGAGGTGATCGAGTTCCTGGCGGATGCGTTCCTCGATCCCGACGTAGTGGGCGCGGACCGATTCGCGGGCGGCGTCGGCGTCCTTGGCGAGTACGGCCTCGACGATGGCGGCGTGGTCGTGGACGATCAGCATCGGGTCTCGGTGCGGTACCGACAGCGTCGCCTGGTGATAGGCCTGCCAGAACAGGTCGAACAGTTGCAGCAGCATCGTGTTGCCGAGGTCGGCGAACAGTAGTTGATGGAAGGCCCGGTCGGGGTCGCTGAGATCGGCGCCGTCCTTGGCGCGTTGCCGCATGGTGGCCAGCAGCTCGCGCAGTGCCGCGGCGTTCGTGTCGCTCAGCGCGGCGATCGCGTCGCCGATCAGCGCCGACTCCAGCGTCTTGCGCAGGCCGATCAGGTCGTTCAACGCCTGCGGTTCCCGCATCAGCCCGTACGGCAGGTGTTCCAGCAGTGGAGTGAAGGAGAAGTCTCGGACGTACACTCCGCTGCCGCGGCGGGTTTCCAGCACGCCGGTCGACTCCAGCGCCTTGACCGCCTCGCGCACCGAGTTGCGGCTGACCCCGAACAGCCGCGCCAGTTCGGCCTCCGGTTTGAGCGGGTCGCCGGCCTGCAACCGCTCGCGCAGGATGAACCGTCGGATCTCGTCCTGGACCGCCTTGTGCAGCGGTGCCGGGCGCAACCGCGGAACCGGTGTTTCCGGTACGTGCTCGCTCACCTGGTGACCTCGTTCTCTGGTCGGTGGTGCTGGCGTCTCGCCGGCGTCATCGTCGGGAACTGCTTGACACGGTCGTTCGGCTAACCCTAAGGTCCCTGACTTGTAGGATATCCCTCAGGTTGGGAGATGGGTCAATGCGGGTTGCCGGCTCCGGACGTCTCCGCCCCGCCACGGCCGAACCGCACCCGGTCGAGGAGCATCCCGGTGAGCCGGCGTTGCGGATCGACGACCTGGTCGTCGAGTTCGCGACCCCCGCCGGCACCGTCCGCGCCGTCGACCACGTCACGTACCAGGTGGCGCGCGGTGAGACCCTGGCGGTCGTCGGCGAGACCGGCTCGGGCAAGAGCGTGACCGTCCTCGCCGCGCTCGGGCTGCTCTCGGCGGGCAACGTCCACCGGGTGTCCGGGCGGGCCGAGGTGGGCGGCCAGGACCTGCTGGCATTGCCGGCCCGGGAGCGCCGGACGCGTCTGGGCGCCGACGTCGCGATGATCTTCCAGGACCCGATGTCCGCGCTCGACCCGGTGCAGCGGGTCGGTGACCAGATCGCCGAGGCGCTGCGTGCACACGACCGCGCGCTGACCGCCCGTACGGCGCGGGCCCGGGTGCTCGAGCTGCTCACGCAGGTTGGCGTGCCGCAGCCCGAGATCCGGTACGACCAGTACCCGCACCAGTTCTCCGGCGGCATGTGCCAACGCGTCGTGATCGCGATGGCGATCGCGAACCGGCCCACGGTGTTGATCGCCGACGAACCGACCACCGCGCTCGACGTCAGCGTCCAGGCGCAGATCCTCGAACTGCTGCGGCTGGCCGCCCGCGAGACCGGGGCGGCGACCGTGCTGATCACCCACGATCTCGGCGTCGTGGCCGAGATGGCCGACCGCGCCGCGGTCATGTACGCGGGGCGGATCGTGGAGACGGCACCGGTGGCGCGGATCTTCGGCCGGCCGCAGCACCCGTACACCGCCTCGTTGTTGGCGTCCCTGCCGCGACTGGACCAGCCCCGGGGTCGACTCCGGGCAATCCCCGGCCAGCCTCCTGACCTGCGGGAACGTTCGGCCGGGTGCGCGTTCGCGCCGCGCTGCCCGATCGGCGGCGACCTACCCGAGTGCCGCACCGAACGGCCGTTGCTGGTTCCCCGCGACGACGGTGCGGTGGCCTGCCACCACGCCGGCCAGGCGGTCACCCTGCTGCCGCAGCCCGGCGCCCGGCCGTCAGCCGCGCGCCCCGACGACGCACCCGCTGTCGTCGAGGTCGCCGGGCTGGCCAAGGTCTTCCCCATCCGCCGGGGCCTGCTGGCCCGTACCGTCGCGACGGCCCGTGCCGTCGACGGCGTCGACCTTCGCATCGGGCAGGGTTCGACCCTCGGGCTGGTCGGAGAGTCAGGCTGCGGCAAGTCGACGCTTGCCAGGTCGTTGATCAGGCTCCTGGAACCGACCGCGGGTTCGATCCGGATCGACGGCGCGGACCTGCTGCGGGCCAACGGCCGTCAGCTGCGCCGGCTGCGGCAGCGCGTGCAGATGGTGTACCAGGACCCGTACTCGTCGCTGAATCCGCGCCTGTCGGTGGGCGACAACGCCGCCGAGCCGTTGCGCCTCGCCGGAGTCCCGCGCACCGAGCGGCGGCGTACCGTGCTCGAACTGTTCGAGAAGGTCGGGTTGCGGCCCGAACACGCCGACCGGCTGCCCGCGGAGTTCTCCGGCGGGCAGCGGCAGCGCGTCGCGATCGCCCGTGCGCTGGCACCCGGCCCCGCGCTGGTGATCTTCGACGAACCGGTGTCCGCGCTGGACGTGTCCGTCCAGGCGCAGGTACTCAACCTGCTCCGCGATCTGCAGGACGAGACGGGCGTGGCCTACCTGTTCGTCAGCCACGACCTCTCGGTCGTGCGGCAGATGGCCGACACGGTCGCCGTGATGTACCTCGGGGCGATCGTGGAGACCGGCGCCGCCGGCCAGCTCTATCGCCGGCCACGGCATCCGTACACCAGGGCGCTGCTGGACTCGATCCCGGTGCCCGACCCGTCGGTTCGCCGGTCCCGGGTCCCGCTGACCGGTGATCCTCCCGATCCGACCGCCGCGACGACCGGCTGCCGGTTCCGCAGCCGCTGCCCGCTGGGCCGCGACCGTGCCGCGTGCGCGGATCGTACGCCGGAGCTCCGGCAGGTCGACGGGCGCTGGACGGCCTGTCACTTCGCCGAGGAGGTGGCCTGATGACGACCCTGTCGATGGCGGCCGAGCGGGTGCGGGCGCGCTCGGGCGCGCGCACGTTCCTGTCCCGGTACGCCCGGTCCCGCTCGGCCGTGGTGGGGGCGATCGGCCTGCTGGTCATCGTGGTCTGCGCGGTCGCGGCACCGTTGCTCGCCCCGTACGGCCCGACGGCCCAGTCGGCCGGCTCGCTGCTCGGCCCCAGCGGCAGCCACTGGCTGGGTACCGACGATCTCGGCCGGGACATCCTGTCGCGCGCGATCTACGGCGCCCGGGCGTCGTTGACGGTGGGGTGCGGCTCCGCCGCGCTCGGCGCGCTGATCGGCGTCCCGCTGGGCGTGGTCGCGGGCTACCTCGGGCGCTGGACCGACTCCGTCTCGATGCGGTTCGTCGACCTGCTCCTCGCCGTACCGACGGTGCTGCTGGCACTGGTGATCACCGCAGTCATCGGGGCGAGCCGGATCAACCTGATCGTCGCGATCGGCGTCGCCGCGATACCGCAGTTCGCCCGCCTGGCACGGGCCGCGACGTTGAGCATCCGGGACCGTGACTTCGTGGTCGCGAGCCGCGGAATGGGTGCGACCACGCCCGACACCATGTTCCGTACCGTGCTGCTGAACCTGCTCGGTCCGATCATGGTGCAGCTGGTGATCACCGCGTCGTTGGCGGTGGTGGTCGAGGCGGGCCTCAGCGTCCTCGGGCTCGGCGTGCCGCCACCCACGCCCTCGTGGGGCGGCATGCTGCAGGAGGCCCGCGGCTACCTCTACCAGAGCCCGACCTTCGGGGTGTTCCCCGGTCTCTGCCTGGCCATCACCGTGTTCTGCATGGACCGGGTGGGGCACGGCCTGCGAATCGCCGTCGGCGTCGAGAGCGCCGGTGCGACGACCAGGGCGGCGATCTGATGTCCGCCTATCTGCTCCGCCGGGTCGGTCAATTCCTCGTCGTGCTGGTGCTCGCGTCCATCGCGGTGTGGGCCATGGTGTACGCGTTGCCCGGTGACGCGGCCACGGTGCTCGCCGGCCCGGACGCCAGCGGCCCCCAGATCGCCGCCACCCGGGCCCGGCTCGGCCTGGACAAGCCGGTCGTCGTGCAGTACCTCCTCTGGGTCAAGGGAGCGGTGACCGGCCACCTCGGCCAGTCCTTCTACTCCGCCGACTCGGTGTCCCACACCCTGGCCGAACGCATTCCGGCCACCGTCCAGCTGGCGGTACTCGGCATGCTGCTCGCGCTGCTGATCGCGATCCCGATCGGCACCCTCATCGCGTTGCGGCCGCGGTCGCTGCTCGCCCGGCTGTCCCACGGCTACCTGACGGCCGGGCTGGCGATCCCGTCGTTCTGGCTGGCGCTGTTGCTGATCATCACGCTCGCGGTACGCACGCACGCGTTGCCGGCCACCGGCGACTACGTCAACTTCTGGCAGCACCCGGTGGCCGCCCTGCGCTGGTCGATCCTGCCCGCGATCGCCGTCGCGGTACACGGCTCGTGCATCATCGCCCGGTTTCTCGCGACGTCGCTGTCCGAGGTGATGCAACGCGACTTCATCCGGACGGTGCGGGCCAAGGGCGTCCGCGAATCGCGGGTGGTCATCCGACACGCGATGCGCAACGCGGCACTGCCCACCGTGACCGTGGTCGGCATCCAGCTCGGCAGCCTGCTCGGCGGAACCGTGGTCATCGAGGCCCTCTTCAACTATCCCGGCCTCGGTCGGCTGCTCTACACCTCGATCGGCCAGCGCGACTACGCCGTGGTGCAGGGCGGCGTGCTGTTCGTGGTGGTCGTCTTCCTGGTGCTCAACCTGCTCGTCGATCTCCTCTACGCCTACCTCGACCCTCGTATCCGTCTGGCGTGACTTCCTCGGAGGTACCTGTGACCGAACTACCTCGACTCAGTCGTCGCTCGCTGCTGGTGTCCGCCGGTGTCGCCGGAATCGCCGCCGCGACACCGGGTCTCGCCGGCTGCGGAGCCTCCGGCGACCCGACCGGTGGTGCCCACGGCGACCGGCTGACGCTCGGCACCACGCAGATCATGCAGTTCGACCCGTACCAGACGAACTCGGCGCTGCACATCCACTCCTTCTACAGCTACCTGATCGACTACGCGCCCGGCGGCTACCGGACCGTTCCGGCGGGCGCCGAGAAATGGGCGATCGGATCGGACTTCCGATCGGTGACCATCACCCTGCGGGCGGCGAAGTTCCACGACGGGCGGGCGATCGGCGCCGAGGACGTGGTCGCCGGGGTCAAGCGGGCACTGGACCCCAAGGACGGGTTCACCCTGGTGCAGCCCAGCGAGTTCATCAAGAAGGCCACCGCGGTCGACAAGCGGACCGTCCGGATCGACTTCCACTACGCGGTGGCCGAGGGCATCGTGCTCGACTGGATGTTCTCGTTCCCGCTCGTTCCGGCCGACCACAACAGCGGTGCGGCACTGGCGAACAAGCCCGCGGGCTCCGGCCCGTTCCGGCTGGTGGACTACGACCCGAACCGGCGGCTGCGGCTGTCCCGGAACCCCCACTACTGGGACAAGGGCAAGCCCCGGCTCAAGGAGATCGAGTTCCGGTTCTTCCAGGACGACCAGGCGATGGTCTCGGCGCTGCAGTCCGGTGACGTCGACGGCGCAACGTATCTGGAGTTCAACGACGTCGCCCAGCTCAAGGACCAGTTCACCGTCGCGCAGGGCAGCGGCCGGATGGACATCTTCTTCATGAACGGTGGGATGCCGCCGTTCGACAACGTCAAGCTGCGGCAGGCGCTGGCCCGGGCGATCGACCGCGAGAAGATCATCAAACAGGTCAGGTTCGGCATCGGCGACCCGGTCTACGCGCCGATCATGCCGGGCTCGGCCGGCTTCGACAAGTCGTACCTCACCTCGCACGCCTTCGATCTCGACGCGGCCGCGCGGCTGCTGAAGAAGGCCGGCGGTGAGCGCACCGCCACCGCCGCGGTGAGCAGCGATCCCGGCGCCAGCCAGATGATGCAGATCATCCAGGACGACTTCAAGAAGATCGGCTTCGACCTGACACTCAAGCCGATGGAGGCGACCGCCTTCCTCAACGACCTGTTCGCCGGCAAGCTGCAGTGCTGCGTCGCCAACCAGCCCAACACGCTGCAGAGCCCGGGGCTGGTGGCCCGGGGCCGGGCGATGCTGCCCAGTCAGGACAACGTGATGATGAAGAACCAGGTACCGCAGAGCTACATCGACGCGGTCCACGCCTGCAACACCGCGACGACCACCGCCGCGCAGCGCGACGCGTACGCGCAGCTGAACAAGGTCATCGTCGACGGTGCCTGGGCGGTGGGGATCGCCACCAAGAAGTCGCTGGCCGGGCTGCGCAGGCAGATCTCCGGTTATGCGGTGGATCAGCGCGACTACCTGATCCTGGACAACCTGCGCACCCACTGACGACGGAATCGAGAGGACAACCCATGGCACAGCTGGCCTTGGACGCGCACGGTTCGGTGATGGCGCTCGCGACCGCGGCGTTCACCCCGTTCGACCAGGACGGGAGCGTGGCCTGGCAGACCATCGAACGGCAGGCCGACCAGTTGGCCGGGTGGGGCTGCGCTGCCGTGTACGTCGGGGGTACGGCGGGCGAGGGGGCGTCGCTGACCCGGGACGAACGGCGGGAGCTGCTCGAACGCTGGTGCGCAGCCGCCGGTGGTCGGATGCAGGTGATCGCGCACGTCGGGCACACCAGCCAGCGGGAGGCGGCGGCACTGGCCCGGCACGCGCAGGACGTCGGCGCGGACGCGATTTCCGCAGTACCCCCGTACTTCCACAAGCCGGCCACGCCCGCCGAGCTGGTGGACTTCCTCGCGCCGATCGCCGCCGCGGCCGGGGAACTGCCGTTCGTCTACTACCACATCCCCGGGATGACGGGGGTGCACATTCCGGCGAGTGCCGTGCTGGTCGAGGCCATCGAGCGGCTGCCGACCTTCGCCGGCATCAAGTTCGCTGCCGGCGACGTCGCGGACCTGCAACGGTGTCTGGCGCTGGCCCGCGACGAGTACGAGTTGTACATCGGCAACGCGCAGCTGATCCTGGTGGCCGCGGGGCTCGGCGTCCGGGCCGCGATCGGTTCGGTCTACAACTTCGCCGCCCCGCTGTACCTGCGGCTGCTCCGGCACGTCGCGGCGGGCGAGCTCGACCAGGCACGGCAGTGCCAGCGGTTGGCCCAACGCACCATCGAGACGGTCGGCGGGTACGCCGGCGAACTGCCCGGGTTCAAGGCCGCCGCCGGGCTCACCGCCGTCGACTGCGGCCCGTGCCGGCCACCGATGCCGAGCCTCGACGACCGGCAACGTGACGCGATGGCCGATGCGCTGGGCGCCATCGGTTTCCTGGATCGGCACCCGTCGTGACCGCCCCGGATGTGGTGCTCATCCAGGCCGACCAGTTGCGCGCGGACTGCCTTGGCGTGACAGGGAATCCGGACGTGCTGACACCGCACCTCGACGGGTTGGCGGCGGACGGGACGACCTTCACCGAGGCGTTCTGCCCGTACCCGGTGTGCACGCCCTCGCGCTACTCGCTGCTGTCCGGCCTGTACCCGCACCAGCACGGCGGGCTGGACAACCACAGCACGCTGGCACCCGGTATCGACACCATCCCGCGGGTGCTGCGGCGGCACGGTTACCAGACGACCGCCGTCGGCAAGATGCACTTCACGCCGACCTACCTGGACGTCGGCTACCAGCGGATGATCCTGGCCGAACAGCATGGTCCGGGACGCTACGACGACGACTACCACCGGGATCTGCGGGCTGCCGGGCTGGCCGACGTGGTGGATCTGACCGACCAGGAACTCACCGTCCGCCCGGACGCGCCACCGGCGTACTGGGACTCCTTCGGCACCGGCACGTCGAACCTGCCGGACGAATGGCACTCGACCACCTGGATCGGTGACCGGGCGGTCGAGGAGATTCGGGGCTGGGCACCGGACACGCCGCAGCTGCTGCACGTGTCGTTCATCAAGCCGCACCACCCGTTCGATCCGCCGGCCGGGTGGGCCGATCGGTACCGGCCCGAGGAGCTGACGCTGCTGCCCGGATGGCGCGCGGAACTGCCGTCGGCCGACCGGGCGTGGCGGCAGGCGTACTTCGACCACGACCGGTTGGACGAGCAACGGCTGCGGGCCACGATGGCGGCGTACTACGCGACGATCAGCCAGCTCGACGAGCAGGTCGGCCGGATCGTCGCCGCGCTCCGGGCGCAGGGCCGGTACGAGTCGAGCACGATCGTCTTCACCGCCGACCACGGCGAGTACCTCGGCTTCCACCACCTGCTGTTGAAGCACGGTCCGATGTACGACGCGGTGCTGCGAGTGCCCCTGATCATGAAACTGCCGGGGAACCAACGGGCCGGCCGCCGCACCGACGCGCTTGCCAGCACCGTCGATGTCGCGCCCACCGTGGCGGGCATCTGCCGGACCGGCCACGACCCACGCCTGCCCGGGCGGGATCTGACCGACACGGCGTCCCGCCGGACCCACGTGTTCGCCATGACCCGCGATCCGGACCCGGCCTACCTGGTCCGCTCCGCGACGCACAAGCTGATCACCACCGCTGCCGACGAGATGCTCTTCGACCTGCGGTCCGATCCGCTGGAGCTGCGCAACCTGGCCCGTGATCCGGATCCCGGCGCGATGCCCGAGCTGCGGCGGGCCGCCCTGCGCTGGCTGCAGTTCGACGCGCCGGTACCCCCGTACGTGGATGAGAGCGCCGCCGTGCTCGACGCCCCGAACGTACCGGATCCCGACCCGGAGGCGCGCCGGGAACACCGCGACTACTTCCTTGCCGCGGTGCGGGAAAGCCGCACCGAGTGACCGATCGAACGGAGGGTCTCGCATGTCGATTCGCACGAGCCGCGGGCTGGTCGTCGCGGCGACCGTCGCCGCCGGCGTGATGGTCTCCACCCAGTCCGCGGGCGCCCGGCCGGCGGCCGCGGACGCCACCGGACGCAACGCCGACACGAACCCGGCGATCAGCTACAGCACCGTGTTCTCCCGCGATCAGGACGGCTACAACAGTTTCCGCATCCCCTCGATCGTACGAACCGACGACGGCACGCTGCTCGCGTTCGCCGAGGGTCGCGTCGACAGCCCCTCGGACAACGGCAACATCGACGTGGTCCTGAAGCGGTCCGTCAACGGCGGTAAGACCTGGGGGCCGCTGCAGGTCGTCGACGACAACAACGACGACAAGTCCGGAAACCCGGTGCCCGTCGTCGACCGCCGGACCGGCCGCATCATCCTGAACACCACGCACACCGGCGGCCACGAGACCCTGCAGACGATCACCTGCGGGCAGGCCACCGTCCAGGACACGCGACGCCCGTTCATCCAGTACAGCGACGACGACGGGCGCACCTGGTCGACGCCACGCGACATCACCGACGAGGCGAAACTGCCGACCTGGCGACACTTCGTCGGCGGACCCGGCCACGGCATCCAGCTGCAGCACGGCTCGCACCCCGGCCGGCTGGTGATCGCCGGCGACCACTCGATCACCCCACCGGCCGGCATGGACTGCACCGACCCCGGCGTGTTCGGCGGCCAGGCAATTTACAGCGACGACGGCGGTACCAGCTGGCACGTCGGCGGCGTCGACGACGCCTCGGTCACCCATCCCAACGAGAGCACCGCCGCCGAACTGCCTGACGGAACGGTCTACTTCAACACGCGCACCGGCAGCACGGCTCTGGTCGGCCGCGCGGACACCACGAGCCACGACGGCGGGACGAGCTTCGACCACTCCTACCGGCCGGTGCACGATGTCGTCGCCGCCCAGGTGTCCTGCTCGGTCCTGGCGATGGGCGACCGGCTCGTGCTGTCCGCGCCGAACCACGCCACCAGCCGTGAACGGATGACGCTGTGGTCGAGCACCGACCGAGGCAGGACCTGGCGGCAGGGCCCGTTGGTCTACGCCGGGCCGTCCTCGTACTCCGATCTGGTACAGCTCGGCGCCAGGGACCGTTCGATCGGCGTGTTGTACGAGAACGGCGACCGGGTACCGACCGACACCAGGGTCACCTACGGCCAGCGGATCACCTTCGCCCGCGTTCCCACCGGCCTGCTGAACAGCCCACCGCCGGCACCGGCGCGTACCCCGGACGTCGGCCCCGGCCACCACGACGCCGTGGTCAGCGGAGCGCCGCAGCCGGTGGGTGGTCGGTTCGGCGGCGCGTTGCACCTGGCCGGCGACTACGTCGAGGTGCCGCGCACCCCCGAGCTGCTGTTCGGGCACAAGCCATTCAGCGTGGCCGCGTGGTTCCGGACCAGCAGCACCCGCAAACAGACCGTCGTGTGGGCCAACGGTACTGGCAACCAACCACAGTGGTCGGTGCAACTGCTGGCGAACCAGACGCTGCGGGCGACGATCAACGGCGACAACGTCAACGCCGCAGGAGACTACGCGGACGGCGCATGGCACCAGGTCGTACTCACCCGCGGAACCAACGCGGTCTCCCTCTACATCGACGGAACGCTCGCGGCACGCGGCGCGGCGGTCCAGGGCTCGGTGTCCGACGACAGCGTCGGCGGCATCCGGTTCGGTGCCCGACTCGATGGCATCAACGATCCGCTACTCGGCGACCTCGACGACAGCTGGCTCGCCGACCAGGCGCTGACCGCCGACCAAGTACAGCGGTCGTACCTCGACAACACCATGCCCCCGGATGCGACTGTCCTGCACATGCCGATGGAGAGGATTCATCGCTGAGTCATCCCTCGTTCTGGTGCGGGAGCGGAGCTTCCGCCCGGTCGGGTACCCCGTCCGGTCGGCGCTCCCCGGTACGCGACCGGCCATGGTCCGGGCCTAAGGCAGGTGAGCCTGTACGTGTCGGGGCCGCAGGCTGAGCCGCAGGGGCTTCTGCCATCGGAACTGAGCAGTTGGCTGTGGTGCCAGTGGCTGGGCGTCAGCTTCGCTGAGTAGGTCACCAAGGAACGGTGTCTCCGAATCGATCGAGGTAGGCCAGGCCGGGCTGTCCGAGCCGGGAGATCAACAGATCGACCAGGATCGGGGTGCTCTCCTCGATGGTGTAGGGCGCTTCTGCTCCGCCGAGATCCGTCCTGATCCAGCCAGGGGCCACAAGCAGGTACGCCCGGTCCGCTCCTCCGGAAGTCGAGGCTTGCCGGGCTACGAAGCTGCGCATCGACATGTTGAGCGCGGCCTTGCTGGCACGGTAGACCTCACGCCCGCCGGCGGTGTTGTTGGTGATGCTTCCCTGGCCTGACGACATCGCCGCGATCAGGCCGCCGGGTGCGACCAGATGCTCCAGCGTCTCGATGACGCGCATCGGGCCGAGCACGTTGGTGGTCATCACATGGAGGAAGTCGGCGGGTGAGACCTCGCCGATCGGAGTCTGTTGCGCGGCCGTCGTGCCGGCGTTGAGCAGGAGTATGTCGATCTGGGCGCCGTCCTGGCCGTGCGCGAGGCGCTGGTGGAGCGCGGTGAGCTCCTCGGGTTTGTTCATGTCGAGGCGTTCGACGCTGACCCGCCCCGCAGCATGATCGGACAGCTCGTGCAGCGGCGTGCGCACCGTCTCGTCTCGAACGGTGCCGATGACGCGCCAGCCACGGGTGGCGAATTCGCCGGCCATGGCGTGGCCGAGACCGCGTGAGGCGCCGATGATGAGGACGGTGTGAGTCATCGATACTCCTGCTCGGAATGGTCGCGGAGGCTCGTGAGCGGGCTTGGCGCGGTCACGATGCCACCACAATGCCATCCGATACGCGCTGATCCATTGCATCTGTCGACGGATTCGTCGGATTCCGGCTGGCGGACCTCACCCTGACACCGACGGCGACGCTAGGAACTGACCCTGCGTGGTTTGAGGTCGACGGCTCAGACGAGCTTTTTCAGGAGCGCCGGCAGCCGACCAAGCAGAGCGCGCTCGTCGTCGTCGAGGCGCTCGAGGATCGCCGCGGCGAGGACATCGCGGCGTGCCTGTCGGTCCCGTTCGAGGGCCTCGCGGCCTTCCCGGGTGAGGCGGATGAGCACGGCGCGGGCGTCGGCGGGGTCCGGCTCACGCACGACGAGGCCACGCCGCTCGAGCTCGCCGAGGCTGTGACTCATCGCCTGGTGACGGACGTTGCGGTGCGCGGCGAGCTGCGCGATCGTCTGTGGCCCCACGGCCTCGAGCCGGGTGAGGCTCTCGGCCCGGGCGCGCGGCAGGTCGTCGGCCTGGGCTCGGGTGCGGCGGATGAGGCGCCCGATGGTGAGCCGCAGTTCTTCGGCGAGTGCCGCGGCGTACTCCTGCTTCTGCTCCGATGTCTGTTCACGGATCTGCGGGGCCATCGTCACAGCTCTATCGTCTCGTCGGGCGAGAGCTGGTGCAGTGCGGTCCCGGCCGGGCCGGCCTCGCCGAGGAGCATCTGGACCGAGCGCTGTCCGATCTCGCTGAGCATGATGTCGTGGATCGGCACGCTGCGCCTGGGGGCTGCGGCGCGGATGAAGTCGATCGCGCGACCCATGTGGGTCCATGGTCCGCTGGACGGGACGAGCAGGGTCTCGATCGTGGTGCCGGGAAGGTGGTAGGAGTCGCCGGGGTGGTAGATCGCGTCGGCGACGACGTATCCGACGTTCTCGGGGACCGGAATGTCGTCGTGGATGACCGCGTGTGTCTTGCCGGTCACGCGGATCGGCACGCCGCCGATCTCGAATCGGTCACCATCGCCGACGGTGCGGAGTCGTTCGGTGTCGGCGCCGAGCTTGCGCAGGGCCTCGACGACCGAGGCTGGACCGAAGACCGCCAGCTTCGGGCGAGTGGCGAGAGCGGCAATGACCGCGTCGAGGTCGATGTGGTCGAAGTGGTCATGGGTGACCAGGGCGGCGTCTGCCCGGGCGAGCAGGTCGGCAGCATCGGGAGTGAACACGCCGGGGTCGATCAGGAGGCGGGCGTCGTCGTGCTCGATCGAGACACAGGCGTGGGCGTGCTTGGTGAGCTGCATGGTGCGTCCTTCGTCGTGGATATACAACATGATTGTATACCCAGGTCTGCCCTGCGGCGAGTCCGGCGCGTCAGAAGGCGATGAACGCGGGCCTGAGCGCGTCCTCGGCGGTCGATCTTGATGGGGGTTCGCCTGCGTCGGGGGTGAGAATGCGTAGTCCGGGAAGGAGCCGCGGGTGACCCGAGGTCGGCGGTCACGGCGACGATCGGGCGGGCCGAGGCGCGCCGTACTCATCCGCGACTGTCATAGCACCACGCTTCGTCGCGGAGCCGGGCGAGCTGAACAGCCAGACGACTCCGGCGCTACGGCGATCGGGAGTCCGGACAGCAGCCTGGTCTCCACTGCCGAGCGTGACGAGAGGCTGCACATCCGGGAGCTGCCTAGAGTCCCGGTGCCAGTGATCGGTCCTTGCGCCACGACGAGCACCGTCTGCCGATCACCGCGGGCCGAGACCGCCAAACGGGCTTTGTGCGAGCGCATCCCGTTGACGTGACGTGGCTTCGGAACCGTAAGCTCGCCATCGATACGCGTGACGTTCTCAAGCAGGTAGCTTGACAATTGCGCCCAAAGTGATCTGGCGATCGAGTCGCATGCTGTAAAGCCGGTCTCTTTCAGAGGTCACAAACTCCAGCGCCGGACCGCCGTGACCGGCGAGGATCGCGCAGTTCCCCGGAGGGGTTGGCGGTGTCGATGGTGCGGCAGGTTCTCCCGGTGGTGCAGTGGCGGCAGGGACGCGCACCGGGCGCGGGACCCGGTTTCATGATGTGGCTAGCGTGGTGGCCCACGCCACCTTGTGGGACGGCGACCCGGCGGCCTTCGCCTACCCGGACGACTACGCGCGTCAACAGGCTGCACCCGGCGAGTTCGAGGTGTGTTTGGCCGCGGCCTACATCACCATCCTCACCGCACACCTGACTGCCCACGACCGGCCCGACGACGCTGACACCCTGTTCGACCAGGCCTCCGAGACCATCGCGGCGCACTGTGTTCCTTGGCTACGAGGAGGTCGGGGATGCGCTCCAATTCGGCTACTTCGCCTGCGCTGCAACGTGACCGCCCGGGACGCCGGTACGCTCACCTAGAACGAAGCATCCTGCAATGGGGGATCCGGTTGCATCTGATTCCGGTGCCCGAGCGGTGCCCGAGACGCTGCGGCATCGCCTGGCACTGGGCGACATGCGGCGGCATCGGAACTTGAACGCGTGCTAGAGTTTCGGCAGGTCTGGCCTACTTTACTTGTGGCCCAAGGCATCCAGCCTTCCGACTTCGGATCAGAGGGTTGGGGTTCGAATTCCTCCGGGCGCACCCATGCTTTACCCAATCAGGATGCCGTTCAGAGCGTTCGAGCCATCCTCCCGGGCAGTCTCCGTGTTGCAGACCCCCATGCGGGTTCGGTGCCCACTTCGCAGGAGTGCCCGGGGGACGGATCTCATATCGTGGTACAACGCTGGAGATGTGCGTGCTCTCGGCGGTTGACGTGGCCGATCGGTGGCCGTTGCCGGTCGGATGGGACTGGCGCGGCGGTCGCCATCCACGACGACACGCACTGATTGAGCCAGGTCGAGTATCACGTGGAACGGGCCCCCTGGGGGCCGGGAGCGTGCTGGTCGGCGACAAGGGCACCCTGGGCATCGACGTCTCGGTGGTCAAGCGATCTGGCTGACGCCGACTCGGTTCAGGTAGTCCGGCACGGCAGTCGTGCTTGCGCCGGGTGCGCGCAGCGCGAGGTAGCCATCGGGCCGCACCAGGACGAGGGTGTCTCCGGTGACGCCGTACGCGGTGCGCGCGTGCCCGTCGACGTCCACCAGATCGGCACCGCTGCCCGGCGCGCC
The DNA here is from genome assembly GCF_017312725.1 of Actinocatenispora comari. Taxonomy (GTDB): domain Bacteria; phylum Actinomycetota; class Actinomycetes; order Mycobacteriales; family Micromonosporaceae; genus Actinocatenispora; species Actinocatenispora comari. The sequence continues at coordinate 77,463 of NZ_BOPO01000150.1, read as the reverse complement.
GATCGACACCGGCTCGATGAGTCGACTGTGGGCGGCGTCCGCCAGTGCACCGGCGCAGGAGTCGCCGAAGCCGAGCAGGGTGAAATGCGGGCCGCGGAAGGCGTCGAACAGCCGCCGTGGCGTACCGGAGCGGTCCACGCAGGGCGCGTCGGGCGCACGATCACCGGCGCGTGGTCCGTTCCCGGCGTCGCCGTCGACGGACAGCGAACTGGACGGGTAGCCGAGCCGGAGCTGCTGGCCGTCCCGGTGCGCGCCGTCCGTGATGTCCGCGCTGCCACCGTCGACGAACCGCTCCGCGACCCTGCGCAGCCCCTCGGTACTCGCGCCGAGCGTCCACGCGGCGACCGGGAGCCGCTCCTCCTCGTAGCTGTCCAGCATCGACTGCGGAGCGCCGGAACACACCATGGCGAGCTTCCAGCCGAGGTTGTACGCGTCCTGGATGCCGGTGTTCATGCCGAGGCCACCGGCCGGCGGGTGTACGTGCGCCGCGTCGCCGGCGAGCAACACCCGGCCCACCTTGAACCGGTCGACCATCCGTACGTTCACCCGGTACGTGGACAGCCAGGTCGCCTTCGAGAGGTGGATGCCGTGTCCGCCGGCGAGATCGTCGACGATCCGCCGGAAGTACGGCAGCGAGGGTTCGGGGACGCCGCCCTCCGCGCCGAAGTCGCGCAACGGTACGGCCTGCAGTTGCCAGGACCGCTCGTCGCGGAACGGGCACAGGGCCAGAAACCCGCGCCCGCGGACGGTCCACTGGTACCAGGCGTCCGGTTCGAGCCCGTCGAGCTCGACGTCCCCGAGCAGCATGGCCTGTGCCCTGCTCTCGCCCTCGAAGCGCACGTCGAGTGCCTTGCGCACGGTGCTACGGCCGCCGTCGCAGCCGACCAGGTAGCGCGCAGCTACCTGCTCGCCGGTATCCAGCACCGCATGCACACTGTCCGCGGACTGGCTGAACTCGGCGACGCCTGCGGCCAGTTCGACCCGCACGCCCTCCTCGGCGAGCCGCGCGCGCAGGATCCGCTCGATCCGCCACTGCGGGATCAGCAGCCCGCCGTCGTAGGGCCGATCCGGTGTGGGTGACCGCTGGGCGTGCGGGTCGTCCTCGGCAACCAGATCACCATCGACGTACCGCCGGTGTGGCAGGTGGCGAAACCCGTGCTGCAGCGCCTCGTCGGCGACACCGAGGTCGTCCAGTACCTCCTGGGTGCGTGCGGTGAGCCCCTTCCCGCGCGAACCGGGGAAGTGCTCGGCAGCTCGGTCGACGATGCGCACGTCGACGCCCCGGCGGGCCAGCTCGATCGCCAGCGTGAGCCCGGTGGGTCCGGCGCCCGCGATCACGACGTCGGTCACCGGTCCCCGCCCTGGCGCACTCCCGGCGCCGATGTTGCCTGCATGCTCGCCATCACGCCCTCCCTGATCCCGTGCGGTCACTGAGGCGATCGGCGGTGACGCTAGCCGGTTTCCGCACAGGGTGTCTCGTGCTGGAGGTGGAGATCGGGGTGGATACCTGCCCTGGGAAATCTCCAACCGCGAACCGACGACACATCCGCGGCGATGTTCGTAGCGTCGTCGTCAACGGTTGTGCCGTCGCGAGAGTGACCACCGAAGGAGCGCCACCCATGTTGATCGGATCCCTGCTGGCAGCTGTTGGCCTGTTGTCCGGTGCGCCCACCGCGGTGTGGTTGACCGTGGCTGTCCTCGCCGTGGTGGGCGTGATCGCCGTCAAGATGCTACGGCGCCGACGGCGTTGACCACCGCCTGGCACTGGGCGACATGCGGCGGCATCGGAACTTGAACGCGTACTGGAGCTTCGGCAGGTATCGGCTACTCCTGCTGTGCCCCAACGGATCGCCGACCGCCGGGAGCGTACCGCGGCGCTACCAGCTCAGGTACTGACCGGACTGCGGTCGCAGGAGTTCGTCGACATGGCGCCCAGCTGGGAGCGGACGACCTTGCACCGACTTGCTCCTGCACCGGGCCCGAGCCGGCTACCGGTCCGCCACCGCCCGGCCCATCCTGGTGACCGCGTCGGTCAGGATCGTCGGTGAGGTGGCGAAGTTGAGCCGGACGTGCCCGCGGCCGCCGGAACCGAACACATGACCGGAGCTGAGCGCCACCCGCGCGTGCTCGAGAAAGAAGCGGGCGGGACCGGCGAGTTCGCTGACCACGCCGGGGCCATCGGTGGCGTCAGGCTCGGTGAGCCCCAGCTCGCGGCAGTCCAACCAGGCGAGGTAGGTGCCCTCGGGAGGACGGTGGCGCACCTGCGGGAGGTGCTCGGCGATCAGTTGCCCGAGCAGGGTGCGGTTGGCGTCGAGGCCGGCCACCAGGGCGTCGAGCCAGTCCCGTCCATCGCGCAGCGCGGCGGTGTGGGCGAGGATGCCCAGATGGCTGGGGCCGTGGCTGACCTCCTCCGGCATTCGGGCCAGCTCGGCCGCAGCGTCTGGGCCGGCGACCGCCAGCGCCGCCTTGAGCCCGGGCAGGTTCCACGCCTTGGATGCGGAGGTCACCGCGAACGCGTCCTCGGCTCCCGGCACGCTCAGGTACGGGGTGAACCTGGCGCCGGGCAGCACCAGCGGGGCGTGGATCTCGTCGGCGACCACCCGCACCCCGTACTGGCGGGCCAGCTGTGCCACCCCCGCCAGCTCGGCCTGGGTGTGGACCACCCCGGTCGGGTTGTGCGGGTTGCTCATCAGGTACGCCACCCGGCCACCGTGCTGGCGTGCCTGCGCGAACGTTTCGCCCAACGCCGCCGGATCGATGCGCCCGTCGGCCCCCAGCCGTGCTTCGACCACGCGACGCCCGTCGTGGCCGACGAACGCGTAGAACGGTGGGTATACCGGTGGGTTGACCACCACGGTGTCGCCCCGGTCGGTGATCAGCCGCAGCACCTCCACGATGCCCAACATCACATCGGGCACGATCGCCGTGCGCTCGACCGCGAGGCCCTCCCAGCCCCAACGGTCCGCGGCGAAGCCTGCGAGTGCCTCGGCATAGGCGGTTCCGTAGGGGTAGCCGGTGTCGCCGCGGGTGATGGCGGTCTGAAGCGCGTCGACGACCGGGGCCGCCAACGGCACGTCCATCTCGGCCACCCACAGCGGCAGCACATCAGCGGGATGCGCACGCCACTTCATGCTGGTCCGCTGACGAAGTTGCGCGACCGTCAACTGCGCCAACGGATTCGGCTGGTTGCCGGCCATCGAACTGGGCATTCGCCGCTCCCTCCAACGGGGATCCTGGTGTGGGGCCGACACTTTCACATCGCCGGCTGCGTCATGGGTGTTGTCGGGGTTCGTCGGGTGGGCTGGCACCAGACCAGGTAGCGCAGCAGTGGCCGGGGACGGTGATCGGCCCGATCGTCGCCACGCTGCGGTGCCCTGATCGCGGTCGTCCGGTCACCGGGTGGCGAGGTAGATGGTGTTGGATGACTCGCCGCCCTGCAGCGGGTTGGGGAAACTGACCACGTGCGCGGTCGCGGTCGCGAAGACTCCACCGAGCATCGCGGTGACGGTCTGGGCGGGCGGGTCGTTCGACCACAACGCGAAGACGCCTCCCGGATGCAGGTGGTCGGCGAGTCGAGCAAGCCCTGCCGGGGAGTAGAAGCTGGCGTTGGCTGGATCCAGCAGGTGGTCGGGGGAGTGGTCGATGTCGAGCAGGATCGCGTGGAACCGTCGGCCGGGCTCGGCCGGATCGAACCCGTCCCGACTCGCGGCCATCGAGAAGAAGTCACCGTGCACCAGCTCGCAGCGCGCGTTCTCGGTCAGTTCCGCGGCGCCGGGCAGCAGGCCACGGCGGTGCCAGTCGAGCACGGGTTCCAACAGCTCGATCACCCGCAGCGAGCGCACCCGGGCCTCGCGTAGCGCGGCGCGTGCGGTGTAGCCGAGGCCGAGGCCACCCACGACCACGTCGAGCTGGTCACCGGCCACCGCCGCCAGCGCCCGATCGGCGAGCGCGATCTCGGCTTCGGTGAACAGGCTCGACATCAGGTACTCGTCGTCGAGCTTGACCTCGTGGATCTCCACCCGCAGCATCGGCTCGATCCGGCGCCGCAGACTGACCGCTCCGATCGGTGTCTGCTGCCAGTCCAGTTCGGCGAAGTGTGCGCTCATCGGCCACCACCGCTACTCGTGTCGGCACCCGACAACCCCGGAACGACAGTGGCGCTGCCCCTGCTCGTCATGTTGTCTCCCCCAACGATGCTTGACCGGTCCACCAGGACTCCTCGTCGTTGCTGCGGATCGCGCGTCTTCCTTCAAGGGTGGACGGGCCCCACCTGGGCGGCTGGAGCGGGGCCGTGCATCCCAACGCCGGGACACGTGGCGGAAGCAGACCAGCGTGTCGGGGACGCGCGGCCGACCACCAGGTTGGGGTCTGAGGCGCCGGTCGAGCCAACGCTGCTCCCCAGCTTAACCTAACGTCAGAGTAGAGTGAGACGACGGCTCGGACAGGTGCGGGGTCGACAGGTGGCGGCCGTCACGCCCGCGTCGAGCCCTACTGTTCTGGCAGCGGATCGTCGGCGCGGGTGAGGTGGGGATGGAACGGGCGCACATGCAGATCGGGGAGGTCGCCGAGCGCACCGGCCTGTCGCTGCGCACGATCCGGTGGTATGGCGAGGTCGGGCTGGTGGTGCCCTCGGCGCGCAGCCGGGGCGGGTTCCGGCTCTACACGGACGCCGATGTCGAGCGGCTGAACGTGATCAAGCAGATGAAGCCGTTGGAGTTCAGCCTGGAGGAGATGCGCGATCTGCTCGGGGTGCTGGATCGGCTGGCCGACACCGAGGATGCGCAGGCTCGTGCGCTGCTGCGGGATCGGCTGGAGATGTACCAGCACGCGGTGACCGCCCGCATCGACGCGTTGCGCGAGCAGCTGACCACCGCGGAACGCTTCGCGGGTCAACTGCGCGCCGCGGCAGGCCGGGACGCCCGCCGTCGGAGCACGCCGCGGGTGAGTGGAGAGTCCGCCGAGGGCGCGAGGAAGGACGAGCAAAGCCGGTGACTGCGACCATGGCAGCCCATGACCACGGCGTACGGGCGGAGGCAGCGCGGCGGCGTACGTTCGCGGTGATCAGTCACCCGGATGCCGGCAAGTCGACGTTGACCGAGGCGTTGGCGCTGCACGCGTCGGCGATCACCGAGGCCGGGGCGGTGCACGGCAAGGGCGACCGGCGGGGGGTGACCTCCGACTGGCTGGCGATGGAACGCGAGCGCGGCATCTCGATCACCTCCGCGGCGCTGCGGTTCGAGTACGCGGGCATGGTGTTCAACCTGCTGGACACGCCCGGGCACGCGGACTTCTCCGAGGACACCTACCGGGTGTTGGCCGCGGTCGACGGCGTGGTGATGTTGCTGGACGCGGCGAAGGGGCTGGAGCCGCAGACGCTGAAGCTGTTCGACGTGTGCCGGCACCGCCGCCTGCCGGTGATCACGTTCGTCAACAAGTGGGACCGGCCCGGCCGGGAGCCGCTGGAGCTGTTGGACGAGATCGAGCAGCGGATCGGGTTGCGCCCCACGCCGCTGACCTGGCCGGTGGGTGTCGCGGGCGACTTCCACGGCGTGCTGGACCGGCGTCGCGGCGGCTTCGTCCGCTACACCCGCACTCCGGGTGGTGCGACCCGCGCCGCCGAGCAGCTGGTCAGTGCCGAGCAGGCCGAGGCCGAGCACGACACCGCCTTCGCCGTCGCCCGCGAGGAGCTGGACCTGGTCGCCGCCACCTGCGGCGACTTCGATCCGGACAGCTATGCCGCCGGTGCCAGTACACCGGTGTTGTTCGGCGCGGCGCTGCCCAACTTCGGTGTTCGGCAGTTGCTGGACACCGTCGTGGAGCTGGCGCCGGCGCCGGCGCCACGCCCCGATGCGGCCGGCGCGACCCGCCGGTTGGACGCCCCGTTCGCCGGGCTGGTGTTCAAGGTCCAGGCCAACATGGATCCGGCGCACCGGGACCGGATCGCGTTCGTCCGGGTGTGTTCGGGTCGGTTCGAGCGCGGCATGGTGGTCACGCACTCGGCGACCGGTCGGCCGTTCGCCACCAAGTACGCGCAGCAGATCTTCGGGCAGGACCGGGCGGTGCTCGACACCGCCTTCCCCGGCGACATCGTCGGACTGGTCAACGCCGGGTCATTGCGTGTCGGTGACGCGCTCTACGACGGCCCGGCGGTGCGGTACCCGCCGATCCCCAGCTTCGCACCGGAGCACTTCGCGACTGTGACCGCGCGGGATTCCTCGCGGTACAAGCAGTTTCGCCGCGGGGTCGAGCAACTGGACTCCGAGGGCGTGGTGCAGGTACTGCGCTCCGAGCAGCGCGGCGATCACGCGCCGGTGCTGGCCGCGGTCGGGCCGATGCAGTTCGAGGTCGCCACCCATCGCCTCGAACACGAGTTCCGCGCCCCGGTCCGGCTCGACCGGCTCGGGTTCTCCCTGGCCCGCGCCACCGACGTGGCCGGCGCCGAGGCGCTGCGGACCACCTCCGACGTCGAGGTGTTCACCCGCGGCGACGGTGCGTTGCTGGCGCTGTTCCCGACCAAGTGGCGGCTGCTGAGTCTGCAACGCCACCACCCGGACATCCGCCTCGACCCGCTGGTCGCCGGCACCGAGTGACCCGGTTCGGGTCTCCTCCCGGCAGTCACCGCTGACCCGCACCTCGGCCGGGTGAGGAGGGCGCGACGTTCCGATCCGGCACGCGGGCCTACCCACCGGGGCGGCGCCCGCGGCGTGGTCGCGGTCATGACCTCGACCGGCTCGTGGGCAGGGTCCCGGTGAGCGTCGACACAAGATCCGCTCCGGAACCGGAGTCCATCCACTGACCTCCCCCGCCGTGGACATGTTGGTGGCTGGGGCAAGCGGCGTGGCCTTCTCGGCCGGGACGCCTCTCCAGCGTCGGCGCGGTGCGCTCGGGTGTCGAGGGTCGGCGCCACCGGCCTGGCGCTGTGACCGAGGTTCGGCTACCGGGGTCGCAGGCCGGTGAGGCTGCGGTCGAGGATCCGTGGGATGTCGCCGGCGTCGAGGTCGTCGGTGCCGAACAGGAGCCGGAAGTACACGACCGAGTAGAGCATCTCGGTCATGGCCCGGGTGGGTATGTCGGCCCGCAGCTGGCCGGCGGAGATGGCCGCAACCAGCCGTTTCTCGCACAGCCGGGTGCGGGGTTCGATGATGTTCTCGCGCAGCGCGGCGCCGATCGACGGGTCGCTCTGCGCGTCCGCGACGATGCCGCGGAAGACCGCCCCGATCGGGCCCTTGAGCAGCCGGATGACCTCGTTGAGCTGCTGGCCGAGGTCGGCCGCGACGTCGCCGCTGTCGGGGAAGTCGATCGCCTCGCCGACGAAGTCGTTGATCGCCTCCAGGGCCAGGGCGGCCTTGGACGGCCACCACCGATAGATCGTCTGCTTGCTGACCCCGGCCCGGGCGGCGATGGCCTCGATGGTGACCTGCGCGTACCCGCGGTCGCCGACCAGCTCGATGGTCGCGTCGAGGGTTGCGCGCCGGGAGCGTTCGTTGCGGCGTTCGGGATTGGGTGCGGGAGTCATGGCGACAGTCTAACGGAACGAGACGTCTCGTGTTGACGCGCGGGCCGGGCTGATTTACGCTCTCGACAGCAAACGAGACGTCCCGTTCCGTTGAGACGGGGCGACTCCTGTCCTGGTCGCGACGACCGAGAACGGAAACGCCGATGAACCTTGTCCAGGCACCGATCGAGACCGGGACGCTGGAGGTCCCTGGCGCCAGCCTGTGCTACCAGGTCCGGGGCACCGGGCCGTTGCTGCTGATCATTTCCGGTAGGCCCACCGACGCGGGAGCGCTGGTCGGGGTGGCGGCGTGCCTGGCCGACCGTTACACCGTCGTCACGTACGACCGCCGCGGCCCGCTTTCCGGGCCACCCGTCGACACCGACGTGGCGTCGGCGGGCGACGATGCCCACCGGCTGCTCGCCGCGCTGGGGACCGACCCGTCGTACGTGCTGGGCAACAGCGGCGGCGCGCTCGCCGGCTTGCACCTGGCCGCCCACCACCCCGACCAGGTGCGCGAACTGCTCGTGCACGAACCTCCGCTGCCCGGACTGCTGCCCGACCGCGACCGCTGGCGCGCCGCGTTCCAGGACGTCCACGACACGCGCCGGACCGGCGGCGCCGCGACGGGCAAGTGCGTCGGCACCGCCGGTGGTGGCGGCGAGCCTCCCGTGCTGCCCGACCCGTCCGTGCTGCCCGACCCGTCCGTGCTGCCGCGAGCTGCCGCGGCAGGTGGGGTTCGCGGCCACGGCAACCCGGACTACTTCCTGGCCCATCTGTTGCTGCCGGTGCTGCGCTTCGCCGCGGACATCGCCGCTCTACGTTCCGGCCGCGTCCGGGTCATCGTCGGGGTCGGAACCGCGTCCGGAGATGGCGTCCCGGCCCGATCCGCCCGGGTACTGGCCGAGCTGCTCGGCGTTCGCCCGATCGAGTTCCCCGGCGACCACCAGGGACTCGCCGCCGAGCCGGCCGCGAGTGCCGACGTCATCCGTGCCGTCCTGCGCTGAGCTCCCGCGCTCACGGGAGCCGCGGTACGCATCCGGCACGAGCGCGCCGCGAGGCTCGGGTGTCCACGGGTTCTACCGACCCGACTGTCGACGCGAGCGGCGCCCGAGACCCGCGGCACCGCCTGGCACCGGGCGCCTGCCGCGGCGCCGACTCCCGACTGTCTACCGGGGTTTCCGCAGGACTCGGCTACTTCCGTTGTGGCCCAACGAATCCAACACCTTCCTGAGCGACCGGGCGGACGAGTTCCGCCCCGGCCGGGCAGCTTCGCCGACAGCGCCGTGGCGATCCTGTACACCGAGGCCGCGATCCGGAGCGAGAGAAGGTCGAACGCACGGCTTGCCTCGACGCGGATGGACACCTAGTCTTGTATCAAGTGGATGGTACAAGAAGGGGGCGGGTCGTGGCCGACGCCATCGGGTACGGAGTGGTCGCGCTCGTCGTGCTGATCGGGGTGGTGGTGCTGTGGCCGACACCGCGGGACGCCCGCCGGTTGCTGGTTCGCTGGAGTGTCTCCGACCCGGCCGACGCGGAGGTCGCCGACGCCCTGACCTACCTGCGCCGGCGACGGATCTGGTACCCGCCGCTGTTCCTGGCCGGCCCGGTGCTGGTCCGGTGGCTGTCGGGGTGGCGACCGCAGAGCCTGTGGAGCCTGCTGGGCACCCTGCTGCTCGGCGCGCTGCTGGCCGAACTGCTCGCGCAGCGCCCGGTTCGCCGCTCCCGACGTGAGGCCTCCCTCGAACCCCGCCGGGTACGAGACCTCGTGCCGGGCTGGGCGCTCGCCGTGCTGGCGGTCACGGCCACGGCAGTCGGCGTGGTCGGTGCCGTCGGCCTGTTCGGCCTGCGGTTGCCGAACCTGTTCGCCGTCGGCGACGCCGACGTGCTGGCACCTCACCCGGGCGTCGCCGCGGCGGGCGCGGTCGCGGCGGTGCTCACGGTCTCGGCCGTACTGTGGCTGTCGGTGCGCCGCCCGCCCAGCGGGCAGCCGCGGTCGGACGCGGTGCTGCGGATCCGCAGCGGCCGGGTCGCCACCGGGCTGGGCGTCGCCGCGGTGTGCGCGCTGGCCGCCACCGGGACCACCTTCCTCGGCCTGCTGGTCACCCTGACGGGCCTGTTGGCCTGGCGGCTGATCGCCGGCGCCACCAACGTCGCCGCGGCGTGAGCGCGCCGCGGATCACGGTCGACCTGTCGTCCGGTGTCGTCCCGTGGCGACAGATTTACGACCAGATCACCCGGGCGATCGAGGCCGGCACCCTCCCCGCCGGGGCCCGGCTGCCCAGCGTCCGGCAACTGGCACGCGACCTGCAGCTGGCGGCCGGGACGGTGGCCCGCTCGTACCGGGAGCTGGAGGTTGCCGGCTGGGTGCACACGGCGCGTGCCCGCGGCACGGTGGTTGCCGACGACCCGCCGCGCGTCGCCCGGACGGACGAGGAACTGCTGGCTGCCGCGCGCGAGTACGTGATCCGCGCCGGAGCCCTCGGCGCCGACCGCGACGCCGCCGTCCGCGCCGTCCTCGCCGCACTGGATGCGTGCTGAACCGTCGGGGTTCGCGCGACGAGCCGCTCGGCCGTCACCGACGATGCCGGCAACCGTCCGTCGGACGGGCGTCACGGTCGGGCGGTTCGCGGGTGCCGGGGTGCGGTCAGTGCGAGAACACCGCGACCATCATGAGGATCACGATGACGAGCATCATCAGGAACGCGATGCCGACCGGGACGAGCCTCGCCACCAGCACGGCGTTCCGGCCGTTGCTCTGCACCGGGGCGAAGCCGATCGCGCCCGGCTGGGACCAGACGAACTGCGCCACGTACGGGGAGGCGTAGTAGACGACCACTCGCTGCCCGGGGTGCGCGTCGAGGATCAGGTCGGCGGAGCCGAAGGCGCGCAGCGGCGCCCGGGCCTGCACGCGCAGCTGGTGCCGGCCGGGCGGTACGGGCAGCTGGTTCCAGCCCCACCTGAGCTGGAACGGCCGCCCGTCCAACACCGCCTCCGGCTGCACCAGCCCGATCGAGAAGTTGGGGTTCGCGGCGTTCACCGCCAGCAGCGCAGGTCGGGGACTGGTCATGGCCCCATGTTCGCCGAGCCGGGCAACAACCCGTGTGGTGTACCGGGGCGTGCGCCGCCCGGTCGTGGCGCCGTTCGGCCTCGGTACGCGACCGGGCGACGTCGCTCGGCGCGATGCCCCGCGCGGTGTCAGGGCGTGCTACGGGCGGCGATGGCCTTCTGGATCCGGCCGAGGGTGCGCAGCGCCTTCTTCGCCGCGGCACGGACCTGGCCGTCGAACACCGTCGTGCCGCGGTCGGTGGCCTGCAGCCGTTCGAGTACCGGCACCGCACGGTCGTCGCCGGTCGAGCCGAGCGCCACGGCCGCCCAGTACCGCTGGTCCGGGTCCGGGCTCGCGGCGGCGTCGAGCAGCCGGGGCAGCACCGCGTCCGGCGGGAACAGCGCCAGCGCGCTGGCCAGGTAGCCGATGCGCTGGTACCGCCGGTGGGTGAACTCGTGCCACAGCGCCGCGAGGGCCGCGTCGCCGCCGATCCCGGCCAGTGCCTCGGCGGTCCGCGCCCGCAGCCACTCGGCCGGCTCGCCCAGCAGCGGTACCAGGGCGGGCACGGTCGAGGCGTCGCCCAGCTCGCCGAGCCCGGCGACCGCCTCCTCGCGGGCGATCCACTGGTCGTGGTGCAGCATCTCCAGCAGGTCCGGCACCGCGGCGCGGAAGCCGAGCGCGGCGCAGCCCTTCGCCGCCCAGGCCTGGCAGTTGTACCGGGTGTCGGTCAGCGCGGCCAGCAGCGGCTCTTCGAGGCTGTCGTCGCCGAACGCGGTGGCCCGGTTCATCGCCCGGCAGAACAGCGAGCGGTGCGCGGCGCGATAGTCCCGGACGAACGCGCGCAGCGTCGCGGCCGCGGACTCGTCGCCGTGGTCGGCCCGGTCGAGCAGCCGGTTCAGCCGCTCGGCCCGGGCGTCCAGGTCACCGTTCGACAGCGAACGCAGTTCAGCGGGGTTCACCGTCCGAATGTACCCACCGACCCCGCCGGCCGCCGCCGGGGCGACGACGTCCGTCGACGGTTCGGCGGAGCCCGGACCACCTGGCGCACTCGTTCGGGCCGCGCGCGCGGCGGCATGGCCACGCCGCCGGGCAGGTCCGCAAGTGCGAACCGCGGCCACGGCCACGATCTATGTACCTTGCTTGTTACGTAACTACCTTGGTACATTAATGGGGTGGATGCGATCTTGCAGGCGCTGGCCGATCCGAGCCGGCGCACCGTGCTCCGGTCCCTGCGGGACGGCCCGGCGACCGTGACCGAGCTCGCCGCCCAGTTGCCGATCGCGCGTCCGGGCGTCTCGCGGCACCTTCGGGTGCTGCGGGAGGCCGGCCTGGTCGAGGTGGAGCACCAGGCCCAGTTCCGGCTGTACCGGCTGCGCCCCGAGCCGCTGGCCGAACTCGACGAATGGCTCGGCGACTACCGGGCCCTGTGGCAACAGCGATTCGACGCCCTGCACACCGAGGTGGCGCGGGGGAAGAAGCAACGGAAGGGCAAAGGATGAGCAGGGACAGCCGGTCCGGAGTGATCGGGACGCTACGGGCGCAGGACGGCAAGGGCGTCGCCCGGATGGAAGACCGGTTCGACACCGACATCGACGACCTGTGGTCGGCACTCACCGAACCGGCCAGGTTGGCCCGCTGGATCGCCGAGGTCGACGGCGAGCCGCGGCCCGGCGGCGTCGTCCGGGCCCGCTTCACCAGCACGTGGCAGGGTCGCGTCCGGATCGACCGGTGCGAGCCGCCGCATCGCCTGCGGGTGACCATGATCGACGACGAGGACGGCGAGGAGACCGTCGCCGAGGCCGAGCTGCGCAGCGACGGTGAGCAGACGCTGCTCGTCATCGAGGAACGCGGGCTCCCGCTGGGCGTACTCGACGGGCACGGCGCCGGCTGGCAGGCGCACGTGGAAGACCTCGCCGCGCATCTCGCGCACCGGGAGCCGGCGCCGTGGCGTACCCGCTGGCTCGAGCTGACGCCGCACTACCAGGTCCTGGCCAAGGATCTCTGACCGAGCACCCGGAGGATGCGATGGCACTGCCGCAGGTGGTGGAGCGGGACGAGTGGCTGGCGGCTCGGCGCGAGCTGCTGGCCCGGGAGAAGGAGCACACCCGCCAGGGCGACGCACTGAACGCGGACCGACGCCGGCTGCCGATGGTACGGGTGGCGAAGGACTACGTCTTCGAGGGACCGGCGGGCCGGGTGGGTCTCGGTGCGCTGTTCGCCGGGCGGCGTCAGCTGGTGGTCCGGCACGTGATGTTCGGGCCTGACTGGTCCGAGCCGTGTCCGGCCTGTTCGGCCGACATCCGCCAGCTCACCGACGCGCTGTTCGACGATCTCGCCGCACGGCAGACGACCTACGTGCTGGTTTCCCGCGCCCCGTATGAGAGGATCGCGGCGGTCCGGCGGGAGCGTGGCTGGGACGTGCCGTGGTTCTCGGCGTTCGGCAGCGACTTCAACTACGACCTCCAGGTGTCCATGGACGCCGCCCGTCCGCAACGCGAGTACAACTACCGGCGCGAGCTGGAGCTGTTGGAGTCGGCGCGGGAGCGTTCCGTCGAGCTGGCCGGGATCAGCTGCTTCCTGCGTGCCGGCGAGGAGGTCTTCCACACCTACTCCACCTACGCGCGCGGCATGGACCAGCTGGGCGGCACCTACCCGCTGCTCGACCTGACCGCACTCGGCCGGCAGGAGGACTGGGAGCAGCCGCGGGACCGCAACGAGAACGTCACCGCCTGGAACCCGGAAACGTACTGGACGGTGACGGCACCCGATCGAGACCCGACCGCCTGAACGACGGCGCCTCGCCTCCACTCAGTCGAGGCGGTAGCACCAACCGTGCGGCCGCCAGGTGAACTCGGCCGCGACCAGATCGCGGACGGTGCGACCGGTGGTGACGTGCTCCAGCGCCCGGTAGGTCGCGAGGTGCCCGATCACCAGGACGCGCCGGTCCGACCACCGGGTCGGCAGATCGGCGAGAAACCGCACCACCCGGGCGATCGCCTGGGTGTGGCTCTCCCCGCCGGGGTACGGGCGGTCGCAGTGGTCGAGCCGGTCGGCCTTGATCTCGGTGCCGGGCGTGCCGTTACGGGTGCCGAAGTCGCACTCGCGCAGCCGCCAGTCGGCCAGGATCGGGATGTCGCTGTCGCCGAACGCGATCCGCGCCGTTTCCACGGCGCGATGCAGGTCGGAGGTGGACACCGCCGCGATGCCGTCGTCGCGCCGGCGGCGGCCCAGGTCGGCGGCGTTGGTGCGGCCCTGCTCGGACAGCCGCCCGGGCAGCCAGCCGGTGGCGATACCCCGCTCGTTGTCCTCGGTCAACGCATGGGTCTCGAACACGATGTCGATCGGCATCCGGGGAGGCTAGCGGTTCGGTTCGGTGCGGGTGGGTACGGCTAGGGAAGCTGGCGGAGCAGGTCGGTGACGGCGCGGACGACCACGTCCGGCCGGTCGCGCGGTACGTCGTGCGAGCTGTGTTCGGCGACCACGCGGCGTCGATTCGGTGCGGCGTCGGCGAACTCGCGTTGTGCCTGCCGCCAGCGCCGGGCGTCCAGCGCGGTCGGGAACGGCGTCCTGGCGGACACCACCACGCTCGCCGGGATGCGCGCCGGCCAGGTCATCGTGTGGTACTTCGCGTGCACCGGACCGTAGTCGTCGGCCTCGGCGAGCAACTGCCGCGTCTTTCGGGTGGACGGCTGCTGCTTCAGCCCCTCGATCTGCTGCCGGTTGGCCGCGACGAGTCGCGCGGTCTCGTCCGCGGTGAAGAACTGCGGCAGGTTCGCATCCACCAGTACCGCCCCGGCGACGCGGTTCGGATGGCTGTCGGCGAAGGCGAAGGCCACCTCGCCGGCGAGCGAGTGCGAGACCAGCACGATGTCGTCGGTGACGCCGAGCCGGGTGAGCCCGGCGGCGAGATCGGACCCGGCGTCGGCGGCCCGCCACGGCCCGGGCACCTCGTCGCTGCGGCCGACGCCCGCCCGGTCGTAGGTGATGACCTCGGAGCCGGTCTGCGCCGCGATCGTCGGTGCCACCTTCGTCCACTCGGTGGCGTCCATGCCGCCGCCGGCGTCCAGGACGATCGCCGGTTTCGCGCCCGGCGTGACGTAGAACGCGAGCTGGTGCCCGTTCGCGGCGACCTCGTGCAGCCGCGGGGCGGTGGTCGGCCTGTCCGGGGTCGTGCCGGCGCCGGTACCGCAGGCGGTGACCCCGGCGGCCAGCACGGCCGCGCTCGTCAGCGCGATCAGCGGCCACCGCAGCCGCCCGAACCGTTCCGTCGAATCTCGCACGGGACTTCCCTTCGCGCACCGGCCACGGGTCCGTCCACTGTGGTCTTCCGGTACGCGTCCAGCATCGTCGCCGGGGCGCCCGGCGACGATGGTGCTGTTCCCCGGATCCGGCTGGGGCCAGCACCATCGGCCCGGGCCGGGGAGACCCGCCCGAGCCGGCGTTCGAGCTGCCCACCGCCGGCCCCGAGCCGACCCGCCGCCGGCCCGGGTCAGGGGAGACCAGCCCGGGCCGGCGTCAGTGCAGCTGGGCGAGTTCCGCGGTACGGGAACGGGTCACCCGCCGGGCGAGGTCGCGCGCGCCGACGTTGATGCCGTGCCGGGTCTCGGCGGTGGCCAGCGCCAGCTGGTCGTGTTGGCTCGCGGCGAGCGCGCGACGGAACAGGCCGGGGAAGTCGTGGTCGCTGGCGGCGGTCAGGTGCGCGACGTCGTCGTCCCGGCTGGGCGCCGGGTCCGGGCCGGCACCGGGTTGCCAGGTGCGCAGCCAGACGGTCATCGTCTTGTTCTCGTCGCGTTCGGTGGACCCGATGGCGGCGGCGAGCGAGCCCAGCTTCGCCGGTACCGGCCGCCCGTGCGCGCACTGCGCGATCCGGCGGCTGTGCCCGTTCGCGGCGATCAGCTGCCGGACGAACCGGATGTCCGCGGCGTTGAAGTACCGGCTGGCCGAGGTCTTCGGTTCGGCGGTGGTGGGCGTGGTGCAGCCCGCCAGGACCAGCAGCCCGGGGGCCACCAGCAGTCCTCGTCGTCGCACGTGTCCTCCTCCCAGGCGGGTGTGCGGCACGCCGGGCCGGTCCGGCGTGCCGCGGGGATCACCGCCGGCCGTACCGCGGTCGGCGGGGTCAGTGGTGTCTTCGCGGCCGGCCACCCGGCCGCGTCCGGCCCGTTCTCGACGGTCGCGAGCCGTGAAGACACCCGCAACGGGTCAGACGGGCTGCCAGAGGGCGGGGACGCTCGGCGGTTCCCACCCGGGCAAGGCGGTGTGGTCCTGCAGGCACCGGTACGTGGTGCCCTGGTAGGTCACCTCGTCGCCGGCGTGGTACGCGGTACCGGCGGCCCAGGTGCCGCTCGGCTGCGAGGTCGGCGAGGTGCTCGCGGTGGGTGTCGGGGACGGCGACGGCGACGACGTGGTCGGCGTCGGGCTCGGCTGTCCGCCGCCGGAGCCGATCTGCAGGTCGACGCAGGAGTAGAACGCGTTCGCGGTGTCCGCGATGTTCCACCGGGCGAGCAGCAGGATCCGCCCGCTGTACCCGCTGAGGTCCACGGTCTGCGTCACCGTGTCACCGGGCACCGAACCGTTGGCGTCGAAGTAGCCGACCCGGGTGTCGCCCACGAAGTACTCCCAGTCGCGGGTGGCATGGTGCGCGGTGATCGTCCAGGTGAACGTCACCGAGTGGCCGACGCCGGTGGCCGGCCAGTTCTTGGTCGGATCGTCGAGCTGCAGGAACCGGTCGTTGCCGCCGCTGCACAGGTGCGAACCCTTCGGCGCCTCGACGCTCTGCGGTTCCCAGATGATCGGGCCACAGTCGCTGACCCGTCCCATTGCGCACATCGCCTGGCGGCTGGGCGGCGAGCTGATGTAGCCGTGCGCGGCGGCCGGGGTGCTCACCAGCAGGGAGCTGACGAGCGCGCCGAAGCCGACCAGCGCGACCGTGATCTTTCTTCGCATCGATGCTCCTTCCTCGATGTCGGCGGTCGGCGCCGTCGAGCGGTGCCGATGGGCGGCGTGGTGGGGTCGCCGTCCCGTACCGAATCTAAAAGAAGGATTGTTAACAGTAAAGACACCTTCCACAAATTTGTACGATTTCCTGCCTGCCCGTGCCGCTCCGTGCGCCTACCGGGCCGTACCGCGACCCTCGCCTCACACTTTCCCGCCGTGCCTCGTCGGAGTACCGAGTCGGACCGACCGGCACCGACGGGCAGCAGAGAGGACCAGGGTCATGGCCACCCAGTTGACGGCAGCACGGCACGGCACCGGCACGTTCGTCCGGGTCTCCGTCGCGGTGCAGACGGCGGCGATCTTCTTCCAGGCGATCACCGCCGGGATCATGCTGGGCACCCATCACGGCGAGGTGCTGCACAGCGCCGGTGCGCGGGTGATGTTCGGCGCGTCGATGCTGTACGTGCTGACCGCGGTGCTCGGCTGGAAGCCGGGCGGCGGTTCGCCCCGCCCCATCTGGTACTCGGTGGGCTTCCTGGCGCTCGCCGGCGTCCAGGTGGTGCTGGGCATCAACCACGTGATGGAGGCGCACGTACCGCTGGGCATCCTGATGTTCGGCATGAGTCTGGTGCTGCTGGTGCAGCAGTTCTCCCGCTACCTCTCGGGCCCGAACCGCTGACCGCCCCGCCGGCCGGCGGTGTTCCGGCCACGGCCCCGGTGACCCGGGCTGGCCGGTACCCGGAGTGAGAAAACTCGGATGGTTTCGGCGTGTCGCGTTGCCGTTCCGGACTTCGGTGTCATTGGGCCTGCGCGCCCCGTCTATTCTGGTGGCGAGCAGGCGGCCGGGAGCCGGGCCGAGGCCGATCCGTGATCGTCCTGCAGCCCACCGCCTGCCGGGGCCTGGTAGTTCATGAGGGACGTACCGGGTGGGGAGGCATGATGCGTGTGCGTCGGGTCGTGTGGGTCGGGTGGTCGGCCGTCGCCGTGCTGGCGGTGGCCGGGTGTACGTCGTCGGGTGGTCCACAGGCCCACGCGAAGCCGTCGCACGCCCCGGCACCGGCCGCCGTGATCAGTACCAGCCTGACCGCGACGTCGGACGTCAGCCCGGCCGGGCCGGTGCAGGTCAAGGTGACCGGCGGCGCGTTGAAGTCGGTGACGCTGCGCAGCGCCAAGGGCGCCGACATCGCCGGCGCGGTGGCCAAGGGCGGCGCGTCCTGGCAGGCCACCGGCACGCTGAAGTACGACACGAAGTACACGCTGTCGGCCGTGGCGGCCAACGCCGACGGCAAGAAGGTGCAGACGAGCAAGTCGTTCCGCACCGTCAAACCGGCCAACTACACGCTGCCCTACCTGCAGCGCACCGGTGGCTACGCGCTGAAGAACGGCGCGACCTACGGCGTGGGCATCGTGCCGGTGGTGCACTTCGACGAGCAGGTCGGCGACAAGGCGGCGGCCGAGAAGGCGCTGCAGGTGACGACCAGCCCGCACGTCGACGGCTCCTGGTACTGGGTGGACGACCAGAACGTGCACTGGCGGCCGGAGAACTACTACGCCGCCGGCACCAAGGTGACCATCGACGCCAAGGTCTACGGCGTCCGCGTCGGCAAGGGGCTGTACGGGCAGGCCGACCGCAAGGCCAGCTTCACCATCGGCGACAAGCACGTGGCGATCGCCGACGACAAGACCCATCACGTGAAGGTCTACGACAACGACAAGCTGGTCCGCGACATGCCCACCTCGATGGGCCAGGGCGGGTACGTGAAGGGCAAGAACGGCTCGATCTCGCTGTGGACCATGTCCGGCACCTACACCGTGCTGGACCACGGCAACCCGGTGACGATGTCGTCGGACAGCTACGGCCTGCCGGCCGACTCGCCGTACGGGTACGCCGCCGAGTCGGTCTACTACGCCACGAAGATCAGCACCGACGGTATCTACCTGCACGAGCTGGACACCACGGTGTGGGCGCAGGGCCACCAGGACGTGTCGCACGGCTGCCTGAACCTCAACCGCGACAACGCCATCTGGTACTACAAGCACTCGCTGATCGGCGACGTGGTCCAGGTCGTGCACACCACCGGCCCGAAGATCGAGCTGTGGCAGAACGGCGACTGGTCGGTGCCGTGGTCGACCTGGCAGAAGCACAGCGCGCTGCACTGAGCCGCGGTCCGCGTCGGGCCTTCCCGACGCGGACCGCACGCTTCAGTCGCGCACCGCGGTGGCGGCGAGCGTGACGTACTCCATGGTGAAGCCGCCGCCGACGGTGTCGATGGCGGCGCCGACCGCCGCGAGGATCTCGGCCCGCTGCTCGGGTCGCAGCGGGGCGATGCCGCCGGTGGTGGGCAGCAGCGCGAGCCACTCGTCCCGGGTGTAGTCGCGCTGCCAGTCGAACCGCCACTGCTCGACGTCGTGGAAGCCGCCCGACTCCCGCAGCGACTCGGCGATCTTCGCGTACCCCGCCTGGTAGACCTCGACCGGGCGGCGCCCGGAGCCCTGGCCGAACGGCGAGTCGGGCACGACCCTGCGGTACGCCTCGGCGAACGGCCGGGCGATCTCGGCGGGCGGCTCGAACACGTGCCCGAACAGCGCGAACCGGCCGCCGGGGCGCAGCACCCCGGCCGCCTTGCGCAGCCCGGCGACCGGGTCGACCCAGTGCCAGGACTGGGCGGCGATCAGCACGTCGAAGGTGCGGCCGTTCGGCTGCCAGTCCTCGAACGTCGCCACCTCGACCGGCAGCCCGTGTGCGCGGGCGTGACCGGCCATCCGGGCGTCCGGCTCGACGCCGAGCACGGTGCCGCCGGCGGCCTGGAACTGGCGCCCGGCGATCCCGGTGCCGCAGCCGATGTCGAGTACGGCGGGCGCCGTGCGGTCGCCGACGATCCGTGCCACCAGCTCGGCGGGGTACTCGGGTCGGGCCCGGTCGTAGCCGGCCGGATCGGTCCCGAACGACTCCGCCATCCGGCGGGCCCGGTGCAGCTCGGGCGGTGGTGGGGCTTGCTCTGGAGGTAAAGTGGGCATGCGCCCACGCTAGTGGGCGAGCGCCCACTAGCGCAATCCGGGGCACCCGCCGGTGGGTGCGTGCGCCCGGCGGACGCGGTACGAGAGGATCGGTGGATGCCAACCGGGGTGCACCTGCAGGACGCCCGCCAGCAGCTGTTCGACGCCGCGGAGCGGGTGCTGCTGCGGGCCGGGGCGAACGGGCTGACCAGCCGCGCCGTGACCGACGAGGCCGGCTGCGCCAAGGGGGTGCTGCACCGCCACTTCGCCGACTTCGATGCGTTCCTCACCGAACTCGTCCTGGACCGGGCGGCGGCACAGCTGGCACCCCGGGCCGCCGAGCTGCGGCAGGCCGCCGGTACCGGCGGTGTCGTCGACAACCTCACCACCGCGCTGACCGCGCTGTTCGGGCCGATCTGGGTGGCGCTCATCCCGCTGATCACGTTCCGGGACGAGCTGCGCGCCCGGCTGCGGGCCGCCCGACCCGGTGGCGGGACCGCGATCCTGGGCGAGGTCACCGGCGCGGTCGGCGACTACCTGACGGCCGAACGCGAACTCGGCCGGATCGCCGCCGATGCCGACATCGCGTCGCTGACCCTCTCCCTGGTCGGTGGCGGGCACCTGCTGTTCACCGAACCCGGCCCGCCGGCCCCCGACGCGGTCGCCCGGTTCGTCACCTCGGTACTCGCCGACGTCCTCCGCCGCCGCCCGCACTGACGTACTCGCCGACCTGCTCCGCCGCTGCCCGCACGTACCTGCCGGCGGCGCCCGGTTGGTCCACAGTAGACAGACGTCAGTTCGCCTGCCGGGCGGGGAAACCCGCTCCGCGGCGACGCCGCTGCAGGGTCGGCCAGGCCCGGTCGTCGACGGCCAGGAACGGCTCCTCGGCGAGCGTCGCCGGGGTGACACCGGTACACGCCACCACCTCGCGGTGCAGGTGCGACTGGTCGGCGTAGCCCACGTCCGCGGCGACCCGGGCCGGATCCCGCCCCACCGCCAGGTGGTAGGCGGCGTGGTCGAACCGGATCAGCGTCGCGGCCCGCTTCGGCGGCAGGCCGAGCTGCGCCGCGAACCGGGCCCACAGCCGCTTGCGGCTCCAGCCGACCTCGGCGGCCAGCCGGTCGATCCGGACCAGGCCGCGCCCGGCGACGAGCCGGCGCCAGGCCCAGGCCACCTCCGGATCCGGGGACGAACCGGGCCGGCGCCGGCGCGCGAGCGCTGCCTCGACCAGCGCGAACCGGGCCGACCACGACGCGGCCGCGGACAGCTGCTCGCGGAGCCGGGCGGCGTCGGCGCCCCACAGGTCGTCCAGCGGTACGCCGATGCCGCGCAGGTCCCCGGCGTCCACACCGAGGACCGAGCGGGCCAGCACCGGCGAGAGCCGTACCTGGACGCAGGCGACGTCCGCGCCGCGGGCCAGCACCGCGCCGCCCAGCCCGAAACCGGGCCCGGCGACCAGGCTGCCGCGCTGCTCCCGGCCGGCCGAGTCGGCCACGACCGGTTGGCCGCCGCCGAACTCCACCGCCACCATCACCGCCGGATGCGGGACGAGCCGGATCGGCGCGGCCACCTCCCGGACCTCGAACCCCGCCATGACCGCGCCGGGCAGCCGGCCGGGCCGGCTCGGACTCGCCACGTCCCACCCGGCCGTCACGTCGCGCCCGCGCCCGCTGGCCCGCATCCCGCCATGTTAGGGCCTGTCTCGAAGGTCGCGTGCCGGCTGCGGCGGTCCGTTCGCCCTGGCCGGGTGCGAGCCCGACGCCCGAACCGCCCTCCGCCGTGCGGGCAGGCAAGCGGGACTCGCCTCGCTCGGCCGGGGACGTCGAGACAGCCCCTCGGGGTGTCGTCGTGGCTCCGGGCGTGCGCGCCGCGACCGAGCGGGTGCCGGTACAGCCGATCATCGCTCTTGACTTATATAAGTTGCTGGCTATATTTGGCTGGTGCACGCGTTCGACATCCTGGGCGACCCCGTCCGACGACGCATCCTCGAACTGCTCACCGCCGGTGAGCTGCCGGCCGGCGAGATCGTGGCCGCGGTCGGCGAACGGTTCGGGATCAGCCAGCCAGCCGTCTCCCAGCACCTGAAGGTGCTCCGGGAGTCCGGATTCGTGACCGTACGGGCGGCAGGAACACGTCGGCTGTACTCGCTGGAGGCGGCGCCGCTGCGCGCCGTCGACGACTGGCTCGACCCGTTCCGCCGGTTCTGGGCGCCACACCTGGACGCGTTGGCCACCGAGATCGCCCGAGGCAAGCGGGCACGACGCCAGGGCGGCACGCCGACACCGACACCCGACGAGGAGCACCCGTGACCGAGGAGTCCGACCGGATCATCGACGCGCAGGCCGACGACGTCCACCGAGACCTCGCCATCGACCGAGACGGCACCCAGCAGCACACGGTGCAGACCATCAGCCAGAGCTATCCGACGACGCCCGAGGACCTCTGGGAGGCCTGCACTCGGGCCGACCGGCTCGCCCGCTGGTTCTCCCCGGTCACCGGCGAGCTGCGGCTCGGCGGCCGCTACCAGGTGGAGGGCAACGCCTCCGGTGAGGTGGTGGCTTGTGACCCGCCCCGATCGTTCACCGTGACCTGGGAGTTCGGCGGTGACAGCAGCCGCCTGACGGTACGCGTCGAGCCAGCCGGCGAGCGGGCCCGGCTCACCATCCGACACGAACACACCGGCGACGCCGGATCGCCGTTCTGGGCACAGTTCGGGCCGGGCGCGACGGGCGTCGGCTGGGATCTCGCGCTGCTGGGGTTGTCGCTGTACCTGGTCGCCGGGCAGGATCGGCCGACCGATCCCGCGTCCTTCGCCCAGGCCGAACCGGCGCGGCGCTTCATCCGGGCCGCGAGCGATCGGTGGGGCGCGGCGTCGACACGTGCCGGTACGCCAGCGAACGACGCAGCGGCTGCCGCGGCCCGTACCACCGCGTTCTACCTCGGCGAGCAGGCCGGCGGCTGACCTGACCGGTACGCCGCTGCCCGCCACGGTGACGCGACGGCGCCGCGGGCAGGTCGGTGCTTCGGCCCGCACCGGCGCGGCGGGAACATTCGTTCAATCGGTGCGGGCCGCGGTGGGCCACGGTGGAGGCATGACGGAAGAGACCATGCTGGCGTTGGACGACGGCGACATCTTCGTACGGCAGGACGGCCCGCGGGACGCGCCGGTGCTGCTGCTCCTCCACGGCACCGCCGCCTCCGGCCGTACCTGGGACGCGCTGGTGCCGCTGCTGACCGGTACCCACCGGGTCGTCCGGGTCGACCTGCTCGGCTGCGGTCGGTCGGCGAAGCCGGTCGACGGCGACTACCGGACTCCCGCCCAGGCCAGCCGGGTCGGCGCGGTACTGGACCGGCTCGGTGCCGGGCCCGCCGTGGTGGTCGGCCACTCCAGCGGCGGGATCGCCGCGACCGGGCTCGCCGAGCAGCGGCCCGAGCTGGTGGCGGCGCTGGTACTGGTGGACACCGGGCCGAACATGGCCGCGTTCACCGCGCCGGAGACGGCGGCGATCGGGCCGGCGCAGTGGCCGCCGACCGACGAGCAGATCCGCCAGTTCGCGGCGACCGGGTTCGCCCGGCCGGACTTCGAGCTGCCGGCGGACATCCTGGCCGAGATGCGGGACACTCCGTTCCCGGTGTTCGCCGCGCTGATGCAGGACCCGCGCTGGTACCTGGAGGAGAAGGCGCTGCCGGACCGGCTCGCGGCGGTCGGTAAGCCGCTGCTGGTGCTGTTCGGCGAGCAGGACCGGCGCTGGCGCCCGTCGTCGGCGACCGACTACCTCGCCCTACCGGGTGCCCGGGTGGAGATGCTGCCCGACGTGGGGCACACCCCGATCATCGAGGCCCCGGCGCGCACCGCCGAGCTGGTGCTGGACTTCGCCGCCAGCCACTCGGCGCCGCGGGTCACTCCCGGCTGAACGGGAGCCTGTCGGTGAGCCAGGCGAGGAACTCGGTCGGGTTGCGGCTCTGGATCCACAGTGGACCGGGGCCGGTGAAGTCGAACACGAACCCCTCGCCCGACTTCAGCGTCTGCACCAGGCCGCGGGTGACGGTACGGGTGTCGTAGCTCAGCCCGTCGCCGAACGCGACGACGTGCCCGGAGTCGACGATCACCTTCTCGCCCGGCCCGAGCTCGATCCGGTCGAGTGCGCCGTAGCAGGAGGCGAGCACCTGCCCGGTGCCCTCGGCCCGGACCAGGAAGCCGCCCTCGCTGCCGACCAGATTCTTGAACCCACCCCACTTGGTGTCGATCTCGACGCCGTCGGACGAGCACAGCCAGCCGCCGCGGGTCAGGTTCATCGCGCCGGCGACGTCGATGGTGGTGACGTCGCCCGGCAGGTTGCCGGCCAGGTCGACCCAGCCGCCGCCGGGGCCGGCGGTGAACCGGGTGACGAACAGCGACTCACCGCCGAGCACGCTGCGCCGCAGCCCCTTCAGCAGGCCGCCGCCGGTCTTCGCCTCGATGGTGACGTCCGCGGACATCGCCATCATGGCACCGGATTCGGCTCGTACGCTCTCGCCGGCGGCCAGCGTCACCCGGGCCACCGCGAACGACGGATTGTGACGGACCTCGACCTGCATGCTCAGCCCCGGCGGTGGCTCGGCGGACGGCGGACGACGTGCCGTCGGCGCCGATCGTGCACGCTGCACCGGGCGGCCACGGTACCCACGCTAGCAACGGGGGCCCGGCCGGACGGCCGGATCGCCGAAACGGCAGGCGTTCCGGCGACCGCGGGCTCAGGTACGGGCGGGCTCCCGGGCCGGGCGGTGCGCCGGCCGCAGGACCAGCACGAGTACGGCCAGGGCGGCGAACAGTGCCGCGGCGACCGCGGCGGTGACGTGCATGCTGTCGGTGAAGGCGGCCCGCGCCGCGTCCAGCGGTACCGCGGCCGGGTCGGCGGGCGGCCGGTGGCCGGCGGCGAGCGCGTCGGCCAGCGAGTCGGACCGGCCGCCGGTGCCGCGCTGGTACACGACGGCGGCCAGCACGCCGAGCAGCGCGACGCCGAGCGACCCGCCCAGGTAGTTGGCGGTCTCCGACATCGACGCCGCCGAACCGGCCCGCGCCGGCGGTACCGAGCCGAGCACCAGGCCGGTACCCAGCGCGAACAGCGGCCCGGTGCCCACCCCGAGCACCGCGGTGCCCACCAGTACCAGCGGCAGGGCGGCGACGCCGTGCGCGCCGACCAGCAGCAGGCTGCCCAGCGCGGAGACGGCCAGCCCGGCGGCGATCGCGGTCGGCTTCGGCAGCCGCCGGGTCAGCGTCGGCGCGGCCATGGTGCCGACGGCGCAGCCGATCCCCATCGGCGCGCACAGCACCGCCGCCGCGGCGGGGGAGAACCCGAGCACGCCCTGCAGGTACTGGGTGACGAGCAGGCCGGTGCCGGCCATCGCCACGCCGGCGAACAGCAGCCCGACGATCACGGCGGTGAGCGGCGCGTTGCGCAGCAGTCGCAGGTCCAGCAGCGGGGTTGCCAGCCGCAGTTGCCGCCGGACGAACAGCGCGCCGACCACCGCGCCGACCAGCAGCGCCAGTGCCGGCGCCGGCAGCGAGTCGGCGAGCGTCAACTGCTTGATGCCGTACACGAGGCACAGCACCGCGACCAGCGACAGCGCCACGCTGGCCGGATCGAGGCGGCCGGCCCGCTCGCCGCGGTACTCCGGCAGCAGGACCGGGCCGGCGATCGCGACCAGTGCCATCGCCGGTGCGGCGACGAGGAACACCGAGCCCCACCAGAAGTGCTGCAGCAGCAGGCCGGCGAGCACCGGGCCGAACGCGCCGCCGGCGAACTGACCGGTGGCCCAGAGCGAGACGGCCCGGCCGCGGTGGCCCGGATCGGGGAACATGTTGCTGATCAGCGCCAGGGTGGACGGCGCGAGGGTGGCGCCGGCGGCGCCGAGCAGCGCGCGGACCACGATCAGCATCGTCGGGTCGGTCGAGAACGCGCCGACGACCGACAGTACGGCGAACGCCGCGGCGCCGATCGTCAGCAGCCGGCGGCGGCCGATCCGGTCGCCGAGCGTTCCCATCGTGATGACCAGGCCGGCGACCAGGAACCCGTACGCGTCGCTGATCCACAGCTGCTGCACGCTGCTCGCGCCCAGGTCGGCGGCCAGCCGCGGCAGCGCGAGGAACAACGCGGTCAGATCCATCGCGACGAACGTCGTCGGCAGCATCAGTACCGCCAGGCCCAGCCACGCCCGGTCGACTCGCATGGTGCGAAACCTCCTCGTTCCCGGTTCTCTCGACGGGTGGTCGAAGCGGCGGCGCGGTTCTTGACACGGGTACCGGCGAGAAATTCGTGGCAAGGTTCGGCGGGGACGTCAAGACGGGGGCGGCGGCTCCGACCTACCGTCGAACGCCCCGGCGAAGGGGCGCCGACCGAGGAGTGCGACATGCAGTTCCTGATCTCGATGCACATCAACCCGGCCGTACTGGACGCGCTGACCGACGAGGAGAAGGAGGCGATCGGCACCGGGCACGCGGCGCTGCTGGCCGCGGTGAAGGAGTCCGGCGAGCTGATCACCACGCAGGCGCTGGTCGATCCGTCGCAGGCGGCGGTGGTCAAGGTCCGCAACGGGCAGCCGGTGGTGACCGACGGCCCCTTCCTGGAGGCGAAGGAGTTCCTGGGCGGTTTCTACCTGATCGACTGCGAGAACAAGGAACGGGCGATCGAGCTGGCGGCGATGGTGCCGGACGCCGCGATCGAGGGGCTCGGGGTCGAGGTGCGCCAGGTGATGTTCGCCGACGGGCTGCTGGAAGCGTGACGACGCCGGTCGGGGACCTGCTGCGGACGCTGACGCCGCAGGTCCTCGGCGCGCTGCTGCGCCGGTACGGGCGGTTCGACGGCTGCGAGGACGCGGTGCAGGAGGCGGTGCTGGCGGCGGCGGCGAAGTGGCCGACCGAAGGGGTGCCGGACAACCCGCGCGGCTGGTTGGTGACGGTGGCGTCGCGCCGGCTGATCGACCAGGTACGCAGCGACCACGCGCGCCGGGAACGCGAGGCGGCGATCGCGGTGCAGCCGCCGGCCGAGGAGGTGCCGGACACCGACGACACGCTGGTGCTGCTGTTCCTGTGCTGCCATCCGACGCTGACGCCGGCCTCGCAGACCGCGCTGACGCTGCGCGCGGTGGGCGGCCTGACCACGGCGGAGATCGCCCGCGCGTTCCTGGTGCCGGAGGCGACGATGGCGGCCCGGATCAGCCGGGCCAAGCAGCGGATCCGGGCCGCGGGCAGCTCGTTCGCGCTGCCCGCGGGCGCCGAGCTGGCCGACCGGCTGCGGGTGGTGCTGCACGTGCTCTACCTGATCTTCAACGAGGGGTACACCGCCTCGTCCGGGCGCGACCTGGACCGGGCCGACCTGGCGTACGAGGCGATCCGGCTGGCGCGGCTGGTGCACGCGCAGCTGCCGGACGACGACGAGGTGACCGGGCTGCTGGCGCTGATGCTGCTCACCCACGCCCGGCGCGCGGCGCGGACCACCGAAGCCGGCGACCTGGTGCCGCTCGCCGAGCAGGACCGGAGCCGGTGGGACCGGGACCTGATCGAGGAGGGTACGGAGCTGGTCAAGGCGGCGCTCGCCGGGCCGGCGCTCGGCCCGTACCAGGTGCAGGCGGCGATCGCGGCGACACACGCCGACGCGCCCACCGCCGCGCAGACCGACTGGCGGCAGGTGGCCGCGCTCTACCTGATCCTGAGCCGGATCGCGCCGAACCCGATGGTCACGCTGAACCGGGCGGTCGCGGTCGCCGAGGTGGACGGCCCGGCCGCCGGGCTGGCCATACTGTCCACATTGGAGGGTGATGACCGGATGGCCGGGCATCACCGGTTGCTGTCGGTGCGGGCGCACCTGCTGGAGCGCAACGGTGACCTGGCCGGGGCGTACGACCACTACCGGCGGGCGGCGCGGGCCACCGCGAGCCTGGCCGAGCAGCGCTACCTGGAGTCCCGCGCGAGCCGGCTGCGGCGGTAGCTGCGCCCGGAGCCGTCCGATGGCGGTGGTCGCGGGGAGCCGTTCGGCGGCGGTGGTCGCGGGGAGCCGTCCGGCGGCGATGGTCGCTTGGTGGCGGCGGCCGCGCGTGCTATCTTCCTGAAATCATTCATAGCTTGAACGATTCGAGATGAGAACGATGAAGCTCGGACCCCACCTGCACCGGCTCGGCAACGACCTCGTGGCCTGCTACCTCGTCGACACCGACGAGGGCATCACGCTCGTCGACGCGGGACTGCCCGGTCACTGGCACGACCTGCAGCGCGAACTGCAAGCGCTGGGCCGGTCGGTCGACGACATCCGCGGCCTCGTCCTCACCCACGGCGACTCCGACCACCTCGGCTTCGCCGAGCGGCTGCGCAGCGCCCACGGCGTCCCGGTGTTCGTGCACGCCGCCGACGCCGCCCGGGCCCGTACCGGGGAGAAGCCCAAGGTCTCGACCGGTCCGATGCGGCTCGGCCCCACGGTCGGCTTCTTCGCCTACTCGCTGCGCAAGAACGGCCTGCGCACCCGCCACGTCGGCGAGGTCACCGAGATCGCCGACGGCGACGTGCTGGACCTGCCCGGCAGCCCGGTGATCGTGGGCATGCCGGGACACTCGCCCGGCAGCGTGGCGGTACACGTCCCGGTCGCCGACGCGGTCTTCGTCGGCGACGCGCTGACCACCCGGCACGTACTCACCGGGCGGCGCGGCCCGCAGCCGGCACCGTTCACCGACGACCCGGCCGAGGCGCTCGCCTCGCTCGACCGGATCGCCGAACTGCCCGCATCCTGGGTGCTCCCCGGCCACGGCACCCCCTGGCGCACCTCACCGGCCGAGGTCGCCGCCGCGGTGCGGTCCGCGTCGACCGGCTGACCGCGGGCGTGGCCGGAACGCCGGCAGCGACGTACTAGCGGTTCAGGTAGGCGAGGACGGCGCGGACCCGGCGGTGGCTGTCCGCGTCCGGCGGCAGGTCGAGCTTGGCCAGGATGTTCGTGATGTGCTTCTCCACCGAGACCGCGGCGAGCGACAGCGCGGCGGAGATCGCCGAGTTCGACAGCCCCTCCGCGACCAGCGCCAGCACCTCCCGCTCCCGTACGGTCAGGGCCGCCACGCCGCGGTCCCGGGTGTTGCGCGCGAACAGCTGCCGCACCACTTCCGGGTCCATCGCGGTACCGCCGGCGGCGACCCGGTCGATCGCGTCCAGGAAGTCGTCCAGTGAGGTGACCCGGTCCTTCAGCAGGTAGCCGACCGCGCCGTCGCCGTCGGCGAGCAGGTCGACGGCGTAGCTGCGCTCCACGTACTGGGACAGGATCAGCACCGCGGCGCCCGGGTGCTCGGCCCGGATCGCCAGCGCCGCCCGCAGCCCCTCGTCCCGGAACCCGGGCGGCAGCCGGACGTCGACGATGGACAGGTCGGGCCGGTGCTCGGCCACCGCGCGCTCCAGGTCGGGCCCGTTGTCGACGGCGGCGAGCACCTCGTGCCCGGTGTCGGTGAGGATCCGGATCAGCCCGTCCCGCAACAGCAGCAGGTCTTCGGCGATCACGATGCGCATGGGAACTCCGCGGACAGGACAGTCGGCCCCCCGGCCGGACTCTGCACCGAGAGTATGCCGTCCAGCGCCTCCACTCGGCGGCGCAGCCCGTCCAGACCGGCGCCGTCCGGGTCGGCGCCGCCCTGCCCGTCGTCGCGTACCCGCACGGTGAGCCCGCCGTCCGCGGTACCGGCGAGCGTCACCTCGCACCGCTGCGCACCGGCGTGCTTGGCCGCGTTCGTCAGCGCCTCGGACACCACGAAGTACGCGGCCGCCTCCACCGCCGGCGGCACCGACGTGTCGTCGGGTACCCGGAGGTCGACCGGCAGCGGGCTGTCGGCGATGAGCGCGCCGAGCGCCGCGGCCAGGCCGCGGTCGGTGAGGATCGGCGGGTGGACGCCGCGGACCAGATGGCGCAGCTCGGCGAGGGCGCCGTCCAGCTGCCGGCGGGCGAGCTCGACGTCGGCCCGGACCGGGTCGTCGGGCCGGCCGCGCAGCTTGCGGTCGGCGAGTGCCAGTGTCATGCCGGCGGCCACGATCCGGGCCTGGGCGCCGTCGTGCAGGTCGCGCTCGATCCGGCGCAGCTCGGCGGCCTGCGCGTCCACCACCCGGGCCCGGGTGGTCGCGAGCCGTTCGGCCAGCGCGGTCAGCTGCTGCCGGTCGTCGGGCCGCAGCAGCAGCCGGGCCAGGCCGGCCTGACCGCGGGCCAGGGTGAGGACCCAGCGGGCGGCGAGCGGCGCGAGGGCGAGGCCGAGCACCGCCGCCGCCGCTCGGCCCGGCCAGGTGCCGACGATCGGCGCGACCAGCTCCGGCGCGTTCGGGTTGGGTACCGCCCACAGCCAGGCCGGCGCGGTCGTCAGACCGGCCGCCAGCGCGGTCGGTACGACCGCGAGCAGCATGCTCGGCAGCGCCAGCGGGAACAGCGCCGCGAGCCAGCCGGCGTCGCGCCGGGTCGCCGGATCCCGGAACACGGCGGCGGCTCGTACCCGGACCGGCCCGGCCGCGGTGGGCTGGTAGGGCACCGGGACGGGGCGCCGCGAGTACCAGCCGAGCCGCCACCGCTCGAACCGGGCCAGCGCCCGGCTGACGGCGGTGGCACCGAGCAGCGCCCGCGGCGCCAGCTGGGTGGGCGCCAGGAGCAGCAGCAGGATCGACGAGACGAGCGTCCAGGCGAGCGCGACGATCGCCGCCGGCGCGCCGAGCGCCAGGTAGCCCAATGCCCGTCCGGCCCGACCGATCACGCCGCACAGCCTACGAACGCCCCGCGCCACCGCGCGACTCGCCCACCCGGCGGCCCGCGAGCCGCCGCCGGCTCGCGGACTCCGCGTACCGGCAGCTCGCGGGCTCACGTCGGCGGAGGCCCACCGGCTCACGCCGCCGGGAGGGCGCGGCGGCGGACCAGCAGCCGGGTGGGGACGATGCCGGCGACCAGGCCGAGCAGGCCGGTGCCGCCGATCACCGCGGCGTACCCGGCCGGGTCGACGACCAGGTGCCACCGCGCGTCCTGGGCCAGCCCGTACGCGCCGACGACCGCCGCGGTCACCGCGCAGCCCAGCAGCAACCCGAGGCACACCGCGATCAGCGTCTCGCGTACCGCCAGGGTGTGTACCTGGCGGGCGGTCGCGCCGGCCAGCCGCAGGTCGGCGAACTCGCGGCGGCGGCCGAGTGCGGCCATCGCGAACGTGTTCGCCACCGAGATGGCGATGAACCCGAGCAGGATCACGGTCAGCGCGTCGAACGCGGCCTGCTGCGTCTCGATGCCCGGTACCGCGACGGTGCGCTGCGCGGCGATGACCGTCAGCTGCGGGTACCGGTGGGTCACGGTCGCCGCGAGCCCGGCGTCGCCGCGCAGGTACATCGCGCCGACCAGACCCCGCGGGTCGTGCGCGGCCACCAGCTTCGCCGGCAGCACGACCTCGCCGAACCCGGCGACCCGCTGGTACACGGCGTCGATGCGCAGCGAGGCGGTGCTCGCGTCCGCCAGCCAGATCCTGACCCGGTCGCCGACGTGCCAGCCCTGCCCGGCGGCGAGGTCGGCGCCGACCGCCATGCCGGTACCCAGCCGGCCGGCGGTGACGCCGAGCCGCAACGCCGGCGTACCGGCCGAGTAGAGGCCCTGCGCGGAGTGGTGTTCCGGCTTGCCGTGGTCGTCGATCATGATCGTGCTCGGCAGCGTGGCCGCGACGCCGGTGGCGCCGGGCAGCCCGGCCAACCGTTCCGCGACCCCCAGCGGTACGCCGCTGCCGGTGCGCTGCGCGAGCTGCCAGTCGGCGCCCGCGGACCGCTGCGCCTGCTGGTGCTGCGCCACCTGGCCGGTCAGCGTGCTGGTACCGAGCAGGGTCACGGTGATCGCCACCATCAACGCGAGCGGCAGCGCGACCGCGGCGACCCGGCGCGCCTGGGTACGGGTGGTGGCGGCGGCGAGCCGCCCGGTGGCGCCGCCGCGGCCGAACACCGCGCCGAGCGCGGCGCCGAGCAGCCGGGCCAGCAGCGGCCCGGCGGCCGCCACCGCACACATCAGCAGCGCCGCGGCGACGAAGCTCATCCCGATGCCCAGGTTCGACCGCAGCGGCACGAACACCAGTACCCCGGCGGCGCCGGCGGCGGTCACCACCGCGGCGACGATGCGTACGGCGATGCCGCCGGCCGGTGCGGTGACCGTCTCGCGCAGCGCCTCGGTCGGCGCGATCGTGGTGGCCCGGCGCGCCGCGAGGGCACCGGACAGCACGCTGATCGCGATGCCGGCGGCGACCGCGGCGAGCAGCACGCCGACGTTGATCCGTACCGGGAACTGGGCCGGTACCACGCCGGCGTCCCGGAACCGCTGGGCGACGGCGTCGGCGGCGAGCGCACCGCAGACCGCGCCCGGCACCCCGGCGAGCAGGGCGACCAGCGCCGTCTCGGCGCCGAGCAGCCGGCGCAGCTGGGCCGGGGTGGCGCCGACGGTGCGCAGCAACGCGAGTTCCCGCAGCCGCCGCCGGGCAACCAGCGAGATCGCGCCGACCAGGACGAACACCGCGGTGAAGCCGGTGACGCCGAGCATGATGCCGAACACCGAGACGGCGCCGACGTAGCTGATGGTGGCGCCGGGCAGGTCGGCCGCGATCCGCTCGTCCCCGGTGAACACCGACAGCCCGTGGGGTACCCGGTGGCCCAGCCGGCGCGCGAGCGTGTCGGCGGAGACGCCCGGCGCGGCACGGACGGCGACCGCGGTCGGCCCGGCGAGCCCGGACAGCGCGGCCACCGCGTCGTCGGCGACGAACACCGCGCCCTGGTTGGCCAGCGCGTCGGCGCCGCGCGGTGCGGCGATCCCGGTGACCCGCAGCCGGTGCGTACCGGTCTTCGTCGCCACCGTGACCCGCTCGCCCGGCCGCGCCCCGAACGACGCGTCCAGTACCACGCCGCCGCGCGCCGGCGCGGTCCCGGCCCGCAGCCGGTACGGGGTGAGTGCCGCCGACGACCACCCGTGCGCGACGACCGCCGAACCGTGCGGCCCGCGTACCGGCCGGCCGGCGACGGCCAGGTCGACCGGGAACGCCGTGTCGGCGACCGTACCGGCGACCCCCTCGGTACCGGCCAGCCGCCGGGCCAGGCCGGCCGGCAGCACCGCGGCGCCGGTCAGCGGCTTGGTCTTCGACTTGACCTTCGTCTTGTCCTTCTTGTGCGTCACCGTGCGCAGCGTCACCGACCGCTGCTTCGCCACCACGGCGGTGGCGGCGGCGAACCGGTCCGGGCCCGGACCGGCGGTCAGCGCCGAGAACATCAGCAGCCCGCTGACGGTCAGCAGTCCGACGGTGAGCAACACCGCGAGCAGCGAACCGACGAACCCGCCGAGCCGGTGGCGTACCGAGGCGAACGCGAGTGTCCTCATCGGACACCCGCCGCGGTCAGCGCCGTCATCCGGGCGGTGACCTGGTCGACGTCCGGGGCGGCGAGCTCGCCGGCGAGCCGGCCGTCGGCGAGGAACACCACCCGGTCCGCCCAGGCCGCGGCGGCCGGGTCGTGCGTGACCATCACGACCGCGGCACCGAACTCGTCGACCGACTGGCGCAGCAGCGCCAGCACCTCCCGACCGGTACCGAGGTCGAGGGCGCCGGTCGGTTCGTCGCCGAAGATGACGTCGGGCCGGGCGGCGAGCGCGCGAGCCAGCGCGACCCGCTGCTGCTGGCCGCCGGACAGCTGGACCGGCCGGTGGTGCTCGCGGCCGGTCAACCCGACCCGGTGCACCACCTCCCGGGCCCAGCGGCGGTCCGGTCGCTTCCCGGCGAGCCGCCGCGGCAGCAGCACGTTCTGCCAGACGGTGAGCGAGTCGATCAGGTTGAACGACTGGAAGACGAAGCCGACGTGCGCCCGGCGGATCCTCGTCAGCTTCGGCTCCCGCACCGAGGCGATGTCGGTACCGGCGAGCCGCACCCGGCCGGTCGTGGGCCGGTCCAGGCCGGCGGCGCAGTGCAGCAGCGTCGACTTCCCGGACCCGGACGGCCCCATCACCGCGGTGAACGTACCGGCGCCGAACGAGACGGTCACGTCCCGCAGCGCCCGCACCGCCGTACCGCCGGGGTAGGTGCGGGACACCCCGTCCAGTTCCACCACGTCGGTGCTTCGTGTCGTTTCCTTGACCATGCACCAAGCCTCGCCGGACGGCGGCGCCGGCAACACATGGCGGCCGTGGAACTTGCCGGTAGGGCCACCCCTACCGTGACCGGGAGATGCCAACGGACGGTACGGCGAGGGGAGCGGCGATGGATGCCGAGGAACGGATCGCGCGCGGGTTGCTCTACACCGAGGGCGACGCGGCGTTCCTGAGCGGTCGGCGGCGCGCCGACCTGCTGTTCGAGTACAACCGGACGCCGCCGGGCGCGGTCGAGGAGCGCACCCGGCTGCTCGGCCGGATCCTCGGCTCGGTCGGCCGCAACCCGGTGATCGCGTCGCCGCTGCACGCCGCGTACGGCAGCAACGTGCACGTCGGGGACGACTTCTACGGCAACGTGAACCTGACGCTCGTGGACGACGTGGAGATCCGGATCGGCGACGGGGTGATGATCGCGCCGAGCTGCACGCTGACCACGACCGGGCATCCGGTGCATCCCGCGCTGCGGCACGACTACAACCGGTTCTCCGAGCCGATCGTGCTGGCGGACAAGGTGTGGCTGGGCAGCAACGTGGTGGTGCTGCCCGGCGTGACCATCGGGTACGGGTCGGTGATCGGTGCGGGCAGCGTGGTGTCGAGGGACGTACCGCCGATGGTGGTCGCTCTCGGGGTGCCGTGCCGCCCGGTACGCGACATCACCGACGCCGACCTGGACCAGCGCAAGGTTCACGATGGACGGTGACGGTAGACCTGCGCCGCACCGGCGGGCGCGGTTCCGCTTGAATGTCCATGATGGACGGTTCGGTGAGGTCGGTGGCCCGCACCGTGCTGGCTGGCCCGGCTCCGCTCGGGCGTCCATGATGGACGGTCAGGTGTGGGCGGTGAGGTCGGTGGCCAGGGCACGCAGCCGGTCGGCGACCTCCGGGTCGGCGTCCAGCCGCGTCGTGGCGCCCAGCGAGACGACCGTCGCGACGTACTGCACGACCAGGTCGAGCGAGTCGGCGCTCATCGACACCCCGCACCGGTCCGGGCCGAGCTCGCTGACCTGGCCCGGGATCGACAGGTACACCCGGGAGCGCACGGAGTCCGCCGGCAGCGCCACGTCGACCCGGGCCGAGTAGCGGTAGCGGGCACCGGCGAACGACCGGGCCAGGTAGGTGGCGGCGTCCGGCGCCGGCAGCGCGCGCGGGGTGAACCGGTGCCGGGTGCCGGCCGGTGACTCCACCCGGTCCAACCGGAACGTGCGCCAGTCGGCCCGCTCCGGGTCGTACGCGACCAGGTACCAGTTGCCGCCGAGGGTGACCAGGTGGTGCGGCTCGACCCGGCGCCGGCCGGGCGGGCCGGACCGGCCCCGGTAGTCGAACGTGACGATCTCGGTGTCCCGGCACGCCGCGGCGAGCGTGGCGAGCACCTCCGGGTCGGTACCGGTGGCCCGCCGGTGCGGTACCGCCGCGACCGTGTCGGCGAGCCGGGTCAGCTGCGGGCGCAGCCGCGCCGGCAACACCTGGGTCAGCTTCGCCAGCGCCCGCGCGCCCACCTCGGCGATGCCCGGCGCCGCGGTGGACAGGGCGAGCGCGATCGCCACCGCCTCGTCGTCGTCGAGCAGCAGCGGCGGCAGCGCCTGGCCGGACGCCAGCCGGTACCCGCCGGCGGTGCCGGTGCTGCCGACGACCGGGTAGTCGAGCTCGCGCAGCCGGCGGATGTCGCGGCGCAGGGTGCGTTCGGTGACGC
The DNA here is from genome assembly GCF_017312725.1 of Actinocatenispora comari. Classification (GTDB taxonomy): domain Bacteria; phylum Actinomycetota; class Actinomycetes; order Mycobacteriales; family Micromonosporaceae; genus Actinocatenispora; species Actinocatenispora comari. The sequence continues at coordinate 42,167 of NZ_BOPO01000150.1, read as the reverse complement.
CGAGCCGGTCGGCCAGCTCCCGGCCGGACCACTCCCGCCGCCCCTGCAACAGCGACAGCAGCCGCAGCATCCGCCCCGGCAGCTCCCGCCGCGGCACTCGCCCGGCGGCGCCGCGCGGGTCGCGCTCGTCGGGGTTCGTCATGGGTTCCAGGTTGCCACGCGTTCCGGACACGTTAAGACCGGAAGGGGACCTAGCGTGGCCGGCATGATCGATGTGACGACACTGCGTGACGAGGTGCACGGGCAGGTCCTGCTGCCCGGCGACGCCGGTTTCGACGCCGCCTGTGGCGGTTTCCAACTGCTCGACCCGCACCGGCCCGACGCGGTACTGGCCGCGGCCGACGAGCACGACGTCCGGGTGGCGGTCACGTTCGCCGCCGACCGGGGCGTGCCGCTCGCGGTGCAGGCCACCGGGCACGGCCGCAACGTCGGGCTGGACGGCGGCCTGCTGCTGTCCACCGGTGCGCTGACCGAGGTACGGGTCGACCCGGCCGCCCGGACCGCGTGGGTGTCGGCCGGCGCCACCTGGCGGCAGGTCATCGACGCGACCGCACCGTACGGGCTGGCGCCGCTGTCCGGCAGCTTCCCCGCGCTGGGCGCCGTGTCGTACACCCTCGGCGGCGGCATCGGCCTGCTGTCCCGCCGGTACGGGTTCGCCGCCGACCACGTGCGGCAACTCGACGTGGTCACCCCGGACGGGCGGCTCCGGCACGCGACCGCCGACACCGAGCCCGACCTGTACTGGGGGCTGCGGGGCGGGGGCGGCAACCTCGGCGTGGTGACCGGGATGCGGATCGGGCTGCTGCCGGTGGACCGCGTCCACGGCGGCTCGCTCGCCTTCGACGTCGACAAGAACCCGGACGTGCTGGCCGGCTGGTGGCGGTGGACCCGCACGCTGCCGGACGAGATGACCTCGGCGGTCGGCATGCTCGGCTACCCCGACCTGCCGATGTTCCCGGCCGGGCTGCGCGGCCGGAACATCGCCAAGCTGCAGCTGTGCTGGTGCGGGCCGGCGGAGGCGGGGGAGCGGCTGATCGCGCCGCTGCGCGAGCTCGGCGAGTGCGTGCAGGACACCGTCGGCGAACTGCCGTACACCGAGTCCGGGTCGATCTTCGCCGAGCCGGAACGCGCGCACCCGTACCGGTCCAGCCCGGTCCTGGTGTCCGACCTCGACGCGGACCGGCTCGACGCGCTGCGCCGGGACGCCACCACGGCCTCGGTGCTGTGCGTGGTCGGCATCCGGCACCTGGGCGGGGCGATGGCCCGCCCACCGCAGGTGCCGAACGCGGTCGGTCACCGGGACGCGGAGTACCTGGTGACGGTGCTGTCGCCGGTCGACTCGGATCCCGAGGCGGTGACGGCGGTGCACCGCCGGCTGATGGCGCCGTGGCAGCCGGGCGCGGTCGGCCGCCCGCTGAACTTCAGCTTCGGGCCGTTGGCACCGGACCAGCTCCGGGCCGGTTTCGAGGACGGCGACGGGCGGCGGCTGGCCGAGCTGCGGGCCCGGTTCGATCCGCGGCAGGTACTGCGCCCCCACCACCCGGTCCCGACCGCCTGACCCGCTACCGCCCCGGTCGTTCGTCGGCGACGGCGGCGGTGAACTGGGCGGCGACCGTGGCGGCGACCTCGCGCAGTTCCGGGCCACCGACGATCCGGAACGGGAAGGGCGAGGTCGCCAGCCACTCCCGGACGTACATGTGCGGGTTGCTGGTGCTGCCGACGAGCAGGCAGCCGTCGCCGGCCGGCTCCAGCCGCCCCATCGGCGGCCGTACCCAGGACGCCACCTTCGCCAGTGGCGCGTCGAACGCGACCCGGGTCTCGTACTCCCAGCCGACGCCGAGGTTCTCCTCCAGCGCGGCGACCGGGTCGAGGTCGGCGGGCGGCTCGAACCGGTACCGGGTCTGCTCGACCGCGCGGATCCGGTCGACCCGGTAGGTGCGCACGGCGTCGGCCCGGTGCGAGTGGCACAGCAGGTACCACTTCCCGTACCGGACGACGACCGCCCACGGGTCCACGTCGGTCTCCCACTCGTTGCCCGACTCGCTCCGGTACCGCAGCCGGACGCGCTGCTGGCCGGCCGAGGCGGCGACGAGCGCGCTGGTGGTGACCGGGTCGGGCCGGGCGGCGTGCCGGTCGGGTGTGGCCGAGGCGTGCGCGCGCAGCGCGGCCGCCTGCCGGCCGACCCGGTCCGGCAGCACCCGGATGACCTTGCTGAGCGCCGCGCCGATCCCGTCCTCGCCGGCGGCGGCCGCGGGGTGCCCGTCCAGTACCGCCATGACCAGGCCGAGCGCCTCCTCCTCGGTGAACACGACCGGGGGCAGCCGGGCGCCGCGGCCGAGCCGGTACCCGCCGTACGGGCCGCGGGTGGACTCGACCGGGACGCCGGCCTCGCGCAGGATCCCGACGTAGCGGCGGGCGGCGCGTTCGGTGACGCCGAGCCGGGACGCCAGCTCCTCGGCGGTCACCCCGGGACGTTGGTGCAGGATCTCCAGCGCGAGCAGGGCGCGCGCGGTGGGACTCAGCTCGGCCACCCGAGCAGACTAGCGAGAACCGGCAGCTCTTCGTCCGGAACCTGACCTACCGTGACGACGAACGGGGTCCGCACGCGCCGGGCCAGCGACATTTCGGGAGGAATTCGATCATGGACATCGTGCTCGTGGCCGGTCTCTGGCTGGACGGCTCCGCCTGGGACGAGGTGGTACCGGCGATCGAAGCGCACGGCCACCACGCGATGCCGGTGATGCTGCCGGGCCAGGGTGACGGCCGCGCGGACGCCACGCTCGACGACCAGGTCGCCGCGGTCCTCGCTGCGGTGGACGCGGCCGACGGGGCCCCGCTGGTGGTGGGCCACTCCGCGGCCACCTCGCTGGCCTGGCTGGCCGCCGACGCCCGGCCGGAGCGGCTCGCCGGGGCGGCGCTGGTCGGTGGCTTCCCGAACCCGGACGGCGAGAAGTACGCCGACTTCTTCGAGATGCAGGACGGCGGGATGCGGTTCCCCGGCTGGGGGCCGTTCGAGGGCCCGGACTCGGCCGACCTGGACGAGCCGGCCCGCCGGCGGTTCGAGGCCACCGCGGTGCCGGTGCCCGAGCGGGTCGCGCGCGGTGTGGTCCGGCTGACCGACGACCGGCGGTACGACGTGCCGACGGTGCTGGTGTGCCCCGAGTTCAGCCCGGCCCAGGCGCGCGAGTGGATCGACGGGGGCGAGGCGCCGGAGCTGGCCAGGGTGAAGCGGCTGGAGCTGGTCGATCTCGACTCCGGCCACTGGCCGATGTTCAGCAAGCCCGCCGAGTTCGCCCGGCTGCTCGCCGAGATCGCGACCCAGCTGTCGGGCTGACCCAGGTCCGTCGACCACGGGGCGCCGCGCTCGGAAAGCGCTTACCTATCGACCTCGGCCCGCGCTCGACGCTGGCACCGACCCATGATCAACCCGGTGGGGCGGCGGGGTCGCCGGCGCGGCGCCGGTGCGCGGCGAGCCGGTCGGCGACCTCGCGGCCCAGTTCGGTGTCGGGCTGGTCGGTGGTCGCCGCGGCCGCCGTGTGGTGCAGCGCGAGTGCGGTGGCGTGGTGGCCGAGCCGCTGCTCCGCGGTGGCCAGCCGGGTCTGCGCGAACGCCCGCAGCGGCCGGTCGCCGGCCCGTTCCGCGTACCCGATGGCCCGGCGCAGCCGCACCGCCGCCTCCGCGTACCGGTCGAGGTCGAGCAGCACGCCGCCGGCGTGACACAGCGCGTTGCCGGCGAGCCGCGGGTCGTCGGTGTCCTCGCCGAGCCGGGTGGCGTCGGCCAGCCGGTCCAGCGCCGCCACCGAGCTGCCCAGCTGGTGTTCGACCACGCCGAGGTTGCACAGCGCCATCCCGGTGAGCCGGTCGTCGGAGAGATCGCGGGCCAGTTCCATCAGCGCGGCCAGCCGGTCGGCGGCGTCCCGGTCCCGGCCAACCGACCGGGCCGCGGTGGCGAGGCCGCCGAGCGCGCGCGCCTGCTGCCGGCGATCGCCGGCGGCCACGGCGATCCGCAGCGCGGCGTCGAGTTCCCGCTCCGCGTCCGGGTAGTCGGCCTGCATGCCGAACACGTTGCCGAGCCCGATCCGCAGCGACGCCGCCAGCCGCCGGTCGCCGGTACGGTCCGCGGCGGCGAGCGCGATCCGCAACACCGCCTGGCACTCCCGGTACCTGCCCTGCCGGGTCAGGTAGTCGACCAGCGCCTCGGCGATCTCGCCGGCGAGGCCCGGGCGGCCGACCGCGACGGCGTGCGACACCACGTCCACCACGCCGCCGCCGGTCGCGTCCAGCCAGCCCGTCGCGGTACCGCGGTCCGGGAACGGCGCGGCGTCCGGGCCGGGCCGGTCGGCGGCGTGGTCCGCGGCGCACCGGGCCGCGGCGAGGTAGAGCCGCAGTACCCCGGTGCGGGCCGCGGCGACCGACTCGGCCGGGTCGTCGTCGGCGAGCCGGCGGGCGTAGACGCCGACGAGGTCGTGCAGCCGGTACCGCCCGGCGGAGGGCTGCTGCACCAGGCTGGCGTCGACCAGCGCCTCCAGTGCCCGTTCGGCCCGGACCACCGACCAGCCGAGCATCGCGGCCAGCACCAGCCCGTCCACCTCGACCGTCGGCGACAGCCCGAGCATCCGGAACGCCCGCTGCTGCTCGGCCGGCAGGTGGTCGTACGACGGGGCGAGCGCCGCCTCGACGCCCCGGTCCTCGGCGGTCAGCTCGCCGAGCCGGCGCTGCTCGTCCGCCACCCGGCCGACCAGGTGCCCCACAGTCCACATGGGACGGTTGTGCAGCCGGGTGCCGGCGATGCACAGCGCGAGCGGCAGGCCGCCGCACAGCCGCGCGAGCTCGCGTACCGCGGCGGGTTCGCCAGCGGCCCGCTCGGCGCCGACCAGCCGACCGAGCAGTCGAACGGATTCCTCGTCCGGCAACGGTTCCACCGTGACCCGGTGGGCGGCGTCGAGGCCGGCGAGCCGGTTGCGGCTGGTCACCAGTACCCGGCTGCCGGCGCCGCTCGGCAGTGCCGGCCGGACCTGCTCGGTACTCGTCGCGTCGTCGAGGACGACGAGCAGCCGGCGGTGCGCGGTCGCCGAGCGCCACCGGGCGACGAGCTCGTCCAGCTCGTCCGGCAGCCCGTCGGCCCCGACGCCGAGCGCGGCGAGCAGCCGGCGCAGCAGCCGTTCCGGCGGCAGGCCGCGCTGGATCGCGGTGTGCCCGTGCAGGTCGACGAACAGGCAGCCGTCCGGGAAGCCGGGCCGCAGCGCGTGCGCCGCGCGGGTCGCGAGCGCCGTCTTGCCGGCGCCGGCGACACCGGTCACCACGACGACCGACACCAGCCCCGCGTCACCGCCGCCGACCAGCGCGCACAGTTCCCGGTCCCGCCCGACGAGCTCCCCGGCGTTGCCCGGCAACTCGTCCGGCACCGCTGTCGCCTCCGGCGCGCTCGGCTCCGTGCTGCCGGGTGGACCCGCCGCCCCGGCCGCTCCCCTCGCCCCGGCCGCCCCTGTCGTCCCAGCCGCCTCTGTCGCGCCGGCCTTCCCTGTCGTCCCGGCCGTGGCGGTCGCGCCGGCAATCGCCGTCGCCCCGGCCGTCGCTGCCGGCTCGGCGGCCGCTCCCGGCGACTGGACCGTCCATCCCGCCGAGGGCGCTGTCGTCCCATCGGCCGTTCCCCATGACGGAGCCGCCGGTCCCGGCGCGTGCGCCGCCGGCGTTGCGGCATGGGCGGTCGGCTCGGCCGTTTCCGGCAACGGGGCCGCCGGTCCCGGCGCGTGCGCCGTCGTCGCTGCGGCGTGGGCGGTCGGTGCTGTCGTGGGGGCGGTCCGGAGCGGTGCGCATGCTGCCGGGGCGTCGCCGGTGAGGACCTCGCGCTGGACCCGGTGCAGTTCGGCGCCCGGCTCGACGCCGAGCTCGGTGACCAGCCGGGCCCGGAACGCGGTGAACACGTCGAGCGCGTCGGCCCGCCGGCCGAGGCCGTGCAGCGCCCGCATCAGCAGCCCGGCCAGCTGCTCGTCGTGCGGGTACGCCGGGGTCAGGGTGGCGAGGTCGTCGACCATCTCGGCGTAGGCGCCGAGCGTGAGCTGCGCGTCCAACCGGGACCGCAGCGCCGCGGCGCGGCGTTCGGTCAGCCGCAGCCGTTCCGCCGCCGCGTACGGGCCGGGCACGCCGGCGAGCGGTTCCCCGGTGAACAACCGCACCGCCGTCCCGTACCGGTCGACCGCGGTCGCCGCGTCGCCGGCGTCCCGGGCCGCGTCGGCGGCGGCGAGCAGCGCGGTCAGCCGCGCCGCGTCGATGCTCGCGTCGGCGTCGTCGAACCGGTACCCACCGCGCTGGCTGCGGAGCACGGTGGCCGGCGCCGGCACGCCGGTGCGCGCCAGGCAGCGGCGCAGCCGGTACACGTAGACGGGGACGACGCGGGTGCCGCTGGCCGGCGGGCGCTCGCCCCAGACCGCGTCGAGCAGGCCCTCCGCGCTGACGGTCACGGTGGGGCGCAACAGCAGTGCGGCGAGCAGGGCGCGCTGGCGGGCCGGCCCGAGCTCCACCTCCTGCTCGTCCCACCAGGCCCGTACCGGCCCGAGCACGCTGACGTGCAGTCTCCGGGTGCGGCCACCGGTGTCTTGCGACTCGCGCCCCACTCCGACCCACCTGACCCAAATATGCTGGATCGCTCATCGTAGCGACGCCACTGCGCGCAACCAAGCCGTCTCGTCGCGGCTCTGGACTGTCTGGGGAAATCCGATCGTGGCCACGGGGTCGGACTGGCTACCCTCCCGCCATGCCGAGCGAACTGCCGCAACCCGCCGCCGATGTCCGCGACACCGTGCAGGCCGTCATCGACCGTCTCGCCCTGATCCCGGACGACGGCTGGGAGCGTCCGGCCGCGGACCTGGACTGGTCCTGTCGGGAGACCGCCGCGCACATCCTCGACGACCTTGGCAGCTACGCCATGCAGCTGTCCGGCGAGCGGGGCCACGGCGACTCGTACACGCCGCTGGTCGAGCCGATGCAGCCGCGCCCGGACGGCCCGCCGTTCCTGTTCTGGCCGGAGGAGGACGGCGGCACCGAGGCGATTTGCCAGTGCCTCGACGCGGTCGGCGGGCTGCTTGTCGCGGTCGTCGCGACCGCCCCGGCGGACCGGATCGGCTGGCACCCGTACGGCAACCCCGACGCGACGGCGCTCGCCGCGATGGGGGTCACCGAGACCACCCTGCACGCGTACGACATCCTGCGGGCGCACGGCATCGACCACCGGCCGGACGAGGCGGTCGTCGGGCGGGTGCTCGACCGGATCTTCCCGGCCGCCGCCCGTACCGGCGACGCCTGGCACGACCTGCTCGCCGCCACCGGCCGTACCCCGGAAACCCGCGGTGTCAGCTGGCGGTGGGACTCCTCGGTGCGCAGCTGACCGCGACCGGGCCGGCGGACTTGCAGCCGGCGGGCTTGTGGCCGGCGGGCTTGTGGCCGGCGGGCTTGTGGCCGGCGGCCGACCGGACACTGCCGGCCGGGCCGCCGGCCGACCGGACCCTGCCGGCCAACCAGGCCAGGAAGGCGCAGCCGGCGAAGGCGGCGCCGAGGAAGCTGGAGCCGCGCCAGCCGGCGCTCGCGTACGCGGTGGTCGTGGCCGCCGCGCCGAGCGCCGAGCCGAGCGAGTAGAAGATCATGTATCCGCCGACGACGGTGCTGGTGCGGTCCGGGTGGGCCGCGGTCAGCGTGTGCTGGTTGCCGACGTGGACGACCTGGACGGCGAAGTCGAGCGCCAGCACGCCGGCGCCGACCAGCCAGAGCGACCACGACGCCTGGACGAGGGCGAGCCAGGATACGGCGAGCAGAACGAGCGCGCCGCCGGTGACGGGGCCGGCGAGGCCGCGGTCGGCCCACCGCCCGGCCCGCGCGGCGCCGAGGGCGCCGGCCAGCCCGGCGACGCCGAACAGCCCGATCTGTGCCGTACCCAGCCGCCACGGGGCCGCGGCGAGCGGCAGCGCGAGGCCGCTCCACAGCGTGCCGAACGAGGCGAAGAGGAAGAGCGCGACCAGCCCGCGCGTGACGAACAGCCGCTCCCGGAACAGCCCGCCGAGCGAGGCGAGCACCGCCCGGTACGAGGCGCGTTCGGTGCGCGGGTCCGCCGGCAGCAGCCGTCGGACCAGGTACGCCAGGGCGAGCAGGAGCGCGGCGAGCGCGAGGTAGACGCTGCGCCAGCCGCCCACCGCCGCGAGCGCGCCGGCGGCCACCCGGGCGCCGAGGATGCCGACGACGACGCCGGCGGTCACCGTACCGAGGGTGCGGCCGCGGTCGGCCGGGGTGGCCAGCGCGGCGGCGTACGCGACGGTCGTCTGGACGACGACCGCGAACAGTCCGGCGAGGCCCACCCCGGCCAGCAGCAGCCAGGTACGGGTGGCGACCGCCGCGACCGCCACGCCGGCGGCGGCCAGTACCAGGTGGATCGTGATCAGCCGGCGCCGGTCGACCAGGTCGCCCAACGGAACCAGCAAGGCGAGCCCGGCCAGGTAGCCGAGCTGGCCGGCGGTGACGATCCAGCCCAGTTCGGCGTCCGGCACCCGCAGGTCGGCACCGATCTCGGCGAGTACCGGCTGGGCCGCGTACACGGTCGCGACGGCGCCGGCGCAGGTCGTGGCGAACAGCAGCCGGCGGCCGGTGGTGAGCCCCATCCGCCCTCCCCATCAGTGGCATTTTGCAACCGATGGGAACGTACGGCAAGATGGTTTCAAACAGCAACTCTTTCCGGAGGTGTGATGGCCCACCCGAAGGCCGGCGCCGCGGACCCGGCCTGGACCGACCCGACCTGCCCGGTCGCCCGCACCCTCGACCTGGTGGGCGACCGGTGGAGCCTGCTCGTCGTCCGCGACGCGATGGACGGTGCCCGCTCGTTCACCGACTTCCAGCAGCGCACCGGCATCGCCCGCAACATCCTCACCGACCGGCTGCGCCGGCTGACCGCCAACGGCGTGCTCGACCGGCGGCCGGCGCCGTCCGGGAAGCGGCCGGTCTACCTGCTCACCCCGGCCGGGCGCGACCTGTTCACCGTCGTCGTGGCGTTGCGGCAGTGGGGCGAGCGGCACGCGTTCGGCCCGGACGAGCCCCGTTCCGTCCTGGTCGACCAGCACGACCGACCGGTCCCGGAGCTGCGGCCCACGACCTCCCGCGGCACCCTCGCCGACGCCGACAGCACCACCGTGCGGAGGCCCTAGTTTCCGGCACCCTCGGGGTACCAGCGGATGCCGTTCTGGCCGTCGAACCGCAGCGTGTCGCCGATGATGTGCTTCGGGTAGGTCGGGTGCTGGACGAAGTACCCGCCGATGCCCTGGATCGAGCTGGCGTCGCAGATCCCGTCGGTGTGGATGCAGAACCGCCGGACCGGGATCCCGTCGAAGTCGGTCGGGCCGGCGCCGGCGGAGGTGAAGCCGAGCAGGCTGACCCCCTTCGGGAACAGGTGACCCCAGATCCCGGTACCGGGCTGCATCGGGTCGGCGTAGAGCATCCCGTCGACCTGGCCGTGCGGGACGAACGAGCCGGCCGCGACGGCCTGCAGCACCTGGTCACCGATCTGCGCGCCCTGCGAGTACCCGGTGATCGTGATCCGCGCGCCGGGGTTCTCCGCGTGCAGCTGCTGCACCAGCGCCAGGGCCGCGCCGTACCCCTGGTGCACGCTGGCGTCGTAGCTCGGCGCGGTGACCCCGCCGACCCACGGGCCGGCCGTCGCCGGGTAGCAGACCCCGACCGCCTTGCTGCCGGCCGGCAGCGTCGCGTTGGCGGCCCAGTAGCTGGACGTGCAGCCCTTCGACGCGGGCTGCGCCGCACCGGTACCGCCGATCTCGACGTAGTAGTGGTCGATCCCGCTGGCGTGCGCCGCGGTGGCGAAGAATCCGCCGGCGACGAGCATCGCCGCGGTGGCACCCATCGAGGCCGCGAGTCGGCGGAGCGAGCGTCGTTTCATGCCATCCCTCTTCCTGCGATCCGGTACGGCCGCGGCGAGCGCCGCGGCAGCCCGACGCTAGGGGGCACCGATGACATCCCGCTGAAATCGCCCAAAAGCCGGCGGTGGATCGGTCAGGTCGCCGTGCGCGGGGTCATGCCGGGCCGAACCAGCGGGACAGGTGGGGGAGCAGGTCGGGCTGGTCGGCGCCGGCCCAGGCGACGTGGCCGTCCGGCCGCAGCAGTACGGCGGGGGCATCGAGCCGCGCGCCGGCGTCGACGACGTGGTCGACGCGGTCGGCCCAGCCGCCGACCGACAGCCGCCCGGTGCGGTCGATCAGCAACCCGCGGCCCCGGTGCATCAGCTGGTAGAGCCGCCCGTCGGACAGCGGTACGTCCGGCAGCCGGCGGCCGACCAGCTCGTCGGCCGAGCCGAGGTCGTACCGGATGCCGGTCGCGACGACCTGCTCGATCAGGTACCGGTGCACCTCCTCGAACTCCATCAGCCGGGCCAGGAGCCGCCGTACCGCCTGCGGGCCAGGTTCGGTCGAGATCAGTTCCATCTGAGCCCGGGAGTTGGTCAGTACGTCGGCCGCCACCGGGTGCCGCTCGGCGTGGTAGCTGTCCAGCAGGTCGTCGGGGGCCCGGCCGGCGACCGCGGCGGCGAGCTTCCAGCCGAGGTTGACCGCGTCCTGGAGGCCCAGGTTGAGCCCCTGCCCGCCGGTCGGCGGGTGCACGTGCGCGGCGTCGCCGGCCAGGAACACCCGGCCGGTCCGGTACCGCTCGGCCAGCCGGGTGGCGTTGCCGAACCGGGACAGCCAGCGCGGCGAGTGCACGCCGAAGTCGGTTCCCGCCACCGCCCGCAGCTGCCGCCGGAACTCGTCCAGGGTCGGCGGTACCGACCGGTCCTCGGCCACCTCGGCGGCGGGCACGACCACCCGGTACGCGCCGTCGCCCAGCGGGCCGAGGCCGAATCCCCGCTGCGTCCGCCGGATCTCGGCCACCACGCTCGCCACGGTCTCCGCCGGCGCGGTCACCCGCATCTCGCCGAGCAGCGTGTCGTGCGTGCTCGGCTCGCCGGGAAAGCCGACCCCGAGCAGCCGGCGTACCGTGCTGCGGCCGCCGTCGCAGCCGACCAGGAACCGCGCGCGCAGCCGGTCACCACCGGCGGTCTCGACCGCCACGCCGTCGTCGTCCTGGCTCAGCCCGACCACCGCGCAGCCGCGGCGGATCTCGGCGCCGAGTTCGACCGCGCGTTCGGCCAGCAGCCGGTCGATGGTCGGCTGCGGAATGCCCAGCACGTACCCGTGTGCGGTGTCCAGGCGCGGGGGAGTGGCGCCGCCGATGCCGGCGAAGTACCCGCCCAGCGGCGACTTCCTCCCCACCGCGAGGAACCGTTCCAGCAGGCCGCGCTGGTCGAGTAGCTCGATGCTGCGGGCGTGCAGCCCGAGCGCCCGCACCACGGTGGTCGGCTCGTCGTCGCGCTCCAGTACGACGACGTGCACGCCGTGCAGCCGCAGCTCGCTGGCGAGCATCAGCCCGGTCGGTCCACCGCCGGCCACGATCACGTCGATCATGCAACTCCATCCACAGGGCAGCAGCGATCGCGGCGAGTTCCGCGGGAACGCACCGGATCGAGGGTCGGGAGGCGAACGCAGAGTCTGCACCACACCCCCGCCCTTGCCGCAAGCCCCCCACCTCGCGTTACGTTGGTAGTGGCGGGCAGGTCCCGCCTTCTTCGGTGCCGCCAGCCGCCGGTTCGCGCGGCGTGAGGTCGCCCGGAGCCGGGACTCGGACTGCGGGGTGGCAAGCCGGCGGCGCGCCTGGCGCGGCGGTTACGGTGAGCGGATGCAGTTCCGCGACTTCGGTGCCAAGCGGGCCATCCGGCAACCGTCGATCGATCCCGACGACCTGGCGGAGACGGCCGACCCGCTGGACGGGGAGCTGGAGATCGTCGGCGCCAGCATCGTGCAGGCCGACGCGACCGGTTCGACCGCCGACGGGGAGGTCTCCGGATCGCTGTTGCGCGGGGTCGACCTGTCGGAGTCCCGGTGGGGGCCACTGGAACTGACCGATGTCGCGGTGCGAGGCGGGGACGTGTCCAACGCCGAATGGGCGCCGGTGACCGCCCGCCGGGTCGAGGTCGTCTCGTGCCGGGCCACGGGGTGGCGGCTGGCTCTGGCGCTGGCCGACGACCTGTACGTGGCGGACACCCGACTGGACTACGCCGTCGTACGGATCGACCGTACGAAGGGGTTCGTGGTGTTCGAGGGCTGCTCGTTCGACCGTGCGCAGATCGGCGGGGACCTGCGCAACGTGCTGTTCGTCGACTGCGAACTCGACGGGGTCGAGTTCGCCGCGACCGCCGCCACCGGCTGCGACCTGACCGGCTCCCGGATCGCCGGCGCCCGCGGCCTGCACTCCTTGCGCGGCGCCCGGATCACCGCCGCCCAGGCGGCCGTCGCCGGCGCCCAACTCGCCCACGAGGCCGGCTTCCAGGTCAACGCCGACGGATGAGCGGACGCGCGCCTCCCGACCGTGCGGCGGTCCCGAGGCGCGCGTGCGATCGGTAGGATCAGTGGGCTTTCACGGTCTCCGTGAACGTACGGAACGCGGTCGGGTGGACCACCAGTGCCGGCCCGTCCGGGTCCTTGCTGTCCCGGATGGCAACGACACCAGAGAGGTTGGCCGCTACTTCGACGCACTGACCGCCGGAGTTCCCGGATCGGGTACTCTTCCGCCACACGGCGCCGCTCAGATCGGTTGTCATTCGTACTCCTCTGCTGCCTTGGCAATCATGTCTCGGCTGGGGTCGGGGCCAAGTGTCCTGCCGTCGATGTCCCGCCACATCTGCCGGTACGGCTTTCGTTGCGCCGCCTGATCGAGATACAGGCCGCCGGTACGCGTCTCGTGGTAGATGACGTCGGATATCGCTCGTTGCGGAAACCGCATGTACGTGAAGCCGGCCATCATTGCCGCGTGCGCACCGGCCGAGAATGGCAACAGCCGCACGGTCACGTTGTCTCGTCGGCCGATGTCGACGAGGTGGCGGAGTTGTTCGGCCATGACGGCGGGGCCGCCGACCGGTCGGCGGATCACGGCTTCGTTCAGGATGACGTGCACGCGTGGCGCATCGTCGTCGTCCAGGCGTGCCTGGCGTTTGAGACGCAGGTCGACATGGCGCTCGATCTCCTCGTCGTCACCGTCGGCCTCGGCCGTGCGCATGATCTCGGCCGCATAGTCGTGGGTCTGCAACAGGCCGGTGACGAGTTCCGGCTCGTAGATGTCCATGCTCTCCGCGTAGGCCTCCATGCCCGCGAACAGCTCGAACCATTCCGGGATGACGTCTCCGTACGAGTGCCACCAGCCAGTCTTGGTCGTTTCGGTGGCCAGCGCGGTCAGCGCCTTGGTGAGACGCGCCGGAGCACGATAAATCTGGCAGAGAATTTCGACGTCCGCCCGGCGGCTCGGCGACTTCCCCGTTTCCATCCGGTAGATCTTCGACCTGCTGAAACCGGTGCGTGCCTCGATCTGCGCCGTCTTCAGCCCGCTCTGCTCACGGAGTTTTCCCAGCTCACGGCCCAAACGCCAGCGCGGAACGGTGGATCCCGTATCGCTGTCGATCACTGCCTCGACCTCCCTTCCCCGTGTCGCCGTGACACACCGGTCTGCACCGCTATGACACACGATGACGTGTCACGACGCAACACATTCGGTTTCACCATCTAACCGATGGTCGCATATGAGTTCACATGACTCGTTGCACAAAGGACCGTACTGCGGCAATACTGCTGATTGCCGACGACGAACGGTGACGCGTCGATTCCGTTGCGCGTCGCTTCGTCGGAGGTGGCCCGCCGCCGTACCCGGTGGGTCGAGGAGAAAGAGAGTGGGGGCGCGGTGCCTGCTTGCCGGCCGCACCGCGCCCCCGCCCCATCGAACCCTTGGAGAACCGATGGAGCTGCTGAAGACTATCGCGGGCGCGTGCCGGCGGCTGCGCGCCCGCATCGACGCCTGGCGAGACGAGCTCGCCACCCGCCCGATCGACCCGGCGGGGTGGTGGCGATGAGCACCCTCGCGCTGTACCGGGTGGCCGTCGACATCGGCTGCGCGCTCGACGCGGCCGGCATCGTCGCGCTGGCGGCGTACCTGCTCGTACCGCTCGCCGTCCGCCACCAGCGCCGGCGCCGCCGCCGGCCCACCGACCCGTACGCGGCGGCCACGGCACTTGCCGACCGCCTCCGCGCCGACCAGCTTCGCGCCGACAGCCTGCGCGCCGACCGGCTCCGCGCCGACCAGCTTCGCGCCGACAGTCTGAGCGCCGACCAGCTTCGCGCCGACAGCCTGCGCGCCGACCGGCTCCGCGCCGACCGGTTGCGTACCGACCGGCGGAGCGACGGACTGCCGGCCGGCGGCATTGGGCGCCAAGGGATTCCGGTCGGCCGGGCCCGGGTTCCGGTGGCAGGCACGGTGAGTGCGCCATGGTCGTGATTCCCGGCGATCGGGTGCGCATCGGCACGGCGACGGTGGTCACCGTCGTGGAGGCGTACCTGCATCACGAGCGCCTGGTCGAGATCACCGGCAGTACCGGTCGGGTCTGGTGGACGCATCCCGACCTGGTGCGCCGGGTGGTCACACCGGCGAGCACGCCGTGACCGGGTACCGGCCGCGGGTCGGCGACCTGGTCGCGCTGCCGGCGTACGTGTCGGACCGGCCCTACCGGGTGCTTTCGGTGTCGGACAGCCGAACCCCGGGCTGGGTGCACCTCGGCGGCTACCTGATCCATGCCGATCTGACCCAGTGGCACTGCGACCAGGACGTCCCGCTCGCCCAGCTCCGCCAACTCCCCGACCCGATCTGGCCCGACCCGTAGCGGAACCATCCAGGCGTGGCCACGGCGACGAGACGGCGGCGAATTTGTGCCGCACGTCACGCCCGATTTGTCGGATTACCGGGGCTCGCGGGCCCGCCAGAATGCACCCCGTGAAAGGTCGGAACGAGAGGGGAGCGAGTCGAGTGGGCAGCGATGGAAGCGGATCGTGGCGCGATCTCGGAGCACATCTGGGTACCGCGGTGGTGCTGGCCGGCGGTGTGCTGATCGGTGCGGTGAACATCTACGTGGCGGCCAGTCTGTTGCCGACGGCGGTCACCGAGATCGGCGGGGAACGGCTCTACGCCTGGAACATGACCGCGTTCCTGGTTGCCCAGCTGGTGGCGACGTTGTTCGTCCGCCGGGTGCTGGCCGGCCGTGGCACGGTCGGCGCCTACCTGATCGGCTTCGGCGTCTTCGCCGCCGGATCGGTGGTGTGCGCGGCGAGCCCGACCATGGCGGTGCTGCTCGTGGGCCGCGCCCTGCAGGGCCTCGGCGCCGGGCTGCTGACCGGGCTGGGGTTCGCGCTGGTGCAGGCGGCCCTGCCGCGTTCGTTGTGGGCGCGGGGCAGCGCGTTGATCTCGGCGATGTACGGAGTCGGCAACTTCGTCGGGCCGGCTCTCGGCGGGCTGTTCGCCCAGTTCGGTTCCTGGCGGCTGGCGTTCGTGGTGCTGGCCGCCGCCGCGGTCGGGATCGCTGTGCTGGTGCCCCGCACCCTGCCCCGGGGCGGCAGCTGGTCGACGGCGCACTCGCCACGGCCGGGCTCGGTGGGGCTCATCGTCGCCGCGGCGGGAGCCGTCAGCGTCGGGGGGATCGTCACGCAGCCGCTCGCCAAGGGCGCGCTGGTGGTGCTGGGGCTCCTACTGGTGGTGGCGTTCCTGGTCGCCGAGAGGCGAACCACGACCCCGGTGCTGCCCCGCTCCACCTACCGGCCGGGCGCCTCGCTGCCGTGGGTGTACGTGACGATCGCGGTGCTGGCGGCGGGTACCGCCGTCGAGGCGTTCCTGCCGCTGTTCGCGCAGCGGCTCGGCGGTCTGCCGCCGCTGCTGGCCGGCTTCTTCGGCGCCGCGCTGTCGCTGGGATGGGCGGGCAGCCAGGTCCTCAGCTCGTCGGCGCACCGCTCCGGGGTGGTCCGGCTGCTGCGGCCCGGCGGCCCCGCGGTACTCGCCGTCGGACTGGCAGTGCTCGCCGCACTGCTGCCCGCCGACGGCTCGACGGCCGCGGTCCTGGCCTGGCTTCCGTTGTTGCTGCTCGCCGGCGCCGGAATCGGCCTGGCCATGCCGCACCTGTCGGTCGCGGCGATGACGGGAACCGCCGATCCGGACGAGGCCAACCAGGCGGCGGCCGGCATCGCGACGGTACTGACGATGGCCACCGCGTTCGGCGCCGCCGTGGCCGGCCTGCTGGTCAACCTCGGCGGGGCGGACACCGTCGCGGCCGGCCGTTTCCTGCTGCTCGCCTTCGCCGTCGTCGCCGCACTCGGCGTGCCGACCGCAATGCGGGCCCAGCACCGCACCCGGTCGGCCGCCACGGACGACGACCTCGGCGACCCGGACCGGGCGTCGTCGCACGTCGGGAGCCCGCAACCGTGATCGGAGCGGGCCTGCCACGCAGCTGATCGCTACGGCTGCTCGGGGCCGCGCCGGGGGCGGCCGGTGATGGCGTGGAGGGTGGCGGCGGTGTCGGCGAGGTCGGTCAGTACGACGTCGGCACCCGCCGCCGCCAGCGCGTCGGCGCCGACCGAACCGGTTGCCACCGCGACGATCCGGGTGCCCGCGGCCCGGGCGGTGGCGACGTCGCGCAGGGTGTCACCGACGATCACGGTGTCCTCGGGACGGTGCGGACGACCGAGTTCTCGTTCGACCCGGGCGAACGCGTGCGCCGGCAGGTCGGTGCGCTCGTACGCGTCGCCGCCGTAGGCGCCGAGCCGGAGGTCGAGGTGGTCGGCCAGCCCGAAGGCGGTCAGTTTCATCACGGCGAGCGGGTACAGGTTGCCGGTCAGCACCGACTGGTGCACGCCGTGCAGCGCGCCCACCGCGGCCAGCGCCGCCGCCGCACTGGGCAGCGCCCGACCTTCGGTGGCGATGCCGTCGGCGTACGCCCGGAACTGCGTGACGAGCTGGTCGAGGAACCGGTCGAGCGTGCCGTCGGCCGGGTCGATGCCGTGTGCCTGCAACACCTCGGTGGCGGCCGCGAGTTCGGTCCGCCCGTCGAACTGCCACGGCGCCGTCAGCGGCCGGCCGGCGACCGCTTGGAACGCCGCCGCGTACGCGTCCCGGCCGGCCGGGCCGGCGTCCAGCAACGTGTGGTCGATGTCCCACAACACCAGCATCGGATCACCTCGGTCCTGCCACGAAGCCCGCACCGAACCGCGGTCGTACCCCGGGCCCGTCGGCCCACCGGTCGGATCGACGTCGAGTCTGCCGCACTCGGGTACCCGAGCCGAGCCCCGGCGGCCGACGACGCGGCACGGCTCAGTGCCAGTCGTCCCCATGCCGGGCGCCCGAGGGCTGGCCCGGCGGCGCGCCACCGGAAAATGCCTGGCCGCAGTGCGGACCCGGCGGGAGCATCGTGGTATGGCGGACATCTCGGGTCCACTCGGTACGACGCCGGAACTCGACCGACTGCTCCGGCGAGCGTGGAACGACAACACCGTCGTCGGGGTGTACCTGTTCGGCTCGGCCGCCCGGGAGGGCATGGCGACGCGCCATTCCGACGTCGACGTTTGCGTCGTGCTGGCCGAGCGATCGGACGAGTGGGCGACGCGGCGCTCGCCGGCGATCGACGTGGTGGTCAGGACGCTGGACGACCTGCGGGACGTCCCCGCGGATCCCGTCGACTGGTGGGACCGGTACGCCTGCTCGACGGTACGGATCCTGCTGGACCGCACCGACGGGGCTCTCGCCGCCGCACTGCACGTCCAGGCGACGCTGACCCATGCCGAGGTGGGCCGGGCCCTGACGACGTACCTGGACGGCTACGTCAACTTCGCCTACCGGTCGCTCAAGAGCCACCGGGACGGGCGGGCGTTCGAGGCGAAGCTGGACGCGATCGAGAGCATCGCCTGGGCGCTTCCGGTGGTGTTCGCGCTGCACCACCGGCTCCGCCCGTACAACAAGTACCTGCGGTGGGAGCTGGCGCGGCGGCCCCTCACCGACGGCTGGATCGACGGCGCTATGCTGCTCGACCTGGTCGGCCGGATCGCTGCCGACGGCGACGCCGCCGCCCAGCGGGAGCTGTTCGCGCGTATTGGACGGCCGGCGCGGGCCGCCGGCTTCGGCCCGACGATCGACGCCTGGGGTCACGAGCTGACGCTCTTTCGCTGACCCGCCCTGAGCCCCGGGAGTTCCGGGGCTCAGGGCGTCGGTCCTCAGTGGAGGGGCTGGAACGCGACGGTCTGCTCGGCGGCGCTGTGGTGGGCGCCAACCGGGCTGCCGGTGCGGTTGGTCCAGGTACGCAGGGGAGTGGTCGCCGGCTGCCCGCCGGCCATCCCGAGCACCAGCCCGCTGTACCGGTTGATCAGCCGGTACGTGCCGGGATCGGTGCGGTTGGGCACGATCCACCACTGCTGCCCGGTGCTTGGGCCGTCCGAGCCGACCGCGGTCACGGTCGGCTCGGCGCCCCAGGCCCGGCCCGCCGTGCTCGCCGCGTCCACGCCGAGCGCCCGCCCGGCCGGGTCGACCACCTGGTACGAGCCGTCCCCGTCGGCGACGAACCGCCAGTCGGCGTTGCGGCTGCGGGTGGCGGCCGGCAGCGCGACGGTCGCGGTGCTGCGGCCCGCGGTGGCGAGCACCCGGCCGGTACCGCTGGCGATCCGGTAGCTGGTGCCGGCCCGTACCGGTGCCTGCGTCGGCGCGGTCGTGTCGATCGTGACGTTGGCGTACTCGCCGTCGGAGTGGTTGCAGGCGATCGAGCAGTACGAGCGGAAGTCCTTGCCGACGATCGTGGTGCCGGTCAGCGTCGCGCTGTCGACGATCCAGCGGTACCAGGACTCCGAGGTGTAGTCGCCGGAGTCGCCGATCAGCCGCCACCGCTGGGTGCTCAGGTCGTCGGTGGCGTAGAACCGTTGCGGCTCGGGCCCGTTGGTGCGTTCCGGCTCGCCGATGTAGAGGCCGAGGTAGGCGTCGTAGACGATGTTCATCACGAACAGCTTCGACTTCGGCGGCAGGGTGCCGGCGGCCACCTGCTGGGTCGGGTTCCCGGTGTTGGCCGGGTCGTAGTCCTTGTCCGGCGGGGTGTAACCGGTCGCGCTGTCCGCGTCGACCGGCACCATGTTGCTTTCCTTGCCGCCGACCCCGGGCTGCGACCAGTGCCCGTCGTACCACTTCTGCCAGGTGCCGGTCGCCATCTTGCCCGAGATCGGCGCCCGCGCCACGTGCTGCAGGTCGACGTCCGCGCCGCCGGCGCCCTTCTTCGGTACCACCCGGGAGCCGTAGTACAGGTAGAAGTAGCCGGACGCGGGGTCGGTGAACAGCCGCGGATCGCCGTCGCCGTAGTAGAACGACTGGTTCGGGAATGCGTCCGTGTCACCGCGCTTCGTGCTGTACGGGGAGGTGACCGCGTGCCCCTCGATGCTCCAGGTCTTCCCGTGGTCGTGCGACACCGCGTAGTCCAGCGCGTCGTAGTGCGAGAACGAGTACGCGCCGAACGGCTCCGGGGTGAACTCGTTGTGCACGATGCCGTACCAGTCGCCGGTGTCCGGGTCGACCCAGGTACCGACCAGGTCGCAGTAGTTCTTCTGCGCGTAGCCGGAGCCGGCCGGCGCGTACGTGGACTCCTTGCCGGTCGGGCTGTTGTTGCAGCGCCAGGTGGTGTCGTTGTTGGCGTCGGCGGGGTTGTCCGGGTTCACCGCGTCGGACAGGCTGGCGTCCCGGCTGGCGTGGTCGAAGTCGGTACCGGTGTAGAACTCCCAGTACCGCGGGTCGTTGGCGCCGTAGAGGGCGGCCGACTGCTGGAAGTGGAACGTGCCGTCGCTGTCGATGAACGCACTCGCCGGCGTGTCGGTCGGGTACCGGTAGACGCCGGTCGAACCGATCGTGACGGTGTACTGCGCGGCCGGGTCGGCCGCCGCGGGTGTGCCGAGGCCGGCGGCGACCGTCAGCGCGGCGGCGGCGACCGCCACCGGCGCCGCCAGCGCGCGTCGTCGGGTCTGTCGGGAGAGGGGCACGGGATGGCTCCTTCCGTCCGAGCGGGAGGTGCCGCCGTCCGGCGGACAAGTCCCGATCCGTACGATTTATTTTCGCTAAGGTTATAACTAACTCGCTCCGGGTCAATACCCTGAGAACGCCAACCGAGACACCCTGGAGGTGCCGTGCTCACGGCAGGCAGCGGTACGGGCAGCGGCGACGCCGCCGCCCGCGGTGCGATCCGGCGCAACAACGTCAGCGTGGTGCTGCGCCACCTGCGCCGCGGTGCCCGGTCCCGGACCGAGATCTCCCGCGACCTCGGCCTGCCCAACTCCACCGTGTCCAAGCTCGTCGGCGAGCTCGTCGAGCTCGGCCTGGTCACCGACGACGAGCGGCGCCGGGCCGGCGGCATCGGCCGGCCACACCAGGCCGTCGCGCTGCGCGCCGGCGCCCGCTGCGGGCTCGGCGTCGAGATCAGCGTCAACTACATCCGGGTCATCGCCCTCGACCTGCCCGGCGACGTGCTGCTCGACGACCGCGCGCCGGTCGACCACGACCGCCGGAACCACCGCGCCACCCTCGACCTGACCGCCGACCTCGTCGCCGCCGCGCTCACCGCACTGCGCGCCACCGGTACCGCCGTCACCGGGGTCACCGTCGCCGCACCCGGCCACGTCGACCGGGACACCGGCGTCGTCCGCCTCGCCACCAACCTCGGCTGGTCCGACCTCCCCCTCGCCACCGAACTGGCCGACCGCCTCGGCCCGGGCGCCCCGCTGGTCCGGGTCGACAACGACGCCCGCCTCGGCACCGTCGCCGAGCACCGGGTGGCGCACGTACCGAGCCTGCTGTACCTCACCGGCGAGGTCGGTGTCGCCGGCGGCATCGTCGTGGACGACACACTGGTCCTCGGCGCCGCCCACTCCGCGGGCGAACTCGGCCACATGCCGCTCGATCCGCGCGGCGCCGCCTGCCCCTGCGGCCAGCGCGGCTGCTTCGAGACCATGGTCGGCCTCGGCACCTTCCTCTCGTACGCGGCCGACGCCACCGACCCGCTCCGCGACCAGCGCCGTGACCTGGAGGAACGGCTCGCGCTCGGCACCGCGCGCGCCGCCGCCGGGGACGCCCGTACGGTCCGGGCCGTCGACCGGATCGCCGCCGACCTCGGGCTCGGCCTCGGGCTGCTGGTCAACGTGCTGGACCCGGCGGTGGTGGTGCTCGGCGGGTACTTCAGCCATCTCGGCGAGCCGCTGCTGTCCCGGGTCCGCGCCGAGGTCACCGGCCGGGTACTCGCGCCGCACGCCGGCGGTTGCGACGTCCGGCTGTCCCGGCTCGGGTTCACCGCCGCCGCCCGCGGCGCCGCCGAGACCGTCCTGGACGACGTCTTCACCGACCCCGCCGCCTTCGGCGTCCCGGTGCCCTGACAGCGGGGTCGCGGGCCGGGCCGGCCGGCGCCGAGAAGCCGAGTGCCACGGCGGTCGCGGGCGACGGCCGAGTGCCGCGGCGGTCGCGGGCGACGACGCCCCGGCCGCGACGAGCCGGCCCGGACGGCCGCGGCCGGTCAGGCGGAGCGGCGGCGCAGCGAACCGGCGACGGCGAAGGCGATCGCGAGCAGGGCGGCGACCAGCCAGAGGGCACGCAGCACGCCGGCGGACCGGGCGAGCAGTCCCACGGCCGGCGGGCCGGCGAGGTTGGCCAGGTAGCCGATCGAGGCGACCACGCTGACTCGGGCGGCCGGGTTCGGGCCGCTCTCGGCCGCCGCCGACATGCCGAGCGGGAACCCCATCGAGACGCCCACCGCCCACAGCACCACGCCGAGCAGCACCAGCCACGGGCTGTTCCCGACGATGAACAGCGCGGTACCCAGCACGCCCAGGCCGGTGGTGCACCGGACGGCCCGGACCCGGCCGAGCCGGTCGACCACCGGGCCACCGAAGATCCGGGCGCTCGCCTCGGCGGCGGCGAACACCGTGAAGAACACCGCGGCCATCGCCGGGCTGCGCCCGTGCGCGTCGCTGACCGCGATCGTCAGCCAGTTGTTCGCGGAGCCCTCGCCGAGTTCCACCCCGAGCATGACGACGCCGATCAGCAGCAGCCGCCAGTCGGTCCAGCCCCGCAGCCACTCACCGACCTTCGCCCACCGGCTCCGCCGTCGCGCCGGCTCGTCCTGCTCGCGGGTACCGGCCGGGATCGACCGCGCCAGCACGAGTGCGGCGACCGCCACGACGACCGCCTCGCCGAAGAACTGCGCCGACGGCGCGATGTGCAGCGCCGCGCAGCCGCCACCGATGCCCGACCCGACCGCGACGCCGACCGACCAGGCGCCGTGCATCAGCGGCATCAGGGTGCGGCCGGCCGCCTGCTCGACCGCCGACCCCTCCACGTTGATCAGGACATCGAGCGTCCCGATCCCCAGGCCCACCAGCACGAACGCCGCCGCGATCAGCGGTACCGAGGTGAGCAGGGCGGCCGCGCCGAGCACCGCGAGAGCGCCCGCGACGAGCAGCAGCGCGCCGGACAGCGCGCGGCGGCTGCCGAGCCAGTGCAGTACCGGGGTGGCGGCGGAGAGGCCGGCGATCGAACCGACCGTCACCGCCGCCAGCAACGTACCGAGGGTGCCGGTGTCGACCGCCAGCGCCGCCTTCAGCTCCGGCAGCCGGGGCGCCCAGGCGGTCAGCGTCAGCCCGCCCAGGCCGAACGCGGCGATCACCGCATTGCGCCACCGAACGAGCGAGCGACGGTCGACGACGACGCCGGAACTACTCACGGGGCATCCTCACCGATCGCGCGGGGTCTCCGTCGCGACCCTAGGCCCCGCTGTCGGCGGGATGCTCAGCGGGCGGGGAGCTGACCGATCCGCAGCGGGTTCCCGAACGGGTCGCGCAGCCCGAAGTCGGTGCCGTAGTCGCGCTCGACCGGCTCCTCGCTGATCTCCACGCCACGCTCCCGCAGCGTCGCGTGCGTCTTCCGGACGTCCTCGGTGGTGAAGATCGTGACGCCCAGGGCGCCCTTGGTGACCAGCTCCCGCAGCTGGGCCGCGGTGGCCTCGTCGTGCGCCGGCGGGCCGGGCTTGACCAGCAGCAGCTCCCGGTCGGGCTGGCCCGGTACGTTGACCGTCAGCCAGCGCATGAACCCGAGGTCGGCGTCGGTGTGCACCTCCAGGCCGAGCTTGCCGACGTAGAAGTCGAGCGCCTCGTCCTGGTCCAGGACGTAGATCTCCGAGATCGTCATCGCGTTGAGCATCGGAACCCTCCCGTGACGGTGTGTCGAGTTCCGCCGACGCTACCGACCTTCGGCCCGGCGTACTTCTCCAAAACGACTCGGTCGCAGCCACGACCGGGCGAAGCAGCCCGGTACGTCGATCGGCGCCGACCGCCGCCGGTACGCGCTGGGCGGCTCGCCGGTGATCTCCCGGAAGGTGCGGCTGAACGTACCGAGGCTGGCGAAGCCGACCTCGAAGCAGACCTCGGTGATGCTGCGATCGGACTCGCGCAGCAGGAACATCGCCCGCTCGACCCGCCGGCGCTGCAGGTACCGGTGCGGTGTCTCGCCGAACACCGCCCGGAACGTGCGGATGAAGTGCGGCGCCGAGACGTGCGCGAGGCGGGCCAGCGTCGGGATGTCCAACGGTTGCGCGTAGTGCGCGTCCATCGCGTCCCGGGCCCGCAGCATCGCCAGGTTGCGCCGCTCGTTCTCCCGACTCACCACCCCATCACACCATCCCCGGCGGTGGGCGGTCGATCGTCGCGCGTGGCGGGTCGCGGACGGTGGCGCGCTGCCCCAGGATCACGCGCCACCGCGAGGTGGGGCCTACTGCTCGCCGTTGGCCTTGCGGACCTGGCCGGGCAGGGTGAACAGGTCGATCAGCAGGCCGATACCCAGCCAGCCGAGGGTGAAGATGTAGCTGACGCCACGGCCGGTCCGGCCCAGGTAGAACTGGTGCACGCCGAGGAAGCCGAAGAAGAACCACAGCAGGTACGCGACGCCGACCGACTTGGCGCCGGGCGTCGTGGCGCCGGCCGCGGGGGTGGCCTGCGGCGTCTGCGTTGCCTGATCCATCGATGTATCCCTTCAGAGGCCAAACCTCCCGGCACCGCGCCGGGAGATGGCACAGGGTACACACAACGTCAACACACTCGACGTTCAGCGAAAGACACCACAGAGTCATACTCGGGGCGGAACCGTACGTCAGCGCAGCCGGAAGACCGGACCGCGCGCGGTGAACGGCAGCGAGGCGCCCTGCGGTACCAGGAAGGCGTGCTCGCGGTGGATCCGGACCACGTCGCACTCCCCGTCGGTGATCAGCAGGATCGGTGCGGTGGCCGGGAAGTCCTCCGCCCGCTCCAGCAGCCGTACGCCGGGCTGCAGCACGGTGCCGCCCCGGCCACGGATCCGCACCCGGGTGGCGATGTCGGTGACCGGCAGGTACCCCGCGTCGTACGCGGCGGCGTCGCAGCACACCACCCGGGCGGCCGGCACGTCGCGCGCCGTCGCGTACGAGGCGATCGCGCCGAGCGCCTTGCCGAGCAGCTGCCGGTCCATCGAACCGGAGGTGTCCAGCACCACGCCGAACGTGCAGCGCTCCCGCTCCTCGGGCGGGAAGTACCGGCCGGCGCGCGGGATGTCCGGGGTGGCCGCCTGCCGCCGGGACGGCCGGGCGTAGCTGCGCACCGGGCGCGGCGACGGCACGTACTCGTCGAACCAGCGGGCCAGCCTTGCGTCCCACGGGATCGGCGGCTGCGCCAGGGCGCGGATCTCCTCCACCAGCCCGGCCGGTACGGTGCCGCGACGATCCCGTTCGTGCAGCGCGAAGCCCTGCAGCAGGCCGCGCCGGTAGAACTCGTCCAGATCGACGTAGTCGCGCGGGGGGCCGAGCGGCGCGCCGAGCACGTCCGGCCGGTTGGTCCCGGCCAGCGTCGCGAGCCGTCGCAGCCGGCGGCGGTCCCGCACGATCCGGTCGTACACCTCCTCGGCGGACAGGCCGGCGAGCTCCGGGTCGTGCAGCAGCCCCGCCGGCATCTCGCCGACGCCCAGCTCGGTCAGCCAGCCGTTCACCACGTAGTCGGCGGCCACGTTGTACAGGTACGGATCCCTCGCGCCGCACCGGTCGCCGTGCCGCAGCGCGGCGTGCAGCATCTCGTGCGCCAGGATGAACCGCCACTCCTGCTCGGTGTACGAGCGGAGCGGGTTCAGGTAGATCTCACCGGCCTCGGCGTTGACCGCGGCGATCGAGATGTCGTGGGCGCGGGCCAGTTCCGCGTCCGCGACCAGGGTCAGCCCGGACGCGAGCCCACCGAGCAGCGGGTACGACGAGACGAACCAGTTGAGCGCCCGGGTCCACGGCCGGTCCGGTGCCCGCCGACCGTTCAGGCTGTCCCGGCGGCCGCCGGCGACGTCCAGCGCGGCGGACATGGTGCGGGTCAGCGCCGAGGCGAACGACACCGTCCAGTCCACCGGCTGGTCGTACTTCGGCCACGGCTCCAGCCGCTGGTCCGGTTGCGGCCCAGCGGTTCCGGCCACCGCCGGCGCGCCCTCCCGGCGCCAGCGGTCGGCGAGCGTCGCCTCGTCCCCGGCCGGGTACGAGCCGGGCAGCGCGAACGGCGAGCGCCCCACCGGGAACGTCGCCAGGAACCGATTCACCACCAGGCAGCGCGCCGCCACGTCGTACCGGTCCGGCTGCTCACGCTCGCCCCTGACCGCCGGCAGGTGCCCGAAACCCAGATGTACCAAGGAATGCGCGAGCACCCAGGCCCATTCGGCGGGCTCGGCCAGTCGCTTCGGGTTGACGTGCACGATGCCGTTCGAGTCGACGATCGCCCAGCCGTCCACCGGGTACACCCGGCACTCCGGGCTGCGGCAGACCCTGCCGGGCACCGCGGCGAGCGCCGGGTTGCGGCCCAGCAGCGTCGCGCCCGCCTCGAACGCCTCGTCCGCCGGGTTCGGCCGCGGCCGGCGCCGACTCATCGGCGCTCCTGCCGCGGCGCGGGCCCGACGAACGGCGATGCGCGGTGCTCCAGCGGGCTCCCGCCCGCCGCGCGGCACCGGCGGTGCTCGCTCATCGGCGCGCCTCGACCAGCCGCGGCATGTCCCGCGCCGCCTCGATCAGGAACCAGGACGGCAGGACCGGATTGCCGTCCGGGCCGTCCGCGATCACCGTCTGCGCCACCTCGACCGAGATCTCCGCCAGCTGCACCAGCAGCGACTTCGCCCGGAACGCCACCTGCCGGCGGTTGGCCGACGCCTGCTCCCGGCTCGCCGGCAGCTCCTTGACCAGCCGGCCGCGGAACGCGTCGGCCAGGTAGTAGAGCAGATCGCGGTCCTCCAGCCGGTGCGGCCAGTGCGCGTCGCCCTTCAGGATCGCGTCCAGCCCGTACGCGTTGCGGACGATCTTGACGTAGCCGCCGAACGAGACGGCGTGCTGCGGCGTCAACAGCCCGCGTGCCAGCACCTCCAGCGTCGCGCCGTCCAGCTCGGTGCCGAACGACCGCAGCGCGTCCGACAGCATGTGCCAGGACCGCGGGGTGGAGAACGGCTCCTCGGTCTTGGGCGGGGCCGACCACAGGTGGTCCGGCCGGTCGGTGAGGTAGTCGACGACCCACGGGTGGATCGCGTGGTCGGCCGCCCAGGCCAGCCAGTCGCTGGTGCTCGCCCGCAGGTGCACGTGCACCAGCCGGTTGACCAGCGCGGACGCCATCGGCCGGGCCAGCGCGTTGTCGGTGGCGCGGTTCCCGGCGCCGATCACGATGCTGCCGGCCGGCAGCTCGTACGAACCGATCCGGCGGTCCAGGATCAGCGAGTAGAACGCCTTCTGCACGTCCGGCGTCGCCGCGTTCAGCTCGTCCAGGAACAGGCAGTACGGCTCGTCCCGGGCGATCGACTCCGGCGGGCAGAACCGGGCCCGACCGTCCGGCGTGATCTGCGGGACGCCGATCAGGTCCTCCGGCGCCAGCTGGGTACCGATCAGGCTCACGCACGGCAGCCCCAGCGAGTCGGCGAACTGGCGCACCAGCGACGACTTGCCGATGCCCGGCGCGCCCCACAGGAACACCGGCCGTACCGTGGCCAGGCCGAGCAGCAGCTCCGGTACCTGCGCCGGCGAGACCGTGACGCTCCCCTCCACGCTGCCCTCCCTTCCACGATTCCGGTGCGCCGTCGGCGTTTCCGCGACGTACCACGGCGGCAGCGGGTGCCAGTATGCGACAGCCACCGCCGTACCGGCTCCCGGTTTTGTGCCGCCGTCCGCCGCCGTGCACCCTGCCGGGCCTCGCTCGCCGCGGTACGGACATCGCCGGACTCCGTTGCGGCACCAGGGTTTCCGGCCGCCCCGAGGCTCTCGGCCGTCCGATCCGGTGCGGCGCCGACGTTCCCGACCACCGGAGCCGGTACGGTCGGGCCAGTCAGGTGTCGAGCCAGCGGCCGGCGCGCATCAGGTACCGGTCGGCGAACTCGTCGACCTCCCGCCAGACCTGCACCGTGTCCGGCCGCACCCGGAAGTACGCATGGGTGGGCAGCCTGCGCGGCTCGAACCCGGTGTGCGCGGCGAACTCGTCCGCGAGTTCCGCCGGCACCGCGTCGAGGCCGACCATCGTCACGGTCCCGTCGATCAGCACCACGTCCCGGGTGCCGTCCAGCGCCAGCCGTACCCTGCCGGCCGCGCGCAGGTTGCGCCCGGTCGGGTTGCCGCGCGAGGTGGCGAGCAGCACCTCGGTGCCGGTCCACAGGTACGACAGCGGCACCAGGTACGGCGCGCCACCCGGCCCGGCCGACGCCACCCACACGTCCACGTCGTGCGCCAGCCGCCGCAGCGTGTCCCGCATCCGCTCGGCCCGACCCCGTACCCCTGGCTGCGTCATGCCCACTCCGTTCCTCGACCCCGCGTCCAGCCGACCACCTCACGCCGGGTGGCGGCCGCTGGGTGCAGCCGACCACCTCGACCCGGGTCGAAGTCAAGCGGCGGCACCCGCTGCCCTCCGTCCCGCGTGCTGCCGATCACCCACCCGGGTCGACGTCGAGCGGCGGTACCCGAGATCCGGCGATTTCGGCCGTTTGCCGGTGCCGGCACCCGGCCGCGCCGATCCTGGAGGGGTACCGCTACCGGGGAGGCGACGTGGACATGTTCGAGGCGGCCGACCTGGGCCGGCTGGCGGCGTTCGACGACGAGATCGGCGTGCTCTCCCTGTACGCCACGGTCGAACCGGGGTCGGCGGTCGGGCAGACCCGGATGCGCAGCACCGTCACCGCGCTGCGCCGCGACCTCGCCGAGCACGCCGACCGGGACTGGGCGGCGCGCGCCGAGGCCCGGCTGGCCGAGCTGGAACAGACGATCACCGACCTGCTCGACCCGACCGAACCGGGACTCGGCCGGATGATGTTCGCGCAGATCGGCGGCGACGCGGTACACACCGCCTGGATCCAGCGGCCGGTCGGCGAGGTCGCCGTCGTCGAGTCGAACGCGTACCTGTGGCCGCTGCTCGCGGCGATCGAACCGGCCGCGCCGGCCGGCATCGCCCGGGTCGGCCGGGACGGCGTCCGCCTGTTCGACTGCCGCTACGGCCTCGCCGCCGAGCTGGACTCCGTCTCGTTCAACCTGCCCGGCGCCACCACCTCCGGCGAGCCGCGCTCCGACGTACCCACCCTGTCGCGCGCCGGCATCCACCCCGACCGGTACGCCCAGCGGGTCGAGGAACACCTCACCAAGTACCTGCGCCAGGCGGCCGGCACCGTCGCCCAGCAGCGCGGCTGGCAGACCCTGGTACTGGTGGGTGACCCGCGGCTGACCCGCATCCTCGCCGAGGCGCTGCCGCCCGACCGGGACCGCACCGAGCTCGACGCCGTCCTCGATCCGGACCTGACCCCGACCGAGGTACTCGACTTCGTCACCCCCACCCTGACCGAGGCACGCACCCGGCGCGAAGCGGCCGCGGTGCAGCGGGTGGCCGACCTGGCCCGGGCCGGCGGCAACGGGGTACTCGGACTCGCCGACACCGTGTCGATGCTGCAGGCCGGTCGGGTCGAACGGCTGCTGCTCGACGCGGCCGGCGGCTGGCGCCCCGAGGACGCCGTCGACGCCGGCGCCCCGCCCACCGCGGTCCTGCTCGCCGGCGAGGGCACCGCGAGCGAACTCGCCGAGGGCATGGTCGAACTGGCGCTGTCCCGCGGCGGCGCCGTCACCCTGCTGGACAACGCCACCGCCGCCGACCTCGCCGACCGCGACGGCGTCGCCGCCCTGCTCCGCTGGTGACTCCGTCGGGGTACGGGAAACGGGATCCTCGGTCGGATCCGGCGGCGACCACACAGGTCCGGCGGCGCCACCTCACGCGGGTCAGGTGGCCTCCCTGAACATCGCACCAGGTCGGCTGTCGCCCCGGCGTGGTCAGGCGGCCTCGCCGAACATCGCGACCAGGCCGGCCGGCGCGTCCGACGCCAAGCACATCGTCATGCCCTGGGCCGAACCGGCGGCCGCCTCGGCGGACCGCGGGAACATCGAGCCCTCGTACCCGGCCAGCGCCACCTCGACGTCACCCCGGTGCGCGGCGAGCGCCTCACCCAGCTCCGCGCCGTCGAGCATCGCGTTGTTCGCACCCTCACCGGCGAACGGCGACATCAGGTGCGCGGCGTCGCCGAGCAGCGTCACCCCGGGCACCCGCGGCCAGCGGTGACCGGCGGGCAACCCGTACAGCGGGCGGGGCAGCAGCGGGCCGTCCGCCTCGGCGACCAGCGCGCGCAGGTCGTCGGACCAGCCGGCGAAGTGCGCCAGCACCGCATCCTGCACGGCCACCCGGTCGGTGAAGTCGACGCCGCCGGCCCAGTCCACCGGCACCGGCAGCGCCGCGTACACGTGCAGGCTGCCGTCGGTCTCGCGGTGTGCGAGCAGCCCCTTCCCGTCGCCCAGCGCGAACAGCGAGCCGCGGCCCACCACCGCGGCGGCGGCCGGATGCCGCGCGTCCGCCTCGACCAGGTCGATCTCGACGAACGTGACGCCCAGGTAGTCGGGCGTCGCCGCGGACACCAGCGGCCGCACCTTCGACCACGCCCCATCCGCGCCCACGACCAGGTCGGCGGTCACCGTCGACCCGTCCGCGAACACCACCTCGCGCCGACCGTCGGACCGCTCGCGCACCGCGGAAGCCTTGGCGCCCCACCGGATCGAGCCCGGCGGCAGCGAGTCGAGCAGCAGCTCGCGCAGCTGCCCGCGGTCGACCTCGGGCCGCCCGTTGCCGCCGTCGTCGGCGTGCAGGAGCGTCCCGTGCCGGTCCCGGACGATGGTCGCGTCCCCGCCCGGCAGCACGATCCGCTGGAACTCCTGGAGCAGCCCGGCCGCCCGCAGCGCGCGCTGACCGGACTCCTCGTGAATGTCGAGCATGCCGCCCTGCGACCGGGCACCCGGCCCGGACTCCTGGTCGTACACGGTGGCGGTGATGCCGTGCACCGCGAGCACCCGGGCCAGCGTCAACCCGCCCAACCCACCGCCCACGATCGCGATCTCGGCCGGCCCGCCGCGCGATCGCCGCGCGCCACCGCCGAGCACGCGTACCGCCCCGTCGCCGGCCCCGGTGTTCCGGTCGGCGTTCCCGGGCATCCCGTCGCCGGCCCGGGTGTACTCGTTGCCGTTCCCGACGCTGTTCGTCGTGGTCATGATGACTCCTCCCCGTCGCCCGCCCCGCAGGGCGACCCGTTCCGCCCGCCGGCCGGTCACTCCGGCAGCGGGATGTCTGCGATCCCGTGGATGAGCACCCGGAAGCCCCACCCCAGCCGCCCTTCCGGGGTACCGGAGAGCAGCGCCGGCCCCCACGCGGCGAGCTGCGGGTACCGGTCGGCGGAGGCGCCGCGCAGGGCCCCGGTCAGCGCGTCCCACTCCTGGCCGGCCTCGGCCGAGGCGTCCCGGTCACTCTGCTCGGCGGCCGTCGCGGTGCCGAACTGCAGCAGCACGTCGACCCCCCAGGCCGCCTGCGGCCCCGGCACGCCACCCTCGGTGAGCAGCGCGAGCACCGACTCCACCAACCGCAGGTAGTGCGGTCCGCTCGGCCGGGCCGACAGCGCCGCCCGGGCCAGGCTGGGCTGCGCGAACAGCAGCCCGGTGTAGTCGGTGAGCAGCCCCACCAGCCGCTCGTCCCACCGCCCGGAGCCGGCCGGAGCCAGCTCACCGAGCAGCTCGTCCAGCACCGCGGCGTGCAGCTCCGCGGTGTTCCGCACGTAGACGTAGAGCGAGGCAGGGCCGGTGTCGAGCTCCTGCGCCAGCCGCCGCATCGTCACCCGGGCCAACCCCTCGGCCCGCATCAGCCGTACCGCCGTCGCCACGATGCCGTCGCGCGTCAGTGCCGGCTTGGCCGGCCGCTCCCGCCGACTCCGCGTCCCCTCGTCCGTCATGCCTCCACCATAACGAACATGTTCGCCACGAACAAGTTCGTCACGAACGTGTTCGTCCTCACGAAGCGATCGTCCGAGCGCCACCGTGGGCTCGAATCGGATGGAGGGGAGCGGCGGGTCGATACGCTGCCGAACCATGACCAGTCCCCGTCCGGGTCCGCGGTTGATCGTCGCGCTGTCGACGCTGGCCGCCTGCGAATCGACCCCGAGTGCCGGCCATCGGCAGAGCGGGAAGTCCGCCGCGTCGTCACCCGGGACCGGCAGGTCCGGCGCGTTCCGCGGCAAGACCGAGATCCGCTATTCCGGCGGCGTCGTGCGGATCCGCAGCGTCAGCTGCGCGATCGAGAAGGCAAGATCGTCGGCTTGAACGCGCCGGACACCGAGGACGAGACGGCCCCCGGCACCCCCAGCTTCACCGCGGCCGACCTCGGCGAGAACAGTTCGGCCACCCTCAGCGTCTCGACCGGCAGCTACGTGAAGGCCGGCGCGGCCGGGATCACCTCGAGCAAGCACGACGGCGTGTGGATCATGACGTTGTCCGGCACCGAGCTGGGCTCGACCAGCGTCGAGCACCCCGACCCGATCACCGTCGACGGCACCATCACCTGCGGCCGCACCATCGCCATGCCGTAGCCCGGGTGGGCGGCCCGGGGCCGCTTCGTACGGCCGTGCCACCGGCACCGTGACGCCCGGTCGACCCCGCCCCGTTCGGTGCCCCGAGCCGTCGACCGACGATCGTCGGTGGACGACGGGCTGTCATGCTGGGCCGGTGACGAAACTGCCGGTGACCGACGAGCCGGTCGACGCCGGGCCGGATCGGCGCACGCTGCGCGCCGAGGTGCTGCTCGTCCTGGCCGTCTCGCTCGGCCAGTCCGGCGTGTACGCGCTGGTCAACCTGATCGGCAAGCTCACCGCGAGCAAGGCGCTCGCCGACCAGAGCGCCACCCTCAACGCCTCCCAGGCGCCGGGTCGGCCGTGGCTGGACCTGACGTACCAACTGCTCGGCATCGCGTTCGCGGTGGTACCGGCGCTGCTCGCGATGCACCTGCTGGGCCGCTCCGGCCGGCCCGCCAGCCGTACCATCGGCCTCGACCTGCGCCGCCCGGTGTTCGACCTCACCGCAGGCGCCGGCGTCGCGCTCGCCATCGGCATCCCCGGCCTCGGCCTGTACTTCGCCGCCCGCGCCCTCGGTCTCGCCGCCAACGTCGTACCGTCCGCGCTGCCGTCGGTGTGGTGGGCGATCCCGGTACTGATCCTGTCCGCCATCCAGAACGCCGTGCTCGAAGAGGTCGTCGTCCTCGGCTACCTGATCACCCGGCTGCGCGAGCTCGGTTGGCGGCTGCCGGCCGTGGTGGTCACCAGCGCCCTGCTGCGCGGCTCGTACCACCTCTACCAGGGGTTCGGCGGCTTCGTCGGCAACGCGATCATGGGCGTGCTGTTCGCGCTGTTCTTCCTCCGGGTACGCCGCGTCGCCCCGCTCGTGGTCGCCCACAGCCTGCTCGACATCGGCGCCTTCGTCGGGTACGCCCTGCTGCACGGCCACGTTTCCTGGCTCTGACCAGCGCCCGCACCCCCGGCGAACCGCGACGCGCCGGATGCCCTTTGCCCGCCGCCGACACCGCCCTGTATTCTCGACCACCGACGGTCGGTACCCGGCCGTCCTGGGAGGCTTCGCCTAGTCTGGTCTATGGCGCCCGCCTGCTAAGCGGGTTTCGGGCTACAACCCGATCCGGGGTTCAAATCCCCGAGCCTCCGCTCGTGCTTGGCTGCAGTGTGCCCGCGCTTCTGGCGCGGGCCTTTGCGTCACGTCGCCACGCTTTCTGGGGGCGCAGCCCCCAGGCCCCGCGCCGGAGGGCTTCGCCCCCGGCACCCCCATTCCGGAGCACGTGCTTGTTGTGCGGCGTGCTGTTCGTCCTCGGTCGCTGTGGCTGCGCGGGGGTTGTGCCGAGGGCTTCGCCCGGCACCTCGTCCCGAGGACGGGGGGTCGGGGTTGTCTTGTGAGAGCGCCGGAGATCGTTGCGGGTGGTTTGGAAGTCTCTGGGCAATCCTGGCAAGTGGTTGGGGAGGGCCGCTGATCCGGCAGGTGTCTCGGGCGCTGCGGGCGAGCGTCGACTGTGCGAAGACGTACGTCGTGGAGTTCTCCGAGCACCCGGACCATCGGCACGTGCACGTGCACGTCATCCCGCGCTCGCCCCACCTACCCGACGACCAGCTGGGTCCGGGGATCTTCCGGAACCTGGGCGTCGACGCGGATCGGCGGGTGCCGGAGGAGCGGATGAACGAGATCGCCGGGATGGTGCTGAAGCATCTCCCCGTGCCGTCGGGCGATGCCCAGGACGGGTAGGCACTCCTCGACGCCGATCAGGTGGATGTCGTCACCGCGGGCGGTCCGGTCGCCGGCGGTGCCACCTCACGCGGTCACTGACCGGTGTCCTGGGCCCGGTAGGGTCGCCGGGTGACCGTCCTGAACTGGCCCGACCTGCGCAACGCGCGTGACCTCGGTGGGCTGCCGGCAGGAGACGGACGGATCAAGGGCCGTGCCCTGGTGCGTACCGACAATCACGACCGGCTCGGGGCGGCCGGGATCGCGGCACTCGACGCCTACGGCGTGAGCCGCATCGTCGATCTCCGGTGGGAATGGGAGGCGGCGAAGTACCGGAGCCCGTTCGCCGCCGACCCTCGGTACCGGCTACGACCGGCGTTCGACGACGGGTTGGCGGATCAGACGCCGACCGACAGCTACGGCCAGCTCGTCGACCACAGCCGCACCCGCCTCGGCGCGGTCGTCGAGGCGATCGCGGAAGCACCGGCCGGCGCAGTCGTGGTGCACTGCCACGGCGGGCGGGACCGGACCGGCGTCGTGATCGCCCTCGTACTCCGGCTCGCCGGGGTGGCGGACGCCGCCATCGCGGCCGACTATGCGCGGACACCGGGCGCGCTGCCCGACACGGTCGCCAACACGCTGGCGCACATCGACGCGGTTCACGGTGGTGTCGAGCCGTACCTGCTCGGCGGTGGTGTCACGGGGGCGCACCTGATGGCGGTACGCCGGCGCCTCACGGGCTGACCTCGCGGGGCGCCCGTCTCGCGCCCGCGGAGGTGCAGGTGCCGCGCGCATCCGGATCGCCGGGTGCGCGGCGTTCGTCGGAAGGGTGACGACGTCCGGACGTCGCAGCGTCAGGTGAGGCCCAGGGCGGGGAGGCACGCTTCGACGCCGATCAGGTCGATGTCGTCGCGGCGGTGGCGTTCCCAGACGTCGCGGGTGAGCCGCCACTGCTGGATCTGCGCGACCTCGCCGCGGCGGGTGTCCCAGTCGGTACCGTTCGGTTCGTACCCGAGCGCCCGGGAGACGTGGTTGGACGCTTCGTTGTCGACGAACGCGTCGCTGCCGGCCTCGCGGGCGCCCAGACCGGCGAACGCCAGGTGCAGGATCGCCGCCCGCATCTCCTTGCCGAGGCCCTGCCCGCGGCGGCCGGGGGCCAGCCAGGAGAAGCTGGAGACCGTACCGAAGCGGGTGAAGTTCGTGCTGGTGAGGTCCTGCATGCCGACCGGCTCGCCGTCGACGAGCACGGCGAAGTACAGCCGCCACGAGTCCGGGCTCACCCGCCCGCGGCCGCGCCAGATGCTGCGCAGCCACTGCCACTCGCGTTCGGGGCTGTCGGCGTAGAACGAGATCGGGTCGTCGAACGGCAGCGGCTCGGTGTCGGCGATCCCGGCCCGTACCAGCGGTACCAGGCGTTCCAGCAGCTCGTCGGACGCGCCGGCCAACGTCAGCCGCGGCGTGCGGATCTCGACGTTGAGCGGTGGGTAGGTGTGGGCCACGTCCGGACCGTAACCACCCCGCCCGGGCACCGCACCCGCTTTTGCCGGCGCGGGCCGCGACCGGTGGTCAGTCGGAGCCGGCTGTCGTGCGGGCCAGGCTTGCCTGGATCTGCTGGGCGGCGTCGGCGAGGGGTGTGCCCTTGGCGGGCGCCGAGTACGACATCGTCGGATCGGGGTAGATCGACACGTCCAGGCGTTCGCCGGCGGCGGAGACCACGGACAGCCCGGCCGCCTTGCGCGCCGTGTTGACCTGCACGGTGGCCGGCTCCACCCGGGCGCCGCGGCTGGGGAAACTCTGCCGGCGCACCGGTTCGCGGAGGCCGACCTTCCACAGCGAGACGGCGTCCCGGTCGACGCTGAGGATGAACCCCGCCGAGCTGCGCAGCCCCAGCGTCGGGCGGCACAGGAACGCGAGACCGTTGCGGCGCAGGCCTGCCAGCACCGCGCGCTGGTTGCGTACCAACCGACGGCCGTACAGCACGAGCGCGGTCACGAGCAGCGTCATCAGCACCAGGAACACGATCAGGATCGGGAGCAGGAGCAGGAAGACGTGCATGGCGCGACGGTAGACCCGGCCGGCAAGCACGCGCCAGGTACGAAACGGGCCCGGACCCGACCGACCCGATCCCGGCGAGCCCGAACCGTCCCCACGCGGGCACGTCGGGGCACCTCGTTCCGGCGTACGGGCTCGGCGCGGGCGCCGCGTGCCGGTCAGGGCAGGCGTTCGAGGAGGTGGACGGTCACGGTATCGCCGGTGGTCTTGCCGACGGCCCGGCGTACCTCGGCGCGGATCGGAAGCTTGTGCGTACCGTCGCCGAGCGCCATGAAGGAGCTCTCGAACCGGTGCCCGTCGATGGTGGCGCGCACCCGGACGCGCCCGCGAGTACCGAAGTAGGCGGCCGAGCCGGGCATGACCACGTAGGTGTGCCCGCCCTTCGCCGGGCTGGTCCGCAACTCGGCCTGGAACCGGCGATCCAGTGCGCCGGGTGCTTTCGGGTCTGCGGTCATGATCGTCCTCCTGCTCGTGCCGTCGTCAGGGCAGACGACCGAAGGCACCGAAACTCACCGGTACGCGGGGGTGAGCGGGCGCGGATCCGGAAGTGCTGTGTCCGGAACCTGGTTTAGCGTCGGCGGCATGAGTGAGACGAGCGAGTTGACCCCGCGTCCGTTCTCCGCCGCGCCCGGCGAGGTCGAGGCGCTGCTCGGTGCGCTGTACCGGAACCGGCGGACGTTCGCCTGGAAGACCGGCGGGCTGGACGCCGCCGCGATGCGCCGCACCCTCGGGCCGTCCACCCTCACGCTCGGTGGCCTGGTCAAGCACCTGGCCCTGGTGGAGGACCACTACTTCACCCACCTGCTGCTGGGCGACGACTACCCGGCGGTGTGGGCGCCGATGGCCGCGGACGGGGACTGGCCGTGGACCTCGGCCGCCGACGACTCGCCGGCGGAGCTGCGGGCGCTGTGGCTGGCGGCGGTGGCGCGCTCGGAGGCCGCGGTCGACCGGGTACTCGCCGAGGCGGACCTCGGCCGCCTGCTCGCCCTGTCCGACGGCCCGGAGACGCTCAACCTGCGCCGGGTGCTCGTCGACCTGATCGAGGAGTACGCCCGGCACACCGGCCACGCCGACCTGATCCGCGAGTCCATCGACGGCCTCGTCGGCGAGGACGCCCCGAACTGACGCCCGGTCGACCGGGCCGAGTCGAAGCTTGGTGGTACCTGCCGTACGGCCGAGGTGGTCAGCGGGGGGCGTAGTCGAGGCGGTGGAAGGGCCAGGCGGTGGTGAGCCAGCCGCGGACCACCCGGTACAGGTCGGCGTCGAGGTCGGCGTGGTCGGCCCGGACCCAGGAGGCGACGTCGACGGTGCCGGGCTCGGTACGGGAACCGTAGACGTAGACGCAGCCGATCACCTCACCGTCCGGTACCGACAGCACGGTGTAGGTGAAGCCGACCCGCCGGGCGAAGTCGTCGGCGTGCCGGCGCAGGTCGGCGAGGTTCGCCTGCGGCGTCATGCCGTCGGCGGGTGGCCAGGAGCCTTGCTCGAAGCCGGGCGTGGCGCGGATGTGGTCGATGCTGCCGGTCCACGCGGCATGGTCGGACTCGTTGTGCTGCGGTCCGAGCGGTTCGAGCCGGTACCGGTCGGTCGCCGGTGGCTGCGGGAGGGCGAAGTCGTCCGGTACGAGCGGCGGTCTGGCGGTCATTGCGGCAGGCTAGCGCGCGCGGCGCACCGCTTCCGGCGGTTTTCGTGCCGGGCCCGGCTGGCTGCGCGCGGACGTCCTCGCGTCGCCGCCTGTCGATGTCCCTGGCCGCAGCGGGGCGAGCGGTGTCGGGCACCGTGCTGACCGGATTCGGACAGGGCGGGATGGGGGTGACGGGGTGGTGACCTTGCGGACCTCGTGCCTACCGTATGAGGTGAGTCGCGGACGATCCGTGGCTTGCCGGGCCCGTGGTTCGACGACGATCCGCCCGACCCGGATCACCTGACCGCCGCCGGCGCCCGCGCGGCGGTCTTGCCGTACGAGTGAGGGCCGATGAGCGGCGTGGCGCAGACGCTGGCGCGGAGCTGGGCGCGGGTCGCCGACCGCCAGGACCGGCTCTCGGCGTACTTCTACGCCCGGCTGTTCCTGGCCGCGCCGCAGCTGCGCGACCTGTTCCCGATCCAGCTGCGGGCGCAGCGAGCGAAGCTGATGGCCGCCATCGGTCAGGCGATCGCGGCGCTGGACCGGCCGGCCGAGTTCGACGCGTCACTGCGGGCGCTCGGCCGGGCGCACCGCCGGTTCGACGTCGAGTCGGCGCACCACGAGATCTTCCGGGAGTGCCTGATCGAGGCGATCCGGGTGCACTCCGGTACCGACTGGAGCGAGGAGACGGAGCGCGCCTGGCGCACCGGGTACGACCTGATCGCGGCGCGGATGAACGCCGGTGCGGCGGCCGAGCCGACCCCGGCGTACCGGTTCGCCGAGGTGTTGACGCACGAGCGGCGCTCGGCCGAGGTCGCGGTGTTCACCTGCCGACCGCTCGAACCGCTGCCCTACCGACCCGGGCAGTACGTGCCGGTCGAGACCGGGCACGAGCCGCGGGTGTGGCGGCGGTACTCGATGGCGACCGCGCCGCGCCCGGACGGCGTGCTGGAGTTCCACGTCCGGGCGGTCGGTCCCGGCATCGTGTCGCCGGCGCTGGTGTGGAAGCTGCGGCCGGGTGAGATGGTCCGGCTCGGCCGGCCGGCGGGTGACCTGTCGCTGCCGGCCGACCGGGACGTGGTGTGCCTGTGTGGTGGTACCGGGGTCGCGCCGGTGCGCGCGCTGATCGAGGCGGCGCCGGCCGGCTGGGAGCGCTGGGTGCACCTGTTCGTCGGCGCCCGCACCGAGGCCGGCCTGTACGACCTGGCCGCGCTGGCGGAGCTCGCGGTGTGCCGGCCGTGGCTGCGGCTGGTGCCGGTGGTCAGCGACGATCCCGGATACCAGGGCGAACGCGGGCTGCTCGCCGACGTGCTCGCCCGGCGCGGGCAGTGGGACGACCACGACTTCGTGCTGTCCGGCTCGCCCGCGATGCTGCGGGCGACGGTCGCCGCCCTGCACGGCCGGGGCGTGCCGGCCGCCCGCATCCACCACGACCCGTACGACTGACGCGGCCGGCCGGCGCTCGCCCCCCCCGGGCTCAGCTCGGCTGGCGGAGGCAGGTACGGAAGACGTCGGTGAGGTGGTCGAGGAAGGCCGGGTCCGGCGGGGTGTCGTCGGCGAGCAGGCCGCGCACGTACCCGGTCCCGATCAGGACCGCGACGCACAGTGCGGCGCGCCGGCGCGCCTCGGTGGCCGGTAGCCGGGCCGCGAGCGGCCCGATCAGCTGCTTCTCCAGCCGCTCCCGGAGCAGTTCGCGGATCTCGGGCGACTCGACCGACCGGGTCGCGGCGGACAGCGCCCGGCTGCTGTCGGCGGACCGCTGGCGCCGGCGCATCGCGTACTCGGCGAGGTAGCGGGGCAGCTCGTCCAGCGGTACGGCGTCGAGCTGCGGCAGCGTCGCCCCGGCGCCGAGGACCGCGTCGAACAGCCCGAGCTTGGAGCCGAAGTACCGGTTGATCAGCGCGACGTTGACGTCCGCGCCGGCGGCGATGGCGCGCACCGTGACGGTCCGGTACCCCTGTTCGGCGAAGAGGCGGGCGGCGCAGTCGAGGATGCGCGCCTCGGTGGCGCCCCGGTCGCGGGCGCGGGTCGGGTGCTCGTCCTGGGGGGCTGTGCCGGTCGTCACGGCGCCATTTTACGGCCCCGGTTGACGAAGTAAACGCGTGCTTACTACAGTTGCTTGTATCGCGCAAACAACTGCAGGTCGCGCTGATCCCCGTCGACGCGCCCTCAGAGGTCCTCACAGCCCCATCTGTGCGGACCTCGTGACCCAACCGAGGTGAGTTCGGTGACCTCTGCCCCCGAGGCTCGAATCGCTGACGCGCTGGCCGACATCCGCGAAGCCACCTGGCGGCTCGGCCCCCTGATGCGGTCGGTGTACCGCACCGTCATGTCCGACGTGATGGCCGCGCACCACCTGATCCCGCTGCTGGAGCGGGTCCCCGGGGTGCGCACCAGCGACCTCGCCCGCGGCCGCGGCGTGGCCATGTCCACGGTGAGCCGCCAGGTCGACCAGCTCGTCCAGCAGGGTTGGGTGCGGATCGAGCCCGATCCCGAGGACCAGCGCGCGCACCGGCTCTACCTGACCGACGAGGCCACCCGCCGCCTCGCCACCGCCCGCGAGGACATCGCCGTCCTCTGCGAGCGCCGGCTCGGCACCGAACGGGCGGCCCGGCTGATCGACGCCGCCAACGCGCTGCGGGAGGCGGTCGACGCGCTCGCCGACCTGTCCGACCAGCAGCCCTGCCCGTTCCGTACCGCCGAGACACCGGACCCGTCGGCGCCGGACCCGGAGGCACCGGGCCCGTCGGCACCGGACCCGTCGGCGTCGGACCCCGAGGCGCCGGGCCCCGAGGCGTCGGGCGGCGCGTCGGCGTCGGCGCCGGGCGGAGCGGCGCAGCCGCAACTGACTTCCTGACCACGAACCGAACCAAGCCACGAACCGAACCAAGCAAAGAGAAGGTGACCATGACGGCGATGGCGACGCAGCCCGACGCGGCGCCGGCCGGACCGGCGGCAACGGCCGTCCGGCCGCGGTACACCCACCGGCAGGTCCTGGAGGTGCTGGCGGCGCTGCTGATGGCGCTGCTCACCTCGATGATCTCCACCTCGGTGGTGAGCACCGCGCTGCCGACGATCGTCGGTGAGTTCCACGCGCAGAACCGGCTGTCCTGGATCGCGAGCGCGACCCTGCTGACGATGACCGCGTCCACCCCGTTGTGGGGCAAGCTGTCCGACCTGTTCGGCCGCAAGGTGCTGTTCCAGCTCTCCCTGGTCATCTTCGTGGTGTCCTGCGCCGCGGCCGGGTTCTCGCAGAACATGACCGAGATGATCGTCGCCCGCGCGTTCCAGGGCATCGGCGCCGGCGGGCTGTCCGCGCTGACCCAGGTGATCCTCGGCGACATCGTCGAACCGCGGGAACGCGGCCGGTACTCCGGCTATCTCGGTGCGGCGTTCGGGGTGTCCACCGTCGCCGGCCCGCTGCTGGGCGGGTTCCTCGTCGACGGCCCCGGCTGGCGGTACTGCTTCTTCATCTCGATCCCGCTCGCGATCGTCGCGTTCGTGATGATCCAGAAGATCCTGAAGCTGCCGCACGTGGCCCGCGACGCGAAGGTCGACTGGATCGGCGCGACGTTCCTGACCGCGGGATCGGCGCTGCTGGTGGGGATGCTGTCGTTCGCCGGGCAGGAGTTCGCCTGGAACTCGCCCTGGACGTACGGGCTGAGCGGCGCGGCGCTGCTCTGCCTGGTCGGCGCGATCTTCGCCGAACGGCGGGCGCACGACCCGATCCTGCCGCCGCGACTGTTCCGCAACCGTACGTTCGTGCTCACCGCGACGGCGTCGCTGCTGGTCGGCGTCGCGATGTTCGGCGGGATCATCTACCTGCCGCAGTACCTGCAGATCGTGCAGGGCATGTCGCCGACCGCGTCCGGCCTGATGACGCTGCCGATGGTGATCGCGATGTTCCTGTTCTCCATCGGGATCGGGCAGGTCATCACCCGTACCGGGCGGTGGAAGGTCTTCCCGGTCATCGGCATGCTGGTCGTCTCGCTCGGCATGTTCCTGCTGTCCCGGCTGCACGTCGACTCGTCGCACGTCACGATCGGGCTGTACGTGGCGGTGCTCGGCGCCGGCCTCGGCATGACGATGCAGACGCTGATCCTCGCCGCGCAGAACGCGGTCGGGCGCGCGGACATGGCCGCCACCACCTCGGGCGTCTCGTACTTCCGCTCGCTGGGCGGCGCGATCGGGGTCGCCGCGTTCGGCGCGATCCTGACCAACCGGCTCGCCGACGAGATCGTCACCCAGGCGGTCAAGGCGCACCTGAACATCGCCGGTGGCGGTGGGCTCGACTCGTCCAGCATCGGCTCGCCGGAGGCGATCAAGCACCTGAAGCCGGTCGTGCAGCACGTGGTGCGGGAGGCGTTCACCGGCTCGCTGCACACCGTGTTCCTCACCGCGGTACCGGTGGCGCTGCTCGGCTGGCTCGCGGTGCTGTTCCTCAAGGAGCTGCCGCTCCGCTCGTCCCGCCACCCGGTCGAGACCCCGCCCGCGAACGCAACGCCGGCTCTCGCTCCGGCCTCCGCCGGGGCGCTCCCGGCCGCTGGCGTCGGGACGGTCCCCGCCGGTGCGGCCGGCTGCACCGGCGGTGGCCAGCCCGGCGCGGCTGCGGGCGGCGCCGGCGCGGCGCCGGTACGGGTCGCGGTGGACGGGATCGGCCGGGACGACGCGCTGGTCAGCGGGCTGCTGCTGTCGCTGGTGGCGCAACGGATGGACCGGCCGGACAGCGCCGACTCGCACCTGGTCCCGGCGCTGGCCGGGCTGGTGCCGGGCGCGGCCGGTACCGCGCCGGAGCGGGCCCGCCTCGCCGTCGACCAGGTGATCCGCCCGTCGGCGCTGGCGCTGATGCAGCGGGCGCACGAACCGGCCGCGGACCGCAGCCCGTCCGCCGGCGGC
>NZ_BOPO01000149.1 GCF_017312725.1 Actinocatenispora comari | reverse complement strand
CCCGCTCGGCTGCGGCGCGGGCTGCGCCGGCACCGGTGCCGCCGGCGAGCGCGGCGCGGCAACGGGGGAGTGTGGTGTGGCAACGGCGGGCTGCGGCGCCGGTGACCGCGGCGCGGCCGGGATCGGTTGGCCGGCCGGGAACAGCCCGGCGCCGGCCGCCCGAACCGCGGCGCCCGGCCCGACCCCCAGCTCGGCCGCGCTGCTCAACGCGGGCAGGATCCGGGTCGCGTTCGCGCCGTCGGACTCCGGGCTGCGCAGGCTGCCTTCGGCGACGACCAGCTCCGGCTGCTCGATCGCGGTCGACGCGATGCCGAGCCGGCGGTGCAGCGTGGAGGCGGCGAGCGGGAGCCGGCTGCCGCCGCCGACCAGGAACACCCCGGCGATCTGCTTGGGTGCCAGCTGCGCGGCCCGCACCACGTCGGCGGTGGCGGTCACGGTCTGCTCGACCAGGGGCAGCGCCAACCGTTCCAGCTCGTCCCGGGTCAGGTGCGCGTCGACCTCCAGCACGGGGACCGCGAGCTGCGCCGACGAGGACCGGGACAGCTGCTCCTTGCAGGCGCGGACATCCGTCCACAGCTGCTCGCGGGCGCGCCGGTCGGCGGTCGCGGCCGGCGCGGTGAGCCGTTGCCAGCCGGTCGGATCGGCCGGGCCGTACCGGGTGCCGAGCCAGTCGACGATCGCCGCGTCGATGTCCAGCCCGCCGAGCTCCAGCCCGTCCACCACGGCGGTGTCGAAGCCGTGCGCCCCGCGCAGCACCGCGCTGGCGTCGAACGTGCCGGCGCCGAAGTCGTACACCACCACCGCGGAGCCGGCCGGGATCCGGTGCCCGAGCACCTCGGTGAAGTAGCTGGCCGCGGCGACCGGCTCGGCCACCAGCCGGGGCCGGGGCAGCCCGGCCCGGTGCGCCGCCTGGACCAGCGCGTCCCGGCGCCGGCCGGCCCACGTCGCCGGGTGGGTGAGGGTCAGCTCCCGCACCGCGGTGCCGTTGACCCTGGTCGCCTCGACCGCGACCCGGCGCAGCACCGCCGCGGTCAACGCGATCGTGGTGACCTCGGTGCCGCCCAGCAGGACGGTGCCCTCGCCGATGTGCCGCTTCGGCGAGGGTTCGAACCGGGTCGGGTCGAGCCGCGCGGCGTGGATCGCGTCCCGGCCGGTGAGCAGGTGCCCGGACGGCTCCAGGTAGACGGCGGAGGGCAGCAGCGGGGTGCCGTCGAACAGCAGCGGGCGCACCGAACCGTCCGCCCGGCGCAGCACGCCGACGGTGGAGGAGGTGCCGAAGTCGATACCCAGCGCCGGACCGGAAGCCATGCACAGGAGTCTATGTACCGGGACAACACCGACCAGGACGGCACCCACGGCCGGGCGTCGCCGGGCCCGAACGGCAACGTGCCGGCCACCGTGGATCGGTGGCCGGCACAGGGTCTCGCCGGGCGTCGTCGTGGCATCCCTCGCGATGGACGCCCGACTGCCCGTGGTGGCCGGGGGGCCGACTGCGCCACCCGGCCCAGTACGGTCAGCGCTTGCGCGGGGTGCGCTTCGCGGCCGACTTGGTGGCGGTCTTGCGGGCGGTGGTCTTCTTCGCCGCCGTGGTCTTCTTCGCCGCGCTGGCGGTGGTCTTCTTGGCCGCCGCGGTGGTCTTCTTCGCGGTGGTCTTCTTGGCCGTGGTCTTCGCCGGCGCGGTCTTCTTGGCCGCCGCGGTGGTCTTCTTCGCCGCGGTGGTGGTCTTCTTCGCCGGCGCTGCCTTCGCGGTCTTGGTCGCGGTCGCGGCCTTCTTCGCGGTGGTCTTCTTGGCCGCGGCGATCTTCTTCTTGCCGGTCACCACGTCCTTGAAGCCCTGCCCGGCGCGGAACGCCGGCACCGAGGTCTTCTTCACCTTGACGGTCTCGCCGGTCCGCGGGTTGCGCGCGGTGCGTGCCGCGCGAGCCCGCTTCTCGAAGACACCGAAGCCGGCCAGCGAGATCTTGCCGCCCTTGGCAACGGTGCGCTGGATCTCGTCCAGCACGGCCTCCAGCGCCGTGGTGGCGGTCTTCTTGTCGCCGAGCCGGGCTGCCAGGGCCTCGATCAGCTCTGCCTTGTTCACAACAGTCTCCTCAAGTCTTCGCGCGGATGCGCTGTACTTTCGCGAGCAAGTATGCATGCCACTATCCCACTGACCAAACAGGACAGCGCGAATACCCGCCCGTTCCGCAGGATTCAGCCGTTCGGCGGGCGGTGCGAGGTCCGAAAGGAGACCGCCGTGGAACGACAACTGGCGCTGCTGCGCGGCGTCAATCTCG
Source organism: Actinocatenispora comari (assembly GCF_017312725.1). Taxonomy (GTDB): domain Bacteria; phylum Actinomycetota; class Actinomycetes; order Mycobacteriales; family Micromonosporaceae; genus Actinocatenispora; species Actinocatenispora comari. The sequence continues at coordinate 125,466 of NZ_BOPO01000149.1, read as the reverse complement.
GTGCGCACAACCGAGTCGGCATGGCTCAGTTGCGTGCGATGTTGGCCGAGCTTGGCTGTGCGGCAATCAGCACCCACCTGCAAAGTGGCAACGCGGTGTTTTCCGCGGCCACGCCCGCAGACCGTACCGCAGCGCTGATCCGGGCCGCGATCGAGTCCGAGTTCGGCCTCGACGTACCGGTGTTGGTGCGCACCGCGAGCCAGCTGCGCGCGGTGGTCGAGGCCGACCCGTTCGGCTCGGTGGCCACCGACGAGTCCCGCTACCTGGTGCAGTTCCTCGACGTCGAACCGGATCCGGACCGGCTCGCCGCGCTGGCCGAACGCTCCTACGAGCCGGAGCGGTACGAGCTGATCGGCCGCGAGCTGTTCCTGTGGCTGCCCGGTGGGGTGCACAAGTCCCGACTGGAACCGGCGCTGCGCCGGATCGTCGGCGTCGGTACCGCCCGGAACTGGCGCACCCTGCGCCGGCTGCTGGAGCTGATCGAAAGCTGAACACCGGCATCGGCCGGGCTCAATTCGCGCCGGGGTTGGGCGGCGCACCGTATCGTGGGGCCATGCCCAGTCGACGGGAGATACTGGACGTTGCGGGGCGGGACGTCCCGATCACCAACCCGGACAAGGTCTTCTTCCCCTCCTCCGGCCGCACCAAACTCGATCTGGTGCGCTACTACCTTGCCGTGTCCGATGGCGTGCTGCGCGCGGTCGGCGGCCGCCCGATGGCGCTCAAGCGGTACGTCAACGGGGTCGACGGGGAGGCTTTCTACCAGAAGCGCGCCCCGCAGAACCGGCCGCCGTGGGTCGAGACGGTGGAGCTGAAGTTCCCGTCCGGGCGCAGCGCGCACGAGATCGTGCTCACCGACGCCGCCCAGCTGGCCTGGGTGGTCAACCTCGGCTGTGTCGACCTGCACCCGCATCCGGTGCGCGCCAGCGACCTCGGTCATCCCGACGAGTTACGGGTCGACCTCGATCCGGTGCCCGGTGTCGGCTGGCCGGAGATCCGCCAGGTGGCGCTGCTGATCCGGGAGGTGCTCGCCGACGTGGGCCTCACCGGCTGGCCCAAGACGTCCGGCTCGCGCGGATTCCATGTGTACTGCCGGATCGAGCAGCGGTGGACCTTCACCGAGGTGCGCCGGGCCGCGGTGGCGCTGGCCCGGGAGGTGGAGCGGCGCGCGCCGGACCTCGCCACCAGCAAGTGGTGGAAGGAGGAGCGGCACGGCGTGTTCGTCGACTACAACCAGAACGCGAAGGACCGCACCACCGCGAGCGCCTGGTCGATCCGGCCGACCCCGGACGCCCGGGTGTCCACCCCGCTGCGCTGGGACGAGGTGCCCGACTGTGACCCGGCCGCGTTCACCATCGACACCGTGCCCGACCGGTACGCGCAGCTCGGCGACCCGTGGCAGGACATGGACGCGTCCGCCGGTTCGCTGACCGGGCTGCTGGAGCTGGCCGAGCGGGACGCCGAGAACGGGCTGGGCGACGCGCCGTGGCCGCCGCACTTCGCCAAGCAGCGCGGCGAGCCCCGCCGGGTACAGCCGTCCAAGCGCAAGGCCGATCCGGAGCCGGCGGCGGAGGACGACGAGGCGGGCACCGTGCCGCCGCCGGCGCCGGGCAAGAGCAGCGGGCCGACCGGCCGGCGGCGCACCACCATGCCGCTGATCGAGATCGCCCGGGCGCGCACCAAGGACGAGGCGATGGCCGGGCTGGAGCGCTGGAAGCAGCGCCATCCGGGCGTCTGGCCGCAGCTGGAGCCGGCCGACGTGCTGGTCGACTCGATGCGCGGCCGCAGCAGCACCTGGACCCGGATCCGGCTCAACCTGCAGCACGTCCCGGCCGACGAGCGGCCCGACCAGGAACCTTTGGAAGTCGACTACGACCCGTTCGCCTGACCGGCCGGCCTGCCGGCACCGCGGGCCGGCCGGGTCGCCGTGGCGGACTGCCAGGTCGGATTGCCGCCAGCACCGGCGGTGGCGCGCTTTCTAGCGTTGCCGCATGACGCAGATCCTGACACCCGAACGGGCGACCGGCCGCGCGCCTGGCCTGGGCGCCGCGGCGCTCGGCGCGTCGACGCTGGCGGCCGCGGTGGCGACCGCCACGAGCTACGTCCTGCAACCCGAACTGTCCGACGTCGCGGCCGGGATCGGCGCGTCGCTGTCGACCGTCGGCATCCTCGCCGGCGTACCGATCGCCGGCTACCTGCTGGGCCTGGCGCTGCTCGTCCCGCTGGCCGACCGGGTGCGCTCGAACCGGCTGATCGCCGCCCAACTCAGCCTGCTCGGTGCCGGCCTGGCGGTCGCCGCCGCGGCGCCGAACCCGGTACTGCTCGCGCTCGGGCTGCTCGTCGCGGGCGCCTGCGCGAGCACCGGCGCGCAGTTGAGCAGCCTGGCCGGCCGGTACTCCGACGACGCGCGCCGGGGCCGCACCGTCGGTACGGTCACGGCCGGCATCTCCGCCGGCATCGTGCTGGGACGCATTCTCGGCGGCGCGCTGGCGGACCAGTTCGGCTGGCGGCTGATGCTGGTCGACTTCGCCACCGCGTGCGTACTGCTCGGCCTCGCCGCGCTGATCACGCTGCCGAGCCGCCCGCTACCCCCGACCCAGCGGTACGCCGCGGTGCTGGCGGCGCTGCCCCGGCTGGTGTGGGCCGACCGGGCGTTGCGGTTCGCCGCGCTGTCCGGCGCCCTGTGGTTCTTCGCGTTCAGCCTGGTCTGGGTGGGGCTGTCGCTCGCGCTGGCCCGACCGCCGGTCTCGCTGCCGCCGAGCACCATCGGCCTCTACGCGCTGGCCGGGTTGCTCGGCATGGTCGTGACCCGGTTCGCCGGGCGGCTGGCGGACCGGTTCGGCTGGTCGCGGGTGGTGATCTGCGGGCTGCTGGTCACGGCCGCGTGCACGGCGGTGCTGGGCGCGAGCCTGACCCGGCCGGTACCGCTGCTGGTGGCATTGGCGCTGTTCGACGCCGGACTGTTCGCCGCGCAGGTGGCGAACCAGTCCCGGGTGCTCGGCCTGGACCCGGCCCGGCCGGCGCAACTCAACAGCGCCTACATGACGGTGTACTTCGTGGGCGGCGCCACCGGCACCGCGGTCGGCGGGCTCGTCCTCTCCTGGGCCGGCTGGCCGGGCCTCGCGGCGCTCGCCGCGACCGCCCTGGTGTTCGCGCTCGTCCTGGTTCGGGTCGGTGTTCGTACGCGCTGACGGGGCAGCCCTCGTGTCCCGCAACGGCGCGCGACCCCCGGCCGGATCCGGCCGGGGGTCGCGTGTTCGTGTCTCGTTACAGGTTCGCGGACTTCACGGCCGCGGTGAACGCGGCAAACGCGGCCGGCTCGACCATCAGCGCCGGCCCCTGCGGGTCCTTGCTGTCCCGGACGGCGACGATGCCAGGGAGGTTGCCGGCCACCTCGACGCAGTTGCCGGTGTTCCCGCTACGTGTGCTCTTGCGCCATCGGGCGCGGGAGAGGTCTGGTGAGGGCACCCCGCGCTCCTTTCTGTTAGTGAGCCGCTAGACGCTTCGCGATTCTACGCAGGAGCGCGTCGGACTCATCCGACGACAGCGCGTCGCCGCGAAGCTGTTCCCAGACCGCCTCGTAGGGCGCGACCTCAGCCGCGTTGTCGAAGTACTTCGCACCGACGAGCAGGTCGACGTACGCGATGCGGTCGTCGATCGTCGGGAACGGGGTCGGCAGCGGTGGGAAGTCCATCACCACGAAGCTGCCGTTCATGGCTGGATGCGCACCGGCGGCGCTCGGCAGAACCTGGATCTCCACGTTCGGGCGCTGGCCGACTTCCAACAGCCACTCGATCTGCTCGATCATCACCTGCGTCCCGCCTACTTGGCGCCACAACAGCCCTTCGTCGAGCACTGCCCGGAACTGCACCGGGTCTTCGTCGTCGCTGATGCGCTGTTGCCGCTCGATCCGCAGCCGGGTGAATCGGTCGATCTCGGCGGCGGACTGCCGGGGCACTAGTGCCTGCACCATCGCCCGTGCGTACTCCTCCGTCTGCAGCAGGCCCGGAACCGCCAGGCCATCGAACGCGCGGATGGTCGAGGCGTCCGATTCGAGCCCGAGATACTGCCCGAACCAGTCCGGCAGGACGTCGTGATACGGGTACCACCAACCGCGCTTGCGTGACTGCCGGGCGACCGCCTTCACGGCCTCGATGACCGGCTGCTCCACGTCGTACTGCATCAGCAGGGCCTGCACATCGTTCGGGTGCGCCCTGTTCTCCATGCCTTCGATGCGGGAGAGCCAACTCGACTGGTGGTCGACGCCCGCCGCAGCCTCACCGACGCCCATCCCCTTCCGCTCGCGGTACATGCGCAGGGTGGAAGCGACACGCCGCGTGGGAACCGTCGGACTTAACCGTCGTGTGGTCATGCGACCCATCATCTGCCGGATCGGAACTATGGTCAACCAGGACACGTCGAATCGGAATCTTGCGCGTTTGGCATGTTCGGTCTACTGTCCCTCGTGTCGGACGTGACGCTCCTGATCCGCAAGGTGACTGAGTGTGGCTGATGGCGCATGGGCGTCGGACGCTGATAGCCGCTGGACCTGGCAGTGTCCGGCGCCCGCAACAGACCGGCCGGACCGCAAGCGCGCGTACTCCCCCGTGGCGCGGCGGTTCGGTCACCAGACGGGCCGGTCGCCGCCGTACCCGGCGGCCGGCCCCACAGATGGTGGGGCGCGATGCCTGCCGGCAAGCCCGCATCGCGCCCCGCCCCATCGACGGATCGGAGCCCTACCGATGGAGCGGTACCACCGTACCGTGCGCGCGCTGCGGCGATTCGCCGCGCGGATGCGCGCCTGGCGAGACGAGATCGCCGCCCGCCCGATCGACCCGGACGGGTGGTGGCGGTGATGGACGCAGCAACCTACGCCGCGGCGATGTGCGCCGCATTCCTGGTCGGCGTGGCGGCACTCGGCACGCTGGCCGTCTACCTGCTCGACCGGGCGGCCAACCGCCGGGACCGGGCGGCACAGCGCCCTCGCGACCGGGCGGCACAGCGCCCCCGCGACCCGTACGCCGACGCGCAGGCACTCGCCGCGCGCCGACGGGCCGAACACCTCGGCCGCGCCCGCGTACCGGTCGCCACCCGCTCGGCGGTGGCGACATGGCCACGGTGACCGGGCACCGGCCCCGGGTCGGTGACCTGGTCGCGCTGCCCGCCTACCTGTCCGACCGGCCGTACCGGGTGCTCGCCGTGTCGGACAGCCGGATCCCGGGCTGGGTGCACCTCGGCGGGTACCTGATCCACGCCGACCTGTCGCAGTGGCACTGCGAACAGGACGTCCCGATCAACCAGCTCCGCAGGCTGCCCGACCCGGTCTGGCCGGAGGCCTGACCGGGGCCGGCGGCGTCGTCAGCGGCGGTGCGGGGTCAGGGTCGTCGACCAGAGCGAGGCGCCGGTGTTGTCGTGCAGGTGCACGGTCAGCTCCCGGCTCGCCGCGTCGATGGCCACCCGGCCGAAGAACTGGTACTCGGTGGCCGGCGAGGCGTTCGCGGTCGGTGGCGCGGCGACGAACACCTGCTCGCAGCCGAACGTACCGTCGATCGCGTCGGGCGGGAACGCACCGGCGTTGAGCGGCCCGGACACGAACTGCCAGAACGGGTCGAAGTCCGAGTACGCGGCCTTCGCCGGGTCGAAGTGGTGCGCGGCGGTGTAGTGCACGTCGGTGGTCAGCCAGACCACGTTGCGGATCTCCTGCCGCTTCAGGAACGTGAGGATCTCGGCGATCTGCAGCTCCCGGCCGAGCGGCGCCCCGTCGTCGCCCTGCGAGACCGCCTCGAAGCGGCTCGGCCCGTCCGTGACGACCAGCCCGAGCGGCATGTCGTTCGAGATGACCTTCCAGGTGGCGGTCGAGCGGGCCAGCTCCCGCTTGAGCCACTCGGCCTGCTCGTGGCCGAGGATGCCGCCGTCGTTGCTGGTCTGCTTGTCGGCCGAGTTGGCGTCCCGGTACCAGCGCATGTCGAGCACGAACACGTCGAGCAGCGGCCCGTGGTGCAGCACCCGGTAGATCCGCCCGTCCCGGTCGTACTTCGGGGTGATCGGGGTGTACTCGTGCCAGGCCTGCCGGCCGCGCCGGGCGAGCACGTCGACCCGCTTCTCGGTGTACGCGTCGTCGTCCAGGATCTCGCCCGGGTACCAGTTGTTGTGCGTCTCGTGGTCGTCCCACTGCTGGATCTGCGCCACCTGCGCGTAGAACCGCCGCAGCGGCTCGTCGGTCAGGTTGTACTTGTAGTTCCCGCGGTACTCGTCGAGCGTCTCGGCGACCTTCGACTTCTCCTCGGTGACCAGGTTGCGCCAGATCGACCCGTCCGGCAGCGTCACCCGCGGCTCGATCGGGTCGTCGGCGTAGATGTTGTCGCCGTTGCAGAGGTAGAAGTCCGGGTCCAGCGCGCGCATCGCGTCGAAGATCCGGTACCCGCCGCGGGACACGTCGATGCCCCAGCCCTGCCCGCCGAGGTCGCCGGACCACAGGAACGACACGTCCCGGGCCCGGTCCGGCACGGTGCGGAACCGGCCGATCAGCGGCTCGGACGCGAGCGTGTCGTCCCGCACGTCGACCGCGCTCACCCGGTAGTGGATGTCCCGGCCGGCCGGCAGCCCGTGCAACACGGTCTTGCCGGTCAGGTCGCTGTCCGGGGTCAGCAGCGGGCCGCGCAGCCGGCGCACCCGGCGAAACCGCGGGTCGGTGGAGATCTCGACGACCATCCGGGACGGCCGGTCCGCGCGGGTCCAGACCGTACCGGTGCCGTACTCGACGTCGCCGACCTGGGTGCCGTGCGTCAGCGCCGGCCGGCCCGACCGCACCAGAGCGGGCGCGGCCCGGACCAGACTCGGTACCGCGAGGGCGCCGCCGGCTGCCAGCGCGCCGCCGAACAGCGAGCGCCGGCTGAGCCGGTGCGAGCCGTGCTTCCTCGTACCGCTGCGGGTTTTCGTCATACCGCCGTCGTACCGGTCGAAGCCGAACGCACGATGACCAGCCGGTGACACCGCCGAAACGGTGGCAGAATCCCCGTATGCCCGATCTCGTCGTCCGCCCGTACCAGGCCGCCGACGCCGATGCGGTGCTCGCCCTGGCGCCGCGGCTGACCGAGGGCGTCGCGCCGTGGCGCGACCCCGCGGCGGTCGAGCGGGCGGTGCGCGGCTGGGTCGCCGACGCCATCGACGGTACCGAGCCGGTCTGGGTGGCGGTGCACGACGGCCGGGTGGTCGGCTTCGTGCACGCCGGGGAGCGCCGGCACTTCACCGGCGAGCGGGACGGGTACGTGGGGGAGCTGGTGGTCGCCGCGGACGCCGCCCGGTCCGGCGTCGGGCGGGCGCTGATGGACGCCGCGCACCGGTGGGCCGCGCGGCGCGGGCTGCGGCGGCTGACGCTGGAGACGGGCGCCGCGAACGCCACCGCCCGCGCCTTCTACCGCGCGCTCGGCTACGCCGAGGAGGACGTCCGCCTCACCCGCCCGCTGGACTGACCGCGGTGGCGGTATTCGCGGTGACAGCGGGTCGGTGCGTCCGGATACTGGGCCGATGCGGCTCTACCTCTCGTCGTTCCGGCTCGGCCGGTATCCGGACCGGTTGCGGTCGCTCGCCGGCGGTCGACGTACCGCCGTGGTCACGAACGCGCTCGACGACCTCGACCCGGCGGTACGGGCCGCGGGGGTGGCGCGGGAGCTGGCCGAGCTGTCCGACGCCGGGCTCGCGCCGGTGGAGGCGGACCTGCGCGATCCGGCCGCGCTGGCGGGCCTCGCCGAGCACGACCTGATCTGGGTACGCGGCGGCAACGTCTTCACGCTCAACCGGGTGCTGGCCGAGACCGGCGCCGGCGCCGTCCTGACCGGCCTGATCCGCGCCGGCGCCGCGTACGGCGGGTACAGCGCCGGCTGCTGCGTGCTGGCGCCGGACCTGACCGGGTTCGAGCGGGTCGACGATCCCGGCCCGGATCCGGTGTTCCGCGGGCTCGGCGTGCTCGACCGGCCGTTCGTACCGCACGTACGCAGCCCGAACCATCCGGAGAGCCACCGGTGCGACGCCCTCGACGACTATCTCACCGCCGCCGACCGGTCACACTGGACACTCTCGGACGGTGACGTGCTCGTCGTCGACGGCGAGACCACGACGCTGCTCACCACCTGAGCGCCACCGCCCGCGGCGTCCGGGATGCGGCCGCCGGGCCGGGCCGCGGTGTCGGCATCTACATCGGACGGTCCGGCGGTGCGGTGGAACAGGCGGGCCAGGGCGAGCAGTGCCAGCGCGAACACCGGCAGCCACCACAGCCGGTGCGCCACCCACGCCCCGGTCGGCTGGTCGAGCAGGCCGGGCAGCGGCCCCAGCGGTACCGCCGCGAACGTCACCAGCAGCAGCGCGCTCTGGTGCCAGCAGTACACGGTCATCGCGGCGCGGTTGAGCCCGGCGACCGGTGCCCACGCCGCCGGCCGGGCCAGCAACCGGGCCAGCCACGGCCGTACCAGCAGGAACGCGCCGAGCTGGGCGGCGGCGAGGGCGAGGGCGAACAGCGACGGCGGGTCGAGGTTGGACCAGCGGTCGCCCGGCACCCCGACGGCGCTCGCCGGATAGCCGAGCCACAGCAACACGGCGGCACCGGCGACGCCGCCGGCGAGCAGCACCGCACCGCCGCGCCGGGCCAGGCCGCGCGCCAGGACCATCCCGAACAGGTACGGAACCGACCAGGCGACGGGCGTGGCGACCGGCGCTACCCAGCCCGGCAGGCCGGCGCCGCGGGCCGCGTCGACGGCCGCGACCGCGAGCACCGCCGGCAGCACCGACCAGAGTCCACAGTGGAACACCAGCCGGCGCAGCAGCGGCGCCGCGGCGGCCAGCACCAGGTACACGGCGAGGAACCAGAGCGGGTGGGTGACCAGCGACACGACCAGGTGCCGGGTGCTGGCCGGCGCCCCGGACGCGTCCAGCACCAGCAGCGCCGGCAGCCACACCGCGGCGAGCACCAGCACCGGCACGCCCAGCCGTACCGCCGAGGGGCGGGTCAGCCACCGCAGCGCGGCGCGACCGTCCACCCGGGAGTCACTGTGGACGGTGCCGCGGCCGGCTCCGGCCGGGGAGCGGCGGGGGCGGGCGGCGGCGTAGCCGGCGGCGACGAAGAACAGCCCCAGCGTCTCGAACAGCCAGCTGACCGGCGCCAACGCCGGCAGCGTCGACAGTGGACTCGCGCCGTGCAGCGCGGCCGGCCGGTCCGGGTCGGCGACGACCGCGGACACCAGCCAGTGCCCGAGCACCACCCCGGCGATCGCGATCGCCCGCAGCGCATCGACGGTACGGTCCCGCCCGCCCGGCGTGGCCCCGGCGACCCGCTCCGCCCAGACCCGGTACCGCGACGGCGCTCGGCCCGGGCCGCCGCGTTGCCGGGCGTCGACCCGTACGGCGGTCATCGCAGCGATCCGCGGGTGGCGATGGCGGTGAGGTTCGCCAGCGACTCGGTACCGGGGGCGTAGTAGTGGTCGTGGTCGTCGACGCTGCCGGTGCCGAAGATCCGCGCGCCGAACGCCGGGTCGGTCGGTGCCCGGCCGTGCCCGAGCCCGAACACCTGCTCGCCGGGCACCCACCGGATCCAGTCGCCGGGACAGCGGCCGGCCCAGACCCGCGCGGTGGTACCGAGGCGGGACACGTCGTCGACGCCCATGCCCGGACTGCCGACCACGGCGAGGTCGGTGACCTGCGGCGGCAGCCGCCGCGCGGCCAGCCCGACGACGACCGACCCGTAGCTGTGCGCCAGCAGCGCGACCGTCGCGTGTGGACGGACGGCGCGCAGCCCGGCGACGAACCGGACCAGCGCGTCGGCGCCGGTGCGGGCCAGGTCCTCGCGCGCCTCGCTCAGCGACACCCCCTTCGGGGTGGTGTAGCCGAGCCAGGCGATCACCGCGAACCCGGGCCGCCGAGCCGACCGGTACAGCTGGTCGGCCTGGCGGGCCAGCGCGCGGTAACCGCGACCGCCGGCGCCGGACCAGAAGTTCGCCGCGTCGACCCCGGCTCCCGGCACCAGCACGGCGATCCGGTCCGCGTGCGCCAGGTCGCCGAACACCTCCGCGACCCGCCCGTCGCCGCGCGGATCGAACAGCAGGTACCGGCCGGGCCGGTCGGCGAACCGCGCCCCGGCCGCGCGCATCGTGACCCGATTCGCCGCGTACCGCAGAGCCACCGGCGCTCCGTCCGAGGTGCCGACGACACCCGGGTACCGCAGTGCCAGCGCGCGCTGTGACGCCGGCGACCCGGTGGCGTAGAACCGGCGTACCGCGGCGGGGTCGGCGGTCACCGGGTCGGGCAGCGCACGCGGGTCGGCCCGCCACGCCGCGGTACCGATCGGGGCCGGCGCCCGGTCCGCCGCGGCCGGAGCCAGCACCGTCGCGGTCGTCGGGGCCAGCGCGACCGCGGCGGCCAGCATTCCGGTACGGATCCGCCGTCGCCCGAACAGCACGCCCCGCCCGGCTCGGCTGGCGACCGTGCCGGCCCCCCGCCGTCCCGCGCCGGTGATCGCCCGCTGCGCGGCCCGGATCGGCGTCGCGCGCATCACAGGTCCCGCCGGCGGACGGCCAGGGCGGCGACGAGGACGGCGGCGAGCGCCCAGCTCCCGTACACCAGGAACGAGCCGAGCGGCGTCGCCGGGTAGGGCATCAGGTGCTGCGAGTCGAGACCGCGCAGCGAACCCCAGGCGCCGTACGGCTGGGCGTGCAGGATCGTCGCGGTCAGGTGCCGGCGGTCCTGCAGCAGGGCCGGGAACAGCAGCAGCGCCGCGACCGTGGTCACGATGGTCGCGGCGGTGTGCCGGACCACCGCGCCGATCGCCAGCCCGGCCAGCCCGCACACCGGCGCGAGCAGCGCCGAGGCCACCACCCCGCGCAGTACTCCCGGATGGTCGAGCGCCACGTTGATCCCGCGCCCGGCGAGGATGGACTGCGAGGCGGCGAACGAGCCGCCGGCGACCACCACCCCGAACACCAGCAGCACCGCGGTCAGCACGGTGGCCTTCGCCAGTACCACCGAGCTGCGCGCCGGGACCGCCGCGAACGTGGTGCGCGCCAACCCGCTCGCGTAGTCGCTGGTGATGGCCAGCGCGCCGATCGTCCCGGCCGCGAGGATCGTCACCATCGCCGCGCCGGCCTGGAACGCGTCGCCCACCGCCCAGTCGGGGACGAACGAGGCGCGGATGCCGGCGGGGTAGGTCGGCCAGTTCCGGTAGTCGGCGAACGCCGCGTTGGCGTTCATCGCGATCACCACGACGGCGCTGAACAGCACGCCCCACCGGGTCGAGCGGAGCGAGGTGAGCTTGATCCGTTCGGCGGCGATCAGGTCGCTGAACCGGGCGGCCGGTTCGGCGTCCAGGCGCGGTGCGGCGGTGGTCGTCATCGGTTCTCTCCAGCCAGGTAGTCGACCGCGTCCGCGGTCTGCGCCAGGAACGCCTCCTCCAGCGAGGCGCTGCGGGTGGTCAGCTCGCGCAGCAGGATCCGGTGCTCGAAGGCGAGCTCGCCGACCCGCGCGGCGGTCAGCCCGGTGACGGTCAGCGTCCCGTCCGGCGCCGGTACGGTGCTGCCGCCGGCGACGTCGACCACCGCGGTCAGGGTGGCCGGATCCGGCGTGTCGACGGTGACCCGCAGCCCCTCGCCCCGGGACGCGAACTCGGCCAGCGACTCGTCCGCGACGAGCCGGCCCCGGCCGATGACGATCAGGTGGTCGGCGGTGTGCTCCATCTCCCGCATCAGGTGGCTGGACACGAACACGGTGCGGCCCTCCGCCGCCAGCCGCCGGAACAGCCCGCGCACCCACAGCACACCCTCCGGGTCCAGGCCGTTCAGCGGCTCGTCGAACAGCAGTACCGGCGGGTCGCCGAGCAGCGCCGCGGCGATGCCGAGCCGCTGCCGCATGCCCAGCGAGTACCCGCCGATCCGGCGCCGGGCGGCCTCCTGCAACCCGACCTCGGCCAGTACCTCGTCGATCCGCCGGCGCGGGATCCGGTTACTCGCCGCGAGCGCGCGCAGGTGCGCGTACCCGCTGCGGCCGCCGTGCACGTCGGCCGCGTCGAGCAGCGCGCCGACGTGCCGCAGCCCGCGTGGCCGGTCGGCGAACGGCCGGCCGTCGACCGTCGCGGTACCGGCCGTCGGGGTGTGCAGGCCGAGGATGAGCCGCAGCGTGGTCGACTTGCCGGCGCCGTTCGGGCCGAGGAACCCGGTCACCTGCCCCGGCCGCACGGTGAACGTGAGCCGGTCCACCGCGGTGGCCTTCCCGTACCGTTTGGTCAGTTCGTTGACGTCGATCATGGGTACGACCCTGCCGGCCCGGGTGGGTCGCGGGCATCGGCCCGCGGGCGCCACCGGGGGTGGCCCACGGGCGTACGCCCGCGGATCGATGGCCCGGGCCGGCGTGGCCGTTAGGCTCGGCGCATGTCCAGCCTTGCCGGCCGCCCGGCCCGCCGCCGACGGTGGTCCACCGTCGCCGTCTGGGCCGGTGCGGTCGGCTCGCCGTTCCTGCTGGAACTGGTGATGCTGTCCCGGCTGCCCGGCCCGGCCCGGTTCGTCCTGCCGTTCCTCGCGATGCTGCTGCCCTGGCTGTTGCTGCGCCGCCACCCGTTCGTCGGACTGGCCGCGCTGCTCGCCGGCCTGTTCATGCTCACCACCATCGACCCGGACCCGCCCACCGCCGGCCCGCTCCTGCCCGGGCTGCCCGCCCACCCGGCACGCATCGACGACTCCGGGTACTCGATGGGCAACCTGCTGGCGCTGCGGGAAGTGCACATCGCGGTGGTGGTGCTCGCGATCGGCTGGGTGGCGGCGCACTGGCCGCGGCGCGTGTCGATCCCGTTCGCCGCGGTGGCTCTCGTCGTGCAGGTGTTCTTCCTGTTCGCGTTCCCGGTGATCAACCTCGACTTCGGCACGATCGTCGTCGTCCTGCTCACCGTGGTGGCCTGGGTGATCGGGCACTCGGTGCGGCAGCGCCGGCAGTTCACCGCGACGCAGCGGGAACAGCGCACCGCCCAGGCGGTACAGGCCGAGCGGCTGCGGATCGCCCGGGAACTGCACGACATGGTGGCGCACAACGTCGGCGTGATCGCGATCCAGGCCGGCGTCGGCGCCCGGGTGATCGACAGCCAGCCCGCGGAGGCCCGCAACTCGCTCACCGCGATCGAGGCGACCAGCCGGGACACCCTGGCCGGTCTGCGCCGGATGCTGGGCTCGCTGCGCCAGTCCGATCCGGAGGCCGGTACGGCGCCGCTCGGGCCGGCGCCCGGCCTGGCCGAGCTCGACACCCTCGTCGACCGGGCCGAGCAGGCCGGCGTCCGGGTCGCGCTGACCCGTTCCGGCGACACCGAACTGCCGCCGGACGTCGACCTCGCCGCGTACCGGATCGTGCAGGAGGCCGTGACGAACGTGATCCGGCACGCCGGTACGGACCGGTGCCGGATCGAGCTTTCCGCAACGGACACGGAGGTACGCATCGTGGTCACCGACGACGGGTCCGGCGGCCCGGTGGGCGCCGGGTACGGCATCGCCGGGATGCGAGAGCGGGTCGCGCTGCTGCACGGCGAGTTCGACGCCGGCCCGTGTGCGGACGGCGGGTTCCGGGTCGCCGCGACGATTCCGGTGCCGGCATGACGATCCGGGTACTGCTGGCCGACGACCAGCCGCTGATCCGCTCCGGTCTGCGGGTGCTGATCGCCGACGCGCCGGATCTCACCGTGGTCGGCGAGGCCGGTACCGGGGCCGAGGCGGTGCGGCTGACCGCCGAGACGGCGCCGGACGTGGTGGTGATGGACATCCGGATGCCCGACCTGGACGGGATCGAGGCGACCCGGCGGATCACCGCCGCGGCCGAGCCGCCCCGGGTGCTGATGCTGACCACCTTCGACGAGGACGAGTACGTCTACGGTGCGCTGCGCGCCGGCGCCAGCGGCTTCCTGGTCAAGGACATGGCGCTGGAGCAGATCCTGGCCGCGATCCGGGTGGTGGCCGCCGGCGACGCGCTGATCGCGCCGAGCGTCACCCGGCGGCTGATCGCCGACTTCGTCGACCGGCCGACCCCGGCCCGGCCGGTACCGGCGCTGGAGGCGGTGACCGAGCGGGAGCGCGAGGTGCTGACGCTGGTCGGGCGCGGCCTGTCCAACGCCGAGATCGCCGGCCAGCTCTACATCAGCGCGGCCACCGCGAAGGCGCACGTGGCCCGGCTGCTGACCAAGCTGGACGCCCGGGACCGGGTGCAACTGGTCATCATCGCGCACCGCACCGGACTGGTGTCCTGAAACAGTCCATTGTGGACGAACTGCCGGCGGTCGGGCCGCGGCCGACGGCGGGTCGGGTCAGGACCGCCAGTGCCGGAAGATGTCCGGCAGCGCGGCGAGGCAGCGCTCCAGCTCCTGACCCATCAGTACCGGGTCGATGGCCGCGGCGTCGCACGAGCTGAGGGTGGCCACCCGCAGCGCGCCGTCGAACGTGGTGACCGCGAGCCGGGGCCGCGGATCGTCGGCCATGTCGACGCCCTCCCGCTCGGCGAGCAGCTGCGCCAGCCGCTCGCCGCGGGCCACCGTCCGGCGCAGGTTCTCGGCCAGCAGTGCGGGCGTGCGGTTGACCAGATCGATGGTGCTGCCGAGGATCTGGCGCCGCTGCTCGATCTCCGGGTCGTCGCCGGCGAAGGCGCCGATCATGGCGCGCGCCGCGAGCCGCAGCGCGGTCATCGGCGGCTCGCCGGGCGGCCGCCGGCGCACCTCGTCGGTGAACCCCTCCTGCATCTCGGCCAGCGGCGCCAGCGCCATCTCCTCCTTGCCGGCGAAGTACCGGAACAGGGTGCGCTGCGACACGTCGGCCGCCGCGGCGATCTCGTCCGTGGTGGTGCCGTCGAAGCCCTGCTCGGTGAACAGCCGCTGGGCGGCCGCGATCAGCGCCTCGCGCGTCTGCTGCTTCTTGCGCTCGCGCAGCCCCGCCGACTCCGTCATCCGCGCCACCTCCTTCAGAGATCAGTTCAGAATGGACTGTCGGCGCCCGGCGGGCCCAGAACGACGCTGGCCGCGTTGTCGGCACGTCCGAGTGGCTCCGCCACACGAACGCGCCTCCGCCTTGCCAGCCCCGCTCTGGACCACGCCAGCCATCCGACGCCATTCTGAACTGGTCTCTTCGATACTCGCCGGTGTCGTCCTGAGCGTCAGGGTCATGTGTCTCACATTGCCACTTGTCAGCGACTGACAATATGCTGTGCCGCGGGGGTTGAGTCGCGTGGGGGAGCGCGGCTCGGGCGTCGGCAGCGCGGCGTGGCACAGCCCGTTCGATCGGGTGTCTTGGGGGACAGCTCGCCGCGCGCCGACTGCCCACCATCAATCGATCTTGCGGGGGAGACCCACATGAGTACCACTGCGGCCGGTACGGCGATCACGACCGCACGCAGCACCGGCCGCGGGGGCCCGTGGGCGACCCTGGTCGCCGTCGCCTTCGGCGTGATCATGGTCGCGCTGGACGGCACCATCGTCGCCATCGCCAACCCCGCCATCGGCAAGTCGCTGCACGCGTCCCTGTCCGACCTGCAGTGGATCACCAACGGCTACCTGCTCGCGCTGGCCGTCTTCCTGGTCACCGCCGGCAAGCTCGGCGACCGGTTCGGGCACAAGAGCATGTTCCTCGTCGGCGTGGTCGGCTTCGCCGCCAGCTCCGGGATCATCGGGCTCTCCGGCAGCATCGGCCTGATCATCGCGTTCCGGGTGCTGCAGGGTGTCTTCGGTGCGCTGCTGCAGCCGGCGGCCCTCGGGTTGCTGCGCGAGGCGTTCCCGCGGGAGAAGCTGAACATCGCGATCGGCATCTGGGGTGCCGCGATCGGCCTGTCCACCGCGGCCGGCCCGATCGTCGGCGGCCTGCTCGTCGAGCACGTCAACTGGCAGTGGGTGTTCTTCGTGAACCTGCCGGTCGGTGCGCTCGCGCTGGTCCTCGGCCTGCTCGTACTGGGCCGCAACCACCGGGTCGACCGCGGCTCGCGGGCCGACGTCCCCGGCATCGCGCTGCTGTCGGTGGCGATGTTCGCGCTGGTGTTCGGCGTGATCAAGGCGTCCGACTTCGGTTGGGGCGACTGGCGCACGATCGGCCTGTTCGTCGGTGCGGCGGTGTTCGCGGTGCTGTTCATCCTGCGCGAACGGTCCGCCCGCGACCCGCTGCTGCCGCTCGGCCTGTTCCGGTCCCGGTCGCTGTCGGTCGGTACCGTGCTGATGGTCCTGATGGCGTTCGCGATGTTCGGTTCGCTGTTCTTCGTCACCTTCTACCTCCAGCTCGTGCACGGCCTCTCGCCGGTGCAGTCCGGCGTCCGGTTGCTGCCGATGACCGCCGGCATGGTGGTCGGCTCGCCCATCGCCGGTGCGCTGATCGGGAAGATCGGGCCGCGCGGCCCGGTCGCCACCGGGATGGCCGCGGTCGCGATCGCGATGTTCGGCCTGTCCCGGCTGCCGATGGAGGCGTCCGCCGGCCTCACCTCGCTCTGGTTCGTCATCCTCGGCCTCGGCCTGTCCGTGGTCATGGTCGGCGCCACCGAGGTCATCGTCGGCAACGCGCCGGTGCAGCTGTCCGGCGTCGCGTCCGGCGTCCAGCAGGCGGCCATGCAGGTCGGTGGCGCCCTCGGTACCGCGGTGCTCGGCGCGGTGATGACCGCCCGGGTCGGCAACGTGCTCAACGGGCACTGGACCGACCAGCACCTGCCCGCCCTGACACCGGCGCAGGTCGACGCGGCCAAGAGCGCGGTGGCCGGGGGCGTGGCACCGGTACCGCCGGGTACCAAGGCGGAGATCGCGGCGCTGATCACCAAGGCCAGCAACCTGTCGTTCCTGGACGGGATGCACCTGGCGTTCACCGTGGCGGCGGTGGTGGCCGTGGTCGCGGTCGGGCTGTCGCTGCTGATCCGCCGCTCCCGCAACGGTTCCAGCGCCCCAGCCGTACCGCACGTCTAGCGGCCGGTCGCCGTTCGGGGCGGCGCGGCCCGTCTCGCGTCGCCGCGTCCGCTCTTGCTGCCGGCGCAAAGGCCACCTCTACCCGCTGAGGTGCGTCCCAAGCGCTCGTGTCGCGGGGTGTGTCCGGGCTGGTGGTGTAAAGGCCACCTCTACCCGCTGAGGTGCGTCCCAAGCGGCGGTGTAAAGGCCACCTCTGTTCACGCTCTGACCCCTTGTGGGGGAATGCGAGGAGAGGGCTTCGCCCCCTCCTCGCGCTCCTTCCCCGCCAAGGGGGCCGCCCCCTTGGCCATCCCCGCCCAGCCCCCGGTACTGCTGCCCATCGACGCCCAGTGGCCTACGAAGAAGAACGGGGCCCCGGTCCGGCCTACCCATCACGGCCACGCCCGCTTCGCGTCGCGTCGCACCGTGGGCAGTTGGTTGTCGTGGCGGGCTGGGCGTCGATGGGCAGGCCGCACCGGGCCCCGTAGTTCCGAAGCGGCCAGGCGGGGTCCTGCCTGATCACTGATTCCCCGACAGGGGATGTCAAGGGGGCGACTGCCCCCTTGATGGGGTGGGGTGTGGGGAGGGGCGAAGCCCGCTCCCCACGTTCCCCCACGGGGGTGAAAACCGCGAACAGAGGTGGCCTTTACACCGCCAGCAACAGCGAACCCACCGCCGACACGAGCGCTTCGGGAAGCACCTCAGCGCAAAGAGGTGCCCCCCGGTTCAGAGGCGGATGGCCGTAGCGATGAGAGTGGCGATGGGGTGGGAACGGGTCTGGGGTGGCCAGGCGATGACCGTGGTGACGTCGGGGGCGTCCACGACCGGTACGGCGACGAGGTCGTCGTGCAGGTGGGCGCGGACCGTCTCGGGCATGACCGCCATCGTCCGGCCGAGCGCGATCAGCTGCAGCAGCTGGGTGTGATCCCGGACCTGCGGCCCGGGGCCGTCCGGGTAGCTTCCGTCGGCGGCCGGCCAGCGCGGTTGCGGCAGGCCGGGTAGCGCGGCGACGTCGGCCATCCGTACCTGCGTCCGGGTGGTCAGCGGGTGCCCGGCCGGCAGCACCGCGACCTGCCCCTCGGTCCGCAGCGGCTCGGTGTCCAGCCCGGTGACCCGGTCGTACGGCAGGTGCAGCAGGCCGACGTCGGCGTGTCCGGTGCGCAGCAGCCGTTCCTGCTCGCCGGGGCCGCACAGCAGCACGTCGACGGGGACCGCGCCGGGCTCGGCGGCGTACGCGTCGAGCAGCTTGGCGAGCAGTTCGCCGGCGGCGCCGGCCTTCGTGACGAGGACGATGCCGCCCGCGCCGGTCGCCTGCGCGGCCCGGCGGGTGCGGCGTTCGGCGGCGGCCACCGCGTCCAGCGCCGCCCGGCCCTCCCGCAGCAGCGTCGCGCCGGCCTCGGTCAGCGCGACCGCGCGGCTGGACCGCTCCAGCAGTCTCGCGCCGAGGCGGTGTTCGAGCTGGCGGATCGCCCGGGACAGCGGGGGTTGCGCGATGCCGAGCCGCTCCGCCGCCCGGCCGAAGTGCAGTTCCTCGGCGACGGCCACGAAGTACCGCAGCTCCCGCGTCTCCATGCCGCCACGGTATCCCGCGCCGAGGGGATCGATACCGGTGCGGTATCGACGGGTACCCGATCGGTGTTGGAGCGCGGGTCGCCGCCGACCGACGATCGGGGCATGAGTGAAGCGACGACTGCGCTGGTCACCGGCGCGAACAAGGGCATCGGGTACGAGATCGCCGCGGGCCTGGGAGCCCTCGGCTGGCGGGTGGGGGTCGGCGCGCGGGACGACCGGCGCCGGGAGGAGGCGGTCGCGAAGCTGCGAGCGGCCGGTGCCGACGCGTTCGGCGTACCGCTGGACGTGACCGACGACGCGAGCGTGGCCGCCGCCGCCGAGCTGATCGCGGCCGAGGCCGGCGGCCTCGACGTGCTCGTCAACAACGCCGGCGTCACCGGCGGGATGCCGCAGGCGCCGACGACGGTGGCCGCCGACACGATCCGGACCGCGGTGGAGACCAACGTGATCGGCGTCGTACGGGTCACCAACGCGATGCTGCCGATGCTGCGCCGGTCCGCCTCGCCGCGGATCGTGAACATGTCGAGCAGCGTGGGTTCGCTGACGCTGCAGACCACGCCGGGAGCCGAGGTCGGCCCGATCTCCGCGGCGTACGCCGCATCGAAGACGTTCCTGAACGCCGTGACGGCGCAGTACGTCAAGGAGCTCGCCGACACGAACATCCTGGTCAACACCGGCTGCCCGGGGTTCTGCGCGACCGACCTGAATGGGTTCCGTGGCGTGCGGACGCCGGAGCAGGGGGCGCAGATCGCGATCCGGCTGGCGACGCTGCCGGACGACGGTCCGAACGGCGGCTTCTTCGACGACAACGGCGTCGTCCCCTGGTGAAGCGGTGGACGGGTGAAGGCCGGCAGCGCGGGGACGAGGTCCCGATCCCGTTTCGCAGGTTCGGGCGTGCCGGGGGTCAGGCGGGTACGGGATAGGGCGTGGTGGCGCGGGCCGAGCGCAGGGTGGTGGACCACCAGGCGAGCTGGCTGAGCAACTGGTGGGCGTGGTCGGTACTGGCGGGGTCGGCGGGGTGGCCGTCCTGCCAGGCGGTGAAGTAGTTGGGGAAGGCGAGCCCGTCCCGGATGGTGACCGCGTGCAGCTCGGTCAGGACGTTCTCCAGGTGGAGCACCGCGTGCCGGCCACCGGCCGCGCCGCCGTAGCTGACGAACGCCACGGGCTTGGCGGTCCACTGGGTGAAGTGCCAGTCGATCAGCGCCTTCAACGACGCCGGATAGCTGTGGTTGTACTCGGGCGTGACGATGACGAACGCGTCGGCCGCGTCGAGCCGCTTGGTGACCGGCAGCATGCCGTCGGGCCGCGGGTAGTCGTCGCCGGCCAGCTTCGGCGGGACGGCCGGCAGCGTCAGCGGGATGTCCACGTCGGCCAGGTCGATCACGTCGACGTCGAAGCCGCCGTGTTCTCGTGCCCGGTCGGCGATCCAGGAACCGACGACGGGGCCGAACCGGCCCTCCCGGACGCTGCCGACGATGACCGCAAGGGTGCTGTTCTCGTTCATGCCCTCGATGGTCGGCGCCGGCGGGCGGGACAACCAGACCGCGATCAGGCTGGCCCTCGCAGGGCCACGCTGCGGCTTCCCCGGCTCGGTACGCTTCCCGGCATGGGTACGCCGCTGGGAGACTTCGTCCGGGCCAAGCGGGACAGCATCCGGCCGGCCGATCTCGGCCTGCCGGACCAGCCGCGTCGCCGGGCCCCTGGGCTGCGGCGCACCGAGCTCGCCACCCGGGCCGGCGTCAGCGTCGAGTACCTGACCCGGATCGAGCAGGGCCGGGACCGCAACCCGTCGATCGCGGTGCTCAACGCGCTCGCCGACGGGTTGAGCCTGGACACCGCCGAGCGGGCTCACCTGCGCTACCTCGCCAAGATCACGGGAGGCGTCTGTGCCGCACACCAGCGACCGGTGCCGCCGCCCCGCGAGGTACGCCCCGCGGTGCTGGACACGTTGCGGCTGCTGGAACCCGGCGTCGCCCTGGTCACCAACCGGCTGGGCGACGTGCTGGCGCACACCAGCGGGTTCGAGCTGCTGATGGCAGGCTCCGGCCTGCTCGACGGGCCGGAACCGAACCTGACCCGGTACGTGTTCCTCGATCCCGCCGCCCGCACCGTGTTCGCCGACTGGGACCAGGTCGCCGACGAGCAGGCGTTCGACCTGTGGCTCGGCCCGTCCGCCGGGACGGCCGAGTGGTTCCGGGCCGAGCTGGCGCCGCTGGCCGGCGCCGAGTTCACCCGGCGGGTGGGTCGGCAGCTGCCGCCGCCGACGGTACCGCTGCGGGTGAACCATCCGTCCGGCCCGCAGCTGCGCTGGCATCGCGAGGTACTGGAACTGTCCGGATCCGACGCGCAGCAGTTGGTCGTGCTGCTGCCCGCCGACGAGGCCACCGCCGCGGCGTTCGACCGGCTGCGCGGTGCCCACCGCGGCCAGCTCCGCGCCGTCTGACCGCACCGCCCGACCGCGGCGTCCGAAGGCGCCCGATCGCACCGCCCGACCGTGGCGTCCGAGGACGTCCGATCGCACCGCCCGACCGCGGCGTCCGAAGGTGTCCGAAGACGTCCGGCGGCCGTTCGACCGCGCCGTTCGACTGCGGCGCTCGACCGTGCCATCCGACCGCGGCGTCCGACGGCGTCCGACCGCGGCGGGCCGGCGGTACCGGAGCGGGCGCCTCTGCGTGGCTCGCGGTGGCTGCGCGGACGAGGTCGGTGCCCGGGCGAGGGGCCGGGCCGTGCGAGCATGGCGGTGTCGAGGAGGTACGGATGCGGACGGAGCCGATACCGGCGGGGTTGGCGGAGCATGCCCGGCGGTTCTACGCCGAGGGTCGTACCGCGGTCGTGCCGCGCCGGGCGGCGACCGTGGTGCTGCTGCGCGACGCGCCGGGTGGCCCGGAGGTCTTCCTGGTACGGCGCCGCACCACGATGCCGTTCGCCTCCGGGATGTACGCGTTCCCCGGCGGCAGCGTCGATCCGCGGGACGGCGCCGAACCGACCGGTGGCCCGTGGGTCGGGCCGGATCCGGAGTCCTGGGCGCGGATGCTGGGCCTGCCCGGTGAGGTGCGCGCCGCGCGCGAGGTGGTCGCCGCCGCCGTGCGGGAGATGTTCGAGGAGACCGGCGTCCTGTTCGCCGGCTCCGACGCCGACTCGCTCGTCGGCGACGTGTTGCTCACCGCCCCGCCTGCCAGCGCGGACGCCGCCCCGTCCGCCGGTGCCCTCGGCGGGGACGTCGTCGCGGCCACGGATTCCCTCGGCGCGGACGCCGACCCGCCCGCCGGCGCGGGTGACACCCCGCCCGCCGGCGCGGGCGCCATCCCGCCCGCCGGCGCGGACGTCACGTCGGCCGCCGGGGACGTCGCCGCGGAGGGTTGGGCCGCCGCCCGACTGTCCCTTGTGGAGCATCGGATTTCGTTGTCGGAGCTGCTGGCCGAGCGCCGACTGTCGGTGCGCGCCGACCTGCTGCACGCCTGGGCGCGGTGGATCACGCCGGAGTTCGAGCCCCGGCGGTACGACACGTTCTTCTTCCTGGCCGAACTGCCGGCCGGGCAGACCGCGCGCGAGGTCGGCGGCGAGGCCGACCGGATCGCCTGGGTACGGCCGGCGGACGCGCTGGCCGGCCGCGAGGCGGGCGAGCTGGGCATGCTGCCGCCGACCGTGGCGGTGTTGGAGTCGTTGTCCGGCTTCGACCGGGTCGCGGCGGCGCTGGCCGCGACGGCGCCGTCGCTCGCGCCGGTACAGCCCCGGCTGGAATGGTTCGAGGACGGCGCGCGGCTGGTGCTGTGAGTTCTCGGATCGAGCCGCATTGATCTTCAAGTAGCCGTAGCCTCGCTCTGGGTAGCTGAAGATTTCACGGCATTCAGGGGAGATCGCCATGGACAGGGCAATGACGCAGAACGCGCATGCCACTCGTCAATCGGCCGCTTCGCACGTCGTCGACCATTCGACGCGACCCGCTGCGGCAGAGCCGATCGCGGACCAGGAGCCGGCCCGGCGACGATCCGGACGACGGCTGCTGCTGCTCGCCGGTACCGGCATGTTCCTGATCGGAGCGGCCTGGACGGTCGCGACGGTACGGACCGGGCTCGCCGCCGCGTCGCGGCAGCGTAACCGGAAGAACCGCCGGCGGTTCCGCCGCCACTGACCAGTACCCGACGGCCCGGATCGCGCGCCCGCAGGGGCGAACGGCCCGGGCCGTCGCCGTGCCCGGGCCCCCGCGGCGCTCCGGTCCGGTCCGCCGCGAGCGGCGTAGCGCGTCGGCGTCTACCCGGCCAGGTAAACACCGGTTTAGGTAAAAGGTCACAAGGTATTTACGGTGATGAAACGCGCGTATCAGACTGACCTGCGGCGGTGGGCCGATCGGCTGCCGCCGCGCGGTGCGGAGCCGTCCCGAGCCCGTACCAGCGCCGATGCGTGGAGGTCGCCTCGTGTGCGGAATCACCGGGTGGGTCGACTACCGGCGTGATCCGACCATCGTCGACGAGGTCGGTCGCGCGATGATCGACACCATGACCTGCCGTGGCCCGGACGCGGAGGGCAGGTACCAGGCCGAACACGTCATGCTCGGGCACCGCCGGCTCGCCGTCATCGACGTCGAGGGCGGCGCGCAGCCGATGACGTACCCGGACGCCGACGGCGAGATCGCCCTGACCTACTCGGGTGAGGCGTACAACTTCGTCGAGCTGCGGGACGAACTGCGCCGCCGCGGCCACGAGTTCCGGACCGCCAGCGACACCGAGGTGGTGCTGCACGGGTACCTGGAATGGGGCGAGTCACTGGTGGACCGCCTCAACGGGATGTACGCGTTCGCGATCTGGGACGGCCGGACCGAGTCGCTGCTGCTGGTGCGAGACCGGATGGGCATCAAACCGCTGTACTACCAGCCGATCGAGCACGGGATCCTGTTCGGCTCGGAGCCGAAGGCGATCTTCGCCTCGGGGCTGGTCGACCCGGTCGTCGATGCGGACGGGCTGCGCGAGCTGTTCGGCTTCGTCAAGACGCCCGGCACGACGTACTACCGGGGCATGCGCGAACTGCGCCCCGGTCACCTGCTTCGCTTCGACCGCAACGGACTTCGCGAGCACCGCTACTGGGCACTGGAGGCACGCGAGCACACCGACGACCTGGACACCACGATCGCGACCGTACGGGAGCTGTTGCAGGACACCGTTTCGCGGCAGCTGATCGCCGACGTGCCGTTGTGCACTCTGCTGTCCGGCGGTCTCGACTCCAGCGTCATCACCGCGCTCGCCCAGCAGTCGCTGCATGCCCGTGGCGCCGGGCCGGTGCGGTCGTTCGCGGTCGACTTCGTCGGCCAGACCGAGCGCTTCCAGCCCGACTTCATGCGCGACACCCCGGACGCGCCGTACGTCGCGGACCTCGCGGCACACGTCGGCGCCGACCACACCGACGTCGTACTCTCCACGTCGGACCTGATGGATCCGGCGGCGCGGCGGGCCGCCCTGGCGGCCAGGGACGCGCCGCCGCTCGGCGACATGGACACCTCGCTGTACCTGTTGTTCCAGGCGATCCGGGAGCGCTCGACGGTGGCGCTGTCCGGGGAGTCGGCCGACGAGGTGTTCGGCGGGTACAAGCAGTTCCACGACCCGGAGATCGTTGCCATGCCGACGTTTCCGTGGCTCGCGCTTCGCCGCCGGACGCGGGACCGGGGTGGCCTGGCAGCACTGCTCGACCCCGACCTGACCCGCACCCTCGACCTCGAGACGTACGTCGCCGACCGGTACGCCGATGCGCTCGCCGAGGTGCCCCGGCTGGACGGCGAGACCGGCCTGGAGCGCCGGATGCGCGAGGTGTGCCACCTGCACCTGACCCGGTTCGTGCAGATCCTGCTGGACCGCAAGGACCGGATGAGCATGGCGGTCGGGCTGGAGGTCCGGGTACCGTTCTGCGACCACCGGCTCGTGCAGTACGTGTTCAACACCCCGTGGGCGATGAAGACGTTCGACGGTCGGGAGAAGAGCCTGCTCCGGGCGGCCGGCCGCGACGTCCTGCCGCAGTCGGTCGTGGACCGCGTCAAGAGCCCCTACCCGTCCACCCAGGACCCGACCTACCACCAGGCGCTGCGCGAGTCGGTGCAGAAGCTGCTCGCCGACCATGCCGCGGCCGGTCTGCGACTGTTCGACGCCGACGTCGTCGGCCGGCTGGCCGAGGCACCGCCGAGTTCCGGGCAGCTCGGCCGGATGGGCCTCGAACTCGTCCTCAACACCACCGCCTGGCTCGACCACCAGAACGCCACCCTGGCCGTCTGACCCCACGGTCCGACCGGATATCCGAGGTGGGTGGGCCGGTCGGTCCGGCGGTACCGGTCATTCGCCTGTGCTCACAGGAACACGCCGATGCTACGTTGAGTCATCGCACGAACACGGCGAATGGAGCACCGATCCCCACCCGTACGTGCCCGGCGAGCCTGCGCGGCGCGCGTCGCGTCGCGATCTCCTTCTCGCCCGAGAGGCGTGCACGATCGTACGGGCGAGACCTGATCGGTCGGGAGGCGGCCATGACACAACCTCCGACGGGTCCGCCCGTCTACTACGGGCCACCGGTTCCCCCGCCGCCGCAACCGAAGAAGAGGAAGACCGGCCGGATCGTGCTGTTTTCGATCCTCGGTGCGATGGTGTTGCTCTGCGGAGGCATCGTTACGGTGATCGCCTCTTCGTTCGGTGGTTCGAGCGGCGACACGGGTTCCAGCAGCGCGCAGAACCAGGCCCAGACGCAACAGAACGCGAAGAAGCCCACCGCGAAGCTGGGCACCCCGGTACGTGACGGCAACTTCGAGTTCGTCGTGCAGAAGGTGAAGTGCGGCGTGCCACATATCGGTTCGGCCGACTTCGGCAAGTCCGCACAGGGACAGTTCTGCCTGGTGACGATGACCGTGCAGAACATCAAGTCCGAGCCGCAGACCTTCGACAGCAGCAACCAGTACGCCTACGACAAGCAGGGCAGCAAGCTCGATGCCGACAGCGACGCGGACATGTACCTGAACCAGGTCGACTCGACGTTCCTCAACGACATCAATCCGGGTAACAAGGTGACCGGGACGATCGCGTTCGACATTCCCCAGAAGTCGAGCATCAGCACGTTCGAACTGCACGACTCCGCGTTCTCCGGCGGTGTCGCGGTGTCCAACCGGCGCTGAGGTGGAACGCGACGAGGGCCGCGAGCGGTGCGCTCGCGGCCCTCGGATGCGGGACGGTTCAGCGGATCTGGCGCAGGATCCAGCCGGCCACCGTGTCGACCCGGGAGGTCGTCTCCGGGCCGGTGTGCGGGCAGTCCGGGCCGGTGCTCTCCACGCCGACCAGCCGCGGGCCGTGCGCGGTCTCGGCGAAGTACGGCGCACCCGAGTCGTACGGGCAGGCCGACGTGTCGGTGGACGGTGCGGCGCCGGACACGTACACGTCGTGCTCGTCGACGCTGGTGACGGTGAAGTCGCCCATCTGCAGGTGCGTCTCCGGGGCGCCGTCGGCGGTGGTGGCACCCCAGCCGACGAGCCGCAGCGGGTCGCCGGCGACCGGCGCCGTGCGGTTCAGCCGCAGCGGCCTGATGTCGCGCACCGGCGCGGACAGCTTCGCCAGCGCGATGTCGGTGTCCGGCGACTGCTGCACGTCCACCACGTCGAGCACGTGGCCGCCCTCGTCGGACAGGTCGGTGCGGCCGACGGTGGCGGTGGTCGACCCGTACTGCGGGGGGCCGCTGACCGGGTTGCGGTTCACGTCGTGGAAGCAGTGTCCGGCGGTCACCACCCAGCGCGGCGCGACGAGCGCACCGGAGCAGGCGCTGTCGTACGTGCCGCCGTCGGGCTGTGGGATGCCGGTCATGGTGAACTTGACCGAGAACGGGTACGCGCCGTCCGGCGCCGGGGTGCCGTGCGCGATCTGCGGTGTCACCGTGCCGTCGACGGTGGCCGGCTGCGCGGCGGCCGGCGCGGCGCCCAGCGCGAGCAGGCCGAACAGTCCGGCGGCGACGGCGGCCGCCCGGCGGGCGAGGGTGGTGGAACGCATCTGGCGAGAGTCCTCTCCGAACCCGGCGCGCGCGAGACGTCGGCGGCGACGCGGGTACTCACGGTCGGTGCACCCGATCAGCTGGGATCGGGATGGCGGTGCCGCAGCGTGCGGCCGGGCGGTGAACCAGCACCGATCGGTGCACGGCGTGCAACACGGACGAACATACCAAGGCGTTGCGAGTACGCCGATCCCGCCGAGCCGAACCGAACCGTGTGCAGTGCCACGGTCACCGCGTAGGTACCTTTGTCCATAGTGGAGGGTGCGGGTCGGGCCGGCCGCTCAGTCGCGGCGGGAGACGCGGCGCCAGATCAGCGCCATGCCGGCGGCGAGCAGCAGCAACCCGACGACCACGATGCCGATCTTGGCGAGCCGGTCGAACAGCAGCTCGCGCACGATCTCGTCGCCGCCGCTCTCGGCCAGCAATCGCAGCGCGCTCATCGGCCTTCCTCCTTCGCCGGACCGCCGATCAGGCACCAGGGCGCACGATGCTCGTGGTTCGCCCGCGCGCTCATCGGCGGCCCCCGTCGCTGGACCGGGTGTTCCGGTCGGCTTGGTACCGGTCGGCCAGGTACCGGCCGGCTGCTCGGGCGGCGGTCGCGCCCAGCCCGGCGCGCCGTCCGCGGGCGAGGTCGCGGGCGGCGTCGGCGACCATCGGTGCCGCGTACCGGCGGGCGCGGTCGGCGTGCCGGCGAAGGGTGTCGTCGCGACCGCGGCGCTTGAGCGCCACCGCGATGCCGAACAGCACCAGGGCGGCGAGCACCACCACCCCGACGATGATCCCGAACCGGATCAGCAGCAGGTCGAGGACCGTCTCCATCGTTGCCTCCAGGTTTGTATCACAGATGTGCTAAATCCAACGTAGCACAGCTGTGATAGAAAGGAGCCATGCCCAGGAAGGTCGATGCCGAGGCGCGCCGCCGCGACGTGGTGGCCGCGCTGTTTCGGGTCGCCGAGCGCGACGGCCTGGCCCGCGTCTCGTTGCGTACCGTCGCCGACGAGGCCGGGCTCAACCTCGGTTCGCTCCGGCACTACTTCGCCAGCCAGCAGGAACTGATGCGGTTCGCGATGCAGGCGATGGTCGACCGGGTCGGCGACCGGCTGCAGGCCCGCGTCGACCGGATTCGGGCGCTCGGCGATCTCCCCGCCGCCGACCGGGTCGAGCAGGCCACCGACCTGCTCGCCGAACTGCTACCGCTGGACGACGAGCGCCGCGCCGAGCTGACCGTCTTCCTCGACTTCACTGCGCACGCCCGCACCCATCCCGAGCTGCGCGACCTCGCGGTACGGGCGGCGACCGGGTCCCGCTCGCTGGCCCGCCGGGTGGTCGCCCGGTTGGCCGGCGACTCGACCCCCGCCGACGAGATCGAGCTGCAGACCGAGCGGCTGGTGTCCCTGGTGGACGGCCTGGGCGTGAACGCGACCCTCTACCCCGAGGTGCTGACCGCGCCGC
Source organism: Actinocatenispora comari (assembly GCF_017312725.1). Classification (GTDB taxonomy): domain Bacteria; phylum Actinomycetota; class Actinomycetes; order Mycobacteriales; family Micromonosporaceae; genus Actinocatenispora; species Actinocatenispora comari. The sequence continues at coordinate 97,520 of NZ_BOPO01000149.1, read as the reverse complement.
GGGCCCGCGAGGTCCTGCACGCACACCTGACCGCCCTGGCTCGCTGACCGAACGCACCCGGTCCCGACGACAGCGCGGCCGGGCGAGGACTGAGCCCGGCGCAGCGCCAGCTACCCGAAGCGGCCGGTGATGTAGTCTTCCGTCTTCTTCTCGCCGGGGTTCTGGAAGATCTTCGTGGTGTCGTCGAACTCGACCAGCCGCCCCGGATCGCCGGTCGACTCGATGGAGAAGAACGCGGTCCGGTCCGACACCCGCGCCGCCTGCTGCATGTTGTGCGTGACGATGACGACGGTGTAGCGGTCCTTCAGCTCGCCGATCAGGTCCTCGATCGCCAGTGTGGAGATCGGGTCCAGCGCCGAGCAGGGCTCGTCCATCAGCAACACCTGCGGCTCGACCGCGATCGCCCGGGCGATGCACAGTCGCTGCTGCTGGCCGCCGGACAGGCCGCCGCCGGGCCGCTTCAGCCGGTCGGACACCTCGCCCCACAGGTGCGCGGCTCGCAGCGACGACTCGGCCGCATCGTCCAGTGTGGACTTCTTGCGTACCCCGTTGAGCCGCAGCCCGGCGACCACGTTGTCGTAGATGGACATCGTCGGGAACGGGTTGGGCCGCTGGAACACCATGCCGATGGCGCGGCGGACCGCGGTGACGTCGACCCGCGGGTCGTAGATGTCCTCCGCGTCGATCATCAGCTTGCCCTGCACCTTCGCGCCCGGCGTCACCTCGTGCATCCGGTTGATCGAACGCAGGAACGTCGACTTGCCGCAGCCGGACGGCCCGATCAGGGCGGTCACCGACTTCGGCTCGATCGTCATGGTGATCGAGTCGATCGCCTTGAACGACCCGTAGTACGCGGTCACGTCGACCGCTTCGACACGCTTGGCCATGTTCACGGTCACCTTCTACCGGCCGATGGTGGAGCGGCGGGCCAGCAGCTTCGCCGCGATGGTCAGGATCGCGACGATCGCGATCAGGGTCAGTGCCGCCGTCCAGGCCCGGCCCGGCGCGAACTGCGACGCCGCGCCGGCCTGCTCGTACACGAAGTACGACAGCGACTCCTGGTTGCCCGAGAACGGGTTGAAGTTGATCGCCGGGGTACCGCCGGCGACGAGCAGCACCGGCGCGGTCTCGCCGGCGGCGCGGGCGATCGAGAGCATCACACCGGTGACGATGCCGGGCGCCGCGGTGGGCAGCACCACCCGCATGATCGTCTTCCACTTCGGCACGCCCAGCGCGTACGAGCCCTCCCGCAGCGCCTGCGGTACCAGCCGGAGCATCTCCTCGGCGGAGCGCACGATCGTCGGCAGCATCAGTACGGTCAGCGCCAGTGCCGCGGCGAACCCGGAGTAGCCGGGCCGGCCGTGGTTGAACACCGGCGTGACGATCAGTACCCAGAACGCCAGCACGAACAGGCCGGCCACGATGGACGGGATACCGGTCATCACGTCGACGAAGAACCGGATCACGGTGGTCAACCGCCCCCGGCCGTACTCGACGATGTAGACGGCGGCGGCCAGCCCGAGCGGGATCGCCAGTACCGCGGCGATGCCGACCTGCTGCAGGGTGCCGATGATCGCGTGGTACGCACCGCCGCCGGAGTCCAGCGCGGTGATGTTGTTCATCGAGTGGTAGAAGAACTCCGCGTCGATCCGGCCGGTGCCCTTCGCCAGCAGGGTCGCGACGACCGAGCCGAGCGGGATCAGCGCCAGGATGAACGCGCCGTACACGGCGATCGTGGCGACCCGGTCGCGGGCCCGGCGGCCGCCCTCCACCGCCCCGGAGACGATCAGCGTGGCCAGCACGAACAGCACCGCCGCCACCACCACGGTCAACACCCAGCCGCCGGCACCGGTACCGAGGATGCCGGCCGCGGACACGCCCAGCGCGGCGACCCCGAGCAGCGGCGGCAGCGCCTTCGGCAGCCGGCGGCGGCGCAGCGAACCCGCCAGCAGCGATCCGTTCTGCGACAAGGTGGTCATGACTGGCCCCCCACGAACTCGCGGCGCCGGAAGATGATCGCGCGCGCCGCGACGTTGACGATCAGGGTGATGGCGAACAGCAGCAGGCCGGAGGCGATCAGCGCACCGCGACCGGTGGCGTTCGCCTCGCCGAAGCCGTTCGCGATGTTCGCGGCGATCGAGTTGCCGCCGACCTGGATCAGGTCGATCGAGACGCCGAACGTGGCGCCCAGCGTCATCGCCAGCGCGATCGTCTCGCCGAGCGCGCGGCCCAGGCCGAGCATCACGGCCGCGACGATGCCGGGCCGGCCGTACGGCAGGACCGCGGTACGGATCATCTCCCAGCGCGTCGCGCCCAACGCCAGCGCCGCCTCCTCGTTCGCCTTCGGCGTCTGGACGAACACGTCCCGGCACAGCGCCGTGGTGATCGGCAGCACCATGATCGCCAGGACGATCGAGCCGAGCAGGATCGAGTTCCCGTACGGGCCGCCGCTGCCGAACAGCGGGATGAACCCGAGGTAGCGGTGCAGCCAGCCGGACAGGTCGGTGACCGGCCCGGACAGGTAGTCGCGGCCCCACAGCCCGAAGATGACGCTGGGTACCGCGGCCAGCAGGTCGATGACGAACCCGAGCCCGGTGGCGATCCGGCGCGGCGCGTAGTGGGACAGGAACAGCGCGATGCCCAGCGCCACCGGAACCGCGATGACCAGTGCGATCGCGGCGCTCAGTACCGTGCCGTAGGCGAGTGCGGCGATGCCGAACCTGGGGTGGGCCACGTCGTTCGGCAGCCACTTGGTGGACGTGAAGAAGTTGGCCTGGTTCGCCCGCAGCGCCGGGATCGCCTGGGTGATCAGGAAGGCGGCGATCGCCACGATCACCACGAGCACCAGCACGCCGGCACCGGTACTGAACCACCGGAACAGCCGTTCCAGCCCGCGGCCGGCGCGGGGGAGGGCGGCGCCGCCGCCCAGTGTCGGTCCACTGTGGACGGTGGGGTCCGGCCCGACCTTCGTGGGCATCGGCGATTCGCTCATCTCGACCCGGTCCTCATCTGCCAGAGGTCCCTCATCTGCAAGAAACGACACCGATGTGGTGCCGGTCGACGACCGGCACCACATCGACGTCAGGCCAGGCCCTTGATGGCGCCCTGCACCTTGGTCTGCACCGACTTCGGGAGCGGCGCGTAGCCCTGCTGGGTCAGCGCGGCCTGGCCGTCGTCGGACGAGACGTACGTCAGGAACGACTTGAGCAGGTCGAGCTTGCCGGAGTCGTTGCCCTTGCTGCACGCGATCTCGTACGTGACCAGCACGATCGGGTACGCCCCGGCGACCTTGGTGTTGTAGTCGATGTCGAGCTTCAGGTTGTCGCCCTGGCCGACGACCTTGGCGCCCTCGACCGTCTTGCCGGCCGCCTCCGCGGTCAGCTCGGTGTACTGCCCGGCCCCGTTGTAGATCTTCGCGATGTCGAGGCTGTTGGTCGTCGCGTACGACCACTCGTCGTAGGCGATGGTGCCCGCGGTCTGCTTCACCTTCGCCGACACACCGTCGGAGCCCTTGGCGCCCACCCCGCCCGGCGCCTTCCACTCCTTGGCGTGGTCGTACGTCCAGTCCGCGCCGGCGGTCTTCGACAGGTACTTGGTGAAGTTGTCCGAGGTGCCGGACGACTCGGAGCGGTGCACCGCCTGGATCGGCGTCGACGGCAGCTTCGCCTTCGGGTTGTCCGCCTTGATCGCCGGGTCGTCCCAGGTCTTGACCTTGCCGGCGAAGATCTTCGCCAGCGTGGCCGGCTTGAACTGCAGGTCCTTCACGCCCTGGACGTTGTAGACCACGGCGATCGGGCCGGTCACCATCGGCAGGTCGAGCGCCTCACCGCCGGTGCAGCGCTTGTCCGCCGCCTTCTGCTCGTCCCCGTCCGCGAGCGCCGAGTCGGAGCCGGCGAAGTCCGCGGTACCGGAGGTGAACGCCTGGATGCCGGCGCCCGAACCGGTGCCGTCGTAGGTGATCTGCGCACCGGAGCACTTCGTCTGGTACGCCTTGATCCACTGGTCCATCGCGTTCTTCTGGGCCGTCGAACCCTGCGATGTCAGCGAACCCTTGGCGCATTCGGTGCTCGGCGCCTTGGCGGTGCTCTTGCTGCCGCCGCCCGAGCCGGTGTTGTCCGAACCGCAGGCGGCCATCGCCAACGTGGCCGTGATGGCCAGCGCGGCGAGCGCGCCATGCCGCTGGAGCTTCACGCGAAGTTCCCTTCACTGTGCGTCTACGAGTCCCGGTCGCAGCCGCGGCCGGGGCCGCCGGTACTGGCGGTCTGGCTCGGACGCTAGGAGCGCGAGGTTGCCGCCCTCCCGGGGCACGGTGAACGAGCCGTGAACAGCTCCCGCCGGCGCGGTGACATGACGCCGGAGTTGCGATGTACCCAACATGAACGCACCCGCCTACCCACCCGTGGAGAGAGAGCTGTTCGCCCTCTCTCCACCCCTCTCTCCCACCCCACTCCCTTTTCGGTGCCCGCTCTCTGCGCGGCTGGCGCGCTTGGGCTCGTGGTGCAGGGCCACCTCTACCGGTGAGGTGCGCTCGGGCTGGCGTTGTAAAGGCCACCTCTGTCCGCGGTTTTGACCCCGCGTGGGGGGATGCGAGGAGAGGGCTTCGCCCCCTCCTCGCGCTCCTTCCCCGCCAAGGGGGCCGCCCCCTTGGCCATCCCCGCCCAGCCTCCGGTGAGGATGCCCATCGACGCCCAGTGACCTACGAAGAAGCACGAGGCACGGCCCGGCCTACCCATCACAGCAACGCCCGCTTCACATCGCGTCGCGTCGCGTTGCAGGCGGGGTTGGGTTGGTCGTGGCGGGCTGGGCGTCGATGGGCAGGCCGCACCGACTCCCCGTAGTTCCGAAGCGGCCAGGCGGGGTCCTGCCTGAACACCGATTCCCGAGCAGGGGATGTCAAGGGGGCGACTGCCCCCTTGATGGGGAGGGGTGTGGGGAGGGGCGAAGCCCGCTCCCCACGTTCCCCCACAAGGGGTCAAAGCGGCGAACAGAGGTGGCCTTTACCCCGGTGCCAACAAGCGAACCCCGAGCCGAAACGGGCGCTTCGGGAGCACCTCAGCGCAAAGAGGTGGGACTGGCGATCCAGGCGCGGCTGCCGGTGAGTACGGCCGAGTGCACGGCGCGCGCCAGCCGGGCACCCCACGGCGATCGGGGCCCGCCGTACGGCTCGGGCTCGCCGTCGACGGGGCAGTGCACGACGACCGCGTCCGAGGCGGTACCGGTGGCGCGGACGCCGGCCTCGTACAGCGCCTGGGTCTTCGCCTCGGTGGCGGTGACGACGGCGTTGACCAGCGCGGCGGGCGACAGCGGTACCGGCAGCGCGACGACGACGTTGATGGTGCCCGGCCGGTAGGGCTCCGGTGGCAGGTACTCGACGGTCTCGTACTCGGCGAAGACGGCGGGTCGGTCGCCCGCCGGTACCTCGCGGCGGAAGTGACCGTCCGGCGCGGCGGCCCAGGCGGGGCTGGACAGCCCGACGGTGGCGGTCGCGTGCACGTCGGAGTCGACCGCGACGTGGTAGCGGGTGACGTCGACGGCGGTGAGCAGCCCGGCGCCGGTACCGGTGAGGCCGAACTCGGCGCCGATCTCGGCGAGGTGCCGGTCCGGATCGGTCCGGTCGTAGCTCAGGGGTACGGTGGCGTTGATCAACCAGTCGCGGACCGTGAGGCCACCGCCGAGCGGGCCGGACGAGATACACGACCGGGGCGCCGTGAACTCCCACACGAGCAGCGGGATCGACCGATTTCGTTCTGTTCGCGCGGTCAGCCTGGGGTCCATAGCGACATCTTCACGTGCCGGCGCTGGCCGCGGGCACCGGCCCCGCGTGCGCACTGAACTGGTGATACGGCAAGATCGGTGGTAGGCCGGGCGCCGGGGCACAACCTCGCGCCCGCCTTGACCAGGAAACTGACGGCTTATCGACGTTGTGCGTACATCTGCGGCGTTGGTACGCCTAGACTCAACCGCGCAGCGCCGGCTGCGGGGTGGAGGTGCGCGATGGATGATGTACTGGCACGGGCGGGCCTGTTCCAGGGTGTCGACCCTGAGGCTGCCGAAGCGCTCGCGAAGGATCTCGACATCGTCGAGTTCCGCAAGGGCGACGTGGTCTTCACCGAGGGTGAGCCGGGCGACAGCCTGTACATCGTGCTCTCCGGCAAGGTGAAGCTCGGTCGTCGCGCCGCGGACGGGCGGCAGAACCTGATCGCGATCATGGGCCCGAGCGACATGGTCGGCGAGCTGTCGCTGTTCGACCCGGGTCCGCGCACCGCGACCGGGACCGCGGTCACCGACCTGCGGCTGGCCCGGTTGCGCAAGGCCGCGATGCGGCCGTGGCTGACCAACCGGCCGGAGATCGCCGAGCAGCTGCTGCGGGTGCTCGCCCGCCGGTTGCGCCGCACCAACGACTCGCTGGCCGACCTGATCTTCACCGACGTGCCCGGCCGGGTCGCGAAGAACCTGCTGCAGATGGCCGGCCGGTTCGGCACCCGGGACGGCGGCGTCCTGCGGGTCACCCACGACCTCACCCAGGAGGAGCTGGCGCAGCTGGTCGGCGCCTCCCGGGAGACCGTCAACAAGGCGCTCGCCGACTTCGCCTCGCGCGGCTGGCTGCGGCTGGACGGCAAGAGCGTGATCATCCTCGACCCGGAGCGGCTGGCCCGGCGCGCCCGCTGACCCGTACACGTCATCATCGCGAACCGGCCCGGGATCCCCAGCGGAGATCCCGGGCCGGTGCGTGTGCATCGTGGCGCGGACTCCGCCGGCCCGACGCCGGCGCGCTCCGGCCGGTTCAGCCGACCGGTTCGGGCGGTGCGCTGACCGCGGCACCGGCCAGGAGCTGCTCGAACTCGGCGGCGCTCGGTCGCCGGTCCGGGTCGGTGGACAGCGCTTGCCGCAGCACCGCGAGCAGCGCGTCCGGCACGCCGGGCAACCCGGGCACCGGCTGCTCGTACAGCTCCAGCAGCGTGGCGGTGGTCGGCACGCCGGGGCCGGGCAGCCGCGGCGGGTACCCGCCGAGCAGCGCGTACAGCGTGGCGGCGAGCGAGTAGACGTCGCCGGACGGCAACGCGACGGCGTCGGCGACCGACTCGGGCGCCGCGTACGCCGGGGTGAGCGGGTCGAGCGCCTCGGTGCCGTCCCGCTGGTCCAGCAGTACGGCGAGGCCGAAGTCGGCGAGCACCGGGGTGCCGAACCGGGTGTGCAGGATGTTGCCCGGCTTGACGTCGCGGTGCAGCACGCCGGCCGCGTGCGCGGCGGTCAGCGCGCTCGCGATGCGGATGCCGACCGACCGGACCTGGGCCGGGGACAGCACGCCGACGTCGTCGGAGTACGACCCGTTGCACAGCTCCATCACCAGGTACGGGTGGCCGGCCGGGCTGACCGCGGCGTCGAACAGGTCGATCACGTGCGGGTGGCCGGAGACCCGGCCGGTGGCGTTCGCCTCGTCCCGGAACCGGCGCCGGTCCCGCTCGGTGTCCAGCGTCCGGTTGTCGATCTTCACGGCGACCGGGCGGCCCACCGACGCCTGCAACGCCCGGTACACCGTGGCGGTGCTGCCGTGCGCGATCGGCACCAGCGCGGTGAGGCCGGGCCCGAGCGTCGGCGGTGCGGCAGGAGTCGCGGGATGCATCGACGTCACGTCTCCTCCCCGGACCGAACAAGTGCTCAGCCGCACGAGCCTACGATCTTGGTTGCCGATTTGCCGACCCGCCAGGATGCATCTCGACAACGACCGCCGATCTCCGCCGCCAGCCCGGGGCTCCCGCGGTGACGTCCGCGTGAACCCCGCACCGAACAGACCCTAGCCGTGTCGTCCATCACTCGATGTCGTGAACCTGTCAGCCCGGCAGCTCGGCCAGCAACCCGTCGACCCGGGCCCGGTCGGCGGTCTGCTCCGTCGCGTACGCGGCCTCGGCGGCCAGCTGCGCCTCGTGCCGGGCGCAGTCGGTGTTGCCGGCCGCGGCCAGGCAGCGGGCCAGCGCGGCGTGCGCCAGCACCCCGCTGCGCACGTCCTCGGCCGGGGAGTCCACCGCGGCCCGGGCCCGGTCGACCGCCTCGACGGTACGGCCGGCGCACAGCAGCGCGCTGGCATGGATGGCGCCGGCCTGCTGCCGGGAGAGCAACAGCACCGGCCGGTCCGGGTCGGCGTCGATCTCGTCCAGCAGCCGCAGCGCCGCCGGCAGGTCGCCCTGCGCCCGGCGCGCCTCGGCCAGCAGCACCATCGGGCCGACCCGCGCCGAGTCGACCACGTCGTACGGCTCGACCAGGTCGAGGGTGGCCCGCGCGTCCCGTTCCGCCGCGACCGGATCGGACCGGTCCAGCTGGCAGAAGCCGCGGATCGTCCGGGACATGCCGAGCAGCAGCGGGTGGCTGGTCTTCTCGCCGAACCGCTCCGCCTCGGTGAGCAGCTCGACCGCCTGGTCGACCTGGCCGGCGCCGCGCGCCACCATCGCCCGCGCCACCAGCGCGAGGCCGCGGCCCCAGTCGTCACCCATCAGCTCGAAGTCCTGGTACGCCCGCTGCGCGATCCGCTCCGCCTCGGCCAGCCGGCCCAGCTCGGCGGACGCGAACGCGGCGACGCTGCGCAACGTACCGACCGCCCAGGTGTCGCCGACGCGCTCACCGAACGGCAGGAACGCGCGCGCCAGCTTGTCCGCCTCGGTCAGCCGCCCGGCCAGCATCCGGCCGAACGCCGTCGTCCCGCGCACCCAGGTACGGCCGGTGTCGTCGTCCAGCTCGGCGAACAGCTTCGCCGCCCGGCCCAGCGCGCCGTCCGCGCCGGCGAAGTCGCCCCGGCTGGTCGTCACCCAGGCCAGATACTGCAGCGCCCACGCCTGGTTGCGCTTGTCACCGGCGTCCTGCGACACCTTGTACGCGTCGGAGATCTGCTCCTCGGCCTCGGCGAACCGGCCGGACAGGTAGTCGCTCATCGCCAGCTTGCACAGCGTGGCGGCCCGCTGCTGCGGCAGGTTGGCCGACCCGGCCGCCTGCAACGCCGCCCGCCACGACGCCCGCGCCTGCTCCCGGTTGCCCAGCGTCCGGTACGCGTCGCCGGCGAGCAGCAGCGCGTCGATCCGGACCACGTCGCTGATCGCGCCGGCGGCGACCTGCTCCGCCTCCTCGCGCGCGTCGTTCGCCCGGCCCAGCTGCAGCAGCGCCTGCGCCCGCACCAGCCGGTCGGCGACCGGCAGGCTGCCCCCGCCGGTACCGCCGGCGACCCGGGCGGCGCGGCCGGCGAGCTCGACGGTACGGCCGGGTTCGCCGTCCTCCAGGGCGCGGCCGGCCATCCGGGACAGCGCCGCGGCGCCGAGCGGCGCCACCGACCGGGCGTCCGCGTCGTCGCGCAGCCCCACCTCGTCGGCCAGCAGTACCGCCTTCTCGGCGTGCTCGGCGACGAACGCGTCGTCGCCCAGCGTCTCGCCGTCGGCCGGCGAGTACGTGCCCTCCGAGTGCACCCGCTGCGCCGCCCACCGGGCCAGCCGGGCGTGCCGGTCGGCCAGGTCGGCCTTGCCGATCCCGGCGTACGCGGCCTCGCGCATCAGCGGGGTGGTGAAGGTGAACTCGTCCCGCCCGGTGCGGCGCAGCATGTTGCGCGCGACCAGGTCGTCCATCGCCTTGTCCTCGTCCGCGTCGGACAGCTCCGGCTCCAGCGACGACAGCGACGACAGCGGGACGGTGTCGCCGACCACGGCCGCGTCTCGCAGGACGGTCCGGGCGGTCGGGGACAGCGCGTCGATGCGGGCCGCGAGCACCGCGGCGAGATCGCGGGACAGCAGCCGGCCGCCGAGTGAACCGGCGGCGAGCGACCAGCGCACCCGGCCGTCCTCGCCCGGCTCGTCGTCGTCGACCAGCCGGCCCCGCTCCATCAGCAGCGTCACCAGCTCGGCCAGGTAGAACGGGTTGCCCTGCGCGGTGGCGAGCAGCCGGCCCTCGTCCGCGGCGGACAGCGACCCGCCGGACAGGTACGCGCGGAGCAGCCGGCTCGCGTCCTCACCGCGCAGCGCCGGCAGCGGCGCCAGCTCCGCATCCGGGATCCGGGACAGCAGCCCGGCGGTACGGGTCAGCTCCGGCCGGCCGAGCAGCAGCACCAGGACGGGACCGGTGAGCCGGGAGATCATCGCGCCGAGCGCGGCCAGCGACTCGCTCGTCGCGTCGTGCACGTCGTCCACCACCAGCACCAGGGGCGACTCGGCGGCGAGCACGTTGAGCAGGTCGGCCACCGCGGCCGGGATCGCCTCGCCGGCGTCCCCGCTGGTACCGGCGGGGCGCTCCATCCGGTTCGGCAGGTCACCGTGCCCGAGCAGCGCGAGCAGCAGGTCGATCGGCAGCCGCGGCGCGTCCCCGGGCTGCTTCGCGGCCAAGCGGTAGAGCCGGGACTGCGCCGTGGAGCGGCTCGCGCCGCGCGGGCTGCCGTCCTCCCGGGACAGGCCGGCGGCCTGGCGGACCAGGTCGGCGAGCGGCGCGAGCCGGCGCCGTTCCCCGTACGCCTCGCAGCGCACCGACAGCACCCGGGCGCCGTGCTCGGCGGCACGTCGCCCGGCCTCGGCCGCGAACCGGGACTTCCCGACGCCGGCCTCCGCGGTCATCACCAGGGTGCGCGGCTGGCCGCGGTCGATCACCTCGTTGAGCCGGCCGTCGAACCGGCCGGCCTCCGGCTCGCGGCCGATGAACGGAGCCTCGTCGCCGAGCCCGGACCGAGTGCCCGGCGCGTCCCGCAGCCCGAGCAGCTCGTACGTCTCGACCGGTTCGCGCTTTCCCTTGAGCCGCAACGGAGGCAGCCGCCGCCACGCCGCCCGCTGCCGGGTCGCGTGGTAGGTCGTCGAGCCCGCGTACACGGTGCCGACCTGCGCGGCGTCCGCCAGCCTCGCGGCGGTGTTCACCGCGTCGCCGATCACCGTGTACTCCAGGTTGGCCTGCACGCCGGCGACCACCTGGCCGGTGTTGAGCCCGACCCGCAGGCCGAGCGGCACGCCGCCGCCCTGCTCCGCGTCGAGCACCCGCCGCACCGCGCGCTGCATCGCGAGCGCGGCGCGCACCGCCCGGTCCGGGTCGTCCTCGTGCGCCACCGGGGCGCCGAACACCGCCATGATCCCGTCGCCGGTGAGCTTGTCGACGTGCCCACCGAACGTGGTGACCGCGCCGGCGAACGCGGCCAGCACCCGGTCGGTGACCGAACTGACCCGCTCCGGGTCCAGGTCCTCCGACCAGGCGGTGAAGTCGGACAGGTCGCCGAACAGGATCGTCACCACGCGCCGCTCGGTCGCCGGGGCAGCCGCCACCGTCGGCAGCCGGCTACCGCAGTGATGGCAGTAGCGGGCGCCGGGCACGGCGACGGTTCCACACACCGGGCAGGTCACGTGCGGTCCAACGGCTCGAAGGGGGGATTGTGTTCCCGGTCACGCAGGTACGCGAGCTGGGCACGCACCGTCAGCTCGGCGGCCGGTCGTACGTCGGGAGCGATGTCCGGGTAGACCCGCGCGAGGACGGTGGCCACGTCGGTCGCGCCGTCCGCGAGCGCAGTGCGCACCTGGTCGAGCCGGGCCCGCCGGTGCGCCAGGTAGAACTCCGCCGCCGCGGCGCAGTCGGCGAGCGCCGGCCCGTGCCCCGGCAGTACCGGCAGGTCGGCGCCGAGGTCGCGGAGCCGATCGAGGCTCGCCAGGTAGGCGCCGAGGTCGCCGTCCGGCCACATCACCACGGTGGTACCGGCGCCGAGCACGGTGTCGCCGGTCAGGATCACCCGCTCGTCCCCGCAATCGACCAGGTAGCAGGTCGAGTCGGTGGTGTGCCCCGGCGTCGAGACGATCTCCACGGTCAGCCCGGCGGTCCGCAGGACCTCCCCGTCGGCCGCGCCGCGGGACGGCTGGTGCACCCGGGTGGCCGGGGCCAGCTCGCGGAACCGGTCCAGCCCCTCGACGTGGTCCGGATGGTCGTGCGTGATCAGGGTGAGCTGGGGCCGCTCGGCGGCCAGCGCGGCCAGGTGCGCCTCGTCGGCCGGCCCCGGATCGACGACGACGCAGGTGTCGTGGCCGGGCGCGCGCAGCACCCAGGAGTTGGTACCGGTGAGGGTCATCGGGCCGGGGTTGGGCGCCCGGAACAGCCGGACCCATCCGGGCAAGTCGACCAGCGGGGTCGTCGCGGAACCGGTCAACCGCACCCCCGCCCGGGGGCCGGCGAGCTGATCCTCCGGCTCCGCGCTGCCCACGGCAGAGATCGTACGGCGTGCGAGCCCGATCACCTACTCTGACGTCGGAGATCCGTCATCGTCGCCCGATGGTGGCCTTGCATTCTTTCCGGAATTCCGGAATCCGCCGACGAATCCTCGCCAGCCGGGCGGCCGGCGCGTTGATCATCGGCCGCCCCGCGGGCGCCGGCCGGCGTCACCACCGGTACCGGCCGGTTCACCGTCTGGGCTGGTCAGAGCGCGATTCGGGCGATCACGTCGATCTCGACCGGCGCGCCCTTCGGCAGCTCGGCCACCCCGACCGCGCTGCGGGCGTGCTGGCCGGCCGGCCCGAACACGGCACCGAACAGCTCGCTCGCGCCGTTGACGACCAGCGGCTGGTCGGTGAAGCCCGGCGCCGAGGCGACGAAGCCGGTCACCTTGACGATCTGCCGCACCCGCTCCAGGTCGACCACTGAGGCGAGCGCGGCGACGCAGTTCACCGCGCAGGTACGGGCCAGCGCGGCGGCGGCGTCGGTGGACACCTCGGCGCCGACCTTGCCGGTCGCCACCAGCTCGCCGGCGATCACCGGCAGCTGCCCCGACACGTACACCAGGTCGCCGTCGACCAGCGCCGGAACGTACGTCGCCACCGGCGCGGCGACCTCCGGCACGGTGAGGCCCAACTCGGTGAGCCGGTCCGCGACCGTACCCATCAGGACTGCTCCACGGGCCGCTTGAGGTACGCGACGAGGCTCTCCGGGTTCGGCCCCGGAATCACCGCGACGAGCTCCCAGCCGTCCGAACCCCAGTTGTCCAGGATCTGCTTGGTGGCGTGCACCAACAGCGGCACCGTCTGGTATTCCCACTTCTGCATGGCGTCAGCTTAGGACGCGCTGGTCGGGGCCCTCGGCCGGCTCCGCGGATCCGGCCCGCGCCGCACCCGGGCGCGGCCGCGACCTCGCCAGCGGTACCAGCTGGGCGACCGCGAACGCGGCCTCCACCAGCAGGAACGGCCACAACATCGCCGAGAACCCGTGCGCCAGCGCCCAGCCCTGCCAGAGCGCGAACAGCACCCGGGCGACCCCGTCGTACCCGCCGTAGCGGCGGCTCGGGCGGCGCAGCCGCAGCACCGCCCAGACGACGACGATCGACCCCATCAGGTTCGCGTACAGCAGCTGGGCCGGTTCGAGCGCGGGCAGCGTACCGAGCCCGAACCGGTCGCCCAGCCCGGACAGCGCGGCGTGCAGCAGAGCGTAGCTCCACGGCGTGGCGAAGCCGGCCGTGACGACGAGGTCGTAGCCGGCGCTCGCGCGCACGACGCGCAGGTACCGGCGATCGGCCGGTGCGGTGACGGTGGACACGGGTACCTCCCGGGGCTCGGGGCGGGGAACGGGGCCGACGCTAAGGGGCGGAGTACGGTCCAAGGTCAAGTCCGGCGGCAGGGGGAGCGGCGTGCTGATCGGGGAGGTGGCCCGCCGGGCCGGCGTCAGCAAGGACACCGTGCGGCTCTACGAGCGGCTCGGGCTGGTGCGCGGCCGGCGGCTGCCCAACGGGTACCGGGACTTCCCGGCCGAGGCGGTGACCTGGCTGGGCTACGTGCGTACCGCGCAGGCGCTCGGGTTCACGCTGGCCGAGATCGCCCGGCAGGCGGACACGCTGAGCCCGGCACCGGCGGACTCCCCGGCGGTGTCCGAGCTGGTCGCGGCGAAGGTACGGCTGATCGACGAGCGGATGGCGGAGCTGGCGGCGCTGCGGGCCGAACTCGCCGGCCGGGTCGGTACCGACTGCCCGATGCGCCCGCTGCCGCCACCGGCCGCCGGCCCGTCCTCCGTGGCTCGGCGGGCGCTGCCGTCTTGCCCGACCGCTTAGGGTGACGGACATGACCGCGCCGTACCCCGCCCCGACCCCGCCGGCGCCGCCCGGGCCGACCCGTACCAGGGCCGGCACGGTGACGGTGTTCGTGCTGATCGGGGTCGTGCTGATCTGCCTCGGCCTGGGTACCACCGGCTACCTGCTGGTGGTGAAGGTGGCGCCGGGTGCGAAACAGCCGACCGCGGCGGCGTCCGGGCTGCTCGGCGCGATCTTCGTGGAACAGGACGAGAAGGCCGCCGAACGCTATGTGTGCGCCCGGCAGCGGGACGCCAAGGCGGTGCAGCAGCTGCTCGACGAGGCCGCCCAGTACCAGCAGGCCGGCAGCAAGGTGACCTGGAGCGACCTGACCCAGACCAGCCGGCACGGCGACGAGGCGACCGTGACCGCCGAGCTGCACCTGCGGCGCACCGTCGACGGGCAGCCCCGTACCGACGACCAGAAGTGGCGGTTCGGGGTGACCGACGAGCACGGCTGGCGGGTCTGCGCCATCAGCACCGGTCGATGAGCTGCCGCCCCCGGGTACGCTCGGGAGCGTGCCGCGACCAGCCGACAACGCCGGACCGGCCGATCCGTCGGCTGAGTCCCGGGCCCGACTGTCGTCGGACTGGCCCCGGGCCCGACTGCACGTCGTCACCGGCAAGGGCGGGACGGGCAAGACCACCGTCGCCGGGGCGCTCGCGCTGGCGCTCGCCGCGGACGGCCGCCGCACCCTGATCGTCGAGGTCGAGGGGCGCCAGGGCCTCGCCCAGCTGTTCGACACACCCCCGCTGCCGTACGCGGAGCGTCGCGTCGCGGTCGCCCCGGGCGGCGGCGAGGTGCGCGCGCTCGCGGTGGACGCCGAGGAGGCGCTGCTCGACTACCTCGACATGTTCTACCGGCTCGGCACCGCCGGCCGGGCGTTGAAGCGGCTCGGCGCCATCGACTTCGCCACCACCATCGCGCCCGGCCTGCGCGACGTGCTGCTCACCGGCAAGGTCAAGGAGGCGGTCACCCGCACCGAGCAGGGCCGCCGGGCCCGCGGCCGGGTGTACGACGCGGTCGTGCTGGACGCGCCGCCCACCGGCCGGATCGCCCGGTTCCTCAACGTCACCGCGGAGACCGCGAAGCTCGCCAAGGTCGGGCCGATCAAGACCCAGAGCGAGGGCGTCGCGGCGATCCTGCGCTCGCCGTTGACCGCGGTGCACGTGGTCACGCTGCTGGAGGAGATGCCGGTCCAGGAGACCGCGGACGCCACCGCGGAGCTGGCCGAGCTGGGCATGTCGGTCGGCGCGATCATCGTGAACGAGACCCGCCCGGCCCTGCTCGACGGCGGCAAGGTCACCCAGGCGGAGCTGCGCCGCGGCCTGTCCAGCGCCGGGCTGCCGGCGGACCGGGCCACGGTGGCCGGCCTGGCCGCCGAGGTCGCCGAGTACCGCGCCCGGCTGGAGCTGGAGCGCCGGCTGCGCGGCGAGCTGGACAAGCTCGACCGGCTGATGCTGGAGCTGCCGCTGCTGCCCGAGGGCATCGACGTCTCCGCGCTGTACTCGCTGGCCGAGACGCTCACCAAGCAGGGGGTGGTGACGGCGTGACCGGGGTCGACGACGTGCTGTCCGGCCGGCCGGCCGCCTCACCCACCCTCGACGTGGACGCGATCATCGGCGACCCGTCGGTCCGGATCGTGGTGTGCTGCGGTTCCGGCGGGGTCGGCAAGACGACCACCGCCGCGGCGCTCGGGCTGCGCGCCGCCGAGCAGGGCCGCCGCACCGTCGTGCTCACCATCGACCCGGCCCGCCGGCTGGCCCAGTCGATGGGGCTGACCGAGCTGGACAACACGCCCCGCGAGGTGACCGGCGTCGACACCGGCAACGGCGGTGCGCTGTTCGCGATGATGCTGGACATGAAGCGCACCTTCGACGAGGTGGTGCTGGCGCACACCGACCCGGCGAAGGCCAGGGAGATCTTCGCGAACCCCTTCTACCAGGCCATGTCGTCGACCTTCGCCGGTACCCAGGAGTACATGGCGATGGAGAAGCTGGGGCAGCTGCGGGCCACCGACGAGTGGGACCTGATCGTGGTGGACACCCCGCCGTCCCGGTCCGCGCTGGACTTCCTGGACGCGCCGCAGCACCTGGCCAAGTTCCTGGACGGCCGGATGTTGCGGATGCTGCTGGTGCCGGCCCGCAACGGCGGCCGCTCCGTACTGCGACTGATGACCGCGTCGTTCTCGCTGGTCGGCCGGGCGTTCATGAAGGTGCTGGGCACCGAGCTGATCTCGGACGTGTCGACGTTCGTGTCCTCGCTCGACTCGACGTTCGGCGGGTTCCGCCAGCGCGCCGAGCGCACCTACCGGGTGCTGCAGCACCGCGAGACGGCGTTCCTGCTGGTCGCGGCGCCGGAGCCGGACGCGATCCGGGAGGCGACGTACTTCGCCGAGCGGCTGTCCGCCGACCGGATGCCGCTGTCCGGCCTGGTGCTCAACCGGGTGCACGAGGTGGCCGCCGCGCAGCTGTCCACCGACCGCAGTCTCGGCGCCGCGGAGTCGCTGACCGCCGCCGGCGAGTCGCCGCAGACCGCGGCCGCGCTGCGGATCCACGCCGGGTTGCGCCGCCGGGTGGCCCGGGAGCGGTCGGTCGCCGAGCGGTTCGCGCTGGCCCACCCGCAGGTACCGCTGTCCGCGGTGCCGGCGCAACCGGCCGACGTGCACGACCTCGCCGGCCTGCGTGCCGTCGGTGCCGCCCTCGGCGACGCGCACTGACGACCGGCCCGGGGCGCGAACCCCGACTGCGGGCCGGCTGACCCCGCTACGCGGCGGAAAGCGCCCGGCCTCGCTGGGCCGGGCGCTTCTGCGTTGGACGTGTCGGACGCCGGGTGACAGCTCCGTGGCCCGTTCGTTTCCCCCCGTACGGGCCGATGATGTTCGCGTCCGGTACGACCTCCGGTTGTTCCCCCACCGCTCCGATCAGCGTCCGGGTCCCCCACCCGGTACGTCGACGCGGAACGGCCGTGTCAGCCGGCCAATGCCGCGGTGGCCGGCGTCCGCTGGTTCTTCAACGCCGTCTCGAAGACTGCCCGCCAGCTTCGGATCTGCGGGTGCCGTCGCAGCAGCGCCCGGCGTTCCCGTTCCGTCATGCCGCCCCACACGCCGAACTCGATGCGATTGTCGAGCGCGTCTGCGAGGCACTCGAACCGGACCGGGCACGACCGACAAACTCGCTTGGCGATGTTCTGTTCCGCTCCCTGTACGAACAGTGCGTCCGGGTCCCCATCCCGGCACGCGGCACTTGTTGCCCATTCGGCGTTCAGCCCCATAACCCAAGACCCCCCTCTTGGTCCCCCTGCCGAGCCACCGTCGTGGCCCGCTGGTGTGGGTTGGAGCTGCCCCCGTGCGCAGACTAGATACTGATCGCTCCAACCACAACAGCACGTACGGGCTTCGTCGCTCTCAAGCGTGAGAGATCGACACACCCGTCGCCCCGTCATGATCCTCTGTAATCGCTCAGTTACGCAATGTCGTCAGAGGATTTTTCTTCGCGAATCTGGGGTCGCCCGTCATGGTGACCTTCACTACCCTCCCGGCCCGGTACGCAACCAACCAACGCCGCGCGCCGTCTGGTGTTACGGGGGTGCGTGCCGCGATGCCCGACATCGCCTCGGCCGCGCCCGCTGGGCCGAGCGACCGCTCGACGGTCGGATCGGGCCCTCCTGGGCGCTCAACCGACCGCGGTTGGGCCAGTCGACGTCACGTACCCTGGGACGGTGATCCGGATGCGCGAACACTCCCTGCTGTCCAACGCCGCGTCATTGCTGATCTGTGGTCTGCTAGCTGGCGTTGTGGTGGCCGCCGCGGCATTTCCGGCGGTCGCCTTCGGCGGGCTCACCGCGAAGGCCGGCTCCGACTCGTTCGAGAACCTGCCGAGCGACCTCAAGATCGCACCCTCCCAGCAGATCTCGTACCTGTACGCGAACGACGGCAAGACGCTGATCGCGCAGATGTACGACGAGAACCGCAAGGACGTGCCGCTCAGCCAGGTCTCCAAGAACATGCAGCGGGCGATCGTCGCGGCCGAGGACACCCGCTTCTACCACCACCACGGCGTCGACCTGAAGGGCGTCATGCGCGCCCTGGTGGCGAACGGGCAGAGCGGCGAGGTCCAGCAGGGCTCGTCCACGCTGACCATGCAGTACGTGCGCAACGTGCTCAAGAGCGACCCGAACCTCACGCCCGAGCAGCAGAAGGAGGCGCTCGCCGACACCCCGGCCCGCAAGCTCAAGGAGATGCGGTACGCGGTGGCGCTGGAGAAGAAGCTCACCAAGAAGCAGATCCTCGAGCGCTACCTCAACATCTCCTACTTCGGTCACGGCGCCTACGGGATCTACGCGGCCAGCAAGACCTACTTCTCCAAGCTGCCCAGCGAGTTGACGGTGTCCGAGGCGGCCATGATCGCCGGCCTCGTCCAGTCGCCCGACCAGTACGACCCGACGAAGGACATGAAGGACGCCACCGCCCGGCGCGACTACGTGCTCGGCGCGATGGCGAAGATGGGCTACATCGGCACGGACACCGCGAACAAGGACCAGAAGCAGAAGATCAAGCTGCACGTCAGCCAGGCCGAGAACGGCTGCAGCAGCGTCCCGGACAACCACAACGACTGGGGCTTCTTCTGCGACTACGTGCAGAACTGGTGGTCGCACCAGAAGGCGTTCGGGGCCAACCCGGCCGAGCGGGTGAAGAACCTCAAGCAGGGTGGCTACAAGATCATCACCTCGCTGGACCCGAAGACCCAGCAGACCGCGATGGACCAGTCCACCAGCGTCTACTCCAAGAACAGCAACTTCGCGCTGCCGATCGCGGCGGTCCAGCCGGGCACCGGCCGGGTGCTCGCTCTCGCGGTGAACCGCAACTACAGCTACGCGAAGAACCCGAACGGGCAGAACGGCTACCCGAACACGGTCAACCCGCTGATCACCGGCACCGGCGACTCGGTGCACGACGGCGGTTACCAGACCGGTTCGACGTACAAGATGTTCACCATGCTGGCGGCGCTGGCCGACGGCAAGCCGCTGGACACCGGCTACGTGGCGCCGGTCCAGTTCAAGTCGCGCTACCCGACCGCGGCCGGTGACGGCGCCTGCCCGGGCGAGAACGGCGGCTACGTCTACTGCGTCAAGAACGACAGCGACACCAGCTACTTCTCCGGGTACCGCAACATGTGGACCGGCTTCGGCCACTCGGTCAACACGTACTTCGTCTGGCTGGAGCAGGAGGTCGGGCCGCAGAAGGCGGTCGCGATGGCGAAGAAGCTCGGCATCAAGTTCAAGGGTGACCCGAAACAGGGCTTCACCGAGAACCACGGGGCGAGCGACGCGTGGTACTCCAACCACGCGGACGAGTGGGGTCCGTTCACCCTCGGCGTGACCAGCACGTACCCGCTGGAGCTGGCCAACGCCTATGCCACGGTCGCCGCGGACGGGAAGTACTGCGCGCCGCTGCCGGTCATGAAGATCATCAACAACGAGGGCAAAGAGGTCTCGGCCGGCAAGCCCAACTGCCACCAGGCGATCCCCGCGGACGTCGCCCGCGCCGCCACCGACGCCACCCGGTGCACCGTGAACCAGACGCCGTACTACGGGCAGTGCAGCGGCGGCACCGCCGGCACCGTCGCCGGCTGGCTGGGCGACTGGCAGTTCGGCGGCAAGACCGGCTCCTCGCAGAACAACGCGACCGAGACGTTCGCCGGGATCACCACCGGGGTGGCCGCCGCGGGAACCGCGGTCGATCCGACCGACCAGCGAAACTACGTCGGGGCCGGAGTCTCGAACTCCGTCGACCAGGCGGTCACCAAGACCATGCAGACGGCGCTGCGGGGCAAGAAGCCGGTCGACTTCAAGAAGGAGTCGAAGAAGATCGCCCTCGGCGACGACGGCACCCTGACCCAGCCGCCGCCGACCAAGAAGAAGAAGGACGACCCCAAGCACCCCGGCGGTGACGACCACGGCGGCGGGCACGGCGGCCATGGCGGCCACGGCGGGGGCACCTGGCCGTTCGGTGAGACGCCGCAGAGCTACAGCCCCACCGGCCGACGCAACTGACGACCGGGCCCGGGTGCCGACCATCGGTCGGTCCCCGGGCCGCTGGTCGGTCCTCGGGCTGCTGGTCGGTCCTCGGGCCGCCGGTTGGGCTCGGTCGTCGTCGCCCGGTGCGCCGGAGGGCGCGCCCGGCGGTCAGCCGGCGAGCTGGCGCTTCACCTCGGCGGCCACCCGCTTGCCGTCGGCCCGGCCGGCCACCTTCGGCTGGATCTGCTTCATCGCCTGGCCCATCTGCCGCGGCTCGGTGAACCCGCCGTCGGCGAGTTCGGCCGCGACCAGCTCGGTCAGCTCGGCGTCGGACAGCTCCGCCGGCAGGTAGCGGGCCAGCACCTTCGCCTCGTCCCGCTCCCGCTGTGCCGATTCGGTACGGCCGGCGCCGTCGAACGCCTCCGCCGCCTCCCGGCGCTTCTTCGCCTCCTTGGTCAGCACCGCCTGTACCTCGTCGTCGGACAGCTCGGTGGCCGTCGTCCCGGACGTCTCGGCGGTGCGTACCGCGGTGAGCACCATCCGCAGCGTGTCCCGGGTCAACCCGTCCTTGGCCTTCATCGCCGCGGTCATGTCCGCGCGCAACCGTTCGTGCAGTGAACTCATCGGTCCATGATCCTCCTGTCCGCCCACGCGCCGGTGCCGCGTCGGAGGGGTCCCGCTGCGGATCACTACAGTTGCGGCATGCGGAGTCGGACCAAGCTGCTGGCCGCCGGTGTGCTCACCGCCGGTGCGGCCACCCTCGCGTACGCCAGCCTGATCGAGCGCAACCGCTTCACGCTGCGCCGCTACGACGTGCCGGTGCTCGCGCCGGACGCCGAGCCGCTGCGGGTACTGCAGATCTCCGACCTGCACATGATGCCGGACCAGCGGCGCAAGCAGGACTGGACGGCCGGCCTCGCCGCGCTCGACCCCGACCTGGTCCTGCTCACCGGCGACAACATGGCCCACCCCGGCTCGTTGCCCGGCGTACTGCGGGCGCTGCAGCCGCTGCTGACCACCGCGCCCGGCGCGTTCGTGTTCGGCTCCAACGACTACCAGGGCCCGGTCCTGAAGAACCCGTTCACCTACTTCAACCCGAACCGGGTGTACCGGCAGGGCGTGCACCTGCCCGTCGAAGACCTGCGCGACGTGCTCGCCGCACACGGCTGGGTCGACCTGAACAACGCCCGCAGCGTGCTCAAGGCCGGCGGGCGCACCGTCCAGCTCGTCGGCGTCGACGACCCGCACATCGAACGCGACGACTACGCCGCGGTCGCCGGCGGCGTCGACCCGGTCGCCGACGTACACGTCGGGCTGACCCACTCGCCCGAGCCGCGGGTGCTCGACCCGATGACCGACGACGGGTTCGAGCTCATCGTCGCCGGCCACACCCACGGTGGCCAGGTCCGGATGCCCGGCTTCGGCGCCCTCGTCACCAACTGCGGCCTGGACCGCCGCCGCGCCCGTGGCCTGCACCGGTACGGCGCCTCTTGGCTGCACGTCTCCGCCGGCCTGGGCACCAGCCCGTACGCGCCGGTCCGGTTCGCCTGCCCGCCGGAAGCGACCCTGCTCACCCTCGTCCCCCGCTCCTGAGCGAGGCAGCGCGCGGCAGGACGACCCGGGTCGTCCTGCCCTTGCCGGCCGCCGCCGCGGGGCCGGCCGGTCGTGGCGGACCCCGCGTTCGCACCCGCCTCCCGCGGTCCGCTAGTATTGCGTCCGCACCACCGGGGTGTGGCGCAGCTTGGCAGCGCGCTTCGTTCGGGACGAAGAGGCCGTGGGTTCAAATCCCGCCACCCCGACCCGGTCGCCTGGGCGCCTTGTATCCGCGGAAAGCGCGGATCGGGGCGCCCGGTGTGTTTTCTGGGGGCGCAGCCCCCAGGCCCCGCGCCGGAGGGGCTTCGCCCCCCGGCACCCCCCGATCTTGGCTCACCGTGGGCTGGGGCTCTGGTGAGTCCCGTGAGCCTGGGGGCTCTGGTAGGTCGCGGCGCTGGTGTCTGTTGGGGTGGGCCCGCCGAATGTGATGGTCAGCTGGCGCAGTTCTGGTTGCGGGTCATGGTGATGGCGAGGACCTTGCCGTTCGCGAAGGCGAAGCGGTAGCGGGCCTGCGGGTTGCCGGGGACCGGGGCGACCTTGGTGCCGTTGTACGACGGGGCCAGCCGCGGGTACGCGGCCCGTACCTGGGCGAGCGTGGCGCCGGCGGCGATGTGCTGCGGGGTGGGCACGGCGGCGGGCGGTGCGATCACGACCACCCCACGGTCCGGCGAGACCAGCACGAACGCGTCCTGGACGGTGCCGCCGACGAGCGGGTACTGGGTGCAGCGGTTGGCGTCCGGGGCGCGGGTGGCCGGGTTGGCCAGCATCCCGGTGGCGGTGGCCTGCCGGGCGGTCATGCCGAAGCGCAGCGGCCCGAGCCCGGTCGGGCCGAGTACCAGGCCGGTGGGCAGGGTGCCGCTCGGCGTGCGCGAGGCGGCGGTTGTCCGCGACGGCGCGGCGCTGCGGGCGGCAGCGGCGTGCCGGCTGCCGGCGGCGGCGTGGTGGGCGTTCGCGGGGGCGGCGTCGCAGGCCGTGACGGTCAGGAGCGGCAGGACGAGGAGGCCGGCCAACGCTTCTCGCCGCGCCGCTGCTTGTCGTCGCACTGCGGCGCCTCCAGCCCGCCGGGCGGGCGATCCCGCCGAGGAAGATCACCTTATCGCGCGACGTGTGCCGGTTCCGTCCCGGAAGGAAGCGGTCCGGCGCCGCTGGGCGGGAACGTCGGCGCCCACCGTTCGGTCGGATGTTCCGACGCGGCGGCGTTCACATGCTCTGGTGGGTTGATCGCAACCGGCGCTCGGTGTCGAACGTGGAGCGAGAAACGGGGACGTCTCAGTCAGACGGGAGTTCGGATGATGCGGGGGAAGTTACTGGCCGCGGTTCTGGCCACCGGGCTGGTACTCGTCGGTACCGGCAGCGCGGCCTCGGCGCGCGAGGCCGGTACGAGCGGGCACGAGCAGGTGAAGGCCGCCACGGCGTGGCCGGGCAGTATCGCGCGGGTCGGTGAGGCGCCGGCGGGCTCGGACGGCCGGCTGATCATCACCTACGACCCGAACACCGGCCAGCGCAACGGGCGGTACACGACGCCGTGGGAGGTCTTCTATCCCGACCTGGATCTGGGCGTCAGCCCGGACCGGACCTGGGCCGCCGCGTCGACGACCAACGGACTGGAGATCGGGAAGCGGTCCGGCACCAGCTTCCAGACGGTTCGTACGATCACGACCGACGACCTCCAGCCGGAGGACCGCGACTCGACCTACCCGACCAGCCCGCACTTCATCGACGACACGCACCTGATGTTCGCGGCGGAGCAGGTCGACGACTTCGGGTTCCGGCCGCTCGGCGGCTACCTGCTGGATCTGTCCGATCCGTCCAGCGCGCCGGTTCGGACCACCGACGGTGCGGATTACTGGGACTCGGCCGGCCGGCCCGTCACGACGATCGGCGACCTGCCGGTCGAGGGACTGTCCACAGTGGACGGGAAGGCGGTCACCGCCCGGGTGTCCGGGTCGACCGGCGAGCTGGCCTCCGCGTACATCAGCGACGGCACGGTGGAGCACATGTTCTCCGCGTACTACACCTGCAACCAGCGACTGGATGCCGGTTCCCTGCTCTGCATGGCGAACCTGAGCAAGTCGGCCAAGGAAGGGCACCCGCCGGCGCGCGGCACCGTCGCCGTGCTGCGCCGCAGCGCGGACGGCCAGTCCGTGACGCTGACCAAGCTGGTCGGGACGCTGCCGGCGCACTCGACACCCGCCAATCCCGAGTACCGGCAGGACGTGTACCTGTCGCCGGACCGCAAGACGCTGCTGATGGTGACCACCCAGGGCTGGTACTCGGCGAACATCGACGGCTCGCAGGTCACCTACCGGTACCCGCATCTGGGCGCGGTGCCGGTCGGTGACAACGAGTTCCTGGACGGCTGGGGCCCGCGCCACTTCACGCCCTTCTACCACGGCCTGAACTGACATCGCCGGTTCGGCCGGGGCGCGCGAGGGTGCCCCGGCCGAACCGCCGTGTCGGGGAAGCTCGGTGCGCCGGGCGGGCGCGGTCAGCGCTCGGCCGGCGGCCGTACGTCGAGCAGCCGGGTGTACGTGCGGGCCGGCTTGCCGTTCAGCTCGGTCTCGGCGCCGGGCGTGAAGGCGTTGCGGGTGAGGACGGTGCGCGAGGCCGCGTTGGCGAGCGTGGTGCGGGCCCGCAGCCTGGTCAGGCCGTACTCGGTGGCGGCGCGGACGCACAGCTCGGCCACCGCGGCGGTGGCGAGGCCCCGGCCGGTGGCGTGCTCGGCCATCCGGTAGCCCAGTTCGGCCTCGCCGTCGGCGATGTCCACCAGGTTGAACCGGCCGAGTACCGCACCCTCGTCGTCGACCAGCAGGTGGAACCGGCAGGCACCGGTGTCCTGTTCGGCGATCCGCTCGGCCAGGATCTCGTCGAACCGGGCGAAGAAGTCGTCGCCGCGGTCCGGGATGACCGCGGCGAAGAACGCGCGGTTCTCCCGTTCGAAGGTGAGCAACGCCTCGGCATGGTCGGCGCGCAGCAGTTCCAGCGTGGGCATTGCGCGAACGTAGCCGACGGCGCACCGGCACCGCCGCCGAATATCGCACCGCCCCGAACCCCGCCGGCGCCGGACGTCGTGCCGCCACCGAACCCCGCCGCCACCGAACATCGCCGGCGCCGGACGTCGCGCCGCCGCCCGACGTCGGCACCACCACCGAACATCGCTGCCGCCGAACGTCGTGCTGCTGCTCAACATCGGCACCACCACCGAACATCGCTGCCGCCGGGCATCGGTGCCGGCACTGCCGGCCGGCGGCCGTACCGTGCGGGTGACGGCGGCGGGAGGGCGGGATGGACGTGACGGCGGTGCGGTGGGCGTCGGCGACCGCGGCGGACGGGGTGGTGGAGCGCGGGTTCGAGCTGGCCGGGGTGCCCGGGGTGGCGTGGCTGCCGGAGCGGGCCGCGGCGCCGGTTCCGTTGGTACTGCTGGGACACGGCGGTAGCGGGCACAAGCGGGCACCGCGGCAGCTGCGGCTCGGTCGCTGGTTCGCCGGTACGGCGGGGATCGCCGCGGCCGCGATCGACGGCCCGTACCACGGGGACCGGGGCGGCGGCCGGCCCGGCGTGGCGGCGTACCAGGGGCGGATCGCGGCGGCGGGGATCGAGCGCGTCGTCGACCGCATGGTCGGTGACTGGCAGGCGACCCGGGCGGCGCTGACGGCGCTGGACGCGGTCGACGCCGACCGGGTCGGTTACCTGGGGCTGTCGATGGGGACCCGGTTCGGCCTGCCGTTCGTGGCCGCCGCCGGCGACCTGCTGCGCTGCGCGGTACTGGGAAAGTTCGGGCTGCGCCACCCGGACGAGTTGCCGGCCGGGATGGACATGGCGCCGCGGCTCGCCGGGGACGCGGGCCGGGTGCGGGTACCGGTGCTGTTCCACGTGCAGTGGGACGACGAACTGTTCGGTCGCGCCGGCCAGTTCGAGCTGTTCGACCGGCTCGGCTCGCCGGACAAGCAGCTGATCGCGTTCCCCGGCGGGCACGCCACGGCGGGCGAGGCGGCGATCGCCGCGTGGTGCGACTTCCTGGTCCGCCACCTGACCGCGGAGCGGTCCGCGGCCGAGGTCAGGTCGTGATGCGGTAGAGGTTGGTGGTGCGTTCGGTGAACCCGAGGCGGCGGTAGAGCCGGTTCGCCGCCTCCCGGGACGGCCGCGAGGTCAGGTCGACGGTACGGGCGCCGGCGGCGCGGGCCAGCTCGACCGCCTCGGTGACCAGCGCCGCGCCGACGCCCTGGCCGCGGGCGGCGGAGTCGACCACCACGTCCTCGATCCAGGCCCGTACCCCGGTCGGGATGGGGAACGTGACGAGCGTCAGGGTGCCGAGGATCTCGCCGCCGGCGCGCGCGACGAGCAGCTGGTTCGCCGGATGGTCGGCGAGCGCCTGCAGCGTCTCGACGCCCGGCGGCGTGGCCGACCCGGACAGTTGCGGCAGCAGCCGGCGGAACGCCTCGGCGATCTCGCCGGAGACGGTACGGACCACCTCGATCTCGACGCCCATGCCCGGCACTGTAGAGGGCGCGCCGGACCGGGCCGGCGCGCGGCGGGTAGGCATCGATCCGGTTACACCCTTTGAGTGATCATGAATGTTCCGTCCGTGACCAGATGGTCGTTCCGGCGTTGGACTCCCCAGAACTCCAAGCAAGTTGCAGCGAGGGAAAACCGTCGCAGGTTGCCGGCTTTCCATCCGCCTGACCGAGCAGGGAGGAACGATGTTGGACCGGATCCGACGCCGGCTGCTGTCCTGGCCGCACCGTGGCGGGAGCGCCGTTGCGTCGGTCGCCGACCCGTACGAGGGCGCCCAGCGGCTGGCCCAGCGGCACCAGGCGATCCGCCGCACCCTGGCCGAGATCCGCGCGGAGCGGGTGACAAGCCAGCACTGATCGCTGCTGCGGAGCCGTCGGGGGCGTCGACTCCGTACCAGCCGAGAAGACCTTCGAGATGTTCGATGACGGCCGGCGACTGCCGGCCGTCAGTCGTCTCCGGACGCGCCGTCCGATTCGGATCGTCTACTCAGGACGGTCGTACGCCGGCCGGATGCCGCCGGGAGCCTCGACCGGAGACGAGCGGCCCGGGTTCGCGGGCGGGCAACGAAAGGGCGGCCGTCGCCGACCGGGAACGAAGAACGGACATGCCGTGGCACCTCGCCGGTGTCACGGCATGTCCGTGTGGTCCGCGGGGCCGCGCCGTACCCGCGGCCCCACGTCAACGGCGGACCAGCAGGCCCGCCGCGTTCACCAGCACCGTGCGCTCGGCCCGGTGCCGCCGGTTGTGGTCGAGTTCCCAGCCGGTCAGGTAGAGCCAGCCGGCCCGACCGGGCGACCGGCCCCGGCTGGCGTCCACACTGGACGGTTCGACCTTGACGACCTGCAACAGGATCGACTCGCGTGCGAACTGCGGCGAGGCGCGTCCGGTCAGGTGCACGACCTCGCCGGCGGACGGAACCTGACCGGCCGGAAGTGGCTCGTAACGGGGGAGTGACTGCGATAGCAGAGTGTGCGCGGCATTGGTCACCTCCGTCATCTTGCCTCTCGGATTGTGCAGGCGGGAGCCGCCCACCCCCCGAATGGGTGTGTGCGGTTTCACTGGGCGGCGGTAATCGGACACCGAGTGGGGAACTGGCGCAACGAGCGCGCACGGCCATGGTGACGGCTACTCAACGTACACTTTGTGGAGACGGAGAGAGACCATCGCGCCGGCCGACGTCGTGCTCGGCGTTCGCGGTACGACAGAAAGGCTCGGCCCCGGCACGTGAGCACCGACGGCATCGATCAGGGACGGCTCGTCGACGCGCTGGCGACCACGGTGACCATCGCGCCGTCGGTACCGGACGCCTGCCAGGCGGCGGTCCGCGCGCTGGCCGACCAACTGCCCGGCACCATCGCGGTACTGCTCGACCTGCGCGGCCGGCTGCGCTGCTTCGGCGCCGCCGGGGCCTGGCAGGTGTTCGACGGGGTACCGTCCGACGCCGGCGTCATCGGCAGGGTCTTCCGCACCGGCAAGGCCGCCGAGGTCTGCGACGTGCGCGCCGACCCCGACTACATCCCGCTCGACCCGGACGTCCGCACCGAGGTCTGCACGCCGATCGTCGGCCCGCACGGCCCACCGTTCGGCGTCGTCAACATCGAGTCGGCCGACGGCCCGCCGCTCGACCAGGTACGCGCCGCGCTGGACCAGACCGCGCAGGTGCTCGGCGAGCGCATCGCCGGGCTCGGCGGCCTGCCCGCCGAAAGTGCCGGCCAGCAACTGCTCCGGCACGCCGTCGACCTGTCCGCCGCCGCCGACGAACCCGCCGTCCTGCAACGCTGCCTCGCCGCGACCCAGGACATCTCCGGGCTGTCCTCGGCGGCGATCGCGGTCGGCGCCGGCAGCGACACCCGGGTACAGGCGGCCCGCGGCCCGCTCGCCGGGCTGCTGGTGATGGCCGACCGGCCGGCGCTCGCCCTGCTCGCCGCCCGTACCCGCCGGCACGGCTCCACCTACAGCCTCGGCGACCCGGACAGCCTCGACGCCCGCGGGTTCGAATCGCTCACCGAGGCCGGCATCCGCACCATGATCGCGGTACCGATCGGCGGCCGGCACGACGACGGCGGCGTGCTGCTCGCCGTCGACCACCGGGTCGACGTACCCGAGACCGTCACCGTCAGCCTGCTCGAACTGCTCGCCGCGCAGACACTCGTCTGCCTCGAACGCGTCCGGCTGGTCGGCCAGCTACGGCTGCGGGCCAGCTCCGACCCGCTCACCGGGCTCGGCCACCACGGCCGCTTCACCGAACGGCTGGCCCGCGCGCAACCCGCCCGTACCGCCGTGCTCGCCATCGACGTCGACCAGTTCAAGGCCGTCAACGACACGTAC
This sequence comes from Actinocatenispora comari, assembly GCF_017312725.1. Classification (GTDB taxonomy): domain Bacteria; phylum Actinomycetota; class Actinomycetes; order Mycobacteriales; family Micromonosporaceae; genus Actinocatenispora; species Actinocatenispora comari. Next base: position 69,022 of record NZ_BOPO01000149.1, on the reverse strand, counting down.
GGGCACCAGGAAGGCGACCGGCTGCTGGTCGAACTGGTCCGCGCGCTGCAGGCCACCCTGCGCGCCGAGGACGACCTGTACCGGATCGGCGGTGACGAGTTCGCCGCCGTCGTCGAGGTGACCCACGAGACCGAGGCGCAGGCCGTCGCCGAACGGCTCGTCGCCGCGGCACGTCGGGTCGGGCGCACCATCAGCGTCGGGGTCGCCCTGCGCGAACCCGGCGAGACCGCCGAGAACACCCTGCGGCGGGCCGACGACGCCCTCTACGCGGTCAAGCGCAGCGGCCGGGACGGGGCCAAACTCGCCGAGCCCGGCGCCGTGTCCCGCCCCCTCATGGTTCTCCCGCCGACGGTCACCGAACCGTAGCGGCACCTCTATGCGCTGAGGTGCTCCCGAAGCGCCCGTGTCGGCTCGGGGTTCGCTGTTGCTGGGGTGGTAAAGGCCACCTCTGTTCGCCTCTTTCACCCCCGTGGGGGAACGTGGGGAGCGGGCTTCGCCCCTCCCCACACCCCCCTCCCCATCAAGGGGGCAGTCGCCCCCTTGACATCCCCTGCTCGGGACCGGTGCCCAGGCAGGACGCCGCCTGGCTCGCTTCGGAACTACGGGGCCCGGTGCGGCCTGCCCATCGACGCCTAGCCCGCCCCGACAACCAACTGCCCACGGTGCGACGCGACGCGAGCGACGCGGGCGTGGCCGTGATGGGTAGGCCGGGCCGGTGCCCCGTTCTTCTTCGTCTGCTGCTCGGCGTCGATGGGCAGCAGTACCGGGGGCTGGGCGGGGATGGCCAAGGGGGCGGCCCCCTTGGCGGGGAAGGAGCGCGAGGAGGGGGCGAAGCCCTCTCCTCGCATTCCCCCACAAGGGGTCAAAGCGACGAACAGAGGTGGCCTTTACACCGCCGCTCGGGGCGCACCTCAGCGGTCAGAGGTGGTCTTTGCATCGCCGCTTGGGGCGCACCTCAGCGGACAGACGTGGTTTTTGCATCGCCGCTTGGGGCGCACCTCAGCGCAAAGAGGTGGCCTTCACACCGCCAGCAAGAGCGAACCCAGCAGCGCTTCGGGCAGCACCTCAGCGCATAGAGGTGCCTGGGGTTCGCCTTGGTGCGGGGAGATGGCTGGCGATGCCGGCGGCGGCGGTCCAGACGATGAGGAGGGGGAGGGCGACGGCGGCCGCCTGGGCGGGGAGGGGCAGCAGGAAGACGTAGCCCACGGCGCAGACCGCCATGGACGCGGCGACGGCGGCGCCCCACCAGGCCACCCAGCGGGGCAGGCCACGGCCGGCGAGCGCGACGCCGATCGCGGCCATGGCGCCGAGCAGCGCCATTTTCACCCCGTCGACCCGGCTGATGGTGTCGAACAGGGCGCCGGCGGTGGCGGCGTCGCCGCGCGGCGCGTCCCAGAGGGTGAGGTGCAGGCCGAGGGCGCACATGACGAGGGAGAGCAGCGCGGCGACCAGGCCGGTACCGGCGAGGGCGTTGCCGGCGCGGGAGCGGGCGCGGCGCGCGACGGCGACCGCGACGATGGCGATGCCGATCGCGGGCAGCCCCTCGGTCAGCAGGTACTGGATGGTCTGCGCGGCGGTGTGGCCGGACAGGTCGGCGAGCACCTGGGCGCCGGTGGCGTGCGGGTCGGTGGACACCGACGAGACGGACAGCCCGGCCACCCACGACACCGCGAAGCCGATGCCGGCGAGGGCGGGCACGGTGCCGAGGGTGCGGTACCAGGGGCGAGGTGCGGGAAGGGCGCGGCTGCTCACGAGCACTCCTTGGTTAGAGCTGATAGCTGTAAAGCTAATAGGATTAGCCAAGAAGCGCAAGGGCGATCAGCGGACGAGGCGGCTGGCCACCCGGCGGGCCAGCGCGTCCACGTCGTCGGGCCGCTCGGACAGCACGCCCGCGTTGTACAGCGAGGTGAGCCCGTGCACCAGCGCCCAGCCGGCGAGCCCGGTGGTGGCGGCGTCCGCGTCGACGGTGGCGGCGCCGGAGTAGAGCAGGTCGGAGGCGCGGCTCTGGGCGGCGACGAGCTCGGGATCGTCCGGGTGGTAGAGGTCCGGCCGGAACATCACTTCGAAGTGGCCGCGGTGCCGGGTGCCGAACCGCACGTAGGCCACGCCTCGCTCCAGGAAGTTCTCGCCGGCGGCGGTCAGCGCCTCGGACAGCAGCCGGAAGCCGTCGGTGGCGAGCGCGGTGAGCAGGCCGGCGCGGTCGCCGAAGTGGTGCGCCGGCGCGGCGTGCGAGACGCCGGCCCGCCGGGCCAGGTCGCGCAGGCTGAGGGTGGCGAGGCCGCCGGCCTCGATCGTCTCGACGGCCGCGGCGAGGATCGCCTCCCGCAACTGTCCGTGGTGGTACGCCATGCGGTCCACTCTAGTCGCGATCTAGCCATTGACAAGATGAAGCGCCTGCGGCAATCTAGCCAGTGACAAGATTTCAGGGAGGGCCCGATGACCGCCAGCACCGAACGACCTGCGCCCCGGGCGACCGGTACCGCCGGGCGGAAGGCGCCGCCGCTGCTGCTCCGGTTGGTGCTCGGCAACATCACGCTGACCGCGCTGCTGATCGGCGCGCTCGGTACCGCCGCCCTCGGGCTGGCCGTGCCGGCGCTCGACGGCTGGCGAACCCCGGTACGGGCGGGGCTCGCGCTGCTGTTCCTCGTCGCCGCGTCCGGCCGGCTCGGCCCGCCGAGGGCCGCGCTGGTGGCGATGGTGCCGCCGCGACTGCCCCGGCCCGCCCTGCTGGTCGGGCTCACCGGCGCGCTGGAGGCGCTCGGCGCGGTCGGCCTGCTGGTGCCGGCGACCGACCGGCTCGCCGCCGGCTGCCTCGGCCTGCTGCTGATCGCGGTGTTCCCGGCCAACGTGTACGCCGCGCGGCACCGCGTCGGGTTGCACACCGCGCTGCTGCCCCGAACCCTCGAACAGCTGCTCTACCTGGCCTGCTGCGCCGCCGTGGCGCTCTCGAACTGAATTCTGGACTCAGTTTGTTTTTGAATCGAGTCTGGTTTATTCTCGTGGCATGACCGGGCTCCGGGAACGCAAGAAGGCGCAGACGCGCCACCGCATCACCGAGGCCGCGCTCCGACTGTTCGCCGAGCGCGGCTTCGACGCCGTCACGATGACCGAGATCGCCACCGCCGCCGACGTCTCCCGGGCCAGCCTGTTCGGCTACTTCCCGACCAAGGAGTCGCTGGTCGTGCAGGACGTCGGCGACGATGACCTGGCCGCCGTGGTCCGGTCCCGGCCCGCCGGCAGCGATCCCGTCGCCGCGTTGCGCGGCCACTTCCGCACCGTCGCCGCCGACCCGCCCACCGGCCCCGAGATCGGCGACCTGCTCGCCCGCATCCGGCTCATCGTCGCCAACCCGAAGCTCGGCGCCGCGGCGCACACCCTGCGCCACCGGCAGCAGGCGGCGCTGGCCGGCGCGCTCGCCCCGGCGTACGGGGAACGGGCCGCGGAGCTGGTCGCCGGGCAGGTCGCCGCCGCGACGTCGACCCTCCAGGAGGCGTACTTCCGGCGGTTGGCCGACGGCATCGCGCCGGTCGACGCGGCCCGCGTCCTCGCTGCCGACGTCGAACTCGCCTTCGATCTGCTGGCCCACGGCACCCAGGGCCTCGACCGGACCGGTCCCGCCGGGTCCACCGCGCCCGGCGGGACCGCCGCCGGGACGTCCGACGACCCCGGAGGAGACGAGTGATGCACGGTCGGGGGATCAACTACGACACCGGGTTCCTGCCCGGGTTGGCCAGCCGGCCCGGGTACGACCCGGAGTCGGTGCGGCGCGACCTGGATACGATCGCCGCCGACCTGCACTGCGACACGGTACGCATCTCCGGCGGTGACCTGGATCGGCTCGATGTCGCGGCCGAGGCGGCGGCGGAGCGCGGCCTGCGGGTCTGGTACTGCCCGTTCCCGGTCGACCTGCCGCCGGCACGGCTGACGGACCTGTTCGTCGACGGTGCGGTCCGGGCCGAACGGCTACGCCGGCGCGGCGCCGACGTGACCTACCTGACCGGCTGCGAGCTGAGCCTGTTCGCCGCCGGGTTCCTGCCCGGCGACACCTACCGGGACCGGCTGGCCGCCGTCGCCGCCGCCGACCTCGACTGGTGGCTGTCGCTCGGCCCGGTCGCCGAGCGGGTGAACGGGTTCCTGACGGCGACCGTCGAGCGGGTCCGGGGCGTCTTCGACGGGCCGGTCAGCTACGCGTCCGGCTCGTGGGAGGCGGTCGACTGGGCGCCCTACGACATCGTCGGGATCGACGCGTACCGGGCCGCGCACAACGCCGCGAGCTACCCGGAGCTGCTGCGCGAGCAGTTCCGGCACGGCAAGCCGGTGGCGGTCACCGAGTTCGGCACCTGCCCGTACCGGGGCGCCGGGGACCGCGGCGGCACCGCCTGGCAGGTACCCGACGGCGCGCGGCGCGACGAGCAGGAGCAGGTGCGGTACCTGACCGAGCTGCTGGACGTGTTCGACGCGGCGGGTGTGCACACCGCGCTCTGGTTCACCTTCGCCGACTTCCTGCGCACCGGCGACGCCGACCTCGGCTCGTACGGCGTGGTCGGCGTCGGCGCCGACGGGGTGCGGACCCCGCGGGCGGTGTTCGCCGCGATGGCCGCCCGCTACCAGCGCTGACCGCCCCGAACCAACGCCGACCGCCCCCACGCCGACCGCCCCAACGGCGAACGTCCCAGCGCCGACCGTCCCCACGGCGACCGTCCCAGCGCCGACCGCCGGCCGGGTCAGCGTGGTTCGGCGGCGATCAGTTCGGCGATCTGCACGGTGTTGAGCGCGGCGCCCTTGCGCAGGTTGTCGCCGACCAGGAACAGGTCGAGCGCGCGCGGGTCGTCCAGCGCGCGGCGGACCCGGCCGGCCCAGGTCGGATCGGTACCGACGGCATCGGCCGGGGTCGGGAACTCGCCCTCGGCCGGGTCGTCCACCAGCACCACACCCGGCGCCTGCTTGATGATCTCCTGCGCGTCGTCGGCGGAGACCTCGGCACCGAACACCGCGTGCACCGCGACCGAGTGCCCGGTCACCACCGGCACCCGGACGCAGGTGGCGGACACCTTCAGGTCGGGCAGGCCGAGGATCTTGCGGGACTCGTTGCGCAGCTTCAACTCCTCCGACGACCAGCCGTGGTCGCGCAGCGAGCCGGCCCACGGCACCACGTTCAGCGCCAGCGGGGCCGGGAACGGGCCGAGCTCGTCGCCGACGGTGCGCCGCACGTCGCCGGCCCGGGTCCCGACCGTACGGTCCCCGGACACCTTCGTCACCTGGTCGTGCAGCGTGTCGATGCCGGACTGGCCGGCGCCGGACGCGGCCTGGTAGGTGGAGATGATCAGCTCGCGCAGCCCGTACTCCCGGTGCAACGCACCGATCGCCACGATCATCGCGAGCGTGGTGCAGTTCGGGTTCGCGACGATGCCCTTGCCGCGGTCCCGGATCCGCTCCGGGTTCACCTCCGGTACGACCAGCGGCACGTCCGGGTCGAGCCGGAACGCGGCGGAGTTGTCCACCACCGTCGCGCCGTGCTCGACGGCGACCGGCACCCACTCCGCGGCGACGTCGTCGGGCACGTCGAACAGCGCCACGTCGACGCCGTCGAACGCCGCCGGGGCGAGCTCTCGTACCGTCAGCTGCTCGGCGCGGACCGGCAGGGTGCGGCCGGCCGACCGGGCGGACGCGATCAGCCGGATCTCACCCCAGACGTCCTTGCGGGACGACAGCAGCTCGCACACCACCCGGCCGACCGCGCCGGTGGCGCCGACGACCGCCAGGCACGGCGCCGGCGCGGCGCCTCTCGCCGGCTCGTTCGAGGCCACCGCCGATCACCGACCGGTGCCGGCGTAGACCACCGCTTCCTCGTCGCCGCCGAGGTCGAACGCCTCGTGCAGCGCGCGGACCGCCTCGTCCAGGTCGGTGTCGCGGCAGACCACGGAGACGCGGATCTCGGACGTGGAGATCATCTCGATGTTGACCCCGGCCTCGGACAGCGCCCGGAAGAACGTCGCGGCGACGCCCGGGTTGGACCGCATCCCGGCGCCGACCAGCGACACCTTGCCGATGTGGTCGTCGAACAGCAGGCCTTCGAAGCCGATCTCGTCGCGCGTCTTCTGCAGCGCGGTCATCGCGGCCGCGCCGTCGGTCTTCGGCAGCGTGAACGAGATGTCGGTGCGGCCGGTGGCCTTGGTCGACACGTTCTGCACGATCATGTCGATGTTGATCTCGGCGTCCGTGACGACCTGGAAGATCTTCGCCGCCCGGCCCGGCTCGTCCGGCACCGACAGGACGGTGATCTTGGCTTCGCTGCGGTCGTGCGCGACCCCTGAGATCAGTGCCTGTTCCACGGGAAGATCCTCCATCGAGCCGGCGACGATCGTGCCGGGCTTGGTCGAGTACGACGAGCGGACATGGATCGGCATGTTGAACCGGCGGGCGTACTCGACGGCGCGCAGGTGCAGCACCTTCGCCCCGGACGCGGCCAGCTCCAACATCTCCTCGTACGTCACGGTATCGAGCTTGTGCGCGGTCGGGACGATGCGCGGATCGGCGGTGAACACGCCGTCCACGTCGGTGTAGATCTCGCACTGGTCGGCGTGCATCGCGGCGGCCAGCGCCACCGCGGTGGTGTCCGAACCGCCCCGGCCGAGGGTGGTGATGTCCTTGGTGTCCTGGGCGATGCCCTGGAACCCGGCCAGGATCGCCACCGCACCCTCGTCGATCGCGCTCTGCAGCCGACCCGGCGTCACGTCGATGATCCGCGCCTTGCCGTGCGAGGAGGTGGTGATCACGCCGGCCTGGGAACCGGTGAACGAGCGCGCCTCGTACCCGAGGTTGTGGATCGCCATCGCGAGCAGCGCCATCGAGATCCGCTCACCGGAGGTGAGCAGCATGTCCAGCTCGCGGCCGGGCGGCAGCGGGGACACCTGGTGGGCCAGGTCGAGCAGGTCGTCGGTCGTGTCGCCCATCGCGGAGACCACGACCGCCACGTCGTCGCCGGCTTTACGGGCCGAGACGATGCGCTCGGCGACCCGCTTGATCCGTTCCGCGTCGGCGACCGATGAGCCGCCGTACTTCTGGACGACGAGTGTCACACCTACCCCTTCTGCGAGGGTGCCCGGATGGCCCTCAGGTCGATCTGGCGGCTGCCAGGGTACCGGCCAGGCGGGGTGCGGCCACCCCACGTCCCAGCATGCGACGAATCGCTCACACGCGGTACCGCGAGTGCACGTTCCGGAATCCCGACGCGGCGCCGGCGGGTCGGGTTCCGGGAGATCGTCGCGGTGCGGCGGGTGCGGGTTCCGGATCTCGTGCCCGCCGCGGGCGGGGACGCGCCCTGCGTGGCATCCCCGGGATCCGTGCGCCGGCCGCCCACAATGATCGAGTGCGTACCCGGACCGCTGCCCTGATGCCCGTACTGCTCGTCGCCACGTCGGTGGCGCTGACCGGCTGCGGCGGCAAGGCGAGGACGCCGGACCCGACCGAGCCGCCGACCCCCGCCGCGCACGATGAGGGCAGCCCGGCCGACCGGCTCGCCGGCCTGGTCGCCGCCGCCGCGGACAAGCGGTACGTGGCGCGCTACGAGTACTCGCCGGGCGGCCGGAAGACGACTTCGACGATCACCGTGACGCTGGCCACCGACGGTTCCTGGCGCTTCGACGTCCCGAAGGGCGGGCTCGGCGGCGGCACCGACGTGGCGGTCGTCGGCAACGCCGCCGGGGTGTACCAGTGCGGGCTCGGCGACGCGCAGTCCTGCGCCCGGGTGGCCGGCAAGGGCGGTTCGGTGCCGGCGAAGTACGACCCGAAGATCGAGCGGTTGTGGCTGTCCTGGCTGGCGATCGTCGGTGACCGCAGCGAGGCGCTGTCGATCGACACGGCGAAGAACCCGACCGGGGTGCCCGGCTCCTGCTTCTCCATCGAGCCTACCGCGGCGTCGCTGTCCTCGCCGGTCCCGTCCGGCACGTACTGCCTGGCCGACGACGGTGTGGTCACCGGTGCCCGGTTGAGTGTCGGCTCGGTCACCCTGATCGGTTCGGCCACCGCGGCGCCGAAATCGGCCAAGCTGCCCGGCCCGGTGGCGGCGGGCGGCGCGGTCCCGACGACCTCCCCGTCCCCGTCTCCGAGCCCGAGCACCTCGGCGTCCGGTTCCGCCTCGGCCTCCCCGTCCACCGCCCGCTGATGCCCGCCCGTCGCCACCGCGGCACCACCGCTCGCACCGGCCAGCCGCTGGTACCGTGCCGTTCCACCTCGCGCCGGTAGCCCCACCGTCTCGCCGGTGGTCCCACCGTGCCGATCCTCTCCGTCTCGCCGGTAATACCGTGCGATCCCACCGTCTCGCCGGCGCACCCGGGCGCCGGGCCGCGTCCAGCGGGACGGCGCCGTTACGATGGGCCGCGGCAACGGGGCCGGGCGGCCCTTCACCGAAGGCAGGGCCGAAGGAGTTTTTCGTGAGCGTCGCACTCGTGACCGGCTCGGCCGGCCTGATCGGTTCGGAGTCGGTCCGGCACTTCGCCAAGCTGGGCCTGACCGTGGTCGGCATCGACAACGACATGCGCGGCTACTTCTTCGGCGCGGACGGCTCCACCGCCTGGCAGGTGCGGCAGTTGCAGTCCGAGCTGGGCAGCTCCTACGAGCACCACAGCATCGACATCCGGGACCGGGATGCGGTCGCGGCGCTGTTCGCCCGGTACGGCAAGGACATCGCGGTGGTGATCCACACCGCCGCGCAGCCCAGCCACGACTGGGCCGCGAAGGAGCCGTTCACCGACTTCGACGTGAACGCGGTCGGCACCCTGAACCTGCTGGAGAACACCCGGCTGCACGCGCCGGACGCGCCGTTCATCTTCACCTCCACCAACAAGGTGTACGGGGACACCCCGAACCGCCTACCGCTGGTCGAGCAGGAGACGCGGTACGAGCTGGACGCCTCGCACACCTACTACGAGGGCATCCGCGAGGACATGTCCATCGACCACTCGCTGCACTCGATCTTCGGCGTCTCCAAGGTCGCCGCCGACGTGCTGGTGCAGGAATATGGCCGCTACTTCGGGCTGAAGACCGCGGCGTTCCGCGGCGGCACGCTGACCGGGCCGGCGCACTCGGCCGCCGAGCTGCACGGCTTCCTCGCGTACCTGATGCGCTGCAACATGGAGCGCCGCGTCTACACCGTCTACGGGTACAAGGGGAAGATGGTGCGGGACGCGATCCACAGCAACGACGTGGTGACCGCGTTCGAGGCGTTCTTCCGCGCGCCGCGGGTCGGCGAGGTGTACAACCTGGGCGGCGGCCGGCAGTCCAACTGCTCGCACCTGGAAGCCTTCCGGCTCGCCGAGGAGATCTCCGGCGTCGAGATGCGGCACGTGTACGACGAGACCGCGCGCACCGGCGACCACCAGTGGTACGTCAGCGACATGGGCCGGTTCCGCGAGCACTACCCGGACTGGAAGCAGCAGTACGACGTGCCGGCGATCCTGCGCGAGATGTACGAGGCGAACGCCGACCGCTGGACGCCGCAGGCGTGACGCGGCGGGTGCGGTGAGGGGCGGCAGGTCGTGATCGATCGGGGCAAGGGCAACGTGCTCGGCGTCTGCGTGGACGCCGTCGACTACGAGGCCGCGACCGACAGGGTGCTCGCCGCGGCGCGGGAGCAGCGGCCGCTGGCGCTCACCGCGCTCGCGGTGCACGGCGTGATGACCGGCGTGGCCGACCGGGCGCACGAGGCCCGGCTCAACTCGTTCGACCTGGTGACGCCGGACGGGCAGCCGGTGCGCTGGGCGCTGAACCTGTTGCACCACAAGCAACTCCCGGACCGCACGTACGGGCCGACGCTGACGCTGAAGGTGGTCGAGCGGTGCGCCGCCGAGGGCCTGCCGATCTACCTCTACGGGTCGACCCAGCCGGTGCTGGACAAGCTGTCCGCGGCGCTGGCGGCGCAGTTCCCCGGGTTGAAGATCGCCGGCGCGGAGCCGTCCAAGTTCCGCTCCGCGCGGCCTGGTGAGCCGGCCGAGATCGCCCGCCGGATCACCGATTCCGGCGCCCGGGTCGTGCTGGTCGGGCTGGGCTGCCCGCGCCAGGAGATCTTCGTGCACGCGATGCGGCCGCTGCTGTCGATGCCGCTGCTCGCGGTCGGCGCCGCGTTCGACTACCACGCCGGTGACCTGCGCAAGCCGCCGCCGTGGATGCAGCAGCGCGGTCTGGAATGGTTGTGGCGCCTGGGTCTCGAGCCGAAACGGCTCTGGCGCCGCTACCTGATCCTCAACCCGGCCTACCTGGCCCGGCTGGGCGCGCAGGCCAGCCACCTCTGGCGGGCCCGCCCCGCCGAACCCACCACCACCCCGGCCGACACCTTCGCCGTCTGATCACGACGCCGCGTCGAGCGCGGCGGTCTCGGCCGGGCTGAGCCGCAGCGCACCGGCGGCGAGGTTCTCGGCCAGGTGCCGTGGATCGCCGGTGCCGGGAATGGCCAGCACGTGCGGCCCCCTGCCGAGGGTCCAGGCGATCCGTACCTGGGCCGGCGTCGCATCGTGCGCCCGCGCGATCGCGGTGACCGTCTCGTTCGCGCCGACCCCGCCGGCTTCCCGTCCGGTGGCGGTCAGCGCGAAGAACGGGACGAACGCGATGTGCTGGGCGCCGCAGCTGTCCACCAGCTCGTCGTTGACCCGGCCGAAGTCGACGCCGTAACGGTTCTGCACGCACACCACCGGCGCGATCTGCTGCGCCTGCGCCAGATGCTGCGGCCGGACGTTGGACAGCCCGAGGTGCCGGATGAGGCCGGCGTCGCGTAGCTCGGCCAGTACGCCGAAGTGCTCCGCGATCGAGTCCAGACCGTGCAGCCGCAGGTTCACCACGTCGAGGTGGTCGACGCCGAGCTGCCGCAGTTCCGCCTCGACCAGCCCGCGCAGTTCGTCCGGCCGGGCCAGCCCGTGCCCGGTTGGCCCGATCTTGGTGACGATCGTCAGGTGTTCCGGGTACGGTGCCAGCGCCGCCCGGATCACCTCGTTCGCCCAGCCCAAGGACCTGAACGCGTGGGCCGGGTCGCCGTCGTCGGCGTACGTCGGATAGAAGGCCGCCGTGTCGAGGTGATCGACGCCCAGCTCCACCGCCCGACGCAGCAACGCGATCGCGCGTTCCTGCGCCGTACCGGGATCGCTCGTCCCGGCCGCGAGTCGCTTGACCCCCAAACCGATCCGGTGCACCGTACGGTCGCCCAACGTCCAACTGCCCGCGTCGCACTCGCTCGTGCCCATCGTCAGAACCTAACGGTGCCAACCGGTCCACGGCTTCCACCGGTTCCCGATACCGGGTCGCGCCGGCATCGGTTAACGTGGATGTACGGTCGCGGGCCACGGTCTCCCGGTCGGAGGCCCACGATGCGGGCGGCGCGTCACGCCGTCGCGTACGCGGCGGAGATCTGGCCGACCAGCGTCGCGAACGGCATGTCGAGGTCGGCGTACACGTCGTTCGCGATCGGGTCGGCGTTGTCGGCGAGGATCTCCACCAGGAACGTCGAGTAGTCACCCACGACGACGCCGGCCTGCTGCAGCCGGAGCCGCCCCGTCTCCCGCTTGGTGTCCCAGAAGGTGCCGGACGCATCGACCGCGACACAGCTGCGGTACCCGTCGGCCAGCGCGGCGATCGCCGGCAGCGCGGCGCAGACCTCCACCGAGATGCCGGCGATGATCAGCGCGGACCGGCCGGTGTCGGCGACGGCCTGCCGCACCCGGTCGTCGTGCCAGGCGTTGACGGTGCTGCGGTCGATCACCGGCCGGTCGTCCGGCAGTACCGCGGCGAGTTCCGGGGCGAGCGGGCCCCACATGCCGTCCGCGGCGGTCGTGGTCGCGATGACCGGCAGGCCGAGCCGCCGGGCCGCACGGGTCAGGGCGACGACGTTGTGCTTGAGGTCCTGGATGGTCATGTCGCGCACGCCGGAGAACAGCCCGACCTGGTGGTCCACCAGCAGAACGGCGGTGTTCTCGCGGGTGAGCGGCTGGTGGAAAGCGTTGGTACCGGACATCGTGGTCCCTCCGTTGTCGATGCTCGACGGGCCGGTCGACCCGGGCGCGCGGCGTCGTGACCGCAGCGCGTCGAGCGAACTGAACTGTACTGAACAGTTCGCATGAACTCAACGGTTCAGTTCATGTGAACTCGACCGCACAGTTCAGCGTCCGGTATGCTTCCCGGCATGACCGAGACCACCAGGCGGGTGCCCGCCGGCGACCGGGCGGAGCGGAAGCGGGCCGCGATCGTGCAGGCGGCACGCGCCGAGTTCCTCCGGCAGGGTTTCGGCGTGAGCATGGACCTCATCGCCGCCCGCGCGGGCGTCTCGAAGGTGACGGTCTACAACCACTTCGGCAGCAAGGAAGAGCTGTTCACCGCCGTCGTCGGCGACTCGCTGGAGCACGCTCTCGGCGAACCGGCCGCCACGCTGGAGAAGGAGCTCGTCGACCCGGGCGACCTGCGGCAGATGCTGACCCGCACCGTGCACGCCTGGGTCCGCGGCATGACCGAGCCGGACGTGCTCGCCCTGCGCAGCCTCGTCACCAGCGAGATCCGCCGGTTCCCGGAGCTCGGCGCATCGTGGGAGGCCGGCGGCCCCGGACGGGTCTCGCCGATCCTCGAGACGCTCTTTCGTGACCTGGCCAAGCAGGGCGTGCTCGCGATGCCCGACGTCGAGGTGGCGGTGATCCAGCTCTACTCGCTGGTGCTCTACCCGCACTTCGTCTACGCCACCTACGGCGGGCACATCGAACCGGCGCTCACCGAACGCCTGATCGCCGCCGGCATCGACATGTTCCTCGAGTACTACGAAGCGGACCGGGCCTGATCCGGGACCGGGCGAGGTGCAACGCCGACGTGCCGGCGTTCCGTCATCCGGCCCACTGGGTACGGGCCAGGTCGAGCAGGGCGGTGAGGGCGGAGGTCGGGGAGCGGCGGGCGAGCCGGACCGCCTGGGTGTGCAGCACGGGTGCGCCCGCGCCCGGCTGCCAGGGAAGTACGACGAGATCGCCGCGGCGCAGTTCGCCGGCCACCGCGACGGCGGGCAGCATCGCCACGCCGAGCCCCGCCACCGCGCACTGCTTGACCGCCTCCAGGCTGACGAATTCGGCCAGTACCGGCGGGGCGACACCGCCGGCGCGCAGCTGCCGGTCGAACACCTCCCGGTGCGCGCAGCCCTCCTCGACCTGGATCAGCGGCTGGTCGGCGAGGTCGGCGGGGGCCACCGCCGTCGCCCCGGCCAGCTGGTGGTCCGGCGCGGCGACCAGCAGCAGCGGCTCGACCGCGAGCGACTCGACCGCGAGTCCGGTGCCGGCGATCGGCTCCTCCAGCAGCAGCGCCGCGTCCAACCGGGCCGCGGACAGGTCGGCGAGCAGCTCGGTGCGGGACGCCGGCCGGAACACCACCCGCAGCCGCGGATGCCGGTCGGCGAGGGCCCGCAGCACGTGCGGCAGCCGGTACGCGCAGAGGGTCTCGGCGGCGCCGATCCGCAGGGTGCCGACGAGCTCGCCGTCGCCCGCGGACATCGCGCGCAGTTCGGCGTGCGCGTCGTCGGCGAGCCGGAGGATGCGGTCCGCGTACTCGACGAGGCGTCGGCCGGCGTCGGTGATCACGATGCGCCGGCCGAGCCGCTCGAACAGCGGCGCGCCGACCTCCCGTTCCAGCGCCTTGATCTGCGCGGTGACGTTGGACTGCACGTACCCGAGGTCGGCGGCGGCGCGGGTGAAGCTGCCGGTGGCGGCGACCGCCCGGAAGGTGCGCAGCAGGCGAAGCTCCATGTATCAACAGTAGCGATGGGTCACATCAGCAACATTCGTTTGACGTGATGGGTGGTCCGCCCCTAGACAGGAAGCGTGTCCGTCACCTGCGAGCCCGTCGCCGCCCCGCCCCGGCGCGGCTTCCCGGCCCTGCTCGTCGCCACCGTCGGCGCCTTCGCGAACTACGCGGTACTGCTGCCGGTCGTCACCGCGTGGGCCGCGCACGGCGGCGCCAGCCCGGCCGGCGCCGGCGTCACCACCAGCGTGTTCATGCTCACCACGGTGCTCACCCAGGCACTCGTACCGCTGCTCGGGCGGCGCGTCGGCTTCCACGCCACGTTCGCGCTCGGCGTCGCGATCATGGTGCCGCCCACCATCGGGTACGCGCTGACCGATGCGCTGCCGCCGCTGATCGCGGTGTCCGCGCTGCGCGGCATCGGGTTCGGCCTGCTCAGCGTCTCCGGCAGCGCGCTCGTCGCCGAACTCGCGCCACCGGAGCGGCGCGGCCGGGCCAGCGGCGCGTACGGGCTGGCCGTGGCGCTGCCCAACGTCGCCCTGGTGCCGGTCGCCGTTGCCGGGGTCGACCTGGTCGGCTACCCGTCACTGTTCGTCGCGATCACCGTGGTGCCGCTCGCCGCGGCCGCGGCGATCCTCGCCATCCGCCGCACCCCGGCGACGCACCCGCCGGCCGACACCGGCCGGCCGCCGCTGGCCGCGATCGTCGGGCCGGTCGCGGTGATGCTCCCGATCGCCGTCGCCGCGACCGGCATCATCACCTTCGCGCCGCTGTCGGTACCGGCCGCCTCCGCCGCCGTGCTCGCCGTCTTCGGCGCCGCCGCCCTCGCCGGCCGCTGGGGCGCCGGCCAGCTCGCCGACCGCGCCCCCGGCACCCGCGCGGTCCGGGCGATCCTGCCGGTCGCGGTGCTCGGTGCCGGCGCCGGCCTGGCCCTCGTCGGCCTCGGCGGACACCTCGGTACCGGCCCCGGCGTCGCCGTCGCGCTGCTCGGCGCGCTGCTGCTCGGCGTCGGGTTCGGCGCCGCCCAGAACCAGACCCTGGTGCTGCTCTTCGAACGAGCCGGCGCCGGCCGGCACGGCACCGCCAGCGCCGTCTGGAACATGTCCCTGGACGCGGGTACCGGCGTCGGCGGCATCCTCCTCGGCACCCTCGCCACCCACGCCGGCTTCGCCCTCGCCTTCGCCCTCACCGCCGCCGCCCTCCTCGCCACCTGCCTGCCCCTCGCCCACCACACCTCCCGCCCCTGACCCCCGCCACCCTCCCGAAGCGGCCTGGCCCGTCCCCCCGCCTCCGAAGCGAGCCAGGCGGCGTCGGGCCAGCATCACCAGGCCCCGGAGTTCCGATGCGAGCTAGGCGGCGTCCAAGCCGATCACCGGTCCCCGACCTTCCGAGGCGGCCAGGCGGGGTTAGGATCGCGTCTCCGCGCCCCCGGCTCCCGAAGCGAGCCAGGCGGCGTCGGGCCAGCATCACCGGACCCCGAAGTTCCGATGCGAGCTAGGCGGCGTCCGAGCCGATCACCGGCCCCCGACCTTCCGAGGCGGCCAGGCGGGGTCAGGATCGCGTCTCCGCTTCCCCGGCCGGGGGATGGTCAAGGGGGCGACTGCCCCCTTGACGGGGAGGGGTGTGGGGAGGGGCGAAGCCCCGCCCCACGCTCTCCCCCACGCGGGGTCAAAGCAGCAGACAGAGGTGGCCCTCACCCCACCAGCCCGCGCACCGGAGCTGGCCCCGCACCTGGCACCCCGGCGCACCGAGCCGGACCCGACCCTTATTCACACCTCGAAGACCGCAGCGATGCCCTGCCCGACCCCGATGCAGGCAGCCGCGACGCCGAAGCCCCCGCCCCGCCGCCGAACCTCGCGGCACACGTCGACCATGACCCGGGCCGCCGACGCCCCCAGCGGATGCCCCATCGCGATCGCGCCACCGTTCGGGTTGACCCGGTCGCGCGCAATGCCCGGCAGCTCGTGCAGGCAGCTCAGCACCATCGCGGCGAACGCCTCGTTCAGCTCCCAGGCCACGATGTCCGACGTGGACAGTCCGGTACGGTCCAGCACGCGCTGGATCGCGGCGACCGGCGCGGTGGAGTACCGGTTCGGTTCGACCCCGACGACCGCGGTGGCGACCAGCCGGCCGAGCGGCGTGACGCCGAGCTCCGCGGCCACCTCGGCGGTCCCGACGAACGCGGCGAGCGCGCCGTCGTTGAGCGGCGAGGAGTTGCCGGCGGTGACCGGCCCGTCCGGGGTGAACGCCGGCTTCAGCTTCGCCAGCTTGGCGGCCGAGGTGTCGTCCCGGATCGACTCGTCGCGGCGGACCCGATCGACCGTCAGCACGTAGTCGTCGTGCAGTCCGCGCTGCCAGGCCGCGGCGGCGAGCTGGTGGCTGCGCAGCGCCCACTCGTCCTGCTCGGCCCGGCCGATGCCGAGCTCGACGGCGACCTGCTCGGCGCAGGCGCCGAGCGACGCGGTCCAGGTGTCCGGGAACGCCGGATTGACCATCCGCCAGCCGAGCCGCGTCGGGTACAGCTGCATCGACCGCGGCAGCTCCTCGTCCGGCGGCGGCAGCACGTACGGGGCGCGGCTCATGCTCTCCACCCCGCCGGCCACGACCAGCCGGGCGTCGCCGACCGCGACCGCGCGGCCGGCCTGCACGATCGCCTCGCCGCCGGAGCCGCACAACCGGTTGACGGTACTGCCGGGCACGGTCACCGGCAGCCCGGCGAGCAGCGCCGCCATCCGGGCCACGTTGCGGTTGTCCTCGCCGGCGCCGTTCGCGTCGCCGAGTACCACGTCGTCGATGGTCGCCGGGTCGAGGCCGTGGTGCCGGCGGACCAGCTCGGCGAGGGGCAGGGCGGCGAGATCGTCGGTCCGGATCCCGGACAGGCCGCCACGGTAGCGCCCGAACGGGGTGCGTACCGCGTCGATGAGGTAGGCATCCACGTCCGCGAATCTACCGGCGCGCGCCGGGGCTGGCAGAGTGGGTGGATGCGGAAGATCAGGTGGGGCATCCTCGCCACCGGCGGGATCGCGGCGACGTTCACCGAGGACCTGCTGACGATGCCGGACGCCGAGGTGGTGGCGGTCGGCTCGCGCAGCGTCGAGGCGGCCCGGCTCTTCGCCGACCGGTACGACATCCCCCGCGCGTACGGCAGCTGGGCGGAGCTGGCCGCGGACGGCGACGTGGACGTCGTGTACGTGGCCACCCCGCACAGCGCGCACCACGCCGCGGCGGCGGCCTGTCTGGACGCCGGCAAGGCGGTACTGGTGGAGAAGCCGGCGGCGCTGTCCGCCCCGCAGGCCGAGGACCTGGTGGCGCGGGCCAGGGCGGCGGGCGTGCTGCTCGTCGAGGCGATGTGGACCAGGACGCTGCCGGCGGTACGGGAGCTGACCGCGCGGATCGCCGCCGGCGCCATCGGTACCCCGCGGGTGGTGTCCGCCGACTTCGGGCTGACCGGCGAGTTCGCCCCGACGCACCGGCTGCGGGACCCGGCGCTCGGCGGCGGTGCGCTGCTCGACCTGGGCGTCTACCCGGTGGCGTTCGCGCAGCTGGTGCTCGGCGAGCCGGCGACGGTGACGGCGACCGGCACCCGTACCGCGGAGGGGGTGGACGAGACGGTCGGCCTGCTGCTCGGCCACGACTCCGGCGCCGTCGCCACGCTGACCTGCTCGATCGCGGCGGACACGCCGCGGGTGGCGGCGGTGTCCGGCGACGCGGGCCGGATCGAGCTGGACCGCGGGTTCTTCGCCCCGCACGGCTTCCGGCTGTACCGGGGTACGCACGTCGAGCAGGTCACCGCCGCACCGTCCGGGCGCGGGTACGTGCACGAGGCGGCCGAGGTGATGCGTTGCCTGCGCGCCGGCGAGACGGACAGCCCGCTGCTGCCGCTCGCCGACACCCTCGCCGTACTGCGCACCCTGGACGCCGCCCGCGCCCAGCTCGGCGTCCGCTACCCGGCGGAGTGACCGGGTAGCGGACTCAGCCCAGCAGCAGGTGCGCCAGGTAGTACATGACGAGCGCGAACAGCCCCGCCGCCGGCAGGGTGAGCACCCACGCGATGACGATGTTCCCGGCGACACCCCACCGGACCGCGGACAGCCGTTTCGTCGCACCCACGCCCATGATCGCCGCCGTGATGGTGTGCGTCGTGGAGATCGGGACGCCGAAACCCATCGAGGCGCCGAACAGCACGGCCGCGCCGCTGAGCTCCGCCGCGAAACCCTGCGGCGGGTCGAGGTGGATGATCCGGCGACCGAGGGTGCGGATCACGCGCCAGCCACCCGAGTAGGTGCCCGCGGCCATCACCCCGGCCGTCAGCAGGTAGACCCACCAGGGGATGTGGTGATCGTGCTGCATACCGCTGATGTTGAGGGCGAGGACCACGATGCCCATCGACTTGGCGGCGTCCTGCATGCCGTGCCCGAGCGCCATCAGCGCCGCCGAGCCGGTCTGCGCGTACCGGAAGCCGCGGTTCAGTTTGCCCGGCGCGGAGCGGCGGAACGTCCACATCACCGCGAGCATGACCAGGTAGCCGACCACCAGGCCGATGACCGGCGAGATGATCATCGGAACGATGACCTTGTCCAGGATGCCGGACCAGAGCACCTGGCCGTCCAGGCCGAGGCTGAGCGCGGCCAGGGTGGCGCCGACGAGCCCCCCGATCAGCGAGTGGGACGACGACGCCGGCAGCCCGAAGTACCAGGTGATCAGGTTCCAGGCGACCGCGCCGAACAGGCCGGCGAACACCACCACCAGGCTCTTGGTGCCGGTCGGCAGGGCGACGATGCCCTCGCCCACGGTGCCGGCGACCTTCGCGCCGAAGAACGAGCCGACCAGGTTGCCGAGCGCCGCCATGAGCAGGGCGACCCGGGGTGGAAGCGCGCGAGTCGACACCGAGGTGGCGATCGCGTTGGCGGCGTCGTGGAATCCGTTGGTGAACGCGAACACCATCGTCATCACGATCACCACGATGGCGCCGATCAGCAGAGCGCTCACCGGGTCAGGACTCCTTGGCCGCGATGGTCTCGACCGTGTTGGCGACGTGCTCGAACGCGTCGATCGCCTCTTCCAGGTCGTCCGCGACTTCCTTCATCTTCAGCACGTTGAGCGGCTCGTACTCGCCGGAGAACAGCCGCACGAGCAGCATCCGGTACTGCCGGTCGCCCTCGTTCTCCAGCCGGTTGACCTCGATCCAGTACGGTTCGAGCCCCTTCATGCCCTTGAGCTTCGGCATCGCCTCGGCGGTGAGCCGGGCCAGCTGGTTGAGCGTCTCGATCTGCTCGGACATCTCCCGGGGCAGCGAGGGGATCTCGGACAGCCCGTACAGGTAGACCAGGTTGCCGGCGGACTCCATCGCGTCCATCACGTCGTCCAGGCCGGACCCGAGCCGGTAGATGTCCTCCCGGTCGAACGGGGTGATGAACGTCGAGTTCACCTTGTTGTACAGCGCGTGGGTGACGTCGTCGTTGGCGTGTTCGACGTCCTGCAGACCCTCCGAGATGGACTGGATCTGGTCGGCGCTGGCGCCGACGGTCAAACCGGTCAGCAGCTCGGCGCCCCGGACCAGGTTGTGGGCCGCCTGGTTGAAGAAGTCGTAGAAGGCGTCCTCGGACGGACGGAGCTTGAATCGCACGGCAACCTCGTCGCGATCGCGGATGGTGTCACGGCGGATGCCGCGAGCCGGAGCCCCTGCCACCGTCGTCGCGACGGCGCGCTCCGGCGCCCGGCCGGTCCGATGCTAGGCATGCCCCGAGCTGGCAAAACACCCGACCACCCCTGGTCGAGACCGGTTCAGTCGGCGTTCACCTCCCGTTCATGTACGCCCCGCGTGACCTATACGGTGTGCGCTGCTGACGACACGGAAAGTATTCGCAGCGTCCTCAATCGCATACTGCCGCACGAAACCCGCGCAGTCTCGGCATTCCGCACACCCGAACGGGTGTCGCCGCGTCGGTGCCGGCGGCCCGGAACACGGCGGCGCGGTGCGGGTTGTGCGACCCGCACCGCGCCTGGCAACTCGGTTCCGTGTCCACCGGAGCTGGCCCAGCCCCGGCGGCCGAGAGATCGCCGGAACGAGAGGCTGTACTCGGCCTCGCCCGGTGCGATCTCTAGTCCAGCATGACGTCGGAATCCGTACCCGGCGAACGGTTTTCCGCCCCGCTGGGCGACCCGAACGGGACCCGCTGCGGCCCGGCGGCCGCATCCCTGGCCTCGCCCGGCGCCGCCGCGCCGGCCCGCGCCGCATCAGCGGTCCGCGCCGCTTCGGCGGCCCGCGCCGCTTCGGCGGTCCGCGCCGGGTCGCCGGGCGTAGCCGGGCCGCGGGGCGGTGCCGGGTCGGTGGATCGTGCCGGGTCGGCGGTGGCGGCCGCGGCGCCGCGGCCGGCGACCAACGCCAGTACGAGGACGCCGGCGATCGCGGCGAGCAGGCCGGACACCACCAGGGTGCGGTTGATGCCGACCGCGAACGCGGCCCGGAACGCGTGCGCCACGGTGTCCCTGGTGGCCGCCGGTACGTGCGCCAGCACCGCCTGGCCCTGGCCGGCGGCGAGCGCCGCCGCGGTACCGGCCGGCGCCTCCGCCGGCAGCCCGGCGGACAGCCCGCCGGAGAACACCGCGCCCAGTACCGCGATCCCGAGCGCCTGGCCGAGCTGGCGGAACGTGTTCAGCGCGCCGCCGGCCATGCCGGCCCGGTGCCGGGGCACCGCGGCCATCACCGCGCCGGACAGCGTCGGCAACGCCAGCCCCATCCCGACGCCCGCGACGAGCAGCCCGGGGATCAACCGGGTACCGGCCGCGCCGGCGGTCAGCCGTGCCTCGAGCAGGTCACCGGCCGCGAGTACCAGCAGCCCCAGGCCGACCGGCAGCTTCGGCGAGATGCCGTGCAGCAGCCGGCCGGCCAGCGCGGACACCACGAACCCGGCCGCGGACAGCGCCAGCCCACCGACCAGCCCGGCCCGGACCGGCCCGTCGCCGAGCATCGTCTGCAGCCACAGCGACGTGTACGGCAGGTACCCGAACGCACCGGCCTGCAGCAGCAGCGCCGCGGCGAGCAGCGCGGTGACCGAGCGGTTCCGGAACAGCGACAGGTCCAGCATCGGGTGCCGCCGCCGCGACTCGACCACCAGGAACACCGCCAGCGACACCGCCGCCAGCGCGAACGGGCCGAGCGTGCCGGCCGAGGTCCAGCCGTTGGCGGCGCCGCGGATCAGCGCGAACGTCGCCGCACCGGCCGCGACCGAGAACCCGATCATGCCCGGTACGTCCAGCCGGCCGGCGTGCGGATTGCGCGATTCGGTGAGCATCCGCGCCGACAGCGCCACCGCGACCACGCACACCGGCACGTTGACCAGGAAGATCGACTGCCAGTTCAGGTACTCGGTGAGCAGCCCGCCGGCGATCGGCCCGGCCGCCGCGGACGCGCCGGACACCGCACCCCAGACGCCGAACGCGATCCCGCGGTCCTTGCCGGTGTAGCTGGCGGTCAGCAGCGCCATCGAGGTGGCGAGCATCGCCGCGCCCCCGACGCCCTGCACCGCCCGCGCGGCGATCAGCACCGGCGCGTTCGGGGCGAGCGCGCTGGCCAGCGAGGCGGCCGCGAACACCACCAGCCCGGCCAGGTAGCTGCGCCGCCGCCCGTACCGGTCGGCCAGCGACCCGACCGTCAGCAGCAACGCGGCCAGCACCAGCGCGTACCCGTCGATCACCCACTGCAGCTCGCCGAACGAGGCGTCCAGGTGCTCGCCCATCGTCGGCAGCGCGACGACCACGATCGTCACGTCGATCATGAGCATCAGGTTGCCCAGGCAGACCGCGAGCAACGGCCCCCACTTCCGCATGATCGTTCCTCCCGTTGCGGATTCGTCTCGCCGGTCAGCCTGCGCGGGGGATGGCGGGATTCCCAATCATCCGCGTCCCGGTGGCGGAATCCGACATGAGCTAGGGTCGGGCGATGGAATCCGTTCCGCTGGACCGGCTCGACCGGCGCCTCGTACACGCCCTGAAGGTGGACGGCCGGGCCTCGTTCGCCCGGATGGGCGCGGTGCTCGGGGTCTCCGACCAGACCGTCGCCCGGCGGTACGCGCGGCTGCGGTCGTCCGGCGGGCTGCGCGTGGTCGGCGTCCCGGAGTGGTACGGGATGGAGCAGTGGTTCTTCCGGCTGCGCTCCACTCCGGACGCGGCGGCACCGATCGCCGAGGCGCTCGCCCGCCGCACCGACACGTACTGGGTGCATCTGGTCTCCGGCGGCAGCGAGGTGCTGTGCTCCACCCGGCCGGACACCCGGGCCAGCCGGGACGCGCTGCTGCTCGGCAAGCTGCCGCGCACCCCGCGGATCACCGACTTCACCGCCTACCAGCTGCTGCGCGGCTACGAGCCGGACCCGACGCTGTTCGTGCACCGGCTCGGCGACGGGCTCGAACCGGCCGAGGTGGACGCGCTGCGGCAGCCCGCGCCGACCGGGCTGCCGCCCGTCCCGCCGGACGACGCCGACCGCGCGATCCTCGCCGTACTCGGCCGGGACGGTCGGGCCGGCCACGCCGAGCTGGCCCGCGCCGCCGGCTGCTCGGAGTCGACCGCCCGCCGCCGGCTCGACACGCTGCGCTCGACCGGCCAGGTCCGGTTCGACCTCGACCTGGTCAACGACCTGATCGAGGTCGACACCACCGCGATGATCTTCCTGTCGGTGCTGCCCAGCGAGCTGTTCGCGGCGGCCGATCAGCTGATCCGGCACGCCCCGGTGAACTTCGCCGCCGCGGTCACCGGTCCGATCAACCTGATCGCCAGCGTCAGCTGCCCGGACGCCCGCGGCCTGTTCGAGTACCTCGGCGGGCCGATCGGCCGGCTCCCCGGCGTCACCGGGTACGAGACAGCCCCGTCGGTCCGGGTGCTCAAACGCCACGGGCAGCTCGGCTGACGCCGGAAAACCACGTTGCCGTGCTGTCGCGCGGCGGGATCCGACGTCGTACACCCGCCGCCAGCGACCTGCCCCGGCCGGCCGCGGCGGGTCAGCCGGTCGGATCCGGTGCGCTCGCCGGGGTGCGGAGGTCGGCGGCGAGGTCGGCGAGTTCGCGCAGGTGGTCGCTGCCGAGGTAGTCGACGCCGGCGGTGGCCAGCGCGCGCCAGAAGCGACGGCGCACCCCGGAACGCCAGGACGGGCCGCCCCAGAACCGCAGCGCCCGGCCGTCCGCGTGCACCCGGTCGACCAGCTCGGCCAGCCGGCGCCGCTCCCGGGCCGGGAACGGGCCGTTGCCGCGCCACCGGAACAGATTCGTCCAGCGCTCGCTGACCAGCGGCACCAGCTGCGGTGGCAACCGCTTGCCGGACACCTCGGCCAGCGTGCCGTCGCAGCCCAGCAGCCGTTCCGGCCACTCGGCGACGAACTCGTGCGGCGTACCCGCGCCGGTCACCACCACGCTGACCGGTCCACTGTGGACGGCGTCGCCGGCGTACCGGGTGAACAACCCGGGGTACCGGCCGAGCTGCTCGGCGAGCAGCGTGCAGCACTCCACCGGCTCGTCCTTCGCCTCCACCAGCAGTTGCAGCCCGCGCGGCGCCCCCGGGTACACCGCACCGAGCCGGCGGACCCGTTCCGCGAGCGGCTCCAGGTACAGCCGGGTCAGGGTGCGGTGCGGCGCCAGCTCCCGCCGGCTGTGCCCGACGAGCAGGTCACCGCGCACCGGGAAGACGTCGGCCTCGACGCTCGCGTACCCGAAGTGCAGCGCGGCGAGCAGCGGCCGCCGGTGCCGGTAGTCGTTGTGCGCGTGCCCGAACCGCAGGTACGGGTAGTCCGGCTCGCCGTCCGCGACTCGCCCTGCGGTACCCCGAAACATGGCTCCACGCTGGCACAACGCGCCCGGATCCGGGGCCGGATCGGCGGCCACCCGGCCCCGGGGCGCAGAATCGGGAGATGGCCGACGAGTTCGAGCGGCACCGGGACCACCTCACCGGCGTCGCGTACCGCCTGCTCGGGGGCATCGCCGAGGCCGAGGACGCGGTGCAGGAGGCGTGGCTGCGCTGGCGCGACGTGGACCAGACCGCGATCGACGATCCGCGCGCCTGGCTGACCACCGTCACCGGGCGGATCTGCCTGGACGTGCTGCGCTCGGCGCGGGTGCGCCGGGAGGCGTACGTGGGATCCTGGCTGCCGGAGCCGGTGGTGCGACCGCTCGCCGACGTCGCCACGCTCGACCCGGGCGAGCACGTCGCCCGTACCGACGAGGTGAGCATGGCACTGCTCGCGTTGCTGGAGCGCCTCACCCCGGAGCAGCGGGTCGCGTTCGTCCTGCACGACGTGTTCGACGTGCCGTTCGACCAGATCGCCGACACGCTGGGCATCCGGACCGAGGCGGCGCGGGCGCTCGCCTCCCGCGGCCGGCGCGCGGTGCGCGACTCGGGTGTGCCCCGGCACAACGCGGAGCTGGCCGAGCAGCGCCGGGTCGTCGCCGCGTTCCTGCGCGCCTGCCAACAGGGCGACCTGGCCGGGCTGCTCGCCGTACTGGCACCGGACGTCACCCTGACCGGCGACGGCGGCGGCCTCGCCCCGTCGATCCGGGAACCCGTCAGCGGCGCCGAGCGGGTCGGCCGGTTCCTGTTCAACCTCGGCCGGCGGGCCAGCGACCCGGACGTGGTGCTGCTGCCGGTGCTGGTCAACGGCGACCTCGGCCTGTACGGCGCGGGCGAGCTCGGCGGCAACCACACCGCGGTGGTGATGGCGTTCGGGATCGCCGACGGCCGGATCACCGCGGTCTTCAACCAGCTCAACCCGGAGAAGCTGGGGCACCTCCCACCGCTCGGGTCGACCTGACACCGGTCAGCAGGTCGGTTCTCGCAGGGTGAGCTCGGCGGCCCGGGCCAGCCACGGGCGAAACTCGGTGGCGAACGGCTCGGCGTCGGCGGTGATCGCGTCGAACACCTCGTCGGCCGCCGCCGCGGCCGCGGCGATCACGTCGGCCGGGTAGCCGTAGCGCACCTGATGCTCGGCGAACTCGTCCTCGTCCAGCCGTTCGATCCGGCCGCCCCGCCGGCGCACCACGTCGAGATCCAGGTCGACGGCGTGCAACTCGTCGCCGTGCCAGCTCGGCACGGTGGTCATGTCGGAGTAGATCTCGGTCGGGTGCGGCGCTGCGTTGAAGTTCGCCGTCCACCAGCGCTCGCCGTCGGGGACCAGCAGCACCTGCGCCACCTCCCAGGTCAGCGGCGGCTCGGAGCCGCGCTGCAGCGCGGTGCCGGCCGGTGCGCCCAGCCAGGTGCCGAACCGGTCGACGCCCAGCCGAACCGCATCGAAATGCCAGTGCAACGACCCGTCGTACTTGAAATAGCGCACCTGCACCCAGTCATCCGCAACCATGCCGCGACCGTACCCGCCGGGTCGGACGGCCGGCGTCGGCCTGTGGACAACGCCGGCCCCTGTGGACGACGCGGGGATGGCGCCGCCGGGTCGGGTAGCGTCGGGCGGCGTGACGAGCACCGTGCCGCAGACCCGGAGACCGTCCGCCCTCGACCTGCTGGGCGCGGCGGTCGCCGCGGTGCCCGGTGGCGCGAGCCGGCCGGGTCAGGTGCGCATGGCCGAAGCGGTCGACGAGGCGATCAACACCGGCGAGCACCTGCTCGTCCAGGCCGGCACCGGCACCGGCAAGTCGCTCGCCTACCTGGTCGGCGCGCTGCGTGAGCGGGGGCCGGTGGTGGTCTCCACCGCCACCCTCGCGCTGCAGGCGCAGCTGATCGAGCACGACCTGCCCCGGCTGGCCGAGGCGGTCACCCCGCTGCTCGGCCGGCCGCCGACGTTCGCGGTGCTGAAGGGCAGGCACCACTACGCCTGCCGGGCCCGGCTTGACGCCGGCGCCGAGGAGCCGGAGCCGGACCTGTTCGGCGAGTCCGGCAGCGGGTCGCAGTGGCTCGGCGCCGCCGGCCGGATCGGCAAGCAGGTGGTCCGGCTGCGGGAGTGGGCGGCCGACAGCGAGACCGGTGACCGGGACGAGCTCGATCCCGGTGTGGACGACATGGTCTGGCGCACGGTGTCCATGCCGGCGCGGGAATGCGTTGGCGCGCAACGCTGTCCGTTCGGCGACGAGTGCTTCGCCGAGGCGTCCCGGGTGCGCGCCCGGTCCGCCGACATCGTGGTCACCAACCACAGCCTGCTCGCCGTCGACATGATGTCCGGCCGGCACATCCTGCCGCCGCACGAGGTGCTGATCATCGACGAGGCGCACGAGCTGGCCGACCGGATGACCTCGGCGGCCCGTGCCGAGCTGTCCGCCGAGGCGATCGACCGGGCCACCCGGCGCGCCCGCACCCTGCTCGACGGCGGCGTGCTCGACCGGCTCACCGAGGCGTCCGACGCGCTGGCGCTCGCGCTCGCCGGCGCACCGCAGGGCCGGCTGGTGGAGCTGCCCGCCACGGTGCGCGACGCGGTGAGCCTGGTGCAGGCCGCCGGCCGGGCCGCGGTGAACGCGTTCGGCGACGTGCGCGCCGACGACCCCGACCCGGTGCACAAGCAGCAGGCGAAGTCGTCCGTGCAGACGATCGCCGAGGTGGCCGAGCGGCTGCTCGACTGCTCGCCGCAGGACGTCGTCTGGGTCGAGGGCGTCACCCAGGAGCATCCCGGGCTGCACGTGGCGCCGCTGTCGGTCGCCGGCCTGCTGCGGTCGCTGCTCTACGCCGACCGGACGGTCGTGGCCACCTCGGCCACGCTCGCGCTCGGCGGCCGGTTCGACACCGTCGCCGCCGGCCTGGGGCTGCCCGCCGGCTACGGCCGGACCCCGGAGACCAACGACGTCCGGCCCGACCCGCCGGCCGACGCCGCCGCCACACCGGCGCTGCGACCGACCCGGTCCACCCAGCCGTTCCTGCTGGCCGGCGACGACGACGGCGACGGCGAGCCGCCGGCCTGGCGGGCACTGGACGTCGGTTCCCCGTTCGACTACGCCAAGCAGGGCATCCTCTACGTCGCGGCCCGGCTGCCCCGGCCGACCCAGTCCGGGCTGTCCGATCCGGCCGCGGACGAGCTGGTGCGCCTGGTCGAGGCGCTGGGTGGCCGCACTCTCGGGCTGTTCTCCTCTCGCCGGGCAGCCGACCGGGCCGCCGAGGTGGTGCGCGCCGCCACCGGCGTCGAGGTCTACCTGCAGGGCGACGAGGCGCTGCCGATCCTGGTCCGCAAGTTCCGGCAGGAGCAGTCGAGCTGCCTGTTCGGGGTGATGTCGCTGTGGCAGGGGGTGGACGTGCCGGGTGACTCCTGCCAGCTGGTGGTGATCGACCGACTGCCGTTCCCCCGGCCGGACGAGCCGCTGTCGGCGGCCCGCAGCGCCGCGGTCGATGCGTCCGGCGGGTCCGGGTTCGCGGCGGTCAGCGTGCCGGCCGCGGCGGTCCGGCTGGCGCAGGGGGTGGGCCGGCTGGTCCGGGCCGACACCGACCGGGGCGTGGTCGCGGTGCTCGACTCGCGCCTGCACACCGCCCGGTCCTACGGCACGTTCCTGCGCAACTCGCTGCCGCCGTTCTGGTACACGACGAGTCCCGACGTCGTGCTCGGTGCGCTGCGACGACTCCGCGACACCTCGACCCCGGCCTGAGACACGCCACCGGCCCCGGCGGGGCCGGGGCCGGTGGTCGTCAGGTCGGTCAACTGGTGCCGTTGAGCAGGTCCTCGAAGGCGGTGGCGGTGGCGAACGGGTCCGCCTCGGCGGCCGGTTCACGCGCCGCGACCAGCGCGGCGAGTTCCCGGCCGGCCCGCTCGATCCGCTTCGCCAGGCCGGTCTCCGCGTCGGCGCTGCCCCACTCCTCGTTCGCCGCGTACACGCCGGTCGGCGCCACCACCGCGTGCAGGTAGCTGAACAGCGGCCGCAGCGCGTGGTCGAGCACCAGCGAGTGCCGGGCCGTACCGCCGGTCGCACCGATCAGCACCGGCCGGTCGGTGAGCGTTCCCTCGTCGAGCACGTCGAAGAACGACTTGAACAGCCCGCTGTACGAGGCGTTGAACGTCGGCGTCACCGCGATCACCGCGTCCGCGTTGGCGACCGTGGACAGCAGCGGCCGCAGCTTCGAGTTGGCGAAGCCGGTGACGAAGTTGTCGGCGATGTCGTGCGCGGCCTCGCGCAGCTCGACGGCCTCGACGTCGGTCTCGATGCCCAGCTCGGCGAGCCCGCGCACGGTCGCTTCGGTGAGCCGGTCGGTGAGCAGCCGGGTCGACGACGGCGCGCCGAGCCCGGCGCTGATCGCGACGATGCTGCGCCGCCCGAGCGGCGTGGCCCCGGTCATCGTGTCCTCCTCCCTGTCGCGCGTCACTGGGCGATCGGCTGGCCGTTCGCGGCGAGCAGGCTCGCGTGCGTCGGCGCGTCCGGCACGTGCGCCGGCCGTACCGCGGCGAACTCCTTGCGCAGCACCGGAACCACCTCCTCGCCGAGCAGGTCGAGCTGTTCCAGCACGACCTTCTCCGGCAGTCCGGCGTGGTCCATCAGGAACAGCTGCCGCTGGTAGTCCCCGACGTACTCCCGGAACCCGAGGGTACGGTCGATGACCTGCTGCGGGCTGCCCACCGTCAGCGGCGTCTCGGCGGTGAACTCCTCCAGCGACGGACCGTGCCCGTACACCGGGGCGTTGTCGAAGTACGGCCGGAACTCGCGCACCGCGTCCTGCGAGTTCCGGCGCATGAACACCTGCCCGCCGAGCCCGACGATGGCCTGGTCGGCGGCGCCGTGCCCGTAGTGTTCGAACCGCTTGCGATAGAACTCGACCATCTTCTGCGTGTGCTCGGCCGGCCAGAAGATGTGGTTGGCGAAGAACCCGTCGCCGTAGTAGGCGGCCTGCTCGGCGATCTCCGGGCTGCGGATCGACCCGTGCCAGACGAACGGGGGTACGCCGTCGAGCGGCCGCGGCGTGGCGGTGAAGCCGTGCAGCGGGGTGCGGTGCTTGCCCTCCCAGTCGACGACCTCCTCGGTCCACAGCCGGTGCAGCAGGTGGTAGTTCTCGATGGCGAGGTCGATGCCGTCCCGGATGTCCTTGCCGAACCACGGGTACACCGGGCCGGTGTTGCCGCGGCCCAGCGTCAGGTCGACCCGACCGTCGGCGAGGTGCTGCAGCATCGCGTAGTCCTCGGCGATCTTCACCGGGTCGTTGGTGGTGATCAGCGTGGTCGCCGTGGACAGGATGAGCCGGCTGGTGTTGGCCGCGACGTAGCCGAGCATCGTGGTCGGCGACGACGGTACGAACGGCGGGTTGTGGTGCTCGCCGAACGCGGCGAGGTCCAGCCCGACCTCTTCGGCCTTCTGCGCGATCCGGACCATGCTCTTGATCCGCTCGCCTTCGCTGGGTGTGCGGCCGGTCGTCGGGTCCGGTGTCACGTCCCCCACGGTGAAGATCCCGAACTGCATTGCCCCGCCACTCCCGTCGATAGTTGACTTCGCAAATACATCTGCCACAACGGCTGTCGGGCGCAGGTATTCCCCGGCGCCGTCCGAGCCCGTGCGCTGGATCACCCTGGCGCCCGGAGTAAAACTGTGTCTAAGATAAACAGCATCCAATGGATACAGTTAAGGGAGCAGCAGCCATGACACGACTGGCGAACAAGACGGCACTGGTCACCGGCGCATCGCGCGGGATCGGGCGGGCGATCGCCGAGCGGCTCGCCGCGGACGGCGCGCTGGTGGCCGTGCACTACGGCAGCGACGAGGGCGCGGCGAAGGACACCGTCGCCGCGATCGAGGCGACCGGCGGGCAGGCGTTCGCCGTCCGGGCCGCCTTCGGTACCGACGGCGCGATCGAGCAGCTCGCCGACGCGGTGACGGCCGAACTGCGCCGGCGCACCGGCACCGACCGGCTCGACATCCTGGTCAACAACGCGGCGGTCAGCGACTCGGACGGCGGCATCGACACCGAGACGCCGGCCGCCTTCGACCGGCTCTTCGCCGTCAACGTACGGACGCCGTTCTTCCTGATCCAGCGGCTACTGCCGCTGATGAGCGGCGGCGGCCGGATCGTCAACATCGGCTCCGCCGTCACCCGGATCGCGCTGCCCGGCGAGATCGGGTACGCGATGACCAAGGCGGCGCTCACCACCCTCGGCCGCAACCTGGCCAACGAGGTGGGGCCGCGCGGCATCACCGTGAACACCGTCAACCCGGGACCGACCCGTACCGACCGGACCGCGTTCCTGTTCGACCAGCCGCAGGCGGCCGCGATGGTGTCCGCCGGGCAGGCGATCGAGCGGATCGGGATGCCGACCGACATCGCCGCGGTGGTGGCGTTCCTGGCCACCGACGACGCCGGCTGGATCACCGCGAACACCATCGACGCGACGGGCGGCAGTTACCTCGGGCCGAAGACGCTCGGCTGACGGGCGGCACCGCGGTGCGGGCCGCGTCCGTCCGGGCGGCGCTGTCAGCCGGTGGCTGCGTCGAGCGCGCCCCGCGGCTCGGCCGTGCCGGCGGGGCTGTCAGGGATGCTGCGTCGAGCGCGCCGTGGGGCTCAGCCGTGCCGGGCGGCGCTGTCAGCCGGTGGCCGCGTCGAGCGAGCCGCGGGCGAGAGTACGGGCGTCGTCGACGAGATGCTTCAGCGACGCGGGGGTGGGCCGGGCGACCGCGACGAGCTCGTCGAGCTCGGCCAGCCCGGCGCGGTCGAGCAGGGTCTTCTCGTTGGTGACCCACTCGCCGCGGGCGGCCAGGATCGCGTGCGCCGCCTGGCTCGCGGCCACCGTCACCAGCCCGGTGCAGGCCGCGAGCCGGCCGTGCCGGGCGTGGTTGGCCCGCGCGTACTCGAAGATCCGCTCGGCGTTGCCCCACCAGACCTGCGGCGCCGACCGGCGCAGCGCCTCGGGGTAGTCCGGCCGGGGCAGCTCGCCCCGCAACACCTGCGCGATGGCGAGCTCGCCGACCACCAGGTAGCTGGGGATGCCGGCCAGGTGGAACAGCAACGGCTCGATCCGGAACCGGCCGGCCCGCGCCTCGGACAGCTCGTGCTCCACCACGTTCAGGTCGCGGTAGTGCACGTCGACCGGCCGCCCGTCGATGTGCAGCCAGGCGCCGCCGTTGAACACCCCGCCGCCCCAACCGCCCAGTTCGGACACCTCGCCCGGCCAGCCGATCGCCCGCAGCGTCGCCGGGTCGAACCCGTCCCGGTAGTAGATGGCCAGGTCCCAGTCGCTGTCGTGCCGGCAGGTGCCCTGCGCCCGGGAGCCGCCGAGCGCCACCGCGGCGACGCCGGGCAGCCCGGCCAGCGCGTCGGCCACGTCGTCCAGGAACGTCGCGTCGTCCATCGCCCACCCGCATCCGCATCCGCGCCGACCACTACCGTCCACGGTCTACCAGCGCCGCCCCGGTCGCGGTACCCGTTTCCCCGATCACGACCCGGTGCCCGCCGCCCGCCGTGGCGGAGTCAGGTGACGAGGTCGGTCGCCGGGTCGACGACCCAGTGGTTGGTGCGCATCGTCCGGCCGGCGTACTCGGTGTCGGTCGGGCCGAGCAGCCGGAACCCGACCGACCGGCAGACGCCGTTGGACGCGGCGTTGCCGACACCGGGGAAGGCGTGCACCTCGCCCCACCGCCGCTCGTCGCGGGCCCGGGCCAGCAGCAGCCGCACCGCCCGCTTCGCGTACCCCCGGCCCTGGTACTCGGGGAGCACCATCCAGCCGATCTCGCTGATCGGGGCGCCGGCCAGCTCGTGCGTCCAGATCACCACGTTGCCGGCGACCTCCGCCGGGTCGGCCGGGTCGGGCACGATCATCTGGATCCAGGCCAGGTCGGCCTCCGCCTCGGCGACGTCGCGGCGCACCTTGTCCGGCATCCGGTCGGCCGACTGCGGCCCGCCCAACTCGGTCATCATCGCCGGATCGCACCGCATCCGCACGTAGGCGTCCACGTCGTCCAGCCGCACGTTCCGAAGTTCCACCCCTCCCGTCTACCACCCACCCCCGACAACCGGTCGCCGATCATGCCGCCAGCCGCGATCCGATCAGGTAGAACGCCACCACCAGCAGCGGCCACAGCACCATCGTCGCGATGTTGAGCCACAGCACCGCCCGCGGATGCCGCCGGTGCTCCACGAACAGCAGCACGAACCCCGGCACCGACCCGACCAGCCAGCAGGCCGCGCCGAGTACGACCACCAGCGGGCTGTGCTTCGCGGTACCGCCCACCGCGCCGAGCAGGAAGAAGAACAGCGACGCGACGACGTACTTGATGCCGTAGAGGTACTGGCGTCCGAGCCCCATCGCCCAGAACCCGAAGATCCGGTACGAGTACCCCGGGTTCTGGGCGTAGATCGGGAAGACGTCGCGAACCAGCTCGTCGTGCTCGTGCTCGTCGACCGAGACGTCGTACCTCATTCGGCCTCGTCCAGCGCCTTGCGCCCGATCTCGGCGGCTTCCGCCAGCGCCTCCGGGCTCTGCTGCGAGCGCCATTCGACGAACCGGCGAAAGGAGCCGGCGAAGACGTCGGAGTAGCTGTCCGAAAGCATGGCGTCCCGCAGGCTGATCGCGCCGAAGAGTACGTCGCCGGCCATGTCCCTGGCATCCTCCCCAGCGACGCCGGTCCGCAGCGCTTCCAACAGCCGCCGTTGGATCCGCTGCTCGGCGGGACGGCCGAGCAGCTCGATCTCGTCGTCGCTCACTTGGTCAGCTCTCCCTCGGAGATCGGCCCGGTCACCGTCGCCACCGGGTTCTGGTACGCACCCTGCGAGAACGTGCTGAGCTTGAGCTCGCCGGCGCCCGACGACGCCAGATCCTCCAGCGTGGAGATCGCGTTGTCGACGATCTCGTTGGTCGCGTTGATCGCCTTGGTGATCTCGCCCCAGGTGTGCATGGCCTCGGCCGCCTCGAACACCGCGACTCCTGTCCCGACGATCGCGCCGACGCCGGTTTCCGCCGTGAGCTCGGCCGCGAGCATGGCGGCCGCGACCTCGAGCAACTCGTCGATGAGACCCTCGATCAGGCCACCGATCGCCTGCGTGAATGCCCAGACACCGTGGGCGGCCTTCTCGTACGCGTCCGCGATCTTGTTCAGGACCTTCGGCTGTTCCTGGATCTCCTCGATCAACTTGTCGAAGTAGTGCAGGGCACCGTTGGCGGCGTTGCCCTGCCAGCTCAACGCGAGGGTCGCCTCACCGTGGTCGACGTTCGCGGCCACGTCGCCGACCGCCTTGCCGATGTTTCGCCACATCTCGGCCTGCTTCGCGTAGCTGGCCCAGCTGCCGCCGATGTACTCGGAGACCTGTTCCACCGGGTTGCAGCCGCAGACGAGGTCCATCGCCTCCAGCAGCCAGTGCGACACGCTGAGGCTGCCGGTGAACTTGGTCCAGTCGTCCCACGCGCTGTCGAAGTCCTTGTCACTGGGCTCCTTCGGCGCGACCAGCCGATCGGTCGGATCCTTGACATCGGTGAACGCCATGCTGCCTCTCTCACCGTTGGTAGTGCGGAAGTTCGCGGTCCTCGCTGGCGAGATGCTCCGCCGCGCCGGAATCCGTGCCGTCGTAGTGGTTCGCGGATGCGGTGAGGCTCGCGTCCGCCCACCGGCAGACCTGTCGCAGCCCGTCGAGCATGGCTTCGACGTGCTTGACCACCTTCTCGTGTTCGCTGTCGACGCTGCTCAGCCAGCTGCCGTCCAACCCGGAGTCGAGTTCGCTGTACTTCTTGAGGTAGTCGATGGCCTTCTCGCCGTGCTCGCTGGCGCGGTACAGCTGACCCGCGTAGCCGCGGATGTCGGCCGGCTCGACGTCGAAGCGGTACCGGGCGCCGCCGCCTTCCGGTGCGTCACGCACCATGGGGTCTCCTCAAGGGTCAGTCGGTGGGGGGTTGGTAGGCGAGTTGGACGAGCTGAGCGCCGTCGCGACGGCGGACCAGCCAGCCGCGGCCGGGCGGGAGCGGCTCGGGGCGGCGGTTGCCGTACAGGATGCCTTCGTCGCGCGGGCCGGACAGCATCATCGCGGGCATGTTGAGTTCCCGCAGCGACTGGACGATCGGCTCGTACATGGCGCGGGACATGCCGCCGATGCGCCGGGTCAGGACCAGGTGCAGGCCGATGTCGCGGGCCTGCGGGACGAGGTCGGCGAGCGCGGCGACCGGGTTGCCGCTGCCGGTGACGACCAGGTCGTAGTCGTCGATCAGCAGGTACAGCTCCGGGCCGCGCCACCAGGAGCGGGTGCGCAACTGTTCGGCGGTGACGTCGGGGCCGGGCAGCCGCTTGCGCATCGCGTCGGCGACCGAGGTGAGCGCGCCGCGCAGCGCGTCGGACGACGGCGCGTACTCCAGCAGGTGCGACTCGGGCACCGCGCCGAGCAGGGTGCGGCGGTAGTCGCCGACGATGATCCGGGCCTGCTCCGGCCGGTACCGCCGGACGAGCTGGGTGGCGAGCATCCGCAGGAACGCGGTCTTGCCCGACTCGGTGTCGCCGACCAGCACCATGTGCGGTTCGGTGGCGAAGTCCAGCCGTACCGGGGCGAGGTCGGTCTCGGACAGCCCGATCGGGACGCCGGCCGGGTCGTCCGGGCGCGGCAGGTCGTCCGCCTGGTAGATCCGGGGCAGCAACCGCACCTCCGGCGCCGGCGCGTGCTTCCACGCGGTGGCAACCGCGTCGACCAGCCCGGACACGCCGCTGGCCAGGTCCTCGACGCTGCTGATGCCGTCGATCCGGGGCACCGCGACGAGGAACTGCTTGCCGTCCGCGGCGAGCCCGCGGCCGGGGGAGCGCTCCGGTACCGAGGCGGCCCGCCGGCGGTCCACTTCGGACTCGGCCGGGTCGCCGAGCCGCAGCTCGTACCGGGTGCCGAGCAGGTCGCGCAGGTTGAGCCGCAGCTCCGCCCAGCGGGCCGCGGTGATCACCACGTGGATGCCGTAGCCGAGGCCGCGGGCGGCGAGGTCGGTGATCCGCTCCTCCAGCTCGGTGAACTCGGACCGGATGGTGCCCCAGCCGTCCACGACCAGCAGCACGTCGCCGAACCGTTCCTCCGGCAGCGTGCCGGCGGCGAGCCGGCGGCGGAACGTCGGCATCCCGTCGATGCCGGCCTCGGCGAACCGCGCCTCCCGCTCGGCCAGCAGCCCGGTCAGCTCGGCCACGGTACGGCGGAGCAGCTCCGGGTCGCGCCGGGTGGCGACCGAACCGACGTGCGGCAGCCCGCGCAGTGACGAGAGCGCACCGCCGCCGAGATCCAGGCAGTACACCTGGACCTCGCGCGGCGTGTGGGTCAGCGCGAGGCCGCCGATCAGCGCCCGGGTCAGCGTCGACTTGCCGGACTGCGGGCCGCCGACCACGACGACGTGACCGCCGGCGCCGGCGAGTTCGGCCCACAGCACGTCGCGGCGCTGCTCGTACGGGCGGTCCACGACGCCGAGCGGCACCTGCAGCCGGCCGCGCGGTGCCCAGTCGGTCGGGGTCAGGCCGAGCTGCGGGTCGCTGGACAGCGGCGGCAGCAGCTCGGACAGCGCCGGCGGGTCGCCGAGCGGCGGCAGCCACACCTGGTGTGCCGGCCGGCCGTGCCCGCGCAGCCGGGACACCATCACGTCGAGCACGGTGGACTGGTCCTTGGCGGCCGGCACCGGTGCGGGTTGCTCGGCCGGCGGTGGGGTCGGACCGACCGGCAGCTCGGCGGGTGCGGTCAGGTCGATCCGGAACGCGGCGATGCTGCGCCGGGCCCGGTGCTGGGCCGCCTCGCCGGACCCGACCTGCCGGTACGGCCCGGACACGTACGCGGCGCGGAACCGCAGCATGGTGGACGTGTCGGTCTTCAGGTAACCGTGCCCGGGCGCGTTCGGCAGCTCGTGCGCGGCGGAGTTGCCCAGCACGATCCGGGACTCCATGGCGGAGAACGTGCGCAGCCCGATCCGGTACGACAGGTGGGTGTCCAGGCCGCGCAGCTTGCCCTCCTCCAACCGCTGGGAGGCGAGCAGAAGGTGCACGCCGAGCGATCGGCCGAGCCGGCCGATCATCACGAACAGGTCGATGAAGTCCGGCTTGGCGGACAGCAGCTCGCTGAACTCGTCGCAGATGATCATCAAGGCGGGCAACGGTTCCAGCGGTTCGCCGGCCCGCCGGGCCCGCTCGTAGTCGCGCTGCGAGACGTAGTTGCCGGCCGCCCGCAGCACCTCCTGCCGGCGCACCAGCTCGCCGGACAGCGCGTCCTTCATCCGGTCCACCAGCGGCAGCTCGTCGGACAGGTTGGTGATCACGGCGCTGGTGTGCGGCAACGCATCCAGCTTGGTGAACGTCGCGCCGCCCTTGAAGTCGACCAGGACGAAGTTCAACTCCTCGGACGAGTGGGTCGCCGCCAGCCCGAGTACCAGCGTGCGCAGCAGCTCGGACTTGCCCGAGCCGGTGGCGCCGATGATCAGGCCGTGCGGGCCCATGCCGCCCTGCGCCGCCTCCTTGACGTCCAGCTCGACCGGCGAGCCGTCCGGGCCGACCCCGATCGGGATGCGCAGCCGCTCGCGTTCCGGCCTGGTGCGCCAGCTCAGCGTCGGGTCCAGCGCCGCCGCGTCGCCCAACCCCAGCAGATCGCTGAGCTCGAACGTGGTGGCGAGCGGTTCGTCCGACCCGCCGGACCCGCTCAACCGGTACGGGGCGAGTGCGCGCGCGAACGCCGCCGCCTGCGCGTCGGTGAGCAGGTCCGGGGTACCGAGCGTCTCGTGCTGCAGGCCGGCCAGATCGTCGTCGCTCGCCCGGTACGCGCTCTGCTCGCCCCGGAACAGCGTGACGGCCTGCGCGGACACGTCGAGTACCAGCAGCCAGTTGTCGGCGTCGCGGGGGATCTGGCCGGACAGGTCGAGCAGCGTGGCGCCCTGCACGCCCGCCCCGTACAGCTGGGCGTCGGCGCTGACCTCGCCGCCGTCCAGCACGACGAGCAGGTGCGGGCGTTCGGTGAGCGGTTCGGCGGTCTTCGAGTGCCGGGGCCGGTTGGCGACCTCCTCGCCGAGGAGCTCCTCCAGCTCGCGCAGTGAACCGGCGACGAGCAGCGTGCCGCCGCCCGGCGCCTCGGCGTGCGGCAGCCACTTCACCCAGTCCCACCGGGACCGCCGGTCGGGGCTCGCGACCACGGCGACCCGGGCGTCCTCCGGCGCGTGGAACGCCGCGTACTGGCAGAGCAGCGACCGGACCACCGCGAGCACGGTGGGATCGGCGCCGCGCAGGGTGATCCGGCTGAACGAGCGGATCGCGATCGCGACCGGCACGTTGAGCGAGTTGGTGTGCGCGGTGGTGAAGCGGCGCAGGGCGATCGCGCTGAGCGGCTCCAGATCCTCCACCGGCTTGGTCTCCGGCGTGCTCAGGTGTACCGACATGCGCTGGGTGCCGACCGCGACGCGCAGCGCGCCGAAGTCGGCGTCGGTCTGCCGGCGCTCCCACAGCCGGCCGCCGGCGACGACCGACCAGAGCGCGTCCGGCGCGGGGTGGGTCCAGATCAGCGAGGCGCGCTGCTGGGCGGCGGCCCGTCGGGCGCGGCGCCGCATCTGGGCCAGGTAGCGCAGGTAGTCGCGGCGTTCGGCGTCCAGCTGGGCGGTCTTGTCCTGGCCCAGGCCCGACATCGAGCCGAAGAACATGCCGAGCATCGACACCCCGAACAGGCCACCGGCCACATAGGACAGTGTGCCGCCGCGCCCGGTGTACAGCATGGCCATCGCGCCGGCGCCGGCGAGCATCGGCAGCAGCATCAGCAACTGTCCGATGCCGCGCGGTAACTGCTCGGGTACTTCGGGTGGTGCCTCCAGGGCCAGCTCGCCGGACGGCAGGGTCGGCCCGTGCCGTCGGGCCGGCCGGGACACCACGATCGTGCTCGTCACGCGCGATACCTTCCCACTTCTTCTACCGCCTGGTGTGCACCGGGATACCCAGCGTTGGCCATCGTAGGTACTCTGCACACCGCACGGAATGCCGTGGTGGTACGGGAAGGGACGGAAAGGTGACAGTAGCGACCGGGGCTGGGCTCACCCGCGTCACCGTGGTGGCACCGAAGACGCGCGTCGATCTGTCCATCCCGGACGACCTGCCGCTCGCCGACCTGCTGCCCACCCTGCTGCGCTACGTCGGGGAGGACGTGGCCCGCGCCGGTGTGGTGCACGGCGGCTGGGCGCTCGCCCGGCTCGGCGGCGCACCGTTCGCCACCGACCGCACCCCGGCCCAGCTGGCCATCAAGCACGGTGAGGAGCTCCACTTCACGCCGCGCGAACAGCTCGCACCGGAGGTCGTGTTCGACGACGTGGTGGACGCGATCGCGGCCGGCGTCGACGGGCACAGCCGGCGCTGGTCACCGACCACCACCCGACGCTTCGGCCTCGGCGTGCTCGCCGGTGCCGTGCTGCTCGGTGCCGCCCTGCTCGCGCTCGCCGCGCCGCCGATCCCCGGCGGCGTCGCCGGTCTCGCTGTCGCCGCGCTGCTGCTGGTGACCGCCACCGTGCTGGCGCGCGCCGTCGGCGACGCCCGGGCCGGGCTGCTCGCCGCCGCGCTCGCCGCCGGGTACGGGTTCGCCGGCGGGCTGCTGCTGCTTGCCCCGGCGCCCGGCCGGTAC
The DNA here is from genome assembly GCF_017312725.1 of Actinocatenispora comari. Lineage (GTDB taxonomy): Bacteria > Actinomycetota > Actinomycetes > Mycobacteriales > Micromonosporaceae > Actinocatenispora > Actinocatenispora comari. The sequence goes on along the minus strand of NZ_BOPO01000149.1, from coordinate 30,805 downwards.
GGTGCGGGTTCGCTGCTGCTCGGGGCGATGGTCACGTTGCTGTGCCTGGTGCTCGGCGCGATCGCGGTCGCGTACCAGGTGCCCGCGTTCGTCGGCGCCGCGCTGGCGGTGTTCGCGCTGTGCCTCGCCGCGTTCCCGGTGCTGGCGTTCGGGGTGCCGGCCACGGCCGCCGCGTCGGTCCTGGCGGCGGTGGCGCTCGGTGCGCTCCCGGTGCTGCCGATGTCGGCGTTCCGGCTGGCCCGGCTGCCGGTGCCGACGATCCCGATGACCGTGGACGAGCTGAAGACCGACGCGGTGGAGGTGGCCGGTGCCGACGTGTTGGCGCGTACCGTCACCGCCGGCCACTACCTGACCGCCCTGCTCGCCGCCGCCGCCGCGGTACTGGTCGGCTGCGTCCCGGTGCTGGTCGCCGGCGGCGGGTGGGCCGGGCCGGTGTTGACGTTCGTGGCGAGCATCGTGCTGCTCTGCCGCTGCCGGGTGTTTCCGGTGCTGGCGCAGCGGTTGCCGCTGCTGCTGGCCGGGCTGCTCGGCCTCGCCGTGCTGCTCGCCGGAGTGGTGCTGGTCGGCTCGTTCGGGCCGGTCGAGCTGTCCGCCGGGCTCCGGGTCACCGTCGCGGTCGCCGCGCTGCTGGTGATCGGCGCGGCCGGCGGCGGATACGGGCTGGCCGCCGCCGGCCGCCGCGCCACCCCGGTGGGCGGCCGGGTGCTCGACATCGTCGAGGTCGTGCTCGGCCTGTCGGTGGTGCCGCTGGTGCTCGCCGTCTGCGGCCTCTACACCATCATCCGCGCCCTCAACGGCTGACCCGTCTCGCCGCGGCCGCGCGTCAGCTGGTCGAGCAGCCGCTCTCCCCGCTCAGGCGACGCCACGACCGGCAGGGTCGGTGGGTCAGCGGGGTGGGGCGCCGAGGGCCGGTTGGTGGCGGCGGGGCGGGGTGAGGATCTCGGTCTCCACCGTGGTCGGAGTGGGCCAGCAGAAGCGGACCGCACCCGGCTCCACGATCGCGACCATGTCGTCGTACATCCGGCTCAGCAGGCCGAGTTGCTCGTCCGGCAGGCCGAACGCGGTACCGATCAGCCGCGCGTCGGCGGGCAGCAGCTTGCCGGTCAGCACCAGGTCCGCGCCGGACAGCAGCGCCGCAGACGGCCGGGTCGCCGTCGCCGCGACGGTCTGCCACGGCATCGGCGGCGGCGCGGCCGGCCCGGTCGGGTCCACCGCGACGAGCACCGGCGCGGCCGGGTGCGCCGCCGGTACCGGTGCCCCGGCGGGGAGCACCCAGTGGTCGGCGCCGGTCGCCCAGCGCCCCAACGACACCCAGTCCGGCGTACCGGCGGAGGCCCGGGCGCGGGCGCCCACGGCGAGGCAGCGCAGCAGCACCAGCCGGGTCGGCCAGATCGAGCCGATCAGCAGGACCCGCCGCGGCCGGTCGCCGAACAGCGGTACCAGCACCGGTTTCCGGTCCGGGTCGCGGCCGAGCAGCAGCCCGCCGGCCGGTACCGCCGGGGCGAGCCGGTCGAGCGTCGCGACCGGCGCGGCGTGCACCGCGGTACCGGGTGGTTCGGCGCCGGTGGGTGCCGTCGCGTACAGCGCGGTGTGCTGCTCGCCGTCCAGCCGGCGCAGCGTGACACCGTGCAGGGCGGCCGCTTTCGCCAGCGACTCGGTCGCCGCGCCGAACGCGTCCGGCGGCGCCGCGACCCGCAGGTACCCGCGCAACGGCAGCTCGGCGTCGTCCGTCGTTCCGGTCCGGGGGCCGAGGACCAGGGTCAGCGTGGTCCACGCGGCGGGGCCGGTGGCGAGCAGCGCGTCGAGCCGGCCGGCCCGCGGCGGCCAGCCGGTGACCTGGTACGACACCTGCCGGTAGCCGTCGACGTCGCAGCGGTCCCAGCCGGGCGCGATCCGCCGGCCCGGCAACGCCACCGGAGCCAGCCCGACCGAGGTGGTCAGCGCGGCGAGCAGCTCGTCCGCGCGCAGCGTGCGGTGCGCGGCGCCGGCCGCGGACAGCACCCGTTCGGCCCGGCGCAGCGCGGCGGCGAGCGCCCGCGACACCCCGGCGGTACCGCCGCCGCGGCTGTCCGCCGCGGTCACCGCGTCCCGGGTGTCCAGCCGCAGGCACAGGTGGGTCGCCGCGTCGCCGGGCGGCACCCGCCCGGCCAGCTTCGCCGAACCGTCCTGATAGGACATTGCCGCCGGCGCCCAGGCGGTCAGCCGCGGCGTCGGCGCGACCCGGTAGCGGTAACTGACGGTGAGCCGGGTCAGCCGATCGTCCAGCAGCTCGGCCAGCGCGGACAGCGGCACCGCGGCATCCCGCACCTCGATCACGGCGAACCAACCGGCCCCGTCGTACCCCAGCCCGTAGGTGGCGTCGCGCTCGGTGACGTCGGCCGCGGACAGCCGCGGCGCCAGCTCCCGCAGCGCGCCCCGGCGCGGGTCGACGCCGCCGCGCGCGCCGCGCCGGGCCCGGCGGTACCGCAGCCGCAGCGGGATCTGCTGGTACCACCAGCGGCCCCGCCACCGGCCCAGCAACAGCAGCGTGACCAGCACCGCGAGCGCGACGACGATCGGCAGCAGCAGCCCGCGGCCGACGACCGCCGCGATCGCGAACGCGGCGACCTCGACCGCGACCAGCTGCCCGACCGCCGGGCCGGGCAGTCGCCGTCGACCGGCGGGCAGCGCCCGCAGTGCCGGCAGTTCGGTACCCGCCGGGCCGCTGCGCCCGGCCAACCTGTCGTCCATGGTGGGGCGGGGCCCGGCGGCGCGCTGGTTCGGGGTGTTGCCGCCCCTGGGCGCTGCCGTCCTGCCGGTGCTCATCGAGCCGTGATCCTCCGCTGTGACCATCCGGGTTGTTGCACGATAGCCGGCCGGGTCGCCGCCGGCCCGATCGTGCACCACCCCGAAAACCCGTGACTCGCCGCTTGCGCCCGGTTGCGGCGGTCCGATACAACGCTCGTCGGTGCCTTTCGGCGTTCGCCGGGAGTGCCACCGCAGACTCCCGCCCGCCGCCGCGGCTCGGGCGGGCCTCATCGTATGTGCCGACGGGTCCGCGCACCGAGCGGGCACGCGGGTCGAGTGGGAGGAGTGCGATGCGGTCGCGTCGCGAGCAGATCCGGGCCTACCGGTTCGTCACCCGGCGGATCGTCTCGGCACTGCTCGGTGGTGACCCGGAGGCCGCCGACCCGCCGCTGCGCCGGGTCGGGCTCACCACGTTCGCCAGCGTCATGGTCGGTGCCCTGGTGCTCGCCGGCTTCGGCGTGTACGGGCTGGTCCGCCCGGGCGGCAACACGTCCTGGCGCAACGGTGACGTGCTGATCGTGGAGAAGGAGACCGGGACCAGGTTCGTCTACCGGTCGGGCCGGCTGCACCCGGTGTTGAACTACGCGTCCGCTCGGCTGGTGCTCGACACCGCGGCACCGACCACGATGACGGTGTCGGCGAGTTCGCTGGCCGGGGTGGCCCGGGGCCGCCCGGTCGGCATCGCCGACGCGCCGGATGCGTTGCCGGCGGCCGGTTCGCTGCACGCGCTGCCCTGGTCGGTCTGCTCGGCGAAGGTGGCCGACGACACCAGCGGCGAGCCGCGGGTGACGGTCGCGGTGCACCGCGACTTCGGCGGTATCGACCTCGGCGAGCTCGGCGTGATCGTGACCGCGACCGGCGAGAAGCCCGCGCTGCTCTGGCACGGCCACCGGCTCCGCATCCCGAACCGCGAATCGCTCGCGTCGTTGGGCTGGACCGGCGAGCAGAAGGTGGCGGTCGCGCCCGCCTTCCTGAACGCGGTTCCGGCCGGGCCGGACTTGGTCGCACCGACGATCGACCACTTCGGCAAGCCGGGGCCGACGGTGGGCGCCGGCTCCGACCCGATCGGCACCGTCTACCGGCTGACCAGCGCCGCGCGGGCCGACCAGTACTTCGTGCTGCTCGACGACGGGCTGGCGCAGGTGTCGCAGCCGATCGAGGAACTGTTGCTGGGCAAGCAGAACCTCACCTCGGCGGAGCAGCTGAGCCCGGCCGACTACAAGAACGCCCCCGTGTCGAAGCAGGACCTGTCGTCGCCCGGACTGCCGGACCACCAACCGGTGCTGGCCACCAAGGACAACCGCCAGGTCGCGGCGCTGTGCGTGTCGCGCGGTGCACACCGCCGCACCGGGATCCAGTCGTACCCGACGGCACCGGACGCGCTGACCCGGACCAGCCAGGAGGCGGCCGGTGGCGTCGACGACCAGGGCGGTCTCACCGCCGACGCGGTACTGGTGCCGGGCGGTGGCGGTGCGCTGGTGGCACCGACCGCGGCGCCGGGGGTGCGGACCGGCACCACCTACGTCGTCACCGACCAGGGCATCCGGTACGCGGTGCCGGACGGCAAGGCGCGCACCGCGCTCGGCTACGGCGACGTGACCCCGGTGCAGTTGCCGGAGAACCTGATCGAACTGGTGCCCGCCGGCCCGGTCCTGGACGAGAAGAAGGCGAACGAGTTCGTGTCGACCCCGAGCGACTCGCCGTCCCCGTCGCCGAGCCGGAAGTAACGGCGGAAGTTCTCGTGACAGTTTGCTTCCTGGGCGCAGCGGAGCGTTGCGTCGACCCGATAACGTATGCACCCGGTCGGGTCGTCACCTGTCGCCCGATTCGCACCGCACCACCATCTCGGAGGGATCGATGAGTCTTCACGTCGACACCACGTCGCTGCGGCAGAGCGTGCGCACGCTCGACGATCGGGTGTCCGATCTGGCCGACGCGATCGGTGGCCTGAGCGACCTCGGTTCCCCGCCACTCGGCACCTTTCCGCACGCGCAGGACGTGATCGCCTGGCACGACCAGGCCAAGCAGCAGGTGCTGGACCGGTTGACCCAGCTGCAGAACGCGCTGGTCGCGTTGCGGGACGGCAACGCGAGCATCGCCGAGGCGTACGAGGCGGTCGAGCGCGGCACGCACCACGACGTCAACCGGCACACGGCCTGAGGGGCACGGCGATGGATCACGTGGGCGACCACAGCTACCAGCAGTACAGCCACGAGCAGCTGCGGGCCATGCTCGACGCGGCGAAGCCGAAGGAGGTCGAGGACACCCACGTGGTGGCCTGGCACCGGGTGTCGCGCGCGCTGGCCGACCTGACCTCGGCGCTGGACGCGACGATCGACGGGGGCGACTGGTCCGGCCCGGCCGCGGACGAGTTCCACCGCCGGCTGTCCGCCACCAAGCGCTGTTCCAGCGACGCCGGCGACACGTCCGGCCGGCTGTCGCTGGGCCTGAACGCGGTCGCGCACCTGGTCGCCGACGCGCAGGCGCAGATGCCCGACGTGCCGACCAAGAACATCCTGAACGCGAACGCGGTCCAGCCGGACGGCACGGTCGGCGCGAGCCAGGGCTACCTGAACCAGGTCCCGGTGCGCAAGCACGCGTCGGACGCCGCGCAGGTGGTGATGGCCTCGCTCGGCAGCCAGATGCAGGTGACCACGGAGTCGACGTTCCCGTCCCAGGTGGCGCCGGCGCCGGCCGATCTGCCCGGCAACCCCTCCACCAGCCAGGTGTCGCTGCGCCACTCCACGGCCGGCGCGGGTCCGTCGCAGGTTCCGCCGACCGGGCACGGCGGTACGGACGGTTCCACCACCACCGGTGGCCCGGTGTCGACCGTGCAGATCACCGCGCCGCACCTGCACGGCACCGAGCTGGCCGGGGCCGGCGTCAGCATGCCTGCCGGTGCCGGCGGCGGCACCGCCCCCGCCGGGTTGGCCCCGGGTGCGGTCGGTGCCGTGCCGGGCGCCGGTGCGGGCGCCCTGCCGCCCACCCCCGGGATCGCCGTGGGTTCGGGCCTCGCCGCCGCCAACGGCGGGCCGGGCAACCCGCGACTCGCCCCCGGAGCCGCCGGCGAGAAACCGTTGGCGGGTCGGGCCGGTAACCCGATGCTCGGGTCGTCCGCCGGCCGCCGGGCCGACGACCCGGACGAGCACACCACCTGGCTGACCGAGGACGACATGGTCTGGCAGGCCCGCCCGGCCACCCCCGGCCTGATCGAGTAACGCGGTCGGAGCCGGCCGGGCGTGCCGGCGTGCTCAGGCCCCGCCAGATCGAGCAGGTGTGGCAGCATCCGCCCGGGTCGAGCCAGGGCGCTCAGCTCGCGTCGCTGTCGACCGGTGTGTCGGCGCCCCGGCTGGTGGGGCCGACCGCCGGGGAACCGGCCACCGAGATCCGGTTGCGCCCCGCCGCCTTCGCCGCGTACAGCGCGGTGTCGGCGACCCGCAGCAGCGAGTCGAGGGTGTCCGCATGGTCCGGATACACGGCGGCACCGATGGAGACGGTCAGCCCGCGCACCGGCTCGGCGTCCGGCACCTCGACCCGGCTCGGCACCTGCAGCGTGGCGATCCGGCCGCGCAGCCGCTCGGCGACCGCGGCGGCCCGGTCCGCGTCGGTGTCCGGCAACGCGAGCACGAACTCCTCGCCGCCGAACCGGCCGGCCAGATCCTTGCCCCGCACCCCGGCGGCGAACGCGTCGCCCACCGCGCGCAACACCTCGTCGCCGACCAGGTGGCCGTACGCGTCGTTGATCCGCTTGAAGTGGTCCAGGTCGGCGACCAGGATCGCCAGGCTGGTACCGCGGGCCTGGGCCACGGCGAGTTCGGCGCTGGCGCGCTCGTGCCACCAGCCGGCGACCGACAGCCCGGTCTTGGTGTCCGTGCGGGCCTCGGCGGCGAGCTGGTCGACCAGCAGCACCCGTTGCAGCAGCACCACCCCGGGCAGCGCGAGCAGCATCGCCCACGGCTCGTACAGCGCGAGGATCGAGACCAGGCCGCCGAACGTGAGGGCGGCCGCGTCGATCGCCGCGGTGGTGCGGTCGCCGAACGCCTCGACCCTGCTGGTACCGGGTGACAGCAGCAGGATCAGCGCGCCGCACAGCGCCACGTCGACGATCTCGTACGCCACCGCCGCGGCGAGCACGCCGAGCGTGCTGGACAGCCCGCCGATCGCCGGCACGTCGTGCAGCCCGGACTCGGTGATCCGGTACACGGTGCCGGCGGCGAGCACCGCGAGCAGCGTCATCGAGCAGCTGAACACCCAGGCGAACGGGCGGCACCGGCCGGCCCGGAACCGCCACCACGCGTACATGGCGACCGCGGCGACGACCGCGACACCGGCGGGCAGCAGCAGCGCGGCCGCGAGCGACCAGGCGCTCTGCAGGTCCTTGTGCAGGGTTCCGGTGGAGTGGCGGGCCCGTTCGACCCGGCGGGCACCCTCGATCGCGACGGCGGCGCAGATCAGCAGCGGCGCCAGCACGATCTGCGGCCGGTCGAGCCGGAACGCGATCGCCGCCACGCCGAGGATCAGGGCGACCGCATCCACGGTGAGTGCCATCGCCCGTGCCGGCCGCGGGGCGGACCAGATCGCCCAGCCGCGGATGCCGCGCTGCCGTACCTGCACCCGATTCGTCGCCGTGGCGAACACACCCCTCCCGCCACGCACCGTGGCGATGCGCGGTTCGATGGTTCCGGGTCCAGATCGTCGCATGCGAACGCCAGCGCGTCATGTCCCTTCCGGCGTGTGGCGCCGGTTCGTTTGGCGTGCTCGTCAGCGGTATCGCCGCACCTCGCATCGTGCAAGCTGTTGTCGGCCGGATGCACGGTTCGCCACACCCGGGCATTGCGCGATCTCCCGGTTGTTTGTCAGGCTTGGCTGGAGAGGCCGACGGGGCCGGGCACGCGGGGGAGCTCGGCGATGCCCGTCAGGCGCGGTCCGGGTCAATGGTGACCCTCGGGACCGGGGCGAACACAGCCGGCGTGCGGGGCCCAAGGGCGGGTCCTAGAGTGGGATCGCGGCGACGGGTTGGGGGGACTCGGCCCCGGCTGACCGTCGCTCCCGACCGGTCGGCCTCCGATGACGGCTCGGGAGGTATGGCATGAGTGAAGGCCTGCAACGGCACCCGGAGCTGGACGACGGGCTACGGCCGCTGGACGCGACGACCCGGCTGGAGCGCACGACGTTGCCGGGCGAGGCCACGGCGCCGGCCGACACCGACCGACCGCCGGCCGGTACCGCGCTGCTGGTCACGGTGCGCGGCCCGGGCCTCGGCACCCGGTACCCGGTGGCCGGGCCGACGGTGACGATCGGCCGGCATCCCGATTCCGACATCCGGCTGGAGGACGTGACGGTGTCGCGCCGACACGCGCAACTGCGCATCGCGGACGGCTCGTACACGGTCGCCGACCTCGGCAGTCTCAACGGGACGTACGTGAACCAGGAGCGGATCGAGTCGGTCGCGCTGGAGGACGGCGACGAGATCCAGATCGGCAAGTTCCGGCTGATGCTGCGCGTCGGCCGCTGACCGGCGAACCCGGCCGGCCACCGGCCACGGTCGGCCGTCGACCGCCGCGCACGAAAGCGCCCCGCTCCTGGTCGGAGCGGGGCGCCGGCGTCGGCACGGTCAGCTGGCGAACGGGTTCGCCTCGTTGCTGGTGTAGTGCACCGTGTCGTAGTTGCCGTTGAAGTCCGAGTCGGTGGTCACCGTGTCCTCGGTGCCGTTGTAGTTGACGTCCTTGGCGTCGTAGTCGTCGCTGCCGTCCAGGTTGCGGTCCAGCACGACCTCGTCGACCTTGCCGTCCTCGTTGTGGTCGTACACCTTCTCGTCGAAGTGGCCGTCCTGGTTGGTGTCCTGGCCCGCCTCGTCGACGGTGCCGTCCTTGTTGTTGTCGGACACCTCGGTGTTCTGCCAGCCGTCGCCGTTGGTGTCGCCGGTGTGCTGCTCGAAGTAGCCGTCGTGGTTGTTGTCGTACTCGGCGGCGTCGATGGTCCCGTTCGAGTCCTCGTCATGGCCGATGAAGTCGGCTTGACCGTCGCCGTTCATGTCGGCGTACACGTAGTGCCCACCGTGGCCGTCGGACTCGGTCCAGTGGTCGTCCCAGGTGCCGTTGCCGTCCACGTCGACCGAGGTGTCGTAGCCGTCGTCGCTCATGATGTCGTTCCCTCCCGGAGCATCCCCTGTGTTGCGCTCAGCTTATGGGCGGGATCCGGGTCGACGTCTCCCCCATCCATGCCACGAAGCCAGGGCCGGTTGGCCACCATCGGGCGGTTCGCGGTGTATCGACCGAATCGACGTTCATAGGAACCGGCCAGGTAGCGCCCATCGAACTGCTAGAACGGGACTCGACCATGTGCGAATGGTGGACGACGTGTGTGCCGGCCCGGTGACGCCGTGAGCGAACCGGAGCGGCTGGCGGCCGAACGGATCCTGGTCGTCGAGGACGAACGCGACATCCGCGAGCTGCTCGCCCGCAGCCTCGGGTTCTCCGGATTCGAGATCGCGACCGCCGACACCGGCGCCGAGGCGGTCCGGGCCGCGGCCCGGTTCCGGCCGAACCTGATCGTGCTCGACGTGATGCTGCCCGACATGGACGGCTTCGATGTGCTCAAGCAACTCGGTACCGCGGGGCAGCGGCCGGCGGTGGTGTTCCTGACCGCGCGCGGCGAGACCGAGGACAAGCTGCGCGGCCTGGCGATGGGCGACGACTACCTGACCAAGCCGTTCAGTCTGGACGAGCTGGTCGCCCGGATCCGGGCGGTGCTGCGCCGCGCGTCGCCGGACGCGCCGGCCACCTCCCGGCTGGTCGTCGCCGACCTGGAACTGGACGAGGACAGCCACGAGGTGTGGCGCGACGGCACCGCGGTGCACCTGTCCGCCACCGAGTTCCGGCTGCTGCACTACCTGATGGTCAACGCCGGCCGGGTCGTCTCCAAGGCGCAGATCCGCAACCACGTCTGGCAGTACGACTACAGCGGCGAGACGAACGTCGTCGAGCTGTACGTGTCGTACGTGCGGCGCAAGGTGGACACCGTGCAGCCGAAGCTGATCCACACCCTGCGCGGCATCGGGTACGTCCTGCGGGCGCCCCGCGGGTGACGAACCCGCCGGTACCCGGGGGGCGGTCGTCGGTGTTCGGCCGGCTGGACCGCCGGGTGCCGTTGTGGTTGCGGCTGGTGTGCGGCGTGCTGGTGCTGGTGGCGATCGCGCTCGGGGTCACCGGGTACGCCGGGACCACGTTGCTGCGCCGGCACCTCGTCGCGAAGACCGGGGACGAGCTGCGGCTCGCCGCGCCGCGGGCGGAGCGCGCGCTGGTCGCGAACGGCCGCGGCGTCCCGCCGTCCGCGCACGGCGTGCCGTCGGCGTTCGGCGCGTACCTGATCGGGCCGGGCGGGCGGGTGCTGGAGCACAGCGACCCGGCGCTGACCGACGAGCGGCCCGAACTGCCGGACCTGACCGGCGCCCGGCCGGTACCGCTGTTGCGGCCGTTCTCGGTGGACGGCACCGGCCGGTCCCGCTGGCTGCTGCTGGTACGCCCGGTGCGGCAGCCGGCGGGCGGGCACGTGGTGGTGGCGGAGAGCCTCGCCGAGGTCGACGCCACGGTTCGGCAGCTCGCGCTGATCAACCTGAGCGCCGGCCTGGCCGTACTGGCGGCGCTCGCGGTGGCCTGCTTCTGGCTGGTGCGGCTCAGCCTGCATCCGGTGCGCAGCATCCAGACCACCGCGCAGCGCATCGCGGCCGGTGAGCTGTCGGTCCGGGTACCCGACCACGGCAACCGGACCGAGGTGGGCCGGCTCGCGACCGCGGTGAACGGGATGCTGGCGCGGATCGCGACCGCGCTCGCCGACCGGGCCGCGTCCGAGGCGGCGGCACGCCGGTCCGAGGCGCAGATGCGCCGGTTCGCCGCGGACGCCTCGCACGAGCTGCGCACGCCGATCACCACGATCCGCGGCTACGCCGAGCTGTACCGGCAGCAGCGCGACCGGATGCCGGCCGAGGAGGCGGACCGGATCGTCGGCCGGATCGAGGACCAGGCCCGCCGGATGGGTGGCCTGGTCGACGACCTGCTGCTGCTCGCGCACCTGGACCAGCGGCGCCCGCTGGCCGCCGACCCGGTCGACCTGACCAGCCTCGCCGCCGACGTCGTGCTGGACACCGACACCCTCAACCCGGACCACCCGGTCGAACTGGTCGCGCTCGGCCCCGGCGGCCGCGCCGGTACGGGGGCCGAGGAGCCCGGGCCGATCGAGGTGATCGGCGACGCGGAACGGCTCCGCCAGGTGGTCGCGAACCTGGTCGGCAACGCGGTCAAGCACACCCCGGCGGGTACCTCGATCCGGGTCGGGGTCGGCCGCGGCAGCGGTGCCGAGGCGGGTACCGCCGTGCTGTCGGTGGCCGACGACGGGCCGGGGATGGCGCCGGAGCTGGCGGACCGCGCGTTCGAACGGTTCTTCCGGGCCGAGCCGGCGCGGGCGGCGTCCGGTGGTGGTGCGGGCCTCGGCCTCGCCATCGTCGGCGCCATCGTCGAGGCGCACCGGGGGACCGTCACCCTCGACACCGCTCCCGGCCGGGGCGTCGAGATCCGCCTGACCCTGCCGATCCGGGGCGTTCAGCCGCCGGGGGAGACCAGGCCGGACTCGTAGGCGAAGACGATGGCCTGGGCGCGGTCGCGCAGGTTGAGCTTGGCGAGGATCCGGCCGACGTGCGTCTTGACCGTCTGCTCGGCGACCACCAGCGACTCGGCGATCTCGGTGTTCGACTGGCCGCGCGCGATCAGCCGCAGCACGTCGGTCTCCCGCGGGGTGAGCGCGTTGAGCGCGGCGGGGGTGGGCCGGTCGCCGCGCGGCCGGGCGGCGAAGTCGGCGATCAGCCGGCGGGTCACGGACGGGGCGAGCAGCGCGTCGCCACCGGCGATCACCCGTACCGCCTGGATCAGGTCGGCGGCGGGCGCGTCCTTGAGCAGGAAGCCGGACGCGCCGGCGCGGAGCGCCTCGTAGACGTAGTCGTCCAGGTCGAACGTGGTGAGCATCAGGATGCGCGGGACGTGCGCGCCCGGTGCGCCGCCGGACAGGATCCGGCGGGTCGCCTCCAGCCCGTCCAGCTCCGGCATCCGGACGTCCATCAGCACCACGTCCGGGTCGAGCTCGCGGACCTTGCGTACCGCCTCGGCGCCGTCCGCGGCGTCGCCGACCACGACCAGGTCCGGCTGCGCGGCGAGCAGGGCGCCGAAACCCTGCCGCACCATCGCCTGGTCGTCGACGATCATCACCTTCGTCGGCTGGTCCACGGATCCTCCATCGCCCTCGTCCGCCCCGGCGGGTCGGTCACGATCCTGCCCTGTCCCGATCGTCCGTCGACGAGGTGCCCGGCTCCCCGCCGGTGTCCGGGTCGCAGGGCAGTACCGCGGCGACCCGGAACCCGCCGTCCGGGGTGGCGCCGGCGGACAGGCTGCCGCCCAGCATGGTGGCGCGTTCCCGCATGCCGAGCAGGCCGTGTCCGGGATCGCCGGCGACCGGTGGGTGCTCCGGCGCGGTGTTGACCACCTCGATCGTCACCGCGTCCAGCCGGTACACCAGCCGTACCGTCACCGGGGCGCCCGGTGCGTGTCGCCGGGCGTTGGACAGCGCCTCCTGCACGATCCGGTACCCGGAGACGTCGACCGCGACCGGCACCGGCCGCGGCGTCCCGTCGGTGCGCAGCTCGACCTCGGCGCCGGCCCGGCGTACCTGGTCGAGCAGGGCGGGCAGCTCGGCCAGGCCCGGCTGCGGGGCGCGTTCGGCGGGCTGCTCGGCGCGCAGCACGCCGAGCATCCGGCGCATCTCCACCAGCGCCTGCCGGGCCGCCGAGCCGAGAGCGGCGAACTCGTCGTCCGCCGTGCTGGGCAGCCCGGTCAGCCGGTACGGGGCGGTCTCGGCCTGCACCGCGATCAGCGACATGTGGTGCGCGACGACGTCGTGCAGCTCGCGGGCGATCCGGGCCCGCTCGGTGAGCACCGCGCTGCGCTGCTGCTCGGCCTCGGTCCGCCGGGTCTCCACGGCCAGCTGCCGGCGCGCCGCGACGAGGCTGCCGATCGCGCCGACCGCGAGTACCAGCAGGGTGGCGATCACGGTGGCGGCGATCGCGTTGTCCGCGTTGACCGGGTAGAGCAGCAGCCAGACCAGCACCATCGTGACCGCCCAGACCCAGGCGAGGACGACCCGGCTGTGCCGCAGGCCCACGGCGACGAGCGTGGCGAGGTACAGGATGATCTGGAACGGCTGCACCGGCCAGTCCCGGCCATGCCAGATCGGCAGCATCGCCAGCATCGTCACGACGGTCAGCCGCCAGGCCAGCAGCGGCCAGCGCACCAGCAGCACGATCGGCAGCGCCAGCAGCAGCCCCACCAGCGGCGCCAGCGGCGAGGCCGCGCCGAACTCCTCCCGTACCTGATTGGTCGTGACCAGCGCGAACAGCACGGTGAGCACGGCGCCGACCAGCAGCGGCCAGGCGCGTGGCCGGCGCTGGCCGGGTACCCGGTCGCTGCCGATCAGCATCGTGACGAGCCCGTTCAGCGGCGTCGCGACCACCACCGGGTACCGCCGGGAGATCCGTGCGGCGAGCCGCGCGCCCGGCCCACCGGGTGCCCGACCGGCGTCCCTACGGCCGCGGGACGTCCGGGAGGCGGGGTCGTCGCGGTCCGGGGGCGGCGGGTCAGGCATCGCCGCCGGCATCGGGGAGCGGTGCCGGATCGCCCGGCTCGACCCGGAACCGGCGGTGCCGCAGCGACGGCAGCCGGCGGCGTACCGCGGCGACCCGCTCGGCGTCGAGGACGGTGACGGCGATGCCGGCGGCCTCGGCGACGCCCGCGACCGGTACGCCCATCGGGTCGACGACGACGCTGTTGCCGGCGCCGGTCGGGGCACACTGGTCGGCGGCGAGCAGGTAGACGGTGTTCTCCACCGCGCGGGCCCGGGCCAGCAGCCGCCAGTGGTCCTCCTTCTGCGGGCCGGGCGCCCACTGCGCCGGCACCAGCAGTGCCTGCGCGCCGGCCTCGGTCAGCCGCCGGGCGAGTTCCGGGAACCGCAGGTCGTAGCAGGTCATCGCGCCGAACCGGAGCCCGTCCAGGTCGAACGTGCACAGCTGGGCCGGGTCACCGGGTGTCACCCAGTCGGACTCGGCGAAGCCGAACGCGTCGAACAGGTGCACCTTCCGGTAGCTGGTGAGCAGCTCACCGTCGGGCCCGAAGGCGAGCAGCGTGTTGGCCACCCGGCGCTCGCCCGGCACCGCCTCGTTCATCCCGTACAGCACCCGGATCCGGTACCGCGCGGCGAGCTCGGCGACCTTCGTCGCGAACGGGCCGTCGATCGGCTCGGCCGAGTCGAGGATGCCGGCGTCGAGCGCCCGCGTCGCGTACATCGAGTACTCCGGGAACGCGACCAGCCGCGCCCCGGCCGCGGCGGCCTGCTCGGTCAGCGCGGCGAGCGCGGTGAGGTTCGCCTCCTTGTCGGTACCGGCGGAGAACTGGCCGACCGCAACGCACACCATGCTCCGAACCCTAGCCGCTCGCCGCCCGCCGGCCGCCCGATCCGCGCCGCGCCCCCGACCGGCCGCCGGCGCCGGTAATCGGTGCGACGGTCGTGTCGCGGGCGGGTAGGTTCTCTCGCCGTGCGCATTCTCGTGTTGGGTGGTACTGCCTTCGTCGGCCGGGCGATCGTGACCGCGGCCCTGGCGGCCGGCCACGACGTGACGATCTTCTCCCGTGGCCGCACCGGTACCGGGCTGTTTCCCGAGGTCAGCCGGCTGGTCGGTGATCGCGATACGGACGACTACGCCGCGCTGGCGGGCGGCAGCTGGGATGCGGTCGTCGACGTGACCGGCTACCTGCCGCGGCACGTGGGCGGGGCGATGGACGTGCTCGGTGACCGGGTCGGCCGGTACCTGTTCGTGTCCAGTCACGCGGTCTACGGCTCCGACGGGGTGCGGCCCGGCAACGACGAGAGCACGCCGCGGCGGCCGGCCGAGCGCAGCGGCACCGAGGAACTGACCAACGACACGTACGGGCCGCTCAAGGTGGCCTGCGAGGACGACGTGGTGGCCCGGTACGGCGAGCGCGCCACGATCGTGCGCCCCGGCAAGGTGGCCGGCCCGTACGACAACCAGGGCACGTTCACCTACTGGGTGCGGCGGGCGGCGCGGGGCGGTCCGGTGGTGTTGCCGGCGGACCCGGACCAGCCGGTGCAGGTGATCGACGTCCGCGACCTGGCCACGCTGGTGGTACGGCTGATCGAGGCGGACCGGCCGGGCGCGTTCAACGCGGTCGGCCCGGACGAGCCGACCACGCTCGGCGGGCTGATCCACACCTGCGCCGCCGCGGCCGGCACCGAGGTGCGGATCGTACGGGTGCCGGACGAGCACGCGACTCGGATGTTTCCGCTGGTCAGGCCGTTCTGGCCGGGGCAGCAGCGCAGCTTCGCGGCGGCCCGCGCGGCCGGCATGCCGGCCACCCCGCTGATCACCACCGCGATCGACACCCGCACCGCCGACCGGGAACTCGGCGAACCGCCGCTGTCCTGGAACGACGGCTTCGACCCGGCCACCGAGGCCGCGCTGATCGAGCGGTACGGCTGAGCCACCCCGAGAGCGCCACCGGCGAGGTCAGGCCAGGCCGGTGGCGCGCAGGGTGAGGTTGATCCGGCCGGCCGGCAGCGCCGGGTCCGGCGAGCTGCCCGGCTCGATCCGCACCACCCCGTGGTACGCGAGCCGGGACTCGCCGCCGAACACGAACGCGTCGCCGGACGCCAGCGTCAGATCCGTGTACGGCCGGGACCGGTTCTCGGTGTTGCCGAACCGGAACAGGCAGCTGTCGCCGAGGCTGAACGACACCACCGGCTCCCGCGCCTTCTCGTCGGAGTCCTGGTGCATGCCCATCCGGGCGTCCGCGTCGTAGAAGTTGACCAGCGCGGTGTCCGGCCGGTAGTCCACGTCCGGCTGCCGGTACGCCTCCGCCAGCGCGGCGCGGCCCCACTCGGCGAGCCACCCCGGCAGCGGCGCCACCGGCTCGCCGTTCACGTCGTCGGCGGTCCGGCTGTACCGGTACGGCTGCCAGTGCCAGCCGAGGCACACGGTGCGGGCCGACATCCGGTGCCCGCCGGGCAGCAGCGTGTGCCGCGCCGGTACGGGTCCGGCGGCCCACCGCAGGCAGGCGGCGGCGAGCCGGCGCTGCCGGTCGGCGTCCAGCCAGCCGGGCAGGTGCACGGCGCCCGGCCCGACCTCGCGCCGACCGATGCCGAACAGTGGCAACGTCACCGGTCCATCCTCCCCCTCGTCGACCTGGCGTACCGGCACGGAGCCCGGCCGCCGCCCCGGCCCGGCCGCGCCCCGGCCCGCTTCGGTCCGGACGCCCTCCGGCTCGGCCGCCGCTTCGGTTCGGCCGCCAGTGGCCGGGTCGGATCAGGCGGCGTCGTGGAACACCAGGCCGAGGGTGTGCCGGCGGCCGGAGCGGACCGCGGACACCCCGTGCCGTACCGGTGCGGCCGACCAGCCGCGGGCCGACGCGACCGGGCGGTCCCGGGTGGTGAACACCAGCCCCTGACCCTGCCCGACCAGCGTGGCGGTACCCCGGGACTGGGCCCGCGGCCGCTGCTCGACCAGCAGGAACTCGCCGCCGGTGTGATCCACCCCGGGATCGTTCAGGTTGACCACCACCTGCAGCGGGAACACCTTGTCCCCGTACAGGTCGCGGTGCAGCGCGTTCCAGTCGCCGGCGTCGTAGCGCAGCAGGATCGGGGTCGGGCGCTGCTGCCCGGCGTCGTGGCAGACCGCGAGCCACTCGTCCAGCGTGTCCGGCCACTCCGCGTCCCGGCCGAGCCGGCCGTACCAGTCCCGCGCGATCGGCAGCAGCCGCTGGTACAGCGCGTGCCGCAGCGCGTCGACCGGCTCCGGGAACGGCGCCGCGAAGTACCGGTAGCGGCCGGAGCCGAACCGGTGCCGGGCCATGTCGATGGTGGCGCGGAAGTGCTCCGGCTGGTCGAACAGCGCGGCGAGCCGGCCGCACTCGGTCGGCGTGAGCAGCCGCGGCAGCGGCGCACACCCGTACTCGTCGAGTTCGCCGGCCACCGCGTCCCAGTCGGCGGCGGCGACGCGCCGGGCGTACCGGTCGGCGGTCATGATCCCTCCCCGGGTAGGCGGTGTTTGCGGGCCGGTGTACCGGCCGCCGCGCCCCACGGTGTCGCGGGGACGCGATGCCTCCACCCTGCCCCGGGCCGCCGGCACCATGCTGGCGAGAAACGGACCTCGCGTCCCGCGCCGCCGGTGGCCGGCCGACCGGTACCGGCGAGGCCCGGTCGCGGGCCCGACCGGCACCGGCGATGTCCGGTCGCCGGGCGGCAGCGGTACCGGAATGTGCCGTCGCCGGTCCCGAGTCGTGGTGCGGGCTCAGCGGCGCTTGCGGCGACGCTTGCGGTTGGCGCAGCCGGCCGGGCGGTCCGGTGCGGCCGACCGGTGCGGGTTGCGCTGCGCCGCGGTGCGGGCCGGCACCGGCAGCTGGATGCCGTACCGCAGGGACAGGAACCGTTGCACGGCAAGCGTTGCGGTACCGGCGACGAGCATGCCGGCGAGGTTGACCCCGAGCTGGACCGCGGACGCCTTCACCTCGCCCCAGTGCGCCAGCGGGATCGCGACCGCGATGTTGCCGGCGGCCGGCACCGTGGTGACCGAGATGAACACGCCGACCAGCGCCGACGACTTCGACGCGGTGATGGACAGGATGCCCGCGATGCCGGCGAGCACCGCGACGATGAACGACCACTTGTCCGGATGCACGATGAAGTCGGTGTTCGGCCGGTGCGACAGGTCGGCCGGGCTGACCCAGCCGAGCCACCGGCTGATCGTCGCGCACGCGGTGGTGATCGCGATCGCGACCAGGAAGCCGATCACCAGTGTGCGCACGGCCAGCGCGATCCGCTGCGTGTCCACCCGGATCAGGCCGAAGCAGATCGCGGCGACCGCGCCGAACTCGGGGCCGAGCACCATCGCGCCGACGATCAGGATCGGCTGGTCGAGCAGTGCGCCGATCGCGGCGATCTGGGTGGCGAGCGCCAGGAACGCGAGGAACGCCCAGCTCAGCCGCGCGTCGGCGGCGGTGCGGGCGTCGAGTTCGTCCCACAGCACCGCGTCGTCGTCGTACCCGGGGGCGGCCTGTTCGGCGACGGTCGCGCCGACCGAGATGGACACGTCGACGGTCTCCACCGCGATCGACCCCGACTCGTCCACGCCGAGCTCGCGCAGCCGCTGCAGCATCGCGTCGGCGGCCTCCCGGGCCATGTCGAACTGGATCAGGTCACCGGCCGGCTCGCGCGCGGCGCCGGGCAGGACGACCAGGTTGGTCACCGCGACGCTGGCCCCGCACAGGTCGCTGATCTGGTCGGTCAGCCGCGGTGGTGCGATCACCCGGATGTGCAACATGCCGAGAATTCTGCCGGTACCCCGCCAGCGCCGCCGGCTCGTGGGGTCACCTCGGCCGTGGCGGCCGACTCCGGTTCGCGGTGCGACGTGACTTCCACCGGTCCGGGTCGGGTGGGAGACTACGCCGGTGGACGCCACCGGCTCCCGCCAGCCACCGTCGGCCCGCCCGGCGCCGGAGCCCGGTCGGGCCAACCGGCTGTCGCCGATGCGGTTCGTGGTCGGGTTCGGCGTCGTCGCCCTGCTCGGCGACTTCGTGTACGAGGGCGCCCGGTCGGTGGTCGGCCCCTACCTCGCGACGCTCGGCGCCTCCGCGGCCGTCGTCGGGGTCGTCACCGGCGCCGGCGAGGCGGTCGCGCTGGTGCTGCGACTGGCGTCGGGTCCGCTGTCGGACCGCACCCGGCGGCCCTGGCCGATCACGATCGCCGGGTACGCGATCACCATGGTCGCGGTGCCCCTGCTCGCCGCGACCCAGCTGCTGTGGCAGGCGGTCCTCGCGGTCGTCGGCGAGCGGTTCGGCAAGGCCGTACGCAGTCCGGCGAAGGCGACGATGCTGGCGGCGGCGAGTGCCGGCATCGGTCGCGGCCGGGCGTTCTCGATCCAGGAGGCGCTGGACCAGATCGGCGCCGTGGCCGGGCCGCTGCTCGTCGCGGGCATGGTGGCGCTGTCCGGGTACCGGCTCGGTTTCGCCGTCCTCGCGGTGCCCGGCGCCGTCGCGCTGGTGGTGCTCGCCCTGCTGCGGCGCGCGGTGCCCCGGCCCGAGGCGTACGAGTCGGGTCCGGCGCGGCCGGCGTCCTCGGCGGGCGGGGCGGCGTCGCGGTGGCGGTTCTCCCGGCGGTTCTGGGGGTACGGCGCCTTCACCGCGCTGACCATGCTCGGCTACGCCACCTTCGCCGTACTGGCGTTCCACCTGCAGGTCCGGCACGTGCTGCCGAGCTACCAGATCCCGATCGTGTACGCGGTGGCGATGGGCGTGGACGCGCTCGCCGCGCTCGGCTCCGGCTGGGTGTACGACCGGATCGGGCTGCGTGGCCTGATCGTGCTGCCGGTGCTCGCGGCGGTCGTGCCGGTGCTGTCGTTCTCGACCAGCGCCGGCCTGGTCTGGCTGGGCGCGGTCGTGTGGGGCGCCGCGATGGGCATCCACGAGTCGACGATGAAGGCGGCGGTCGCCGACCTGGTGCCGGCCGACCGGCGCGGGACCGGGTACGGGCTGTTCACTACCGTCTACGGGCTCGCCTGGCTGGCCGGCTCCGCGGTGATCGGCGTGCTGTACGGCGTGTCGGTCGGCGCGGTGATCGTGTTCGTCGTCGTCGTGCAGGCGGTCGCGCTGGCCGCCTTCCTGCCCCTGGTGCTGCGCCAGCGGTGACCCGCGATCCGCGGTCCGTCGCCGGTGGCGCGTCGCTGGCCGCGGCCGGTGACGCCGGCCGAGCCGTACGTGGCGGGACGGGCGAAACGTCGGGTGCCGCACCCGGTGGGGCCGACGCGCCCCGACGACCGTACGTGTCCCAGGTCACGCCCGCGGTATGCATGACCTGGCCGCCCGGCTGGTATTGAAAGGGAATGGGGCTGAGGCAACTGCCGGGACCTGTCGTGCAGGCACCGATGGCCGGCGGGGCGACCACACCGGAGCTGGTCACCGCGGTGGGCAAGGCAGGTGGCCTGGGCATGCTCGCGGCCGGCTACCTGCCGACGGCCACCCTGGCCGAGCAGATCGCCGCGGTGCGCGACGTCGGCGTTCCGTTCGGGGTGAACCTGTTCGTCCCGGCGCCCGACACGGCCGACCCGGACGCCGTCGAGAGCTACCGGCAGCGGCTCGAACCCACCGCGGCCCGGCTCGGCACCGAGCTGGGCGAGCCGACCTGGACCGACGACGAGTACGAGGCGAAGCTCGACCTGCTCGCCGCGGTCGGCGTGCCGATGGTGACGTTCACCTTTGGGCTGCCGACCGAGCAGGACGTGATCGCGTTGCGCCGGGCCGGTACCGAGGTCGGAGTCACCGTGACGACCCCCGCGGAGGCCGTCGCCGCCGACCGCGCCGGTGCTGATTTCGTCGTCGCGCAAGGCATCGAGGCCGGCGGGCATCGCGGCGGCTGGCTCGGTGGGGAGCAGTTCGGGCTGCTCGCGCTGGTCCGGCTGATTCGCTCCACTGTAGACATCAAGGTGATGGCGGCGGGCGGGATCGCCGACGCCGCAGGGGTTCGCGCCGTGCTGGCGGCCGGTGCGCTCGCCGCCTGCGCCGGTACCGCGTTCCTGCGCTGCCCGGAGGCCGGCACCCCGGAGCCGTACCGGGATGCGTTGGTGGCGCCGGAGTTCGCCGAGACGCGGCTGACCCGGGCCTACACCGGCCGGTGGGCGCGCGGCCTGGTGAACCGCTTCATCGCCGACCAGGAGCCGTACGCGCCGGACGGATACCCGCAGCTGCACCGGTTGACCCGCCCGCTGCGCGCGGCCGCGACGGCTGCCGGCGACACCGACGTGATGGCGATGTGGGCCGGCCAGTCCCATGCGCTGGCCACCGACGAACCCGCCGCCAAGGTGCTGCACGCCCTCACCCCCTGACCGTCCACACCGGACCGTCCACACTGGACCGTCAGCGCCGGACCGTCCGGGTCGGTCGCCGCGCCGGGCCGTCCGCGCCGAGGACGATGGCGGGTGTTCGGGGTGGCCGCCGGCGGGTCAGGACGAGGCGACGCGGGCGAGCCGGTTGCATGCGATGTCGCGCTCCTGCTCGGCAAGGTCGCCGGCGCGCAGCAACTCGGGCAGCAGCGCCGGTTCCCGGGTCAGCGCCCGGAACACCACTCCCGCCGTCACCCCGTGCGCCGGCCGGTCGACCACCGCGACCTCGTCCCCGACCCGGATCTCGCCCGGCACCAGCACCCGCAGGTACGCCCCGGGTCGGGCCTGCTCGGTGAACGTCCGGATCCAGCCGTGCTCGTCCAGCCAGCCGGCGAAGGTACGGCACGGGATGCGCATCGAGCACACCTGCAGCACCGCGGTACCGATCCGCCACCGCTCGCCGATCACCGCGTCGGTCACCGCCACCCCGCTGGTGGTCAGGTTCTCGCCGAACGAACCGTTGCTCAGCGGCCGGTCGAGCCGGTCGGACCACCACTCCAGGTCCTCCCGCGCGTACGCGTACACCGCCTGGTCGTCGCCGCCGTGGAAGCGCAGGTCGCACACCGTGTCGCCGACCAGGCCGCTGCCGCCGCCCTCGCTGCGCGGCCCGGGCGCCCGTACCGACACCGGCCCGGTCACCGGCCGCTTGTCGATGCCGGTCACGCCGACCTCCGAGTGCGCCGTCTCCCGCGCCCGCCCCACGTTCACCGACACCAAGACACCCATGCCGGCCACCCTACGGTGCCCGCCACCGACGCCCGCGCCGTGATCGCGGCGTCCGGTGGCGGTGTCGTGCGGCGGGCGCCGGATCGTGCCGGCGCCGTGATCAGGCGTAGACGGCGGCCAGGTCGCGCGCGGTGGCGGCGATCCGGTCCCGCAGCTCGACCGGGGCGAGCACCTCGACCTGCGCGCCGAGTCGCAGCAGCTCGCCCTCGGCGTGGGTGAGGCTCTCGATCGGGATGACCGCGCGGCGCCAGCCGGCCGGGCCGTCCACCGTCGCGGCGGCCACGGCGTCGAGCACCGCCGGTACGGCGATCTCCCGGAGCCGTTCGACGCCGGCCGGCGAGATGCGGATCTCCGCGCGGTCCCGCCACAGCCGTTCCTGCAGCTGGTGGGTGTGCTGCCGCCAGTACCCGGCGAGGTCGAAGTCGTCCGGCGGCGTGAAGTGCTCGTCGAGCGGCCGCAGGTCGAGGATCTGACCGATCCGGTACGTGCGGGGCCCGGCGCCGTCCGCGGCGGCCACCGCATACCAGCGCCCTGCCTTGAGCACGATCCCGTACGGTTCGAGCCGCCGCTCGACCTGCGTCGGTGCCTGCCAGCGCCGGTACCGGACCTGGATCGCCTGGCGCTGCCACACCGCCGCGGCCACCGCGGGCAGGTGCGGCGCGTCCTCGGCGCGCTGGTACCAGCCGGGTGCGTCGAGGTGGAACCGGTCGCGCAGCCGCCGGGCCTGCCGGCGCAGGTCGGCCGGCAGCGCGGCCTCCAGCTTGAGTTCCGCCGCGGTCAGCAGCGAGCCGAGGCCCAGCTCGGCGGCCGGCCCGGGCAGGCCGGCCAGGAACAGCGCCTCCGCCTCGCCGGCGGTCAACCCGGTCAGCCGGGTCCGGTAGCCGTCGACCAGCGCGTAGCCGCCGTCGTGGCCGGCCTCGCCGTAGATCGGGATGCCCGCCGCGAGCAGCGACTCGACGTCCCGGTAGACGGTGCGGGTGGACACCTCCAGCTCGGTGGCGAGCTCGGCGGCGGTCAGCCGGCCGCGGTTCTGCAGCAGGAGCAGGAGGGAGACGAGACGGCTGGCACGCACGCCGGAAAATGTACCCAGGTCCACTGACGGTCCTTGTCAATGAACCGGCCCTAGCCTGCGCGGCATGGACAACGACAACGGCTTCGGCTTCCTGACCGGCACCTTCGACGTGGTCAACCGGTGGCGCAGGGACTTCCTCGACCCGGGCGACGGCGACGACCGTTGGGAGGAGTTTCCCGGGGTCAGCCGGGCCAGCGTGCACTTCGACGGTGCGGCCAGCTTCGACGAGATCGAGTTCCCGACGAAGGGCTTCGCCGGTCTGACCCTCCGGCTGTACGACCCGGCCGCCGACGCCTGGTCGCTGTTCTGGTCGAGCAAGCGCACGGGCACCCTGTTCCCGCCGGTGGTCGGCCGGTTCGGCCCGGACGGTACCGGCGTGTTCCACGGCGACGACACGCACGACGGGCGGCCGGTCCGGGTCCGGTTCGTCTGGTCGGAGATCACCGCGACCGGGGCGCACTGGGCGCAGTCGTTCTCCGTCGACGACGGCCGGACCTGGCTGGAGAACTGGCACATGTACCTCACCCGCCGCCCCGCCTGATGCCCGCCGCCCCGCCTGATACCCGCCGTCCTGCCTGATGCCCGCCGTCCGGCCTGACGTCGGGCTCCCTTCTGACGTCTGGAGCCCTGCCTGACGGCCCGGCGCGACGCCCGCCGCGCCGGGCTGCGGTCGACCGGCCGGGAGACACCCGGCGAACCGCGGGCTGGTCAGGCGACCGCCGCGACGAGGGCGGCGGCGAGGTCGGCGGGACGGCTCCACATCGGCCAGTGCCCGGTCGGCAGGTCGACCACCTCCAGGTCGCGCAGCGTGGCGGTCTCGGCCATCATCGGGTTCCCCTCCCGGGCCAGCTTCAGCATCACCTCGGACGGGTACGAGCAGGCCACGATCGTGGTGGGCACGTCGCGCCGCGCGTCGTTGGTCAGCCGCACCGGTTCGCGCACGACCGCGCCGGGCGCCGGCACCGACCGCTCCCGGAAGGTGCGCAGGGTGTCGTCGTCGAGCCCGTCCAGGCTGGCTCGCAGCTGGTCGAACGGTGGCAGCGGCAGCTCGGCCAGCTCCGCCGGTGCGGACGGGTCGAAGCGGCCGCCGTCCGCGACCGGCCCGCTGTCGACGTAGATCACCCGGGCCACCGCGGTCGGCTCCCGGTCCAGCAGTACCGAGGTGGGCAGGTTGGCGCCGCTGTGCGCGACGAGTGCGACCGGGCCGGGCTGCTCGGCGACGATGGCCCGCAGGTGGTCGGCCTGGTCGGCGATGGTCGCCGCGGCGCGCTGCGGGTCGTCGGGGTCGAGGCCGGGCAGCGTCACCGGTACGGCTCGGTGGCCGGCGGCGCGCAGCCGGTCGGCAACCCCGTCCCAGGCCCAACCGCCCAGCCAGAACCCCGGTACGAGAACGAACGTGGAAGTCTCCATGCGTTCAGGTTCGCGCGCCGGGTGGACCACGGCATGTCACTGTTTCCGTCACCATTTCTGCGACACTGGGGTGGTGAACCGGGTCGAGCGACTGCACGCCCTCACCGAGTCGCTGCGCCGGGCCGGCCCGCGGGGCCGGACCGCGGCGCAGCTCGCCGACGAGTTCGAGGTGACCACCCGGACGATCAAGCGTGACCTCGCCGCGCTGTCCGCGGCCGGCGTACCGGTGTGGGGTCGCACCGGCCCCGGCGGTGGGTACGGGCTGGCCGAGCGGGCGTCGCTGCCGCCGGTGAACTTCACCGCCGGGCAGGCGCTCGCGCTGACCGCGGCGGTGGCCGCGTCCGCGCAGGCGCCGTTCGCCGACTCGGCGCGGGCGGCGACCCGCAAGGTGCTCGACGTGCTCGACCCGGCCGATCGGGGGCGTGCTTCCGCGCTGTCCCAACGGATCTGGGTCGACGTGGGGCCGAGCGCGCCGCGCCGAGTGCTGTCCGTACTCGAGCAGGCGCTGCTGGACCAGGTCACCGTCAACATCGGGTACACCGACGCCGGCGGGCGGCGCACCCGGCGCGAGGTGGAGCCGATGATCTTCGCGTTCACCCGCGGGCGCTGGTTGCTGGTCGCCTGGTGCCGGTTGCGCGACGGCGTCCGCTGGTTCGACCTGTCCCGGATCGGCCGCGCCACCGCGACCCGCCGCCGCTGCGCCGGGCATCCGGTGAGTGCGATCGGTACCCCGCCGGAGCAGGCGCACCCGGTCGGCGTCTGACCGCCGGTCGCGGGGCAGGTGGCCGCTCGGACCGCGGCCTGCCGGCCGCGGGAGTACGTCGCCAGCGGAGCGCGCTGCCGTCGGGCGGTGTCGCGGGGCGGTGCTGCCCGGCGGTGTCGCGGGACGGTGCTGCCCGGCGGTGTCGCGGGGCGGTGCCGTCGGGCGGTGTCGCGGGACGGTGCTGCCCGGCGGTGTCGCGGGGCGGGTCACCCGGGGGGTGAATCCCGGTCACGGCGCCGACTTCTGTTCGTCGATGCGTTGACACCTGCCCGAGGCCGGGGTTAGTTTCCGGCACATGGCTCGTACCTTGAAAACGGAGTTTCATCAGGCGAAACAGCCCGATGAGCGGGACGGCGGGGTCACCCGCACGCTGTCCCGCGGACTCGCCCTGCTGTCCGAGATCCTCGACGCCGACACCCCGCCGACGCTGACCGAACTGGCGTTGCAGACCGGGCTGTCCAAGGCCACCGTGTCCCGGCTGCTCGCGACGCTGGTCGAGGCCGGGTTCGCGGCCCAGACGCCGGGCGGCCAGACCTACTCCGCCGGGCCGTCCATCGCCCGCTGGCTGCGGACCAGCCCGCTGGAGGCGTTGCTGACCCAGCAGGCGACCCCGGTACTGAGCCAGCTGCGCGACCTGTCCGGCGAGACCTCGGTGCTGTGCGTACCGGTCTGGCCGGACCGGGTGTGCATCGCGCGCAGCCTCTCCGAGTCCCCGATCCGGGCGCAGAAGACGATCGGCGAGAACGGCCCGCTCACCCGCGGCTGCAGCGGCCGGGCGTTCCTGGCCTTCGCCACCGAGCGGTACGTGGACGCCGCGCTGCAGGCCCGCCCGCTGGTACGGATGACCGACACGTCCATCGTGGACGTCGACCGGTTCCTGGCCCGGCTGCGGACCGAGCGCGAGCTCGGCTACACGATGTCGACAGGCGGCACCTACCCGGACATGAACGGCATCGCGGTACCGATCTTCGCGGCCAGCTCGACGCTGCCGATCGCGGTGATCAACGTGAGCGGCCCGTCCGCGCGCTGGACGAAGCCGGCGATGGAGCGGTTCGCGCCGACGCTCAAGGAGCACGCCGCGCAGCTGACCGCGTACTTCACCTCGGAGCGGCTGTCGTGATCAAGGCCGTTGCCGCGACCGGACAGCTCGGTACCGGGTTCAAGGCGGAGACGCTCGCGCACGCCGCCGAGGGCGCCGACTTCATCGGCTGTGACGCGGGATCGTCCGATCCGGGCCCGTACTACCTGGGGTCCGGCGAGACCCAGTCGTCCGACGCCGCGGTACGCCGCGACCTGGAGCTGATGATCGCCGCCGGGCTGCGGCACGACATCCCGGTGCTGATCGGCTCGGCCGGGACCGCCGGGGCCGGCCCGCACCTGGCCCGGACGGTACGGATCGTGCGGGAGCTCGCCGCCGAGCACGGCTGGCACTTCCCGCTGGCCACCGTCGACAGCGAGGTGTCCGCCGAGCGGGTCGTCCGGGCGTACCGGGAGGGCCGGCTGAGCCCGCTCGCCGGGGCGCCGGACCTCGACGAGGAGTCGATCCGCGCCGCCGGGCACATCGTCGCGATGCAGGGCCCGGAGTGCTTCGCCGACGCGCTGGGCCGCGGCGCGCAGGTGGTCGTCGCCGGGCGTACCAGCGACACGGCGATCTTCGCGGCGTTGCCGATGTTGCGCGACATCCCGCCGGGGGTGGCGTTCCACGCGGCGAAGATCCTGGAGTGCGGTGCCGCCTCGGTGGTGGAGCGCAAGTATCCGGACTCGATGGTGGCGTTCCTGGACCCGGACGGGTTCACCGTCGAGCCGCCGAACCCGGACATGGTGTGCACCCCGCAGAGCGTCGCGTCGCACACGTTCTACGAGACCGCCGACCCGTTCCGGCTGGTGGAGCCGGGCGGCACGCTGGTCACCACCGACGCGGCGTACGCGGCGGTGTCGGACCGGGCCGTGCGGGTCACCGGCAGTACGTTCGAGCCGACCGGCGACTACACCGTCAAGCTGGAGGCGGCGAGCCTGCTCGGGTACCGCACGGTGGTGTTCGCCGGCGTGCGGGATCCGTTGGTGGTACGCCAGATCGACCGGTTCGTGGCGACCACGAACGCGGTGATCACCGGCAAGGTCGCCGACAGCCTGGGCATCTCCGCGGCCGACTACCGGATCCGCTGGAACGTGTACGGCCGGAACGGCACGCTCGGCCCGCTGGAGCCGGCGACCGAGGTGTCCGGGCACGAGGTGGCGCTGCTGATCGACATCGTCGCCGCCGACCAGCAGACCGCGCAGGCGATCGGGTCGGTCGCCTGGCACACCGCGCTGCACCAACCGATCCCCGAGTACAGCGGGTTGGTCAGCCACCTGGCGTTCCCGGTGTCCCCGCCGGCGATCAGCGCCGGGCCGGTCTACGGCTTCTCCCTCAATCACGTGCTGCATCTCGACGACCCGGCCGAGACGTACACCCTGACCGTCGAGAGCGTCTGAGGCGACCATGACCCAGCTGCACCAGCTCGCCAGGCTGATCCGGAGCAAGAACGCCGGCCCGTTCGAACTGACCATCGACGTGATGTTCGCCGACGAGGCGTCGTACCGGCGGGTCGTCGACGCGGGCGTGCTCGACGCCGAGCGGATCGCCGCGCTCTACCGGGTCGATCCGGCCGACGTACGGCTGTTCCGGGCCGACGTCGCCCTGGCCGTCAAGGTCTCGCTGCCCCGGCCCACCCCGTCCGGCAGCCCGACCGACACCGACATCTTCGGCGGCCAGTTCCACAGCCCGATCGTCTGCCTGGAAGTCCCCTGACGATCGTCGTTTCCCTTGCCTGCCAACGGTTTCCTGTTCCGCGGTCGACAGAAGGACATCACCATGGACGACACACCCACCGAGGCGCGCCGGATCGACCGGGTCCGCGAGCTGCTCCCGGAGATCGCGCAGATCGGTGACGACACCCTGCGTACCGCGGTCGAGCGGATCTGGGCGCAGGTGTGGGGCGAGAGCGACTGGGCCGATCTCGCCGAGATCCCGAAGAACCCGTCCGCGCCGGCGGCGCCGCAGCGGGTACCGGACGCGTGGACGCTGATCACGCACAGCCGGGCCGTCGCGCAGCTCGCCGACAGCAGCGCCGAGACGATCCGTGCCCTGCACGGCATCCCGTACGACCGGGACGTGTTGCTGACGATCGCGCTGCTGCACGACGTGAGCAAGGTGGTCGAGTACGAGGGCAGTCGGGACGCGATCGCGAAGAGCCGCACCGGCCGGCTGATCCAGCACGGCGTGTACGGCGCTTTCCTGATGTGGCAACACCAGTTGCCGGTCGAGCTGGTACACGGGGTGATCGCGCACACGCCGTCGTCGCGCGGCGTGCCGCAGACGCACGAGGCGCTGATCGTGCGCTACACCGACTTCCTGGACACCGACTCGATGCTGCTCGACGCCGGAGAGGAGCTGTACCTGTCATGACCCCGCTGCCGTCGCCCGGTGCCCGGTACCGGAAACTGTTGCAGGACAACGACATCCTGGTACAACCGTCGCTGGCCGATCCGCTGTCCGCGCGGATCGCGGCGGATCTCGGCTTCCGCGCGCTGAGCCTCGGCGGGTACGCGATGGGCGCGCACCGCGCGGTCACCGAACCGCTGCTGTCGCTGACCGACGTCGCGGACATGGTGCGCAATGTACGGGCCGTCACCGACCTGCCGCTGCTCGTCGATGCCGGGGCCGGCTGGGGCGAGCCGATGCACGTGCTGCACACGGTGCGCACGCTGGAGGCGGCCGGCGCGGCGGCGGTCCACATCGAGGACCAGATCTTCCCCAAGCGGGCGCACTACCACAAGGGCGTCGAGCACGTCGTCGGACTCGACGAGCTGGTGCAGAAGATCCGCGCCGCGCTCGCCGCCCGCACCGACCCGGACTTCGTGATCTGCGCCCGCACCGACGCGATGCGCACCCACGGGTACGACGAGGGCATCCGCCGGGCCCGCGCCTGCGTGGACGCCGGCGCCGACCTGGTCATGCTGTTCCCCAACAACGACGAGGAGGCGCAGGCGGCGCCGCGCGACCTGCCCGGCGTCCGGCTGGTCTACGTCAACAGCACCGGCAACGACCAGGGCCGCGGCGTGTACCCGGCGGCGCTGCTCCAGCGGTGGGGCTGGTCGGTCGCGTACGACTCGATCAGCGTCACGAACGCCGTCTACGCCGCGGTGCGGCAGTTGCTCGGCACGCTCGCCGACACCGGCGAGGCCGGCTTCGACCGCGACACCGTCATCGGCATCCGGAAGAACGTGGAACGCACCATCGGTCTCGACGAGCTGTACGCCGTCGAGGCGAACACCGTCGAACACTAGGCGATCGGCCGCCCGCCGGCCCGCCCCGCGCAGTACTCGACGGATCCCCTCCTGCGCACTGGACTCCACCAGAAGGCGATCACGGCCATGTCAGAAGCGAACCCAGCAGTACCCGTGGCATCCCCGCTGTCCCGGCAGGACCGGCGCCGGACCATCATCGCCGCGTCCGCCGGCAACTTCGTCGAGTGGTACGACGCCGGCATCTACGGCATCGTCGCCGTCGTCCTGGCGAAGCAGCTGTTCCCGTCCGACGTCGACCCGACCATCGCGTTGCTCAACACCTACGCGGTGTTCGCCATCTCGTTCCTGCTCCGGCCGCTCGGCGGCATCGTGTTCGGGCACATCGCCGACAAGCTCAGCCGCCGCCGCGCGCTGTCGGTCACCATCATCATGACCTCGGTGGCGACCGGCCTGATCGGCCTGATCCCGACGTACGGGGCGATCGGCTGGTTCGCGCCCGCGCTGCTGTTGCTGCTGCGCCTGCTGCAGTCGATGGGTACCGGCGGCGAGTACTCCACCGCCATCAGCTTCGTCTACGAGCACGGCGAGCGCGGCCGCAAGGCGGTCGCGGTGGGCCGGCTCACCTCCCTGACCTTCGGCGGGTTCCTGATCGGCGCGCTGTTCTCGACGATCGTGTCGGCGGCGGTGCCGGGCCACGCGTACGAGACGTTCGGCTGGCGGATCCTGTTCCTGATCGCGATCCCGATGGGGCTGGTCGGCTGGTACCTGCGCCGGCGTACCGAGGAGGGCCCGGAGTTCCAGGCGCTGCAACAGGTGCGGCGGGCGACGAAGGCCCGGGTGATGCCGCTGTTCGAGGCGATCCGGCGGTACTGGCGGCGGATCATCGTGTTCACCTTCTTCATGGGCAGCTGGTCGGTGTTCGCCACCCTGCTGACCAACTACCTGCCGACCTTCCTGCACGCGAACCCGGCGCTGTCGACCACCGAGGCCAACGCCGCCAACCTGCTCGCCAGCGTCATGGTCGTGGTGTTCGTGCTGCTGTTCAGTCCGGTCGCGGACCGGATCGGGCTGCGCCGGGCGATGATCGTCGCCTCGATCGTCCTGATCATCGGGATCGTGCCCGGCTACGCGGTCGCCGGCAGCGGCCTGGTCGGCGGGTTTCTCGGCGCCGCGATCCTCGGTACCTGCAAGGGTGTGCTCGCGGTGCCGGCGCTGCTCGCGATCAGCCAGATCTTCCCGGCCGGCATCCGGGTCACCGCGGGCGGCCTGTCCTACAACATCTCCGCCTCGGTACTGGGCGGCACCGCACCGGTGATCGCGGTGTGGCTGAACGGCGTCTCGCACAACTCGCTGCTGTTCTCCGCGTACCTGGTCTTCTACGGCATCCTGACGCTCGTCATCACGCTGGTCTGTGCGAAGCGCTGGATCGCCGAGTCGGCGGACCACTCCGGTGACGCGGCCACGAACCCGAGTGCGGTGCTGCCGGTGTCCCGGATCGACCCGGCCACCGGGGAACTGGGTACCACCGACCCGGCGTGACCTCGGCGGGCGGCGGCTCGGCCACGCCCTTTCCCGCGGATCAGTGCCGGCTCCGGTCGGGCCGGTTCGGGTTCGCGCCGGTTCCGGTGGGGGCCGGTTCCGGGTTCGGGCCGGCTCGGGGTCGGCCTGGCTCTTGGTCAGGCCGGTTCCGGGTTCGGGCCGGCTCGGGGTCGGC
>NZ_BOPO01000148.1 GCF_017312725.1 Actinocatenispora comari | reverse complement strand
AGTCGGGCCGCGGTGGCGGCGGTGCACAGCACCTGGTCGCCGGCGGCCGCGGCGGCGACCCGGGCGGCCCGGTGCACCTCCAGGCTCGCGTACTCGCCGTCGGTGGCGACGGCGTGCCCGGTGTGCAGCCCCATCCGTACCCTGGGGCGCAGGTCCGGCGCCGGCCACGGGTGGGCGGCGAGGGCGCGCTGGGCGCGGATGCAGGCGCGTACCGCGTCGGCGGCGTCGGCGAAGGCGGCGAAGAACGAGTCGCCCTCGGTGAGCAGTTCCGCCCCGCCGGACTCGCCGAGACAGCGCCGCAGCAGCCGCCGATGCTCGCCGAGTACCGCCCGGTAGCCGGGCCCCAACGCGTGTGCGAGTCTGGTGGAGCCTTCGATGTCGGTGAACAGGAAGGTGACCAGACCGCTGGGCAGGCTGTCGTGGCTCATCGTCTTCTCCGCTGCTCGGCAATGGCCGTGCTGGTCGGGGCCCGCGCGACGGCCGCCGCCATCGTCGGATCCTCCACGGAGGTACGGCACCCGCGGCGCGATGATCGCCGGCACGGTCGCCGGCACTCGGCTCACCGGCAAGCGCGGTACCTCCTGCCCAACAGTTGATCTCACGGCGGCTCGGTGTACGCAACGAGGGCCCCCAGCACCAGTTGCGTACCCGCTCCCGGCCGGCCATCCTCCTCCAACCGGCGACCGAGTGCCGCGCGCTTCGGCCCGCGGGGCGCGGCCGTACCGGCGGGGGTCGTTGCGCCCAGCCGCGGGACAGGCCACGATCGCAGTCATGCCGCACGAGGTACGCGCAGTCCTGGCCACCGCCCGGGACACACCGGTCAGCGTCGAGACGATCACCGTGCCCGATCCGGGTCCGGGTGAGGCCCTGGTACGGGTGGCCGCCTGCGGGGTGTGCCACACCGACCTGCACTACCGCGACGGCGGGATCGGGGACGAGTTCCCGTACCTGCTGGGGCACGAGGCCGCCGGCACGGTCGAGGCGGTCGGCCCGGACGTCACCGAGGTCGCCCCGGGCGACTTCGTGATCCTCAACTGGCGCGCCGTGTGCGGCGTCTGCCGGGCCTGCCGGCGGGGCAGACCGTGGCTGTGTTTCGACACCCGCAACGCGACGCAGCGGATGACCCGCGCCGACGGTACGCCACTGTCCGCGGCGCTGGGTATCGGCGCGTTCGCCGAGCTCACGCTGGTCGCGGCCGGCCAGTGTACGAAGGTCGACGCGCAGACGCCGGCGACGGTGGCGGGCCTGCTCGGCTGCGGGGTGATGGCCGGGCTGGGCGCGGCGATCAACACCGGCCAGGTCGGCCGCGGCGACTCGGTCGCGGTGTTCGGCTGCGGCGGTGTCGGGGACGCGGCGATCGCGGGCGCGGCGCTGGCCGGCGCGACCACGGTGATCGCGGTCGACGTGGACGACCGCAAGCTCGACTGGGCCCGCACGTTCGGCGCCACCCACACGGTGAACTCGCGCAGCGCCGACCCGGTCGCCGAGATCCAGGCGTTGACCGGCGGGAACGGCGTGGACGTGGCGATCGAGGCGGTGGGCCGCCCGGAGACGTACCGGCAGGCGTTCTACGCCCGCGACCTCGCCGGCACGGTGGTGCTGGTCGGCGTGCCGACCCCGGAGATGACGCTGGAGCTGCCGTTGCTGGACGTGTTCGGCCGCGGCGGCGCGCTCAAGTCCTCCTGGTACGGCGACTGCCTGCCGAGCCGCGACTTCCCGATGCTGATCGAGCTGTACCGGCAGGGCCGGCTGCCGCTGGAGTCGTTCGTGTCCGAGACGATCGGCATCGACGACGTGGAGGCGGCGTTCGGCGCGATGCAGCGCGGCGAGGTGCTGCGCAGCGTCGTGGTGTTGTGAGCGCGCCGATGACCACGAGGATCGAGCAGATCGTCACCGACGGGGTGTTCGAGCTGGACGGCGGCCGGTGGGACGTGCAGAACAACGTCTGGCTGGTCGGCGACGCGCAGGAGTGCCTGCTGATCGACGCGCCGCACGACCCGGCGGCGATCGCCGAGCTGGTCGGCGGCCGGGACGTCGTCGCCATCGCCTGCACGCACGCGCACTCCGATCACGTGGACGCCGCGCTGGCGCTGTCCGAGCTGGTGGACGCGCCGGTGTTGCTGCACCCCGACGACCGGGTGCTGTGGGATCTGGTGCACCCCGACCACGCTCCGCACGCCGAGCTGGCCGACGGCGAGACGCTCACCGTGGCCGGCGTCGACCTGCGGGTACTGCACACGCCGGGGCACTCGCCCGGGTCGTGCTGCTTCCACGCGCCGGCGCTGTCGGCGGTGTTCACCGGCGACACGCTGTTCGAGGGCGGGCCGGGTGCGACCGGCCGGTCGTACTCGGACTTCGACACGATCGTCGCCTCGATCACCGACCGGCTGCTGACCCTGCCGGGTTCGACGACGGTACACACCGGGCACGGCTCACGAACCACGATCGCCGCCGAGGCCGCGAACGCCAGCCAGTGGCGCCGGCCCGAGTGACGCCGACGGCGTCGGGCCGACCCGTACCACCGGCGGACCGTGTCGGGTCGGCGTCGATCGGCTGACGCCTCGCCGGTCCGGGTGATCCGGGTCGGGTTGCCGGGGCGGTTCACCGAAACGGCCACACCGCGGCGCACAGGCTGGTAACCACGTGTCATGCGAGCGAAACGATCGGTGATGGTGGCGCTGCCGATGCTGCTGGCCGCGGTGCTCCTCGCCGGCTGCACGAACGGCAGCAAGAAGGACGGTTCCGGCGCGCCGGACAGCACCGCCGCGGCGGGTCAGGACGGGCAGAGCAGCTCGTACGAGAAGGTCGTGTCGAACGTGCTGCGCTCGGTGGTACAGATCAACACGTCCGAGGGGCTCGGCTCGGGTGTGGTGTACGACGACAAGGGCGACATCGTGACCAACGCGCACGTCGTCGGCGCCGCGAAGACGTTCCAGGTGACCACGGCGACCAGCCAGAAGCCGCTGTCGGCGACGCTGGTGGCGAGCTACCCGCCCAACGACATCGCGGTGATCAGGGTGTCCGGCGACCTGAAGGTACCGGCGGCCAAGTTCGGCGACTCCGGGAAGCTCAAGGTGGGCCAGCAGGTACTGGCGATGGGCAGCCCGCTGGGCCTGTCCGGTTCGGTGACCAACGGGATCGTCTCGGCGGTCGGCCGTACCGTGCAGGAGCCGCGCAGCGAAGGCAGCCCGGCCACCACGATCAGCGACATGGTGCAGACCTCCGCGGCGATCAACCCGGGCAACAGCGGCGGCGCCCTGGTCGACATGAACTCGCAGGTCGTCGGGGTGCCGACGCTGGCCGCGACGGACCAGCAGGAGGGTGGCGCCGCGCCGGGCATCGGTTTCGCGCTGTCCAGCAACACGGTCAAGCGGATCGCCGACCAGATCATCGAGAACGGGTCGGTCAGCAAGTCGGGGCGCGCGGCACTCGGCGTGACCGTACGGCCGGTGCTGAACCAGGACTACCAGCCGGCCGGTGCGGCGGTGGTGTCGGTGGAGAAGAACGGTCCGGCGGACAAGGCGGGCATCGAGCCGGGCGACGTGATCACCGCGGTCGGCGGCACCCAGGTGGCCGACGTCGGCCAGCTGACCACGGTCCTCGCCGAGCACAAGCCGGGCGACACCGTCGAGGTCACCTTGGACCGGGACGGCAACCAGCAGAAGATCAAGGTCGAACTCGGCGAGCAGTGACCGGTTGCCAGCGGTGGCGCACTCGGCAGGAACGGCGGTGACCGTCAACCACGGGTACGCGGCTGGCGCAGGGTCCGGCCGCTGCTGGCGCGTGAACAGGTACTCGGCGCCGGTCGGCGGCCCCGCCACGGTGGGGCGGGGCCGCCGACCGGTCAGCCGAAGTAGCTGTCGAAGTTGTCCGCGAACTCGTTGCCGCTGTAGGCGTCCCAGTTGATCGACCAGGTCATCAGCCCGCGCAGGTCGGCGTGGGCCCCGCCGCGCGGCTGGTAGGAGCCGCACGAGCTGCCCTTGGTCAGGCAGTCCAGCGCGTCGTCGAG
Organism: Actinocatenispora comari; assembly: GCF_017312725.1. GTDB lineage: Bacteria > Actinomycetota > Actinomycetes > Mycobacteriales > Micromonosporaceae > Actinocatenispora > Actinocatenispora comari. The sequence continues at coordinate 89,721 of NZ_BOPO01000148.1, read as the reverse complement.
GGTGGCGGGCGGCACGTACCCGTTACCCGCGTACGCGTCCGCCGGCGCACCGATCGCCACCTGGTCCGGCCGCAGCGGCGGGAACGCGTGGTGCGCACCGTCCGCGACCGGGAACCCGGCGAGCAGCATGTCGGTCATCGCGATGTGGAAGTCCGCGCCGCCCATCGTGTGGTACTGGTCGTCCAACCCCATGATCGGCCCGGAGTTGTAGTCCTGCACGGTGAGCAGCGTCAGGTCGTCGCGCAGCGCGTACAGCACCGGCAGCCAGGCGCCGGAGCGCGGATCGGACGTCCCGTTCGGCCCCGGGCCGTAGAACTGGTAGCCGAGCTGGACGAAGAACGTCTCCGGCGCAGCGGTCAGCACGAAACCGTTGCCGTACCGGGCTTTCAGCGCCTCGACCGCATCGATCAGGTTGACGATCGCGGGCGTGGTCGGGTGGGTGAGGTCGTCGTCGCCGGTGTTCAGCGACAGCGACTGGTTCTCGAAGTCGAGGTCCACCCCGTCCAGGTGCCAGCGGTCGATGATCGCCGACACCGAGTCGACGAACGCGTCCCGGGCCGCGGTCGTGGTCAGCCGCACCTCGCCGTTCGCGCCGCCGATGGACAGCAGCACCTTCTTGCCGGCGGCGCGCTTGGCGTCGATGCCGGCGAGGAAGTCGGCGTCGCTCTCCCGGTTCGGGCACTCGCTCGCCGGGCACCGGGTGAACGAGATCTGCCCCGACGTCGGCGAGCTCGCCGCACCGAACGCCAGGTCGATCACGTCCCAGGAGTCGGACACCTGGCTGATCGGCAGGTACCCGGATCCATTGGCGAAGCTGGCATGCAGGTACCCGACCAGCGCGTGCGCCGGCAGGTCCGCACTCGACGCAGCCGGCCGGTGCCGCGCCGCCGACGCGGGGATCGCCTGTGCCAGCACCGAACCGGCGAGCGTCAGTACCGTCACGGCGACGGTCCCCAGGACCCGGGCCCTCATGGCAGCGTGTCCAGGTGCGGGCCGACCGTGTTCGCGAACGCGTACCCGTTGCTCGCGTCCCAGTTGATCGACCAGGTCATCGCGCCGCGCACGGACCAGTGCGTGTCCGGCACGTACGAGCCGCAGTGGGTGCCGGTGGCCAGGCAGTCCAGCGCGTCGTTCACCGTGGACGGTGACACGTAGCCGCCGCCCGCGGCGGAACCGGACGCCGGCAGCCCGAGCCCGACCTGGCCGGGTGCCAGTCCGCCCTTCAACTGGATGCAGGCCAGCGCGGTGAGGAAGTTCTCGGTGCCCTGGCTGTACACGTTGCCGTCGCAGCCGAGCATCGAGCCGGAGTTGTAGTACTGCATGTTGTCGATCGTGAGCACGTCCTTCGCGGCGAGCGCGAGCTTGAAGTACTCCATCCCGGTGGACTGCATGTCGATGGTCTGCGGCGCCATCGTGATGATGGTGTCGCTGCCGCCGGCGGACGCGATCTGGTGCAGCGCCTGCGACATGTACGTGGCGTTGACGCCGTTCTCCAGATCGATGTCGACGCCGTCGAAGCCGTACTGCTGCATCAGCGCGGTGATGCTGCCGGCGAAGTTGCTGGCGGCGGTCGGGTCGGCGACGCTGATCGTGCCGTTCTGCCCGCCGACCGACAGGATCACCTTCTGGCCGCGGGCGTGCACGGTCGCCACGTCCGCCCTGAAGTCGGCGTCGGTGTACCCGCCGAGCTGGCCGGACAGCCCCGAGTCGACGGAGAACGTGACCGCACCCGGCTTGCTCGGGTCGGCGTTCGCGAACGCCACCGCGATCAGGTCGTAGCTTTCCGGTACGTCGGACAGCCGCAACGCCGTGGCACCGTTGTCGAAGTCCTGCCAGTACCCGGTGAGCACGTGCGTGGGCAGCTCGCCGGACGGCGGCGTCCCGCCACCGGAGGTCGTGGTCGCCGACACCGCGGCCGACCGCGGCGACTCACCGGCGGAGTTGTACGCGCTGACGGTGAAGCTGTAGGAGGTGCTCGCGGCGAGGCCGGTCACCGTCGCCGAGGTGCCGGTGACGGTGGCGACCGACGTCCCGTCCCGGTACACGTGGTAGCCGGTCACGTCGCCGCCCGGCGCGGTCCAGGACAGCGTGACGCTGGAGGAGGTGACGGCGCCGGCGGACAGCCCGGTCGGTGCGCCCGGCGCGGTGGTGCCGCCGCCGCCGTCGCACGCGCCGTCGTCGCGCCAGGGCCCCCACTCGGCGGCGCCGGGCGTCTCGCCCTGGGTCCACCACTTGGCGGTCCACTGGTGGTCGGCGTAGCTGACCTGGTCGCCGCCGACGTACACGGCGCTGGCGCTCCAGGCATCGGCGGTACAGCTGATCGCCGGAGCCGCGGCGGCCCCCGACGAGGCGGGTTTCGCCGCCGCCGCGGGGGTTGCGGTGCCGAGCAGTCCCGCGGCGAGCACCGCGCCCGCCGCAACGGCAAGGATTCTGGTTCTTCTCATGGTGGCCTCGGGTTTCTCGACCGCACCGGCGGTGCGGCGGTGCCCCGCCCCCGGTAGGGACGAGGGCGGGACGCCGTGGGGGGAGGGTGTGCAACGTGGGTCGGTGGTGCCGCGCCGCCATGCTCGACCCGGCACCACCGGGTCTGGGCGCCCGCGGGTCGCGGGCGACACCGGTCGAGCGCCGCGGGCCGGCTCCTGGCGGCCCGCGGCGCGGTCGGTCAGTGTCTGCGCGGGGTGACCGCGGCCGGCGGGGCGTAGGGTGCCGCGCCGGAACCGTCACCGTGCGCCGGTGACGCCTGGATCGAGTTGGTCGTGGCCGCACTCGACGGCGGCCCGAACACGCCCCAGGTGTCGGTGGCGTACTTCGAGCAGTCGGCGGGCTTGCCCTTGCCCGACTCGGACAGGATCTTCTCCAGCAGCGGCTGGCTCGCCGCCGTCTCGTCGTACGCCGAGAAGATCATCATGCCGCCCAGGCCGTTGCACTTCGCGTACGCGACATGGTCCACGATGGACTGTGGCGTGCTGCCGGCGTAGAACGTCGTGCCGTCGTAGTACCAGCCGGCCATCCGCACCGGGTCGTAGTACGCGGTGCCCGAGATCTCCTTCTGCAGCGCCACCCCGGGTACGTTGCCGGACAGCGGATGCGGCGCGCTCGGCCCGGTGGCCGTGCCGTACTCGCCGTGGTTGCTGCCGGCCGGCACGCCGGTCCAGCCCCGGTAGTACATCGGGATCCCGATCGTGAGCTTGTCGGCCGGGAAACCGCCGGGGATCGAGTACATCGGGTCGCCGACCGTGTAGGCCTTCAGCACCGTGTCCGAGTCGTACTGCTGGGTGCCGCCCGGCACCTGCGGCGACGGGTCGTCGGCGGACGGGAACAGCGGGTCCTGCAGGTTGGTCGGGCCGGTCGCGTCCCAGGCACCGTGCATGTCATAGGTCATCACGTTGCCGTAGTCCAGGTACTGGCCGATCTTGTCGGTCTGCACCTTGTCGATCTTGTCCTGGCCACCCGGCAGCGCCGCGGTCAGCAGGTAGTGCTTGCCGCCCAACGCATCCAGCTGGGACCGGAACTCCGCCAGCAGGGCGGTGTAGTTCGCGGTGTCGTTCGGGCTGTAGTGGTTGCCGACGTGGCCGGCGTCCGACGCCGGGTACTCCCAGTCGATGTCGAAGCCGTCGAAGATGCCGGCCGCGGTGCCCGGACCGCCGTAGCCACCGGCGGACGGGATGTTGCCCTTGATGAACATGTCGATGCAGGAACTGACGAACTTCTGCCGGGAGGCGCTCGTGGCCGCCGCGTCGGAGAAGTACTTCGAGTAGGTCCAGCCGCCGATCGACATGACGACCTTCAGGTTGGGGTGCCGGGCCTTCAGCTCCTGCAGCTGGTGGAAGTTGCCGACGATCGGCTGGTTGTACGTGTCGGCCGTACCGTCGACGCTGATGTCCGCGCCGAACGACTTCTGGTAGTCGGCGAACGCGTCGCCGGCACCGTCACCGGCGTTCGGGTCGGACTCGCCGCCCGGGTCCGGGGTCGACGCCTTGGTCGCCTCGAAGCAGGTCTTGCTGTTCGGGTCGATGTTCGCGAAGTCGTAGTTGATGACGTCGATGTTGTCCGCGTACCGGTCCAGATCCTTGAGGTAGTACGCGTTCTGGTAGATCGACCACTGGTCGAAGTAGATGATGTTCTTGTCGCCGGCGCCGGATCCGTTGATGTACCCGGACTTGCCGCCGTCGCCGCCGCCGGAGCTCGGCGTGGTCACCGACACCGCGGCGGTCTTCGGGCTCTCCCCGGCCGAGTTCACCGCGGTCACCTGGAACTGGTACGTGGTCTGCGCGGTCAGGCCGCTGACGGTGCTGCTGGTGCCGGTGGCCGACGCCACCTTCGTCCCGTCCCGGTAGACGTTGTAGCTGTCCACCGTGCCGCCCGGCGCGGTCCACGCCAGCGCCACCGTGGTCGCGCCGGTCGCGATCGCGGTCAGCCCGGTCGGCGCCGACGGCACGGTCCCGCCGCCACCGGACTGGGTCGTCACCGACACCGCGGCGGTCTTCGGGCTCTCCCCGGCCGAGTTCACCGCGGTCACCTGGAACTGGTACGTGGTCTGCGCGGTCAGGCCGCTGACGGTGCTGCTGGTGCCGGTGGCCGACGCCACCTTCGTCCCGTCCCGGTAGACGTTGTAGCTGTCCACCGTGCCGCCCGGCGCGGTCCACGCCAGCGCCACCGTGGTCGCGCCGGTCGCGATCGCGGTCAGCCCGGTCGGCGCCGACGGCACGGTCCCGCCGCCACCGGACTGGGTCGTCACCGACACCGCGGCGGTCTTCGGGCTCTCCCCGGCCGAGTTCACCGCGGTCACCTGGAACTGGTACGTGGTCTGCGCGGTCAGGCCGCTGACGGTGCTGCTGGTGCCGGTGGCCGACGCCACCTTCGTGCCGTCCTGGTAGATGTTGTAGCTGTCCACCGTGCCGCTCGGCGCGGTCCAGCTCAGCGCGACGGTGGTGGCGCCGGTGGCCGTCGCGGTCAGACCGGTCGGCGCCGCGGGGGCGGAGTCGCCGCCGCACACGCCGTCGTCCTGCCACGGACCCCATTCGGCGGCGCCGGGCGTCTCGCCCTGCGTCCACCACTTCGCCGTCCACGCGTGACCGTTGTAGCTGGCCTTGTCACCGCCGACGTACACCTTGGTCTTGTCCCAGGGTGCCGGGCAGGCCACGGCCGGCGCCACGTCCCTGCGGGCCGTCTTCTCGTACGCGAGCGCCGGCTTCTGGTACGCCAGCGCCGCGTCCGTCGTGGCCCCGCCCGCGGCGCTCGCGGACGCCGTGCTCGCGGCCGCCGTACTCGCGGTCGATGCCGCGGTGCAGGCGCCCTCGTCGGTCCACGGGCCCCACTCGCTCGCGCCGGGCTTCTCGTTCTGCGTCCACCACTTGGCCTTCCAGGTGTGGCCGTCGTAGGTCACCTCGGACCCGCCGGTGTACGCGGTGTTCGCGTCCCACGCCGCCGCGGTGCAGGTACCCGGGTCGGTACCGCCGCCGCCCGGCGGGGTGGTCGGTGGGTCGACGACCGTCGTCTGGTTGGCGAACGCGGTGGTGTAGGTGGTGAACTCCCACTTCTGCTGGGCCACGCTGGAGCACTCGCCGGACAGCTTCTGGTTCTCCGGCGGGTCGCACTCGCGGTCCCGGTTGGCCGACCAGTACGTGTACCGGCCGAGCTGGTGCGACAGGGCGTAGTTCAGCACGGTCTGGAAGTCGGCCTGCCGGAAGTACTCGGCGGCGTCGGTCCGGCCGTTCATGCTGGAGACGCCCTCGTGCTGGTAGGCGAAGTCGGAGTCCCAGCCGAGGTGGCTTTCCAGCAGCCCGTGGAACGCCTCCAGCGCCGCGGTCTGGCTCGCGCCGCCGCCGCCGAAGCCGTTGTCGAACGGCATGATGGAGAAGTTGGACGGGGTGAAGCCGATCGACTTGGCCGCATCGAGCAGCTGGGTGCCGAACCAGCCGGTGCCGGCCGTGGTGCCCGGCATGGTGACCGACACGTACAGCCCGGGGTTGTCCGACTGGAGCTGCTTCGCGGCGCCGAGCTCGCGGGCGATCGCGGCGGAGCTCTCGTACTCCGGCTCCTCCAGGTCGAAGTCGATCGCGTGCAGGTCGTACGCGTCGATCACCTTCTGGTACGCCGCCGCGGTGGACGCGACGTCCGAGCAGGCCTGGCCGAGCTTGGTGCCGTTGTAGCCGCCGACCGAGACCGACACGTCGCCGCCCCTGCCGCGGATGGTGTCGATCGCCGCGGTGATCGCCGGCGCCGAACCGATCGGCGTCTTGCCGTCCCAGGCCGGGTTGCAGCCGCCGTCGGAGAGGATGAACGCGAGCTGGAACGCCTTCTGCCCGGTCGCGTCCATGATCTCGGCCGGGTCCGGCGGGTTGTTGTCGGCCGGCATCAGGTACGGCGCGGCCGCGTACCAGTTCGTCGACAGCGCGGCGCTCGGCGCCACCTGTCTCGCTGCGGGTGCGGCGCTGCCCGCGGCTGCCGCGGCGCCGGCGAAGAGCACGCCCACCGCGGCGGCGCAGAGCGCCTTGCTGATCGGTCTGTGCACAGATCCTCCTCGGGGAGTCGGCCACGCGGCCGGGGGTAGCCGCGCGGATCTGTCGCAACCGGATGAACCTTCGGTGCCGATTTTTAGGAAAGTTTCCTTATAGTTTCGGGACCTTAATGTATTCGTCTTACCCCGTCAATCGCCGATTTCGGGCATCGTGCCCTAACAGGTGATCGGTCCCGAACGCGCGAAGTGTGGCCGCCGGGTGCGATCAGGCGCACCGTAGAGCGCGCAAAGACAACAAAACGGCCACACCCGCTCCGGGTGTGGCCGTCGAGGATCCCGCGGTGCGCCGGGTCGACGCCGGGGCTGCCGCGGGTGGTGCGCGCGGTCAGTGGCCGCAGCCGCAGGCGCCGCCGCAGCAGCCACCACCGGCCGCCGGGGCCGGCCCGCCGACACCGCCCAAAGCGACCGTGGACAGCAGTTTCACCGTGTCGGAGTGCCCCTCCGGACACACCGCCGGATCGGCCGAGGCGGACATCGGCCGGTCCAGCTCGAACGTGCGCGTGCAGTCGCGACAGCGGTACTCGTACCGAGGCATGGCGGGCACATCCTTCCGGTCCGACCGAGGCAAACAATCGACTGTACCGGTTGAGCGTGCCGGAAGGACCCGACATACTCGACGTCGTGGTACGGCTTGCACTCCCCTCGCTGCACATCCTCCGCTGGTCCGGCTGGCGCCGGCCGGCGGTACGGCTCGGCCTGACCGGTCTCGCCGCGGTCGCCGTCATCGGCGCCGTCGGCACGGTGGGCGGCTACGTCGTGCCCACCCTGACCGCGCACGACGGTGCGGCGAAGAAGGTGGCCGGCCCCGCCACGTCGACCAGCCCGGCGCCGGCCGGCGGGTTGCCCGGCGGCGGACCGCTCGGGCAGCCCAGCGGCACCCCGTCGCCGTCCGGCAGCGCCGCGCCGTCCACCGGCCCGGCCACCGTGTCCTCCTGGGCGCACAACCTGACCCGGCTCGGCATCTCGCAGGTCGCCCTGCAGGCGTACGGGTACGCCCAGGTGGTCACCGCGCAGGCCACCCCCGGCTGCCACCTGAGCTGGACCACCCTGGCCGGCATCGGCAAGATCGAGTCGAACCACGGTACGCACGGCAGCTCCCAGCTGAACGCCGACGGCAAGGCGATCCCGCCGATCTACGGCCCGCCGCTGGACGGGGCCCGCGGCGACAAGCTGATCAAGGACACCGACAAGGGCGTGCTGGACAACGACAAGGTGTACGACCGGGCCGTCGGCCCGATGCAGTTCCTGCCCGGCACCTGGACCAAGTGGGGCACCGACGCGGACGACGACGGCGTCGCCGACCCGCAGGACATCAACGACGCCGCCCTGTCCGCTGCTCGCTACCTGTGCGCGAACAACCACGACCTGTCGACCGGCGCGGGCTGGTGGCAGGCCATCCACTCGTACAACGACCTCGACAAGTACGCCTCGGACGTCTACGCGGCGGCCGACGCCTACGGGGTCGCCAGCCAGCAGGGCTGAACACCGGCCCTGACCTGGGCATCCAGCTGTCGGTACGCAGCACGGCCGGGTCCGGCATCGCGAACGGTTCACTTATGCTTCCGGCATGTCTTCACGCTCGCGCCGTACCCTCCTCGTCGCCGGTGCCGTCACGCTGGCCGCCGTCGGCGCCGGCTGCGCACCGCAGAGTTCGGACTCCGGTTCGTCGAAGTCCTCGGCCAAGGCGGCGTCCTGCACGCCGGACTCGCTGGCCACCAAGACCAAGGGCACGCTGACCGTCGCCACCGACAAGCCGGCGTACCCGCCGTGGTTCATCGACAACAAGCCGGCCAACGGCAAGGGCTACGAGTCGGCCGTCGCGTACGCGGTCGCCGACAAGCTCGGGTACGCCAAGGACAAGGTGACGTGGACGGTGGTGTCGTTCAACACCGCGATCGCGCCCGGCCCCAAGCAGTACGACATCGACGTGAACGAGTTCTCGATCTCGCCGGAGCGGCGCAAGGCCGTGGACTTCTCCTCCCCGTACTACGACGTGCGGCAGACGGTGGTCGCGCTGTCCTCGTCGAAGATCGCCAAAACGACCTCGGTGGCGGCGCTGAAGAACGCCAAACTCGGCGCGCAGGTCGGCACCACGAGCTACCAGGCGATCACCGAAACGGTCAAGCCCAGCGTGAAGCCGCAGGTGTTCAACAACAACGACGACGCCAAGAAGGCGCTGCAGAACGGCCAGATCGACGGCCTGGTCGTCGACCTGCCGACCGCGTTCGCGGTCACCGCGGAGATCAAGGGGTCCACGATCGTCGGCCAGCTGCCGAAGCTGTCCGGCAAGCCCGAGCAGTTCGGCATCGTACTGGACAAGGGCTCCCCGCTGACCGCCTGCGTCTCGAAGGCGGTCGACGGGCTGCAGTCGGACGGGACGCTCGCCGCGCTGCAGAAGAAGTGGCTGGCCGACACCGCGGGCGCGCCGGAGCTGCGGTGACCGGTACCGCCGCCGCGCCGGCACCGAGCGAGGTGCAGCGGGGCCGGCTCGCGTACCGGCGCCGACAGACCGTGAAGTCGGTGCTGGTCGCGGCCGGGTCCACGGTGGCGCTGGGCCTGATCCTGACCGTCGCGATCACCGGTGCGCCGGGGTTCGACCGGGTCCGCGAGTCGTTCTTCGATCCGAAGGTCGCGGCCGAGACGCTGCCGGACATCCTGGTCGGGCTGTGGCTCAACATCCGGCTGCTGGTGTGCTGCACGATCGGCGCGCTGATCCTCGGTTTGCTGATCGCGGTGCTGCGCACCCTGCGCGGGCCGGTGTTCTTCCCGTTCCGCGCGCTGGCGATCGGCTACACGTACTCGTTCCGCGGCGCGCCGCTGATCATCGTGCTGTACGTGCTGACCCTCGGCGTGCCCGGGCTGCGCCTCGCCGGTACCCCGTCGGTCGTGGTGCTGGGCGGGATCGCGCTGGTGATCACCTACGGCGCGTACATGGCCGAGGTGTTCCGGGCCGGCATCGAGTCGGTACACCCGTCGCAGCGGGCCGCGGCCCGGTCGCTGGGGCTGTCGTACCGGCAGTCGATGCGGTTCGTGGTGCTGCCGCAGGCGGTCCGGCGGGTCACACCGCCGCTGCTCAACGACGTGGTGTCGATGCAGAAGGACGTCGGGCTGATCTCGCTGGCCGGGCCGATCGACGCGATCCGGGCGGCGCAGATCGGGGTCGCCGAGCACTACAACTTCACCCCGTACATCGTTGCCGGCGCGCTGTTCGTGCTGATGGCGATCCCGCTGATCGCGGTGACCGACTGGGTGACGCTGCGATCGGCCCGCCGGCAGAGCGCGGACGGTGCGGCATGAGTACCGACGAGCCGGCCGGCCGCGGTCCGGCGGCCCCGGCGGACGGCACGGTGCTGTCCTGCGCCGGGGTGCGGAAGCGGTTCGGGTCCACCGAGGTACTCGCCGGGTTCGACCTGGCCGTGGCCGAGCACGAGGTGGTGGTGCTGATCGGCGCGTCCGGCTCGGGCAAGTCGACGCTGCTGCGCTGCGTCAACCTGCTGGAGGAGGTCGACGACGGCACCATCCACCTGGACGGCGAGCACATCACCGACCCGCGGATCAACCCGGACCGGGTGCGCCAGCGGATCGGTCTGGTCTTCCAGTCGTACAACCTGTTCCCGCACCTGAGCGTGCTGGACAACGTGACGCTGGCACCGCGCCGGGTGCACCGGATCGTGCGCGCGGCAGCTGAGGAGCGGGCGATGACCTGGCTGTCCCGGGTCGGGCTCGCCGACAAGGCCAAGGAGTACCCGGACCGGCTGTCCGGCGGGCAGCAGCAGCGGGTCGCGATCGTCCGGGCGCTGGTCAACTCGCCGCGGCTGCTGCTGCTCGACGAGGTCACCTCGGCGCTCGATCCGGAGCTGGTCGGCGAGGTGCTCACGATGGTGCGCGACCTGAAGTCGGACGGGATGACGATGCTGCTGGCCACGCACGAGATGGGGTTCGCGAAGCAGGTGGCCGACCGGGTCTGCTTCCTGTCCGAGGGACGGATCCTGGAGCAGGGCACGCCGGCGGAGGTGCTCGGCGACCCGCAGCAGCCGCGTACCCGGCAGTTCCTGCAACGCATCATCGAATCCGGGCGGCTGTGATTCGGCACCGTAACGCGTCTTTCGCGTAGTATGTCCGAATGATTATCTTCGACGACGGCAAAATAACCCGCCGCACACACTCGCGCACAGACTCCCCCATCGGGTAGGCAGGAGTGGTGCGGATCAGAGAGTGGGAGCCGGCCACCGCGTCGGACGCGGAGATCGACGCCTGGCTGCGGGTGTACAACGCGGCCATCGCCGCCGACGTGCCCGGCGAGCCACCGTGGCGCCGCGACCGGCTGCGCGACTACCTGTCCGCCGCGATGCCGATCGAACACCGCGCCGCCTGGATCGCCGAGGACCACGGCGAGCTGATCGGGTACGTCGGGGAGAACCTGCTCGGCTACGACATGGCCGGCACCGCCGTGATCGAACTGTTCACCGAGCCGGCCCACCGCCGGCGTGGCGTCGGCGGCGAGCTGCTCGCCGCCGCGGCCAGGCACGCCGCCACGCACGACCGCGAGCTGATCAGCACCGAGATCGTCGAGGGCACCCCGACCGTCGACTTCTACGCCGCGCACGGGTTCCGGCCCACCGTGGTCGAGGAGAGCAGCCTGCTCTCACTGTCCACTGTGGATTGGGAGCAGGTGACGGAGAAGTCCGGCCGGATCGGCGCCGGCTACCACATCGAGCACTTCCCCGACGGGCCACCGGAAACGCTGCTCGCCTCGTACGCGGACGCCAAGCTGATCACCCGGCACACCCCGGTCGCCGACGTCGAATGGCACGCCGGCTTCGAAGCCGACCGGATCCGCGACAGCCTGCGTACCCTCCGGGCGCGTGGCCTGCGGCCCTACGTCACCGTCGCCATCCACACCGCCAGCGGCGAGGTCGCCGGCCTCACCGAACTCGTCGTCCCGGCGCACCGCCCGGACCGCGCCGACCAGTACGACACGATCGTGGTGCCGGAACACCGCGGCTACGGGCTCGGGCTGACCATGAAGGCCCGGCTGCTGCTCGCGCTGCGCACCGCCGAACCGCAGGTCGCCACCGTGCAGACCTGGCAGCCGGTCGGCGACGAGCAGATGCTGCGGGTCAACGCCGAGCTCGGCTTCCGCCCGCACCGCCGCTGGTACGACTACGAGGCCCCGGTCTCCGCCGTCATCGAGTCCCGCCGCACCGCCTGAGCACGCAACTCCCGGCTCCCACAATGGATCCGTGATCTGGCGACGGCTCGTCAGGGTATGGCGTCGGCCGGGTCGAGCCGATCAGCTGCCTCGGCTGACGTGGCTGCCCCGGCCGAGGAGAAGGTCGACCAGCCCGGCCGAGGGGGTGCCGCCGGCCGCGGGATCCGGCCACGGAAGCGGCGTTCCCGGATGCGCGGACCGGAACAACCAGCCGGCCCGGCGCAGCACGTGCTGGTCCTCGCCGGTGAAGCTGGCCGGGTCGAGCGAGCCGAGGAACTCGGCCGCCTCGTCGTCCTCGACGCCCGCCCCCGCCTCGTGCAGGGCAATCCAGATACGCAGCCGCAACGGGCCGGGGTCGGCCGCGAGCAGGGCGGCGACCGGCCCGGCGGACAGCACCCGCCAGACCGCAGACAGCTCGCGACCACGGGCGATCGCCTCGACCGCGGCGGCGAACGCGGCCGAACCGCGTGCGCCGTCGCCCCGCAGGTCGGGTGCGACGGCCGCCAGTACCTCCCGGCACAGCCGGTCGTCCAGCCCGTGCGCATCCCGAGCCAGCCAGCCGAGCAGCAGGACCCGAACCCTCGGCCCGGCGAGGACGGACGGCACGGCCGACAGCACCGTGCGATACAGCGCGGGTAATTCACCGCGGGTCGACCCGCTGCGATCGGCCAGTGCCAGTGCGATCAACGGCTGTGCCAGCGGGATCAGCTGCCCGTACGGTCCGCGGATCGCCCAGGACTCGCCGGTGAGCCGTACCAGCGGGGCGAGCGTCTGCCGGGCGATGTCGCTGTGCAGGTCGGCGGTGAAGCCGAGGTTGCGCAGGGCGCTGGGCCAGTCGCCGAAGTTGGCCCGCACCGGCGTCGAGCCTCGCTCCCGGTCCAGGTGCCAGTTGAGATCGTGCGCGGTCCGGGGCCGGCCGGGCGAGCGACCGGGCAGCGGCAAGTGCTCCAGCGAGAGGCGCAGATCGCTGCGCCCTTCGTGGCGGATCTGTTCCACCGTGACGGCGCCGGTGAACCGGCGGAACGCGCCGAAGCTGAGCGACGACTGCCACTGGAGCGCGTGGTGGCGCCAGGCGCGCCGCGGCTCCTCGTCCGGCCACAGCTCGCCGGCCCGGACCGTGCCGCTGGTGGCCAGTACCAACAGCATCAGGTTGGCCCGGTAGATCGCCAACCGCGCCACCAGCGCCCGCGGCACCGGCCGGTAGTCGCCGTACCCGCGGGGCCTGTCGTCGTCGCCGTTGAGCGCCAGGACCAGCGCGGCCCGCATCTCCTGACGGTCGCTCGCGCCCAGCCGGGCGATCAGGAACGGCAGCACGTTCTCCTGGTCGCACATCGACACGAACGACAGCAGCGCCCACAGCACATCGTCGTCCACGGTGGACCGTGAGGCGAGGTGCAGGGCCGACCGGCGGGTCAGCAGCGTGGACACCAGCTCGCTGATCAGCCGGGCGATCAGGTACTCGCCGAAGGTGGCGTGCAGGAACTCGTAGGTCTCCAGGTGCTCGGTGCTGCGGCGGGCGACGGAGCGCTGGATGAAGAAGAAGCGCCCGAGAACGCGGTCGGCGGCGGTGAGCGGTGCCCGGAAGCCGGTCGCGGGGACCTCGTCGGTGTGCACCCCCAACGCGGCGAGATCGGCGTCCAGCTCGGTGGCCGTCACCCACTGGCGCCCGCGGTTGAACATCGCGAACGCCACCAGCGACAGCCGCTGGAGCTCCTGCTCGGTCCGCGCGGCGAGTTGCTCGTCCGGCAGCGACTCACCCCGCTTGCGTACCTCACGGCGGGCGAACGTGGCGAGCAGCCGCTCGTACAGACCGGCTTCGTCGATGCCGTCCGCGTCCGCGTGCCGGAGGGCGTTGTCCTCCGCGTCGTACAGCGCGAGCATCTGCAGCAGCAGCGGCTGGGTCGACAGCTGCCGGTACCGCAGCGCGACGTCCGCGGTGAGCGCGCGGATGCGGCCGGCGAAGTGCGCGTCGTTGACCCGGTGCCAGACCGCCAACCACTCGGTGACGTGCGCGGCGCCGAACGGTTCCAGCCGCACCAGCGTGGTACCGGCCGGGTACCGGACCCGGGCCGCGACGGCGGTGCGGCTGGTCACCAGTACCGCGACCGGCCGGCCCTGCTCCGCCTCCCGCGCCTGGAACCGGGCCACCCGTTCCAGGTAGTCCGCCTGGTTCACGCCCGTCGCCTGCAACAGCTCGTCGAACCCGTCCAGCAGGACGACCGGCAACGCGTCACCGGCCGAGCGCACCAGTTCGGGCCAGCCGACGTGGTCGCCGGTCGCCGCGTAGATGGCGTCCTCGATCTGCGCCTGCAGTTCGACGTCGGCGCGCACGCTGCGCAGCACCACCCGGATCGGCAGGAAGTCGGCCGCCGGCAGCCGGGCCGCGAGCACCTGGGTGAGCACCGACTTGCCCGCACCCGGCTGGCCCAGCACCAGCAGCGGCGCCTCGGTCGCGGCCGGACCGGTCAGGTAGCCGGCGAAGTACCGCGGCAGGTCGGCCCGCACCTCGCAGCAGGACCAGGCGTCCTCGTCGGCGGACTGTCCGGTCACCGTCAGCAGCCGGAAGTGCGGGTCGAGGTACGCCTCGCCGAGGGTCGGCATCCGCAACCCGTCCGGCAGATCCCGGTCGGTCAGCGCCGGCCGACCAAGCTGGGCCTGGTACGCCCGGGCGAGTGCCGCCCGGCGCTCGCCCGGGGCCCGGCCGCCGGGCACCCGACGCAGCAGCTCGGCCAGGTCGGACAGCGAGTGGCCGAGCCGGCGCACCTCGGCGCGGGTGTGCTCGTGGTCCAGCTGCGCGGCCCAGAAGCCGAACTCGGGCACGTCGACGGCGAGCCTGCGGTACAGCTCGGCGTACCGGTCGCCGGCCCGCTCGGCCAGCGGGTCGCCGCACCGCGAGAGCACCTCGGCGCGCTGGGTGTCGGTCAGCTCGTCCCACACCGCCAGGCCCTGAACGAAACCGGTCAGCCGGCGCCCCATCGCCGCGAACCTCGGCCGGTGCGCGGCCGCCAGCCCCGGGAAGCCGGCGAGGTCACCGTCGCCGAGCAACAGGTCGAGGTCGCCGGCCTCCGCCTGCCCCGGCTGCCGAGGCTCGGCCGCCCGGTGGCGTTCGGCCCGGGTCAGGTGCAGCCGGTCGGTGTCGAACGGCAGGTCCAGCTCGTCGAAGGCCTCGAAGAAGGCGGTGACGACCAGGACGGTGTGCGCGGCGAGCAGACGCTGGGTGCGGTCGTACCGGGTGGTACCGGCGAGGCGGTCGGACAGCCGGCCGAGCAACGGGCCGGCGAGCCGCAGCACCTCGCCCTTGACGTCGAACAGGCTGAGTACCGGGCTGGCCAGCCCACCGGTGGCCACGGTGGCGCCGAGCAGCGCGCCACCCAGCGCCCGGTCGAGCCCGGCGAGCAGGCTCCGCTCCGGTGCCAGCAGCGTGACCGCGTCCCGGTAGCCGACCGATCGCATCCAGTCTCCCCGTTCGTCGGGTTCGGCAATCACCCCATGATGGCAGCAACGGGCAGCAATCCCGGATTCCCCGCTCGCTCCGCTCGACGTCCGGGCCACGTGCCGCGGCCCGGCGCGCCCGGGGCGACGGTGGCGATCAGCTGGGCAGGTCGAGGTTGGTGGCGACGCGGGCGAGGGCGGTACGGAAGCTGGCCCGGTCCGGTGCGCTCAGCCCGGCGAGCAGGTCGCGCTCCATCGACCGGGACAGCCGGGTGCACGCGGCGAGCAGTTCGGTGCCGCGCGGGGTGAGCCGGAGCGCCTGGCGGCGGCGGTCGGCGGGGTCACGGACGCGCTCCACCGCGCCGATCCGTTCCAGGTGGTCGGCGATCCGGACGATCAGGCTCGGCGCCACGCCCATCGTCCGGGCCAGGTCGAGCTGCGAGGTGGCCGGGGCGGACGCGAGCAGGGCGAGGACGCCGACGTGCTTCGGTTTCAGGTCGTACCCGGCGATCTCGGCCGCGAAGCGCTCGGTCACCACGGCGCCGACGACCCTGAGCCGGAACGCCGAGGTACCGAGCAGGGGCGAGGGGTCGGCGTCGGTCATGACCAGCATGCTAGCGCTCCGGAATCATTTACGCCGTGAATGATTTGACGGCCGCCCGAGCCGCCGTTCGGGAGCGTGCAGATTGCGGAATGCGTCTGGTTCGTGACAGTTCCGTCATGAACCCCGGGGGTGCGCGTCGCACAGAGGTCAGCCCCCCGGCCCGGAAGGTGATCGACCATGAGTCATTCCGCGATCCACTACGGCACCCCGCACGCCGGCGACCAGGTCTGGATCTCGCCGGCCGCCGGAATCCACGGCCAGGGCTCCTGGTGGGCGCTGGTCGTGTCGACCAGCCCGGCACTCATCAAGGGCGCCGTTTACCTGCGGGTGGTACCACTCGACGACGTCGACGGCGACGCCCGGGTGCGGGAGTTCTACGCCCGCACCGCGGGCCTGCTGATCCGCCGCTGCGGCTGACCGGCACCGGCGCCGGCCCGGCGGCCGCCGGCGACAGCGCGGCCGCCCGCGCCGCGCTCAGTACCCGGCGCGGAGCAGCGCGGTGGCCTCGGTCGCCCAGTACGTGAGGATCTGCTGGGCGCCGGCCCGCCGGATCGAGGTCAGCATCTCCAGGATGGTGCGGTCCCGGTCGAGCCAGCCGTTCGCGAACGCCGCCTCGGCCATCGCGTACTCGCCGGAGACCTGGTAGGCGGCCACCGGAACGTCGACGGCGGCGCGCACCGCGGCCACCACGTCCAGGTAGGGCAGCGCCGGTTTGACCATGACCAGGTCGGCGCCCTCGGCGACGTCGAGCGCGACCTCGCGCAGCGCCTCCCGGCCGTTCCCCGGATCCTGCTGGTACGCGCGGCGGTCGCCCTGCAGGGCCGACTCCACCGCCTCGCGGAACGGACCGAAGAACGCCGAGGCGTACTTCGCCGCGTAGGCGAGGATGCCGACGTCGGTGTGGCCGGCCGCGTCCAGCGCCTCGCGCACCACGCCGACCTGGCCGTCCATCATGCCGCTGGTGCCGACCAGGTGCACCCCGGCCTCGGCCTGGCAGACCGCCATGTCCGCGTACCGGGTGAGCGTCGCGTCGTTGTCCACCCGGCCCCGCGCGTCGAGCACCCCGCAGTGGCCGTGCGAGGTGAACTCGTCCAGGCACAGGTCGGACATCACCACGGTGGCGTCGCCGACCTCGGCGGCCACGTCCCGGAGGGCGACGTTGAGGATGCCGTCCGGGTCGGTGCCCGCGGAGCCCACCTCGTCCCGGGTCAGCGGCACGCCGTAGAGCATGATGCCGCCGACGCCGGCCTCGACGGCCTCGACGACCGTCTTGCGCAGCGAGTCGCGGGTGTGCTGCAGCACGCCGGGCATCGACGGCACCGGCTTCGGCTCGGCGATCCCCTCCCGTACGAACAGCGGCAGGATCAGGTCGGCCGGCCGCACCACGGTCTCGGCCACCAACCGGCGCATCGCCGGGGTGGTCCGCAACCGGCGCGGCCGTACGTCCGGGTACATCAGCTTCTCCTGGAGGTCGGTGGGCGACCCGTCGGTCGGTGCTGGCACGCCGGCCGGGGGCCGACGGTCAGCGGAAGCGCAGCGCGGAAGGGCCCTGCACCTTGGAGCCACGGCGCTGCTTGGGCGGCATCTGGGCGAGCTTCTCCTTCAGCTCGACCGCGTACTCGGCGAGCGCCTCCACCTCGTCGGTGATCGACGCGTGCTCCGGCTGCACGTCCACCCGCAGCCCGAACTCGACGGCGGTCTCCGCGGTCTTCGGCCCGATGCAGGCCACGACCGTACGGGCGTGCGGCTTGCCGGCGATGCCGACCAGGTTGCGCACCGTGGAGGACGAGGTGAACAGCACCGCGTCGAACCCGCCGGACTTGATCGCGTCCCGGATGTCGGCCGGCGGCGGCGCCGCGCGCACGGTGCGGTAGGCGGTGACGTCGTCGACCTCCCAGCCGCGCTCGACCAGGCCGGCGGCGAGCGTCTCGGTGGCGATGTCGGCGCGCGGCAGCAGTACCCGGCCCACCGGGTCGAGCACGTCGTCGAACGGCGGGAACTCGCCCAGCAGCCCGTCGGAGGACTGGTCACCGGCCGGCACCAGCTCGGGCTGGATGCCGAACCCGCGGACCGCCTCGGCGGTCGCGTCGCCGATGCAGGCGATCTTGACGCCGCCGAAGTGCCGGGCGTCCAGCCCGTGCTCGGCGAACTTCTCCCACACCGCGCGCACCGCGTTGGTGGAGGTGAACACGATCCACGCGTACCGCCCGTCGACCAGGCCCTTGATCGCGCGCTCCATCTGCGCCGGGGTACGCGGCGGTTCGACGGCGATGGTGGGCACCTCGGACGGGATCGCGCCGTACACCCGCAGCCGGGCGGACATCGCGCCGGCCTGCTCCTTGGTGCGCGGCACCAGCACCTTCCAGCCGTACAGCGGGCGGTTCTCCCACCAGCCGAGCTTGTCGCGCTGCGGCACCCCGCCGCCGAGGGTCAGCACCACCGGACCGCCGAAGCCCAGCGCCGCCTCCACGAAACTGTCCACAGTGGACGACGTAGTGTACTGCGTCTCGCCGGTGCCGTCGCCGGTCACCGCGACCGGCACGCCGCCGTCGACGCCCGCGGCGAGCAGCCCGTCGCGTACCTGGGCGAGGCTGCCGGCGTCCACCGTCAGCGCCAGCGAGGACTGGTCGCCGGCCCCGCCGAGCGCCGCCGCCACCGCGTCGAAGTCGAGGTTGACCACGTCGTCCGCGTCCACCTCGGTCCGCACCGGGCCGGGCGGCATCCCCGCGTACGAGGCGACCGCGGAGGCGTGGCTGATCCCCGGCACCACCTCGAACGGCACCGCGCTGCGCGACACCGCCTGGATCTCCTTCACCACCGAGTCGTGCCCGTACGGGTCGCCGGCCACCAGCCGGACCGCGGACAGCCCGGAGCGGGCCGCGGACAGCAGCACCTTGGCGATGTCGCCGGGCGCGCCCTCCGCGGGGCTGCGCTCCGCCCCCTCGGGCAGCACGGCGGACAGCAGGACTTCGGGCACCGACCGGTCGTACACCACGTGGTCGGCTGCGGCCACCGCCTCCGCCGCCCGCCGGGTGAGCAGGCCCGGGTCACCGGGACCGGCGCCCACCACGGTGATGCGGCCGACGGACTTACGCGCGCGGGTCATCGTGCACTCTCCAACAAGGATTCAGCGCCAGCGTCGAGCAGCTCGGCGGCAAGCCGCCGGCCGACCGACTCGGCGTCGGCGGGCGTTCCGGTACCGAGGCGACGGATCGACGTACTGCCGTCGAGCGTCACCACGACACCGCGCAGGGAAAGGACCCCGTCCGTCACCGTGGCGTACCCACCGACCGGGGCGGTGCAACCCGCCTCCAGTGCGGCGAGCAGGGCGCGCTCGGCGAGCACCGCGGCGCGGGTCGCCGGATGGTCCAGCGCACCCACCGTCGCGGTCAGCTCGGCGTCGGTGACCCGGCACTCCACCGCCAGCGCACCCTGCGCCGGCGCGGGGAGTACCACGTCGGGGTCGAGAAACTCGGTCACCTCGGTGAGCCGGCCGAGGCGCTGCAGGCCGGCCGCGGCCACCACCACGGCGTCCAGCTCACCGGACTCCACCTTGCGGAGCCGGGTGTCCACGTTGCCGCGGATCGGCACGCAGGTCAGCCCGGCGCCCAGCGCGTTGAGCTGGGCCATCCGGCGCGGCGCACCGGTACCGATCCGGGCGCCGGCGGGCAGCTTCGCGAGGCCCACGCCGTCCGCGGCGACCAGCACGTCGCGCGGGTCGGCGCGCTCCGGCACCGCCGCGATCACCAGCCCGGGGGCCGGCTCGGTCGGCAGGTCCTTGTACGAGTGGACGGCCACGTCGATGTCGCCGGCGGTCAGCGCGTCCCGCAGCGCGGACACGAACACGCCCACCCCGAGCCGCTGTACCGGCGCGGCGGACCGGTCGCCGGTGGTCACCACCTCGACCAGCTCCACCGGGCGGCCGCTGGCCGCCTGCAGCGCGTCCGCCACCTGCTGCGACTGCGCCACCGCGAGCGCACTGCCGCGGGTGCCCAGCCGTATCGGCCGGGCCGCTGAACTGCCCGTCACCCGATCTCTCCGTCCTCACGTACCTCGGTGCCGCTGATCGGCCTGCTCTCGGTGGGCGCCACCCGGATCGCCTCGGCCGCGACGCCGTCCGCCACGTCCAGGTCGAACAGCTCGCGCAGGACCTCCGCGTACCGGTCCCCGCCAGGCTCGGCGGCCAGCTGTCGAACCCGGACCGTCGGCTGGTGCAACAGGCGTTGTACCACCCGATGCACCGTGCGGGCCATTTCGGCGCGCTGCGCGTCGGTCAGCTCCGGCCGGCGCTGGGCCAGCCGGCGCAGCTCGGCGCTGACCACGTCGTCCGCCCGGCCTCGCAGCGCGGCGACCGTGGGTGCCACGTTCGCACTGCGCAGGAAGCCGAGGAAGGCGTCCAACTCGTCGGCGACGATGCGTTCCGCCGCCGGCACCGAACCCTCCGCCGCGAACGACGCGGCGCTGGCGGCCGGGGCCGCCGTCCGCGCCGACCCGCCGCCGAGGTCCGACGCCAGCGTGCCGCCGGCCGGGGCCGACGGGTCGTCCGCGCTGTCCAACGACGAACCGAGCTGTTCGATGTCCACCACGACCGCGCCGGGCAGCTCGGCCACCCCGGCCTCGACGTCTCGCGGTACCGCGAGATCCAGCAGCAGCAACGGATCGCCGTCGCGCAGCCGGGTCGCCTCGGCGACCAGCTCGGCGCCGAACACGTGGCCGGTCGAGGCGGTCGCGGACACCACCAGGTCGGCCGCGGCGAGTTCGCCGGCCAGGTCGGTCAGGCCGACCGGGCGGCCGCCGTGGTGGCCGGCGAGCCGGCGGGCCCGGTCCAGGCCGCGGTTGGCGATCACCAGCTCGCCCACCCCGTACCGGGAGAGGGTGGCGGCGGACAGGGCACCCATCGCGCCGGCGCCGACGACCAGCGCGCGGCGACCGGGCAGCCACTGTTCTGCGGTGGTGTCGGCGACCTGGCCGACACCGAGCGACAGCGCCGCGGTCAGCACGTTCTGGCCGGCCCGGTCGATGCCGGTCTCGGAGTGCACCCGCTTGCCGACCCGCAGGGCCTGCTGCAGCAGCTCGTGCAGCAGCCGGCCGGGCGCCTCGGCGTCCCGGGCCACCGCGTACGCGTCGCGCAGCTGGCCGAGGATCTGTGCCTCGCCGACGACCATCGAGTCGAGCCCGCCGGCGACCCGGAACGCGTGCCGGACCGCCTCGTCGTCGTAGTGCACGTACAGGTGGTTGGCGAGCGCGGCGACGTCGCAGCCGGCCCGGTCGGCCAGCTCGGCGCCGATGTCCGCGAGCGCACCGTGGAACGCGGTGACCGCCGCGTACACCTCCACCCGGTTGCAGGTGGACAGCACGACGGCCTCGGCCAGGTACGGCCGGGCCAGCAGCCGGTGCAGCAGCTCGGGCAGGTCGCCGCCCGGTACGGACAGCTTCTCCAGCAGCTCGACCGGTGCGGTGCGGTGCGACAGTCCGACGACGAGCAGGTTCACGACCCGGTCGCCTCCCCGGCGGGCTGCTCCGGCGGGACCGGCAGCGCCGTCAGCGCCTTCCGGTGCTCGTGGAACGACAGGATTTGCATCTCCACCGCCAGGTCCACCTTCCGCACGTCCACCCCGCTCGGCACGTTGAGTACGCAGGGTGCGAAGTTCAGGATGCTGGTCACGCCGGCGCCGACCAGCTGGTCGGCCACCTGCTGAGCGGCCCGCGCGGGGGTGGCGATCACGCCGATCGAGATGCCCTCCGCGGCCACCACCTCGGCCAGCTCGTCGATGTGGCGCACCACCAGTGTGCCGATCCGCTCGCCGATCTGGGACCGCTCGGCGTCGAACAGCGCGGCGACGGAGAACCCGCGGCTGGCGAACCCGCCGTACCCGGCGAGGGCGTGACCGAGGTTACCGATGCCGACCAGGGCCACCTTGCGGTGCTTGGTGAGCCCGAGCACCGCCTCGATCTGGGTGATCAGCAGCGCCACGTCGTAGCCGACACCCCGCGTGCCGTACGAGCCGAGGTGGGAGAGGTCCTTGCGCAGTTTCGCCGAGTTCACCCCGGCGGCGGTGGCCAGACCCTCGCTGGACACCGTGTCGTGCCCCTCCTGCGCCAGGCCGTGCAGGGCGCGGAGGTATTCGGGCAGCCGGGCCACGGTGGCCTCGGGCAGGTCCGGGAACACGGGGCTCGCTGAACTGTCGGTGCGCTGCTGACTCATCTGACTCTCGGTTGCGATCCTCGGCGTCCCAGCGTACGACCGGCACGGCGGGGCCGGGCCAGTCGCGGGTGAAGCAGCGGCGCCGACGGTGACGGGCACGTCGAGCTGATCGTGCGGACCCGTTGACACACCGCGGTCACGGTGTGGTAGGTCTCGCGCCGTTGCCCGCCAGCGTATGCGTTTGTGAACGCACGCACAAATCGCGATCTTGACAGTTCGTCATCGATCACGCACGGAACGGCGTATCTTGGCGCCGCGATCGACCCCGTTTGCGACGTACGCCACCAAACCGCCCACCCGGTATCGGGTGGCGTGGGCCACGGTCGGTGGGGTTGGCCCCAGGGCAGGCTCGCCGGGCCGCCCGATGGGAATCCGGCCGCCGAATCTCTACCGTCAAGGACATGAGCGAGCGTCCGCGAGTGAGCCAGGGGAATCACGCACCGTGGTGGCTCACGGACGTTCCGACGAAGGAGGAACGTCCGTGAGTACCGCCGCCCCCGTCACGGCCGAGAACCGACGGCGTACGACCGTGTCCCAGTTCTTCGCCGACACCGGGTACTGCCTCGCCGACTTCCCGCTCTCGGTGGCGAGCTTCGTCGTACTGCTGACGCTGTTCTGCGTCGGCGTGGGCACGTTCGCCGCCGCCGGCGGTGCGTTCGTGCTGCTCGCCGGGATGCACGTGGCGCGGGCGTTCGCCGGGCTGGAGCGGCGGCGGCTGCCCAGCGTGCTGCGTACCCCGGTCACCGCCCCGCGGTACCGCAAGGACCACACCCAGCACACCGGGCTGCGCCGCCAGCTGGTTCCGCTGGTCGACCCGCAGTGCTGGCGCGACCTGGTGTTCGGGATCGCCCGGTTCGTCACCGGCGTGACCGCGTTCGTGGTGACGGTGACCTGGTGGGCGGTCGCGATCGGGTACACCCTGAGCTTCCTGTGGGCCTACTCGGTACTGCCCTACCTGAACGGCATCTCCGACCTGCTGGGCATGCCGCACAAGTACGGCTACGTGGTGGCGGTCGACACCGGCGTCGGACTGTTGTTCCTGCTCAGCGCGCCGTTCGTGGTGCGCGGGATGGCGCTGATGAACGCCGGGCTGGCCCGCGGCCTGCTCACCCGGCACCGGGTCGACGCGCTGCAGGAGCGGGTCGACGAGCTGACCGAGAGCCGGGAGGCGGCCCGCTCGGCCGAGGCGTCCGCGCTGCGCCGGCTGGAACGCGACATCCACGACGGCCCGCAGCAGCGGCTGGTGCGCCTGACCATGGACCTGAGCCTGGCGCAGCGCCGGATGCGGACCGACCCGGAGCGGGCCGAGCCGCTGCTCGCCGAGGCGATCCAGCAGACCCGGGAGACGCTCGACGAGCTGCGCGCGCTGTCCCGCGGCATCGCGCCACCGATCCTCGCCGACCGCGGGCTCGCCGCCGCGCTGGCCGCGGTGACCGGGCGCTGCACCGTACCGACGGAGCTGTCGGTGTCGCTGCCGGACGGCGGGCGGCTGCCGGAGAGCACCGAGAACACCGCGTACTTCCTGGTCGCCGAGGCGCTGACGAACGTGGCCAAGCACAGCGGTGCGACGTGGTGCGAGGTGAAGGTGACCGGGGATGGCAGTCTGTTGTACGTGACGATCTCCGACAACGGCAAGGGCGGTGCGCACACCGCCAAGGGCCACGGCCTGTCCGGCCTGGCCGACCGGGTGCGCGCCGCGGACGGCCGGTTCCACGTGGACAGCCCCGCCGGCGGCCCGACCGTACTGACCGCGGAACTGCCATGCGCGTCGTAGTCGCCGACGACTCGGTGCTGCTGCGCGAGGGCATCGTCCGGCTGGTCACCGAGGCCGGGCACGAGGTGGTGGCGGCGGTCGGCGACGGCCCCTCGCTGGTCGACGCGATCACCGAGCACCGCCCGGACGTGTCGATCGTCGACGTCCGGATGCCGCCCAGCCACACCGACGAGGGGCTGCGCGCCGCCATCCAGGCACGCAAGAACGTGCCGGGCACGCCGATCCTGGTGCTCTCCCAGTACGTCGAGGTGTCGTACGCCGACGACCTGCTCGCCGACCGCGTCGGCGCGGTGGGTTACCTGCTCAAGGACCGGGTCGCGGACGTGGACGAGTTCCTCGACGGGCTGGTCCGGGTCGCCGGCGGCGGTACGGTGCTCGACCCCGAGGTGGTCTCCCAGCTGTTCGTGTCCCGCAAGGACCCGATCCGCACGCTGACCCCGCGCGAGCGCGACGTGCTGCAACTGATGGCCGAGGGGCGCACCAACACCGCGATCGCCCGCGCGCTGGTGGTCACCGAGGGCGCGGTGGAGAAGCACATCTCCAACATCTTCGGCAAGCTGGCGCTGGCCCCGTCCGACTCCGACCACCGCCGGGTCATGGCGGTGCTCAGCTACCTGCGGACCTGACCCGGGCCGGGACGCCGGATCCGCCGGCCGGCGGATCCGGGGCCGCGCCCGGTGCGGGCAGGTAGGGTTGGCGGCGGAGCGCCGGGAAGTCTGGTCGGCACACGTTGTCGTGCTACCCGGACCAGGAGCCAGCCGATGCCCGAGCGCCCGCCCGTCACCGCCCGGTTGATCGACCGCGCCCGGCGAATCCGCCAGCGCCGACACCGGGCACAACGCCGCACCGCGGACGCCGCGGTCACGCTCGCCGGCTACCTGCGCACCGAGACGATCGGCGGCATCGTGATGCTGGCCGCCGCCCTCGCCGCGCTGATCGTCGCGAACACCCCCGCGGCCGGCCTGTACCAGCACGTCCGGGACGCCCGGTTCGGCCCCGGTGCGCTGCACCTGTCGCTGACCACCGGCGAGTGGGCGTCCGACGGGCTGCTCACCCTGTTCTTCGTGATCGCCGGGCTCGAACTCAAGCGCGAGCTGGTCGTCGGCGAGCTGCGCAACCCCCGTACCGCGATGCTGCCGGTGTTCGGCGCGCTCGGCGGGATGGTCGCGCCGGCGCTGGTCGCGCTGCTCGTCGGGCGCGGCGCGGACGGCATCGACCACGCCTGGGCGGTACCGGTCGCCACCGACATCGCGTTCGCCCTCGCCGTGCTGGCGGTGACCGCCCGCACCTTGCCCGCCTCGGTACGGGTCTTCCTGCTCACCCTCGCCGTGGTCGACGACCTCGGCGCGATCCTGCTGATCGCGGTGCTGTTCACCGCGCACCTGGCGGTCCTGCCGCTGGTCGGCGCGGCCGCCAGCATCGGCGGGTACCTGCTGCTGCAACGGCTGCGGTTCCGCGGTTGGCCGGTGTACCTGGTGCTCGGCGTGCTGGCCTGGGGGCTGTTGCACGCCAGCGGCATCCACGCCACGCTGGCCGGCGTCGCGATCGGACTCGCCACCCGGGTGCGCCGCGACCCGGGCGAACCGTACGCCCCGGCCGAGCACGCCGAACACCGGTTGCAGCCGCTCAGCGCCGGCCTGTGCGTACCGATCTTCGCGTTCTTCGCCGCCGGCGTGCCGCTGACCGCTGGCGCGCTGTCGGCGCTGCTCACCGACCGGCTGGCCTGGGCGGTCGTGGCCGGTCTGGTGGTCGGCAAGGCGATCGGGGTGTTCGGCGGCTCGCTGCTCGCGATCGGCGTACGGCTCGCCCGGCTGCCGGCCACCATGCACTGGCGTGACCTGGCCGCGGTCAGCGTCCTCGCCGGCTGCGGCTTCACCGTCAGCCTGCTCATCGCCGAGCTGGCGTTCGGCGTCGGCGGCGAGGGCGAGCGGCTCAAGACCGCGGTACTGGCCGGCTCGGTCATCGCCGCCCTGCTCGCGACGGTGCTGCTTCGCCGCCGCGTCCGCGCCCACCACGCATGATCACCTCCGGGTGGCCGGGGCCGGTCTCCCGGGGGAGGCGCCAGCGGTGTGCCCGGGCGCGGCGGCGGGGCTGGCAGTGGACGTTGGGTGCCGGCGCCTACGCTGGAGTCATGTCTGGACGGCCCCGCAGCGTTGCCCCGGGCGCCGGGTCGGCGGGGATCGCGTGACGCCCCCGCCGGACGAGACCTGCGTGCTCGTCGGCGGGCCGTGGACGCACCGGTTCGTCGGCGCCAACGGCAGCCGGTTCCACGTCGTCGAGGCCGGTACCGGCCCGCTCGTGCTGTTCCTGCACGGCTTCCCGGAAACCTGGTACGGCTGGCGACACCAGCTGACCGCCCTCGCCGACGCCGGCTACCGGGCCGTCGCCGTCGACCTGCGCGGCTACGGCGCCAGCGACAAACCGCCCCGCGGCTACGACGGGTACACGATGTCCGCCGACGTGGACGGGCTGATCCGGGCGCTCGGCGAGCGCGACGCGGTGCTCGTCGGCCACGACCT
Organism: Actinocatenispora comari; assembly: GCF_017312725.1. GTDB lineage: Bacteria > Actinomycetota > Actinomycetes > Mycobacteriales > Micromonosporaceae > Actinocatenispora > Actinocatenispora comari. Next base: position 63,455 of record NZ_BOPO01000148.1, on the reverse strand, counting down.
CGGCGGCCTCGTCGCCTGGATGGCCGCCGCGTTCCACCCCCAGCGGGTACGCCGCCTGATCGTCTGCGCCGCCGCGCACCCGTTGCGGCTGCGCACCGGGCTGTTCTCCGACCCGCGTGGCCAGCTGTCCGCCAGCCGGCACCTGCTGAAGTTCCAGGTGCCCCGCTACGAGCACGTGCTCACCAGGGACGACGCCGCGATCGCCGCGCAGCTGATGACCGACTGGGCCGGCCCGTGGCGCACCAGCGCCGAGTTCGCCGACTACCTGGCGCACTGCCGGCGGGCGATCCAGATCCCGCAGGCCGCGTTCTGCGCGCTGGAGGCGTACCGCTGGGTGTTCCGCGGCGCGCTGCGCCCCAGCGGCCGGCGCTTCGTCAAGCTGATGCAGCAGCCCATCACCAGCCCCACCCTGCACCTGCACGGCGCCGAGGACACCGGCGTGCTGCCCCGCACCGCACAGGGCTCCGGCCGGTACGTCGCCGCCCGGTACGAGTGGCGGCTGCTCGACGGGGTCGGCCATCTCCTGCAGCAGGAGGTTCCCGACCTGGTCACTGCGGAGATACTCCGCTGGATCAAAGAATAGGGTGGGCACCTCTTTGCGCTGAGGTGCTTCCCGAAGCGCTCGTGTCGGCTCTGGGTTCGCTGTTGCTGGGGTGGTAAAGGCCACCTCTGTTCGCGGTTTTCACCCCGCGTGGGGGAACGTGGGGAGCGGGCTTCGCCCCTCCCCACACCCCTCCCCATCAAGGGGGCAGTCGCCCCCTTGACATCCCCTGCCCGGGCCTGGTGACCAGGCAGGACCCCGCCTGGCTCGCTTCGGAACGACGGGGAGTCGGCCCGGCATTTGCCACGCCGCCAAGCCCGCCACGACAACCCCCGCCGTGTGCGGTGCACGACACGGGTCGACGCGCACAGTGCCGTGATGGGTAGGCCGGGCCGCTTCCCTGTTCTTCTTCGTCTGCTGCTCGGCGTCGATGGGCAGCATCACCGGGGGCTGGGCGGGGATGGCCAAGGGGGCGGCCCCCTTGGCGGGGAAGGAGCGCGAGGAGGGGGCGAAGCCCTCTCCTCGCATTCCCCCACAAGGGGTCAAAGCGACGAACAGAGGTGGCCTTTACACCGCCGCTTCGGGCGCACCTCAGCGGACAGAGGTGGTCTTTGCACCGCCGCTTGGGGCGCACCTCAGCGGGTAGAGGTGGCCTCTGCGCCACCAGCAAGAGCGAACGCAGCGGGACCCGAGCGCCTCGGGGGTACCTCGGCGCAGAGAGGTACGGGACAGGTCAGATCAGCGGATGCCACCGATGATGGTCGGCGTTGAAGACGGCCAGCACGGTGGTCTCACCGTCCGGATCGATCCGGTACAGCTCGGCGCCGTGCGGAAGTCGAGCGGTCGGAACCCGGTACTCCACGAGTTCCGGATCGGCCGTCGACCGCACCGCCGCCAGTACGGGCAAGAGCTGTTCCGCCTCGACGTGCCACCGGATCGCGTGTACCGGCTCGGCCGCGACCTCGGTGGACAGGCCGGTGGCCACCCGCAGGTCGCCGGCGCGGACGGGGGCCTCGGCGACCGGATGGATCCAGCCACCGACCCGGTCGAAGTGCCGTTCCAGGTAGAACGGCACCTGCGCGTCGGGCAGCACCTTCTGCAGCAGCGCCGGGAACGACAGCGACGGCACCGGTTCGGCGGGCGCCGGCTCGTCCTCGATCGCCGGCGGCACGGGCGGCCATTCGGGTGCGGGTTCGCCGTCGTCCTGGGGCGGCGCCCCGGCCGCGCCGCCACCGGTGGGCCCACCGCCGGCAGCGGCGGCCACGACCTCGCCGGTGCCGGACTCGCCAGCCTCCGCGGCCGCCCCGGACCCGCTGAGCACCGACTCGGCCCCGCTCTCGGATTCACCCGTCGCCGCGTCGGTGCCGGACCCGTCGGTCGCCGCACCGGCCTCGGCCTCGGCAGTCGCTGCCCCTGCGCCGCTTCCGGGCCCACCGATCGGCGCATGGGCGCCCGCGGCGGCCTCGTCGGTCGGCGCGTGGGGGTCGGCCGAGGAACCCGCGTCCGGCACGGGTGTGTCGTCGGCGGTGGCTCCGCGGGCGCTGTCGCCGGCGCCGGGCGAGGCATCGCCCTCGGCAGTCGCGTGCACATCCGCCGGTCCTGCCTCGTCACCGGCGACCGGGTCGACGGCGTTCGACGCCTGCTCGACGGCGGTTGTGTCGACGGCGTTCGACGCCTGCTCGACGGCGGTCGTGTCGACGGCGTTCGATGCCTCGTCGACGGTCGCCGGGCTCTCACCCGGCTCGGCCCCGCTCGCCGTATCCGCAGAACTCGCGGCGTCCGGTTCGGGCCCGTCCGCCGCGTCGGGCTCCGGCGCGCCCGGATCGGGCTCCGACGGTTCGCCGGCTGCCGCACCGGCATCGCCGGCCGCAGTGGCCGCCGGCGCATCGCCGGCCTGGTGCCGGCCATCTCGCTGATCGTCGGCCGGTTCGGCGGACCGCGGATCGGCGGTCTGCTGCTCGACCGCCCCGGCCTCGTCCAGCTGGCCCCCGGATCCGTCCGAATCCTCGGCGATGCCGGACGCGGCGGAACCGGCCGCGGCGCCGTCATCGGCGCCGGTCGCAGCCGCCCCATCAGAGCCGGGCGTACCGGGCTCGGTGGCGTCGGGGGTGTTCGTGGCGGACGGGGGCTCGGACGGTGTCCAGCTGCCGTCGGGCTGGGCTGGCTGATCCTCCGCGCGGTCCGCGGCGTCGGCCGGTGCCGACCAGGGCGAGGCTCCGCCCGCCTCGGCGGTCCGGTCCGAGGCAGGCGGGTCGGCGGCAGCCTGGTCGGAGGCGGGCAGGTCGGAGGCAGGCTGGTCGGAGGCGGGTTGGGCGGAGACCGGCGTCGGCTGCGCGGGTACCAGTGGCTGCTGGGGCGGCAGCACGCCGAGCCGCTCGGCCAGATGGGTGCGGCGGGCCCACTCGGCGAGTTCGGCGATCTGGTCGCCGTCGACGGTGGCGCTCACCGGGGTGTCCGGGTTGAGTGCGAGGTACCACTCACGGTGCGGCCAGTGCTCCACGATCAGCACGAACGGCACCACCGCGTACGGCGCGGCGCCGACCCGCTCGCGCATCCGCTCCTGCGAGGTGAACACCGGCACCTGCGGGGTGCCGTTGCGCTCGATGCTCGGCCACGGGAAGTCGGGAGTGGTCACCGCCGTCGGCCCCGGCGAGGCGCCCTCCGGCACCGGCACCAGCAGGTACGCGCCGAGCAACGCGTCCATGAACGTCTTCCGGTCGCCGGTGCGGGACGCGTCCAGCAGCGTCTGCTCCAGCGGGCTCGCGGGCCGGAATCCGGCCGCGTCGGCGGAGCCGCTCGACAGCACCGGCACCGTCCCCGGCTGCGCTCCCGCCGCCGATGCCTGCTCACCCGGACCGGCGTGCGCGGCGGCCCCGGCCTGCTGCTGGTACTGCGCCGCCGCGTCGGCCGGCGGATACGCCTGCTGGCGCCCCGACTCGTACGCCTGAGCCGACTCGTACGGCTGGGCCGGCTGATGGGGCTGGGCCGGCTGGTAAGGCTGGTAAGGCTGGGCCCCACCCTGCTGGTCCGGCTGGGCCGAGGTGGGCTGCTGACCCGGCTGCGCGGCCGTCGGCTGCTGGTACGGCTGGGCGGAGGCCGGCTGAGCTGCGGCGTCGGGCGGCGCCGTGGCACCGGCGTCGGCCGCCGTCTGCCCAGCGTCGGCCGGCTGGCCCGGATCGGCCGCGGCCGCGGCCACCGGCTGCCCGTGGTCTGCCCGGACCGTCTGGCCCGGGTCGGCCGGCGCCGCCGGGACCGTCTGGCCCGGATCGGCCGGCGGGGTCGGCGCCTGCTGGGTCTGCAGCGGGTCTGCTTGCTGGCCGGCGGCGTCCTGCTCGCCCGGCCGGTACGCGACGGTCGGGTCGGCGGCGGCAGCACCACTCACGGCGAGTTGCGCGCCGAGCTGGACGCCGGTGAGCTGGCTGACGAACGTACCGGGCAGGTAGCCGGCGATCGGCAGCCCGAAGTCGACGGCGAGCCACCAGGACTCGTCCGGCCACCAGGCGCAGATCTCGGCGAGCCGACCGGTACGGAACTGGTCGGTGGGCCGGCCCATGATCGACGCCAGCGCCTGCTGCGAGGTGAACGCGAGGATGTACGTGCGCCCCTCGTACCCCCAGGTCGCCCAGGTGCCGGGCTGCGCGGCGCCGGTGGCGTCGGCGGCGAACGGCAGGATCAGGTCGGCCGCGCCCAGCACCTCGAAGTACCGGTCCTGCTCACCGCGCTGCATGGCATCGAGCAGCGCCCGCTCGACGTCGTTCGCCGGCTGCCATTCGTCGGCCATCACGCCTCCCTGCCGTCGTCGAGCTGCCTGCCTGCGCCGAGTGCGCCGGGGCCGGGCCCGGTCGCCGTTGCCCGGAATCGGCCAGCAGACAACGTACCGGCCCGGCTCAACGGCGCGACACCGTCAGGTGCGCTGCTCACTCAGCTCACTGACCTCGTCACGCTTGGCCCATGCCTGGTGCACACCGCGGTCGAACTCGCCGAGGTCCAGCCCGTCCGGCGGCGGCAGCTCGCCGAGGTACTCGACCCGGTACCAGGAGCCGTGCTCGCCGATGATCTGGAACGGCTGGTCCCGCCAGCGGCACCGGACGGTCAGGTAGCCGAGCTCCGACACGTCGCCGCGCGGCACCACCCGCAGGTATCGCTGCGCGCCGATCTGCTCGAAACCGGCGGTCGGTTCCTTGGTGTAGAGCCGGACCCGGTCACCGTCCGGGCTGGCGTCGAACTCCTGGTCACGCCACCGCGCGTAGTACCCGTCCCGCACCACACACCTCCTCGTCCGGCATCGTCAACGGCGGGGTCCAACCTACAAGAGGTGGCCAAGATCGGCGCCGGTCGATCGCGCCCCGTTTCGCCCGGTACCGGTGCGTGCACCCGCCGGCTACGCTCCTCTTTGTGTCCAAGTGGTCGAGTTCCGGGGGGTCCAGCCCCGGCTTGGTCCCGGTCTCCCCGATGCCACCGGGCCCTGGCCGCACACCCTCGTCCGGCCCGGCTGGTGCCCGGCTGATCCGGGCCTGCCTCGCCGGCCTGCTCGCCGGCGCGCTGGCGACACTCGCCGGTCCCGCGGTCACCGCCGCGCCGTCGAAGCACAAGCAGCCATCCTCGGTGGACAGCGACGCGCTGGCCAAACACCAGTCGTGCGACGTCCCGGAGCGGTACACGCTGGACAACCCGCTGTCCGACACGCCCTGGACGCTCAAGCGCATCCAGCCGCAGCGGGCCTGGCCGCTCAGCCGCGGGCAGGGCGTCAAGGTCGCGGTGATCGACTCCGGCGTCTCCAACACGCCCGCCTCGCTGAAGAACGCGGTCGTCACCGGCGGCCACGACTACCTGGCCGACGGCAACGGCACCTGCGACCAGTACGGGCACGGCACGGTGATCGCCGGCATCATCGCCGGCCGCGACGGCACCGGCGCGCCCTTCTACGGGGTGGCGCCGGACGCGGAGATCCTGCCGTTCCGGGTGTTGCGGGACGAGCAGCAGAACGCCAGCGACTCGGTGCCGACGACCATCGCGGACGCCATCCGCCGCGCCACCGACGCCGGCGCCACGGTGATCAACCTGTCGCTGACCACCCAGGACACCGACGCGATGAAGTCCGCCGTGCGGTACGCGATCGATCACGACGTGGTGCTGGTCGCCGCCGCCGGCAACGAGGGCGGTACCACCGCCGAGGGCTCCGCGTCCTACCCGGCGGCGCTGCCGAACGTGCTCGCGGTCGGCGGCATCGACGAGAAGGGCGCGCACGTCGGCACCTCCAACACGGCGAACTTCCTGGACGTCGCCGCGCCCGGCAAGATGATCGACGGGCCGGCGCCGGCCGGCAAGGGGTTCGAGGAGTTCGCCGGCGGCGGCACCAGCTTCGCCACGCCGTTCGTGGCGGGCACCGCGGCGCTGCTCCGGGCGTACGACCCGTCGTTGACCGCCGAGCAGGTGCGCAAGCGCATCATCGAGACGGCCGATCACCCGCCGCAGGGCTGGAACGAGACGGTCGGCTACGGCGTGGTCAACCCGTACCGGGCGCTCACCGCGGTGCCGAAGCCCGCCGCCGCACCGGCCGGGCACGGCCGGCACGCCATCGACAACCCGCAGGATCTCCGCGACCCGATGCGTACGGTCGAGATCGTCGCCGGCGTCCTCACCCCGGTGCTGCTGGTCGCCGCGCTGCTGGTGCTGATCGGTTCCCGGGTCCTGCCGCGCGGGCGCCGCCGGGCCTGGCGGGCCGGCCGGGCCACGTTCGCCGCCGATCCGGAGCCGGTCCGGCACACCCGGCCGAGCAGCACCAGCGACGAGAAGGCCCTGTCGATCACCGCACCGAGCTCCCGGGCACACACCCCGAGCGGTCCGGGCGGCAACTCCGGCGGCCCGCCGGCCGGCTTCGGCGGGGCACCCCGGGCGATCCCCGGCGCCGGCCGGGCGCTGCCGGGCAGCGGACGAGCCGTCCCCGGAGCCGGCCGCCGCTGACCCACGCCCGCCGCGGCACGAGTCGGGGCGGGTCAGAACTTGTTCGAGGCCTCGTCGCCCTTGCCGTAGGTGTCGGCCATCTCCTCCAGGCCGGTACCGATCTGGGTGATCTCCTTGGCCAGGCTCTTGAAGTAGTCGTCCGCCTGCTTCTTCGGATCGTTGTACTTCTCCTCGAAGCCCTTGCCGTAGTCGTCACCACCCCAGCACTTGCCCTCGGCGTCCAACTTGCCCTGCAGCCGCTGCTGGATGTCCGCGACCGCCTTGCCGACATCCTCGAACTCCGGTGCCGTCTTCTTCAGATGCGGTGGATCGACCCAGAAAGCACTCGTCATGGCGTCCTCACCTCGCAGGTCGGTCGACGTCTCACCGTGGCGGACCGAGCCGGCCCAGATCGGTGGGATCCTCCGGCAGCAGCTTCGTCAGGTCGAGCTGCTTCTCCATCCCGCCCAGCGAACCCACCCCGCCCTCCGGCATGAACGGGCGGACCGTCTCGTTCAGCTGCTCGCGCAGGTCACCGGTGGCGGCCTGGGCCACCGCGAGGATCGTCTCGGCCAGCGTGACCGAGTCGTACGACCGGAGCACCCGCGGGTCGATCTGCAGCTCGGACAGCTCACCGCGGGACGTCACGCGGGCACTGATCAGCCCGTCCTCGGACTCGGCGGTACCGACGACCTCGGCCATCCGCTGCTGCATCACGCCGAGGTTGTCGCGCATCGTGCGGTACTGCGCCATCAGCGAGTCGATGTGCGCCTGCCAGTCAGCCCGCACCGGACACACTCCCTTCCCGGCCCGCGAGGCCGGGCTCGACGTCGCGCGCTGCCACCACTACACCCGTTCCGCACGCACGTCGGTGACCTCCGCCGCCGGCGCCCACGCCTGGTAGACGCCGCGATCGAACCGCTCCAGCCCGAGCCGCTCGGCCACCGGGGCACGACCACCGGTGTACTCCACCCGCAGCCAGTCACCGCGATCACCGAGCACCTTGAACGGCTCACCGCGCCACACGCAGCGGGTGGTGAGGTAGCCGAAGCCGGTCGCCGCACCGAACGGCACCACCCGCCGGTACCGACCGGGCGCCACCTCGTCGAAGCCCGCGCGCGCGGTGTCCGAGTACAGGTGCAGCGTCTCGCCGTCCGGGGACGCCTCGAAGTCGGTGCCGTCGACCGTCGCGTAGTAGCCGTCCCGCACGTCAGCCCTCCCCACTCGCGTTCCGGTGCCACGTCTGCAGATCCGCGTCGTACACCGCGGCGAGCGACTGGCCGCCGTCGGCGGCGATCCGCCACATCTCCGCATGGTGCGGCAGCCGCACGCTGTCCACCTTGTACTCGGGGACCGCCAGCCGGGAGTCGGCCACGTATCCGTTGCCCAGGAACGGCGGATGCTCGATCACCCAGCCCGCCGGCATCGCGTGCACGCTCGCCTCGTCGGTCCCCCCGTACGGCACCCGGTAGAGGTCGGCGCAGTAGCCGGGCCACCGGATCACGTGCAGCTCGGCCGGCTCCGCCGGGAACGGCGAACCGGGAAACGCCAGGCCGAGGTTCGCCACCAGGTCGGCCGGGGTGCGCAGCTCGCGGGTGTCCTGCCACCGGTGCACGTAGCCGGCGACGAAGCCGTAACCCGCCTCCAGGTAGGCCGGCAGCATCGGCGGCGGCACCACCTTCTGCATCGCGGTCGGCGCCGGCCGGCGGGTCGGCACGGTGAAGTCACCGGACGCGACCTGCCGCACCATCCGCGGGGCCAGGTTCATCGCCAGCGGCAGCCCGGCGTCCACCGCGAGCCACCACCGCTCGTTCGGCCACGTCTCGGCCAGCGCCGCCAGCCGGACCTTGCGGTACGACTCGAACGCGCCGTCGGTGCCGGCGGCCATCGCCTGCCCCGACGTGTACGCCGCGACGTGGATACGCTCGCCCAGCTCGACGGTGGCGAACGCGACCTGCCCGTTCACCACCGAGCCGGGCGCCATCGGCAGGACCAGGTCGAGGTCCGCGAGCAGCCGCAGGTAGCTCGCCGGGTCGTCGTGCCGCAGCGCGGCGAGCATCGCGGACTCGGTCTCGTCGACCGGTTCGTACCTGACCACCCAACCTCCTCGGCCGTACCGCCAATCTAACCGGCCCGGGCCACCGCCCCGGACCACCGACGACCACGACGGCGGCGCGCCGGGCCGGCTCGCCGCCGGCGCCTCAGCGACCCAGTACGAGATCGGCCGCGCGGTCCAGCACGGCGCCGGCCACCGCCCGCGGCGCCGCGTAGTTCGCCGACCGGATGTGCGCCAGCAGCTCCGGTTCCGGCGCGATGCCGTACTCGGCCGCGAAGTACGCCAGCGCCTCCGACCACACCCACACCCCGTCGGTACGCACGTGCAGCGGCACCGCGTCACCCCGCTCGGCGTCGAACGGGTCGGGGTCGGATCCGTTGGCCCGCAACGCGACCGGCGCTCGGCGCAGGTACGCGGCCACGGCACCGCGCTCGGCCCGGGACAGCGCCGGGCGAGCCGGATCGGTGACCGGCCGGCCGTCCGGGCCGGGCCGGTCGAACACCTGCGCGAGCCGCAACCCGGTGTCCGCACGGGATGCCGCGGCACGCCGCTCGTCCGCCGCCCGCCAGGCCTGCCGCCAGCGGGCGATCACCGCCTGCGCCTGCTCAGCGGAGATCGGCACCAGCTGCTCGTCCAGGTCGCCGAGGTCGTCCCTGGCCAGCAGGTCGGTGGGATGCCAGCGGCCGTCCCGCTGGTACACCTCGTCGGTGGGCAGCGGCTCGGTCGCGGTGCGCCGCACCAGACTCCGCGGCCGCTCCACCGTGTCTCCCGCGTCGACCCGCGCGAAGTACGTCACCTCAGGCATCGGCGTCCTTCTCTCGCCTCGACGGGCGACCCCAGTGGCGTGTCACGCCGACCGCCGGAGGCCCAGCCCGGGAAGATCCACCGGAGCGCGGGTGTTCTCGTTCCAACTTCGATAAACCAGAGCATCGCTCGTCGGCACGCCGTAGGCGTCGCGCAAGGCGGCCACCGACATTGCCGCCACCCGCCGGTAGTCGCCGGATCGCGCCGGCCAGCGCAGGCTCGTCTCCCAGTTGCCGGACCCGTCCGGCGGTCTCGGGGCGATCCAGCCGAGCGACGCCATCAGGGCCCGGCCCGCCGCGGTCAGCCGCTGCTCGGGCGGCAGCACCTGCTCACCGACGACCTGCGCGTCCAGCCGGTCGGCGAACTGCATGAACTGCACGTACCGCTCGTCTCCGGTGCCGGCGTCGGCGCAGACGATCAGGAACGAGTCGGCCGGCAGGCTCGCCAGCGCATCCGGCAGTCGGGCTTCGAGCTCCGCCCAGGACGGCACGCTCACTCACCCGCCCCGTCGATCCGATCCCACAGGTCCTGGTACTCGTTCCGAACGAACGCGAGCATCAACGACACCGTGAGGCGTTCCAGCACCAGCGTGCAACCCGCCGTCCGCCAGCGAATCTCCGGTCGCTCGCCCGGGACGCGTCGGGTCGGCTCACCGAGCAGGCGGCCGATGTGTTCCGTCGCGTCCACGAAGGCGTCCCGCAACCGGTCGACGCCACCGGGGTCGGCCGGGTCGATGCGGTTCGTGATCCGCAGGCGGATGCGATTCACGGTGCTGCCATCCAGCACGACGTCAGCCGTTCCTGGTTGCAACGGAAGTCCGGTCACGTAACGGATCGAGTCCGGAATGCGCTCCTGCACCCGCCAGCCCGCGGCGGCGGCCAGTGTCTCCAGGGAACCCTCCGACCAGTCGAACGAGTCGGGCGCCCAGATGCCGACGAGCTGCCGAAGCTCATCGGCGTTCAACGCTCGCCACTCAACCACTGGCACTCGCCTCCGCCGGGATTCCGGAAACCTTCATTCCCTTGGTCTGGAACGGGATCAGATCGTTTCCAGAACCCTTCCGGCCCAGTTCGTACTCGGTCACCTTGAGCGTACCAACGGCGCTGACCTGCACCTTGTAGGACTCGACGCGCAGGCTCCCGTCCCGGATCGCGTCCACCAGCCGGTCGTACGCCGGCCGGTCGGTCTCCCGCAACCGCTCCAGTGCGGGGCCGAGCTTGTTGTCCGCACCGAGCAGCTCGCGGACGTACTCCGGGCTGCACTGCATCGCGCGCACCTTGGGGCCGTCGGGCCCGGGGACGAGGGCGGAGCCGAGGGTGGACCCGGCGCCCTTCGCCTCGACGACAGCCAACGTCCGTTGTGGCGGCTCGCCGTGCGCCTCGGCGAAGAGGACCATGTCGAGGTTCCCGGGCGTACCCCGGCCCTTGTCGTCGCCGGTCAGTTGGTGCACCCTCGACTCGTCGCCCACACCGAACTCGTTCCGGGCGAACTCCAACGCGCCCGCGGTGCCCAGACGCTCACTGGCGCCGACCAGATCATCGCGCCGCTGCCAGTATCTGGCGACCGCTGTTTCCAGCTTGTTCGCCGACAACGGAACATCCTCACCCCGCTCGTCGCAGGCGTCGCGCAGCGCCTTCAGCCGCTCACCGACCTTGCTGTTCGTGAGCTCCTTCCGGGTGAGCTCGTCCAATCCCAGCCGCCGCAACGTCTCGTTCACCTCATCCGCGGCTCGGGCCAGCTCCGGCGCGTGGTTGTCCCTGATGTCCTCGACGATCGCATCACGGTCCTCGACCGCCTGCCGGATCTCCTCGCTGCCCTTTCTCGTGGTGACCGCATGGTCATCGGTGCTCTTCTCGTTCTCGTGGTAGACGATCCCCGGACGGTCCGGCTCCTTCACGAAGCGGTTGTGCGTGTCGACGAGCACGCCCTTCTCGTCGTCTCGGTGGGTGTCCCGGGGGTCGCCGATCGCGTGGTACTCGCGATCCGACCCGACGCCCATGATCCGGTCGTAACGGTCCTTCGTGCCGTCGATGACCCGAACCTCGTCCGCCTCGTAGTGCGCCCCCTTCGGCGGCGGCGGCAGGTCCTCGTCCCGGATCCTCGTCACGTCGACCCTGCGTGGCACCGCATCGTCCGCCACCAGCCGGGACGGATCGCCGTCGCCAGCGAGGTGGCTGCCGATCTCGTGGCCGTCGGCGTCGAACGAGCGCCAGTGGCCGTCCGGCGGGATGGTCGGGCGGTGGCCGTTGTTCTCCTCGGAGGAGGCGACGACCTCGTTGCCGTGCCGGTCGGTCCACAACTTCTCGGTCGGCGCCTTGACCTCGCGGCCGAGCGCCTGCGCAATCCGCTGCGCCGGCGGGTGCTCGCCATGCCCCGTGTCGCAGGCGGACAGCTTGATCTTGTTGTCGCCCAGGTCGATCCGGCCCTCGTCGGCGAGCCGCTGGATGCCTCGCGCGTACTGCTCGGGGGTCAGCAGCTGGTCGCCCACCTTGAGGTAGCCGTCCCGGGTGGCGTGCGAGTCGAGGTTGACGTAGCCGTCCCCCGGCCGCACCGCGTCGGTGTACGGCCGCATCTCCGGGTCACCGGTGAACTCGTACCCGGCCGGCGTCTCGCGGACGTGCTCCGCCATCGCGGCGTGCGCCTCGTCGTCGGACACGTACTGCGGCAGCTCGTCCGGGTCGTCGTCGACCCCGTCCTCGTCGTGCCGACCCTCTTCGTCGTGCCGGCCGTCCTCGTCGTGTCCGGCGTCGTCCTGCTGGTCGAGGTCGCGGGTCGGTTCGGCGGACCGGTCGCCCGGCGGAGGCTCGGTGCCGGAGCGGTCACCCGGCGGAGGCTCGGTGGCGGAGCGGCCATCCGGCGGAGGCTCGGTGGCGGAGCGGTCGCCGGGTGGGCGGTCGGTGGCGGTCGGTTCCGCGGTGCGATGCGGGGCACCGTCGTTCGGCCGCACCTCCGTCCCGGGCGACGGCGCGTGCCGGTCGCCGACCGGTTCGACGCCGGGTGGCAGGCCGACGTCGGTCGCGCCCGCCGGTACCGGGACCTGGCGGAAGATCTCGTTCTGCTGCTCCTGCAGCCGGGCCGCCTCGGCCGGGTCCTCGGTGGTGCGCTGCCGCTCGTAGATCTCGTGCGTGTCCATCTTCGCGGCGAAACTCTCCGGGGTGTGCACCTGCACCTCGAAGACCTGACCGGTACGCGGGTCGTGCCAGAAGCTGTTGATGCCCTTGTACTTCTCGCCGCCCCAGGTGTTCTTCGGCTCGACCCACGGCTCGTACCCCTGCTCCGCCAGGTGGTCGAAGACCCGCTGCGCACCCTCCCCGTACGACTCGGCGGGCATCTCGACGGTGTAGCGGACGGTGTCCTTCATGCCGTGCGCGATCTCGGGCAGCGTGCTGTCCGGGCTCTGCGCGATCTCGTCGGCGAACTTGCGCTTGAACGAATCCTCGCTCTTGCGCGAGTACTCCTCGCCGACCAGCCGGCCACCGGGTACGGACGCCGCCGTGTCCCGCAGGTCCCGGGTGATGCCCGGCTCGTTGGCCTGCGCATCGGCCAGGATGCCGTCGGCGTACGCGTTCTCCGCCTCCGTCAGGCTGCGACCCTCGCCCTGCCAACCCACGTCGTCCCGGTCGGCACCGTCCCGGTCGGCATCGTCCCCCTCGTCGCCGCTCTCCTCGACATCCCCTCGCTCGTCACGGCCGTCCTCGTCCCTCGGCTCGTCCTCGCCGTTCGGCTCGTCACGGCCGTCCTCGCCGCGGTCTTCGTCGCTCGGTTCATCGCCGCGGTCGTCGGCGTTCGGCTCGTCCTCGCCGGTGGGCTCCTCGCGAGTCGAGGTGTCGTCGTCGCCGGAGCGGGAACGCAGGTCGTCGCCCGGGCCGGCGGTGCGCCCGGGCGAGGGGTCCGCACCGGGGCCGGAACCGCCGTCGCGCCAGGGATCCGCGCCGTAGTCCCCGGCCCTGGACGCGTCGAAGTCGCGATCGACCTGCCAGTCGCTACCGTCGAACCGGGCGACCATCCGCTCGCTGCCGTCGGCGTTCTGCTGCCAGATCTCGGCGCCCTCGGGGATCGGGATCGCGCCGCCGGGCGCGTTCGGGTCGCCGATCTTCACCTCGGGCACGGCGTACCCGTCCATCGAGCTGTCCCGGTGCTGCGGGTCGTAGATCCCGTCGCTGTCGGTGTAGCCCGAACCCATGAACGGGCCGTACTCCAGCTCCTCCGGCCCGGTGGTCCGGGAGTCGTCGACGCCCGGCGAGCCCTGCATGTCGTCCGAGTACGCCGGGACGAAGTGCTCCGGATCGTCGGCCGGGAACCGCAGCGCGAAGTTGTGGTGCTGCTCCGGCCCGAACGTGGTGCCGTCGAACGTCAGCGCGTACCCGTCGTAGTTGCGCTCCGGTGTGTTCAGCTCGCGGACGTCGTCGTGCCGGGCACCGAACCCGCGCACCGAGTCGTGGTAGTTCCCGTTGTTGAGCATCGACTCGGCGGTACCGGGGTTGAGCACCTTCTGCACGATGTCGCCCTGCTGGACCGTCGCCTCGTTGCGGATCGCGGCCATCCGGTCCATGGTCGCCTCGTCGTACGTGTCCGGGTGCCGCCGGCGGTCCTCGTCGAACCGCTGCCGGCGCTCCTGCGGCGTGTCGCCGGGGACTCCGTGGCGTTCCAGGATCCGGTCGAGCTGGTCGTGGTGCGGGGGCGCGTCCGGCTCGCTGTCGTCGCCGTACCTCCCCTCGTACTCGGTGCCGTCCGGCAGTTCGATCCGGTGGTCCCGGTCGCTCGAATCCGGCCCGGCCGGCTGGTCGGTGTCGTCGCCGGGCGGCGGCTGGTCCGCATCGCCGGGCGGCTCGGCCTCCTCGTCGGCCGACCGGGACCGCCACTCGTCGCCCGGCTCGCCGGCGACCGGTTCCTCGCCGGGCCTCCGCTCCCCGGGCCGGGCGTCCTCGTCACCTGCCGGTCGGTGCGCGTTCTGCTCCGCGCCAGGCTGGTCGTCACCAGGCCGATCGGCGTGCGGTTCGTCGCCGGGCCGGGTGCGTCCGTCCTCAACCGATGGCCCGGCCGTACCGGTCGGGTCGTCGGCACCGGTCCGCTGTTCCGGCACCGCTTCCGGCCGCGCCTCGGCACCAGGCGGCGTAGCCTCGACATCGCGACGAGCAGGCTCAGCACCAGGCGACGCAGCCTCGACACCGGGACGAGCAGGCTCAGCACCAGGCGACGCAGCCTCGACATCGCGACGGGTTGGCTCAGCACCAGGCGGAGTGGCGTCGGCATCGCGGCGGGTGGGCTCGGTCCTCGGCGGTGTGGGCTCGGATCGCGGGCCCGGCTCCGGCCGGGAAGTCGGGGTAGGACCCGGGCCGGGGCGCGAGGTCGGTTCACCAGGCGTGGGTGCCGGGCGGGCGGTCGGCTCCGCGGTGCGCTGACCGGGCACGCCCGGGCTCCGCTCCGCCGGGCCGGTGGAGCGGGTGGACTCACCCGGGCCGGACGAACGTGCCGCCGGCGGCCGACCGCTGCCGGGCTCGTCGGGTCGAGCCGGGCCGTCCGGGCGACCCGGCGCACCGGGACCGCGCGGCGCCTCCGCCGTTCCGCCGCGGTATCCGTACCCGCCGTTCCCGCCGGTACCGCCGGATCGCGGCCCGGCGCCGCCGGCGTTGCCGCGACCACCACCACCCAGGGCGCCGCCGGAACCGCCGGTGCCACCGAGACCGACGCCGGGCATGCCGCCGACCATCGGACCACCGCCGGAGCCGGCACTCGCAGCCGGGTCGGCCCGCGGTGCCTGTTGCGGGGCCTGGCCGGGAGTCGGCGCCAGCACCGTCGGCTCGCCCGCGCCACCGGCGTCGGCCAGCGCCGACCCACCGGTATCGGACCGTCCCGAACCGCCGCCGTGGCCGCCCGAACCACCGGAGTGACCACCGCCCAGGCCGGCCGGGCCGCCACTGGCGCCCGAGCCGGCACCGGACCCGTACGAGCCGCCAGAGTCGCCGTGCGACGGGCCAGCAGAGTCGCCCCGCGACGGATCAGGAGAGTCGCCCCGCGACGGGTCAGCAGAGTCGCCGTGCGACCCGGCAACGGAGTCGGCGGGTGACGGCTCGGCCGCGCCACCGGAGTCCGAACCGGACGACTCCCGGTACGCCGACTCGGTGTACGCCGGTTCGCTGCTGGAGTCGGGGTGAGTCGGCTGCACCGGTTCGGCCCGGGTCGACTCCGAGTACGCCGCCGGCTCGGTCCGGGTCGGCTCCGCGGAACCGTTCAGCGCGCTGTGGATCGGATCGTGCGTCGGGGTGTCGGGCGCGGCCGCCTGCTCGGTACGGCCCGGAGTCTCCTCGTGCGAGGTCGGTTCGGCGTCGTCCGGCCGGGACTCCCCAGCCCGCTGCGGCTCCTCGCCGCCGCCGGACGGTCCACCCCCGGACTCCTCCGCACCGCCGGACGGTTCGCGACCGGTCTCCTCCGCACCGCCGGACGGCTCACCGCCAGGCTGCTCGGATCCGCCGGGCCGTTCGGATCCGCCGGACGGCTCGGCGCCGGTCTGCTCCGGCCCGCCACCCGGCTCCTCGCTCCCCGAACCGCCGGGCTCGTCGCCGCGGTACCCGCCGGGCTCGTCGCCGCCGGAACCGCCCGGCTCGTCCGCACCCGGACCGCCGGGTTCGTCGCCGCCGGAACCGCTGGGCTTCTCGTCGCCGAAGTCGGGCGGTGGCGGCACCTCGTCACCGCCGCTGCGGCCGCCGTGCTCGGATCCGCCGCGCTCGCCCGACGGCCCACCGGTCTCGTGCTCCTCGCCGCCACCGCCGTCCTCGCCGCGGTGCCCGGCGAGACCGCCGGCCGCGCCGGAGGTACCGGCCTTGAGCAGGCTCTCCGGGTCGAGCGACTGGCCGTGCGCGACCGCGTCCGCGATGCCGCCGGCCACGCCGCCGAGGGCGCCGTTGACCATCTCGCCGCCGAGGGTGTGCGCGAAGTTGCCGGCGACCTTGCCGAACCCGACGCCGGCCAGACCGCCGGCCGCACCGGTGATCGCGCCGTCGATGACGTCGCCCTTGACCTTGCTCCAGTCGAGCGAGGTGCGGTGTCCCTCCCCGATCTGCACCAGCTGGATCGCCACGTCGGTCAGGACGTTCTGGATGATGTTCATGACGATCGCCTTCAGCACCTGCTGGGCGATCGTGCGGACGGTGATCTGGGTGGCCGCCTCGGCGACCGGGATGCCGGCGGTCGAGCCACCCAACGTCTCGATCGCGTTCGCCAGCATGATGGCGATCTGGATGGCGAGGATGATCAGCGCCGCGATGAACTGGTACTTCGCGTACTCGATCTCGGTGCCGGTGCTGTCGCAGTGCTGGCCGAGCCCCTCCAGCAGCTTGGCCAGCTTCTCGAGGTAGCCGTCCTCGCCGCCGTCACCTGAGGTGTACTTCGACCAGTACTGCCCGAGGTTGTCGGCGGCCTGCCCCTGCATGCCGGCCAGCACGTGGTAGTAGGCGCTGTCGCCCTGGTCGATCAGCTCGCGGAGCTCGCCGGCGGCGGTGTTGTAGGCCTCGGCCATCCGCCACATGCCGTCTTCGTCGCCCTCGGGCCAGTCGGAGCCGACCACCCACTCCAGCCACTCGAGCTCGGACGGCAGCTCCATCCCCATGACAGAGGCCCTCCCGTCCGCCCACGACCGGCACCGACAGCACAGGGATCGCGAGCCGCGGCTGCGGCGGGCGAAGCACGCGGTGGCAGCCACGGCACGCAGCTCGGACGATCGACGCACCGATGATGGCAGAGTGGTGCAAGCACGACGGGGTGACTCAGGCGGGGACGACTCGCTCGATTCGTTGCGGCGACGGCTGATCGCGCCATCCCGGACCGACCGCGAAGTGCTGGTGCACCGCGATCACCTCGGACACCTCGGACTCCGGTACCTGGCCGGTCCAGGTGCCGCGGTCGGCCATCCGCATCGCCACGACCCCCGGGTACGCGTCCGTACCGGCCTGCACCAGGTAGTGCCCGTCGCGATGTCCGACCACCGCGACCCGGTGCCCTCGCACCAGCACGTACGTCACCCGGCCGTACAGGTCGTCCAGCTCGGCGCGCGGGATCAGCCGGGCGTACTCGTCGCCGGGCAGGCCGGTCGGGTCGAAACCGTCCGCGAGCGCGGTGGCGTGCTTGGTGTAGGCGGTCGTGGGTTCGCTCGCCCAGCTGGCCGAGCGGCACACCCGACCCCGGAACACCGCCCGCGAGTAGGTCAGCGCGGCCTCGACCGGCGCCGGGTCGGGCGGCGTCGCGTCCAGCGCGGCGCGTACCCGGGCGACCGTGCCGGCGTCCGCCGTCGGCGCGGCCTGCGGTCGGGCGATCCAGCGCAGGAAGGCCGGTTCCGGCGCCACCGCATGCTCGCTCGCGTGGTACGTCAGGCGGTCGGACCACACCCAGGTGCCGTCGGTGCGCACCACCGACCGCACCACCGCGCCGCGGGCCGCGTCGAGCTGGTCGACATCGCGTACCGACGAGTCGAGGACGACCGTGCCGGCCGCCAGGTAGGCCGCCACCCGGTCACGCTCGCCGGGGTCGAGTCGACGGAGCCGGTCCGGTCGCGGCACCCAGAACCGCGGCCCGAACACCATCGCCACCCGCGGCCACACCTCGGTCACCGGCACCCCCGGGTCACCCGCCCTGTTCTCTCAGCTTCGCACGGCCGCGCTGCCCGTACGCTCCGAGCCCCGCCGCGCCGTTCCCGGCGGAGCGGGGCTCGGGACGTTCAGCGGCCCGGCGGCGGTTGCGGGCCACCGCCCTGCGTTCCCGGCGGCTGCGGCCACAACGGCTGCAGCCCCGGACCCGACCCGCCCGGTGCCTGCGTGCCGGAAGCCGGCGTCCCCGGAGCCGGCGCCGCCGGTGGCTGCGCCCCGGGCGGTTGCGCCCCGAGCTGTTGCGCCCCAGGCGGTTGCGCGCCGGAGGGCGGGCCGTAGCCGGGCGGCGGGCCGGACTGCGCGGGCGGGCCGTATCCGCTCGGCGGGCCGGCCGGTGCGTTCGGCTGCTGGTGCTGTCCCGCCGCACCGTACGGCGCAGGTGCCCCGGGATACGCCGCGCCACCGGGCGGACCTGTACCGGGGCCGTCACCGCGTCGGCGCCGCCGGCCGGTCAACACCACGATCAGCACGATGATGCCGACGATCACCAGCAACCCGATGACCGCGAAGGTGATCCAGCCCCGGGTACTGATGTGCGTCTGCACCGGGCCGACCGCCCGCGCCGAATGCGTCGCGGTCGACCCGGCACTGGCTCCGCCGCCGCCACCGCCGAGCGGGTTCCGGCTCACCGCCGGCACGTTCTCGGTCAGCGCGTCGACCGGCCGCACCGTGCCGTAGCCGAAGTACTTGTCCCGACCCGGATCGCCCTGGTCCTTCGCCGTCTTGACCAGCCGGTTGATCACGTTGGCCGCGTCCAGCTTCGGGTACTTGGCGCGGATCAGCGCCACCGTGCCGGCCACGATGGGTGCCGCCATGCTCGTACCGTCGGCGGACTGGAACTGGCTCTCCGCCATCGGCCCCGTGGTGACCACGTCCACGGACGGCGCCGCGATCACCACCTGCGTGCCGGTGACCGAGCCCGACCAGGCGTTCGACTGCTTGTCCGCACCGGAAACCGCGACGACACCGGGGATCGCCGCGGGCGAGGCGACCGCGGACATCCCGTCGGCGGTGTTCCCGGCGGCGGCGACCACCACGACGTTCTTGGACAGCGCGTAGTTGACCGCGGCGACCTCCTCGGACGGCGGCGTCGCAGCGACCGCGCCCGAGGAGATGTTGATGACGCCGGCGCCGTGGTCCGTCGCGTACCGGATGCCGTTCGCGATGTCGGCGTTGCTGAACTTGGTCGGCAGTTCGATCGGCATGATCTTCGCGCCCGGAGCTACGCCGACCACGTCGTGCTGCCCGCCGCCCTTCGCCGCGATCACGCCGGCCACCTCGGTACCGTGCGTCGCGTCGCTCGTGCCGCCGTTGATCGCGGTACCCGACACGAGCTGTCCGGACAGGTCCGGGTTGCTGCTGTCGATCTTGCCGTCGATGACCGCGACGACGACACCCGCTCCGCGGGTGATGCTCTGCGCCTTGGGCACCTGCAGCGCGTCCACCCACCACTGCTGCTGGCGGATGGGCGTCGCGCTGGCCGTGGCCGGCATGAGCAGGACCAGCCCCATGGCCGCCGCGCCGGTCAGCGCCCACCGGGCCCGGCGGCCCACGCCGCCCGCCTTCCGATCGGCTCGCACTGCGTCAACCACCGAGCACCGACGGGGCGCTGTCGTCGTTGCCGCCCCACGGGTCCTCGTCCTCGGTCAGCCAGGTCTCCCGGCCGTCACCGCCACCGCCGTGGCCGGCACCATGCCCGCCGCCCATCATGCCGCGGCCCATGGCACCCCGACCCGCGCCGGCGGCTCCGCCCGGGAACGCATCCGGCGACACCGGCTTGCCCACCGGGCTGCCACCGCCCGCGCCAGCCCCGGCACCGAGACCGCCGCCGCCCACACCGGCACCCGTCGGGGCGCCGCCGCCGGCGCCGGCCAGGCCGGATCCGGCGCCACCGCCACCACCGCCGTACGGATCGAGCCCACCGTGGTTGCTGTTCGGGCCGTCGGGGTAGGTGCCGATCGGTTTGTGGTCCGGCAGCTTGTTCCTGTCGTTCGGCATGTCGGTGTCGGGGTGCTTGGTATCGGGCAGCTTCGGGTCCGGCATGCCGCTGCCGGTACCGGTGCCCGGCCCACTGCCCACGCCGGGACCGGTGCCGGTGCCGGTGTCGGTCTTGTCGGTGTGCTGGGTCGACAGGTTCGTGGGGTTGGGTGTCGGGCTACCGGCCTTGATGTTGGCGTTGTCGTACTCGTTGTTGGTACCGGCGAGGATGTCGCGCGCGTTGTCCTCGGTGTCGGTGAACCACTTGGTGAACTTGTCGGTGATCCAACCCGTCACGTTGCCGACCAGGTTCCCGGCCCAGTTGTCGAACAGGGTCTTCTTCCAGTCGTCCGGCAACAGGCTGGCGCCCGGAGCAAACCCGTTGGCGTTGCGGTCGATCGCCGCCTGGTGCGCGTAGCTGACCTCGTCGTACATCTCCTCCGGGATCGGCATCTGGTCCTGCAGGCTCTGCAACTGGCTGGAACAGGTCTCCAGCAGGTTGACGACCTTGGACTTGTTGTCGGTCTCGATCTGGTGGATCTGGTCCGAGATCGTCTTGATGTTCTTCCGGTAGGTGTCGCCGGCGCTGCCCTTCCAGTCCTTCAGGTCCTTGATCAGGGTGTCGAGCTCTTCCTTCACCGAGTCGGCGTTGCGGAACACGCCCTTCCACCGGTCGGCGGCCGCGGTCAGCGTGCTCGGGCTGCCGTTGACGCAGGACGCCTCGACGATGTCTTCCCAGCTCATGTCACCGGGGTCGCCGGCGAGGTTGCCACCCATCTCAGTACCCCGATCCGGTTGCCGTGGAGGTCGTGCTCGGCGAGCCGTTCGAGCCACCGGCGTCGGTGAACGCCTTCATGATGTTCTTCGAGTTGGCGTCGTTGAGCTCTTCGGCGTCGTCGTAGTTCTTGATGATCTCCTTGGTCGCCCTGATCGCGACGTCCAGGTTCTTCGCGACGTTGGTGTAGTCGTTGTAGATCGACTGCAGGTACTGCTTGTGCGTCTGCGCCGACTTCACCGCGTTCTGGAACTTGCCGAACGGGACGGTGTGGTCCGCGCCCAGGCAGTCCTTGCCCTTGATGTCGAGGACCTCCTGGGTGAGCCGGTCCTGCACGTACTTCTTGAGGTCCTCCAGGATCGGCACCACGTTCTTCAGGTGGTCGGTGTCGACCTCTGCCTTCTCGGCTGCGCCCGGATGAAAGCTGTAGTCCGTGCCCATCATCAAACCTTTCCGCGGACCGGGCAGGTCACGCGCCAGCCTCTATACGAGAAGCGGGCCTTCGCCGTGAAGCTGAAGGCCCGCCCACCTGTCGTCACCGCATCACCGAACGAGCGTCAGCCCCACAGCTTGGAGTTGCTCATCTCGGTGCTGACGTAGTTGTCGCTCGCGATCCCGACCGCGCCACCGATCTGGTTGAGCACCTGGTTCAGGTCGGTGACTGCCTTGTCCCACTTCTGCTGGTGCTCCTGGTAGGCCTGCCGGTCGCTACCTTCCCACTCCATCCGCTGCAGGCCGGAGCGAAGCGTGTCCAGCTTCTGGTCCATGCCCTGCGCGATCTGCTTCATCTGCGAGTGGGCTTCCTGCAGGACGTGCGGATCAACCTTGATCATCGACATTGCCTGTGACTCCTTGTCCCCGTCAGCCGTTCAGCGCCGAGTGGATCTTGTCCAGCATCTGCTGCTGTTCCTCGTCGTTGTGCTGGTGCTGGCGACCGGACTTGTCGAGCAGGTCGGCGATGTCGTCCATCGCCTTGAGCAGCGTCTTGCTGTCGTCGCTCCACCGCTGCATCAGCTGCTGGAACGAGCCTGCCGCGGAGCCCTGCCAGGCGCTGGCCAGGTCCTGCTGAACGAGCGTCTCCAGCTTGCTCAGATCGCCCTGGATGTCGTCCCGGGTCGACCGGACGTCGTTGGCTGCGGTATGCAGCGTCGCGTGATCAACCTGCATGGGCCCGTTGCCCATGATCCACCTCCCGAACTATTGGAGGACCCCGTGTCCCGACCGACGTCGCCGATCACAAAACCGGCGTAGGCGGCCTACCCAACGTAGGTAGTACGGTATCGGACGTGTGCAATGCTGCGCGAGCAGCGACGGTTGGGTCGGATCGCCCCGATCGAGCACATGACCGTCAGAACACGACGGGTCTTGCTTTCGGTGACAGTTCTATCTGATCCACGCAACCGAGCCAGACCCTCACATTCACCCCACCGGGCCGCCGTTCGTCACGCCGGCGGGTCGAACGCCACCTGGATGAGTTCGTTGCCCTCCCGCCGCCGGATCAGGGTGCCGCGACCCGGTGGCTGCGGGCTCGGCCGCAGGTTGCCGAACAACGCGCCCTCCTCGCGGTTGCCGGACATCAGCAACGCCGGGCTGTCGAGCTCCTTCAACCGCTGCAGCACCTGGTCGTACATGGCGCGGGCGGCGCCGCCGCAGCGCCGGGCGAGGATCACGTGCAGGCCGATGTCCCGGGCCTGCGGCAGGAACTCGGCGATCGGCTGCAGCGGGTTGCCGGACGGGCTCGCGACCAGGTCGTAGTCGTCGACGATGACGTACAGGTCGGGGCCCTTCCACCAGCTGCGGTCGCGCAGCTGGTCGGGCGTGACGTTCGGGCCGGGCAGGCGCTCCTTCATCGCGCCCACCACCGAACCCATCATCTCCCCGAACGCCTGGCCGGAGGCGGCGTAGCCGAGCAGGTGATCGCCCTCGATCGTGCCCAGCATCGAGCGGCGGTAGTCGGCCATGATGATGCGCGCCTGCTGCGGCGTCGTCTTCGCGACGATCTGCTTGGCGATCATCCGCAGCATCGCCGACTTTCCGCACTCCGAGTCGCCGAGCGCGTAGAAGTGCGGTTCGGTGGCGAAGTTGAGCGCCACCGGGGCCAGCCGGCTCTCGTCCAGGCCGATCGTGACGACCCCGGCCGGGGTCTGCGGCGCGCGCTCGATGAACTCGGCCGCCGGGAACTCCCGGGGCAGCAGCCGCACCCGCGGCGCCGGGTCCTGCGTCCAGCCCTCGTTGACCCGGCGGACCAGGTCGATCACACCGTCGCCGAGGTTCTCGTCGGTGGCCTGACCGTCGATGCGCGGCACCCCGGACAGGAAGTGCAGCTTCTGCGGCGACAGGCCGCGACCCGGCGTCCGGGCCGGTACGTTCGCCGCCGCGCGCCGGTCGATCTCCGACTCGGCCGGGTCGCCCAGCTTCAGCTCGAACCTGGTCCCCAGCAGGTCGCGCATGTTGATCCGGACCTCGGCCCAGCGGGCCGCGGTGATCACCAGGTGCACGCCGAAACCCAGGCCGCGCTGGGCCAGGCTGGTCAGCCGCTGCTCGTACTCGTCGAAGTCCTCGCGCAGCGTGCCCCAGCCGTCCACCACGATGAACACGTCACCGAACGGGTCGTCGGCGAACTCACCGTTGGCCCGGCGCCGCCGGTACGTGGCGATCGACTCGATGCCCAGCTCGGTGAACCGCGCCTCCCGCTCGTCCAGCAGCCCGATCACCTCGGCGACCGTTCGGCGTACCGCCTCGGCCTCGCGCCGGGTCGCCACCCCGGAGACGTGCGGCAGGTCGCGCAGGCCGGTCAGCGAGCCGCCACCGAAGTCCAGGCAGAAGAACTGCACCTCGCGTGGCGTGTGGGTGAGCGACATCGAGGCGATCAGCGAACGCAGCATGGTGCTCTTGCCGGACTGCGGGCTGCCCACGATGATCACGTTGCCGCCGGCGCCGCCGAGCTCGGCCCAGAACAGGTCGCGCTTCTGCTCGTACGGCTTGTCGACGACGCCGACCGGGGTGGTCAGCGTGCCCAGGATCTCCGAGCCGACCGGGCACAGCCCGCGATGTGGATCGACCTTCAGCTCCGGCAGCAGCTCGGACAGCGGCGGCGGGGCCGCGAGCGGTGGCAACCAGACCTGGTGCGCCGGCTTGCCCTGGCCGGTCAACCGCTCCGCGATCACCTCCAACGTGGAGGTCTGCTTGCCGCCGTGCTCCGCCGGCTCCGGCTCCGGCGCGGACTCCTCCGGCAGCTCCAGCTCCGGGGTGTAGTCGACGGTGTAGCGCACCACCTTGGTGGACACCAACGCCTTCGCGCGTTCCTTGGCCGCACCGTGCTCGTACGGCCCGGACACGTACGCACCGCGGAACCGCAGCATCGTGGACGTGTCGGCCTTCAGGTAGCCGTGGCCCGGCGCGTTCGGCAGCTCGTACGCGTCCGGCACGCCGAGCACGATGCGCGACTCGACCGCCGAGAACGTGCGCAGCCCGATCCGGTACGACAGATGGGTGTCCAGGCCGCGCAGCTTGCCCTCCTCCAACCGCTGGGAGGCGAGCAGCAGGTGCACCGCGAGCGACCGGCCGAGCCGGCCGATCATCACGAACAGCTCGATGAAGTCGGGCTTCGCGGCGAGCAGCTCGGAGAACTCGTCACAGATGATCAGCAGTGCCGGCAACGGTTCCAGCGGCTCACCGGCCCGCCGCGCCTTCTCGTACTCGTACTGGGAGACGTAGTTGCCGGCGGCGCGCAGCAGCTCCTGCCGGCGCACCATCTCGCCGGCCAGCGCGTCCTTCATCCGGTCGACCAGCTCGATCTCGTCTTCCAGGTTGGTGATCACCGCGCTGGTGTGCGGCAGCACGTCCAGCGAGGCGAACGTGGCGCCGCCCTTGAAGTCGACCAGCACCAGGTTGAGTTCCTCGGACGAGTGGTTGATCGCCAGCGCGGAGACGATCGTGCGCAGCAGCTCGGACTTGCCGGAACCGGTCGCGCCGATGATCAGCCCGTGCGGCCCCATGCCCTCCTGCGCGGCCTCCTTGAAGTCGAGCTCGACCACGTTGCCGTCCGGGCCGCGGCCGAGCGGGATGCGCAGCCGCTCCCGGTTCGGCTTGTTCGGCCGCCAGGTGCGGTGCGGGTCGAGCAGCCCGGCGTCGCCGACACCCAGCAGGTCGGTCAGCTCGTACGCGGTGGCCAGCGCGTCCTCCGGCCCCGTCTGCGCGGACATCCGGTACGGCGAGAGCTGCCGGGCGATCGCCTCGGCCTGCTCCCGGCTGACGTGGTCGGGCCGGCCGATCGGGGTGCTGCGGTCGCCCCGGTAGACCTCCGCCCGGTCCGGCCACAGGTCCAGGCAGAGCAACCAGCGGCCGGCGTCGCGCGGCACGATGCCGTTCAGGTCGAGCACGGTGGTACCCATCAGGCCGGAGCCGGAGAGCTGGCAGTCCGGCGCGACCTCGCCGCCGTCCAGGATCACCAGCAGGTGCGGCACCTCGGTGATCGGCTTCGCGTCCGGCGAGTGCCGCGGGCGCGCGGCGATCTCGTCGCCGAGCAGCTCCTCCAGCTCCCGCATGGTCTCGAACACCAGCCGGCACGCGCCGGCCGCGTCGGTGCGGCGCGAGTACTGGTTGTGCGGCAGCCACTTGGCCCAGTCCCAGGTGGCGAAGTTCTCCGTCGGGGTGATCACCGCGATGCGCAGGTCGTCCGGCGCGTGCAGCGCCGCCGCCTGGCAGATCAGCGAACGCGCGGCGCCCAGGTCGGCCTCCCGGTCGCCGCGCAGCACGATCCGGCTGAATGCGCGGAACGACACCGCGGTCGGCAGGTTCGGCACCGTGTTGAAGGTACGGACGAAGCGGCGCAGCGCGATCGCGCTCATCGGCTCCAGATCCTCGACCGGCTTGGTCTCCGGCGTGACGATCTTGACGGCCAGCTTCTGCGGGCCCACCGCGACCCGCACCTCGCCGAAGTCGTCGTCGGTGACCCGCCGCTCCCACATCCGCCGGGACGCGGCGATCGACCACAACGCGTCCGGCTCCGGGTGCTTCCAGGTCAGCGCCGAGCGCTGCGCCTCGGCCGCCCGCCGGACCCGCTTGCGCACCTGCGCGAGGTAGCGCATGTAGTCGCGCCGCTCGGCGTTCAGCTCGGCCTTCTTGTCACCGCTGCCGCCACCGATCTGGCCCACCGCCATGCCCAGCATCGAGATGCCGAACATGCCGCCGGCCAGGTAGGTCATCATGCCGCCGCCGCGACCGGCGTACATGAAGGCCATCGCGCCGGCGCCGGCCAGCATCGGCAGGATCATCAGGATCTGCCCGATGCTGCGGGGCAGCTGCTCCGGCACCTCCGGCGGCGACTCCAGCAGGAGCTCGCCGCGCGGCAACTGCGGCCCGGGCCGTCGGGCCGGGCGTCGAAACACCACCGTCGTCATGCCGCCTCCGCGGAGGTACGTGTCGGGGGCGCGACCGGGCGCGCCCATCGTGCCGGACGCGGACCGCGTCCACGGTGACCCCGGACGCCGGCGCGGCCAGACCGGCCCGGACGCGAGTACGTCCGGACCGGTGCTGGTTGCAGGCGCGTCCGGAGCGGCCCTGGTTGCGGGTGCGTCCGAGCGGGCTTTGGGTGCCGCTGCCTATCTTGTCGGATCAGCGCCACCCTGACCGGTCACGCACGCCCTGCCCCTGGTTGGACGGTGATCCTGGCTAGTCTCCGGTCCGCCCGGACATCCGTACAACATCGTCGTTTCGCCGCACTTGACCGGTCCGCGATGATGGGTGGGTTCGCGGGTGCCCTCGAAGTCGAAGGAGCCACAGTGGCCAACGCCGTCGGCAGCGGGTTGTGCCGGGTCACGGTCGTCGCACCGAAGACCCGGATCGACCTGGCACTGCCCGAAGACGTCCCGCTCGCCGATCTGCTCCCGACGTTGCTGCGCTACGCCGGCGAGGACCTCGCCGACGACGGCACCACCAAGGGCGGCTGGGTGCTCGCCCGGCTCGGTGGCATGGTCCTGGACAGCACCCGCAGCGCGGGCCAACTCGGCATCCGCGACGGCGAACAGCTCTACTTCACCCCCCGCAGCACGTCGGCGCCCGATGCGGTGTTCGACGACGTGGTCGACGCGATCGCCACCGCGACCCAGGAGCGCGGCGGGCGGTGGGGGCCGTCGTTCACCCGCCGGTTCGGCGTGGGCGCCGCGATCGGCACGCTGGTGCTCGGGCTCGCCCTGCTGCTCACCGCCGGTCCGCCGCAGTTGCCGCCGGCGCTCGGCGGGCTCGGCATCGCGGTCGCGTTGCTGGTGACGGCGGCGATCTCGGCGCGGGCGATGGCCAACAGCCAGACCGGGCTGATCCTCGCCCTGCTCGCGATCGGGTACGCGGCGGTCGGTGGCCTGCTCGTCGCCGCCGGCGACCACGGCGTCGGTGACCTGCGGGCCGCGCACCTGCTCATCGGTGGCGGCGTCGCGGTGCTGTTCGCCGTCCTCGCCGCGGTCGCCGTCGCGGACTACGCGCACATCTTCCTGGCCGCGACGATCTGCACGTTCGGGCTGGTCGTGGGTGGGGCACTGAGCCTGACCACCGGGATCAGCGCGGCCGGCGCCGGCGGCATCGTCGGAGCGCTCGCGCTGGTGTTCACCTCGGCGCTGCCGACCTGGGCGTTCCGGCTCGGCCGGTTGCCGATGCCGACCATCCCCTCCGGGCCCGAGGAGTTGCGCACCGACACCGAGACGGTGGACGGCGAGCGGGTGCTGTCGCAGAGCGACGCCGCCGACCGGCACCTCACCGGCCTGCTCGGCGCGACCGCGCTGCTCGGGCTCGGCGCCGAGTTCGCCGTCGCGTTCGGCGGATCCGGCTGGCCGCGGCTGATCCTGCTGGCGGTGCTGGCGCTGGTGCTGCTGGCCCGGTCCCGGTCGTTCGCCGGCGGCTGGCAGCGGTTGCCGCTGATGATCGCCGGCATGCTCGGGCTCGGCCTGACCGCGGTCGCCGGGTTCGCCGCCGCCGGGTCACTGCTGCGGCTGGTCGCGGTCCTTCCCGGTGTCCTCGTGGTCGCGGTGATCTGCCTGATCAGCGGGCTCACCCTGGCCGAGGCGCGGGTGATGCCGGTGTGGACCAAGGTCGTCGACATCGTCGAGGTGCTGCTGATCGTCGCGGTGATCCCGCTGGTGCTGTGGGTCTGCGGGGCGTACGCGTTCATCCGTTCGATCAAGGGCTGACCCGCACCCGGTCGCGTCGCACCGGCGGCCCCGGTGCGACGCGCAGCGTCAGCGGCGAGCCGCGCCGAACTGCCCGCTCTCGACATCGGTCGGGTTGAGCCACAGGTACCGGTCGGCTTGGCCGCCCAGCACCGCCATCATGTCGTCCCGCATCACCTGGAGCAGGTTCACCGTCTCCGAGGTCAGTTGCAGCACCGACGCCGCCGCGTACGCCTCGCCGGACGCCAGCCGCTGCAGGAAGATCATGTTCGACGCCTGCACCGACGGGAAGCCGTACGCGGTGAGCTGCCGCAGCACCGTCAGCTGGGTCTGCCAGGGGCCGAGCGCCGGTGGCTGCTGGGCGCCGTGCAGGCCCACGTCGTACAGCATCAGGGCGGGTGAGGTGGCCGTCGCGCCGACGGTGACCGGGCGCTCGCCGGACATCACCGCGACCCGGTCGTCCCGGCCGGTCGCCCAGCGGCCGAAGCCCTGCCACTCGCTCGGCTGGTTGGTGAACACGACAACCCGGGCACCCATCGCGAGCGCCCGGAACACCGTCACCCGGGCCGCCCACAGTCCGCCGATCAGCGACAGCCGGGTCGGCTCGTCCCGGAACATGCGCACCAGCACCGGCGCCTTGTTGCCGTCCCGGCCGAGCAGCAGACCGCTGCTGGTACCCGGCACCTCGATCTGTTGCAGCGCACCGCGAGACACCCCGTGCATCCCGGCCCGCAACCGCTGGAACGGGCGGAGCCGGCGCGGCCGGGCCACCTGGCGTTGCGGCTGCGCCGGCTCGACCCCGCCGTACACGGTGCCGGCGCCGAGCGGAGGCTGCTGCTGACCGGGACGAACCAGCCCGGGCATCGAGGCACCCGACACCGGTGCGCCGGACATCGGCACCCCCGAGACCGGGTTCAGCTTGGGCACGCCGCCGGCGTTCAGCGGCCCCGCCGGGCCGTTCGGCGCCGGGCGCACCCGGTCGTCGCCCAGCGGTACCAGCGCGCCGCCGGACACCGGCACCCCACTGACCGGCTGCCCGGAGGCCGGCGCGCCGCTGACCGGCGGCCCGGAGACGGGGACTCCACTGACCGGCGAGCCCGAGACCGGCACCGCCGACACCGGCGGCCCGGACACCGGACGCGCTAGCCCCGGGGATGCTGGCCACGACGGACCCGACACCGGAGCCGCGGAAACCGGCGCGGCGCTCACCGGGTTTCCCGGCGACCCCGCACTCCCCTGAGGCACCGCACTTCCCGGCGTCCCCGCGCTCCCCTGAGACACCGCGCTTCCCGGCGATCCCGCAGCCCTCTGGACCGCCGCATTTCCCGGCGGCACACGGTTTCCCGGCGGTGCAGGGTTTCCCCGAGGCACGGCGTTTCCCGGAAGTGCGGGGTTTCCCCGAGGCGCCAGTTTTCCCCGAGGCGCCGTGTTCCGCTGCGGGGCGGTGCTGGCGGGTGGCGCCGCCGGCCCCTGCAGTCCGGCACCACCCGGCGGAACGACGCTCGCCCGGGGCGCCGCGTTCCCTTCCGCGACGGTGCTTGCCGGCGGCACCGCATTCCCCTGGCCAACGGTGTTCGCCGGTGGCGCCGCGTTCCCCTGCGGGACGGGGTTTCCGCGGGCGACCGTGTTGGCCGGCCGGCCAGGGGTCGGCGGTACCGGTCGGTCCGCGGCGCCGGGTGGGGCCGGCGCCGGGAAGGCGGGCGGCGACGTCGGATGCGCGGTACCGGCCGCTCGGCTCCGCGGTGCACCGGCGGCCGGCGGGGTGGGCCCGGCCGGTTGCCCCGCCGGGCCGGCACCGGGCTGCGACGGCACACCGGGCCCGGATCCGGGTGCCGCGCCGGTGTTCGGTGCGGCTGGTGGCTGCGGCGGCCGGGCCGACCCGTACGTGCTGCCCGGTCGGGCCCGGCCGATGACCTCGCCGGGGGCACCGGACGGCGGCATCCCGGGCTGGTCGGCCGGCCGGGGCGGCGTGGCCCGGCCGTACGTGGTGGGCTGTGTCGGCGGCCTGGGCCGGCCGGTCGTGGGCTCGTCGGGCCGGCCGCCCCCGTACGTGGTCGGCTGCGGGTCCGGCTCGCTCTCGTCGTCGTCGCGGGAGTGCCGGCCGCGGGGCGGTTCCGGCTCGTCCGGCCGGCGCGGGGACCCGTAGACGCTCACTGGGCGCCACCTCCACTCGGCGCGGTCGCGTACACCGACGGCGCCTGCTCGCCGTTGAGCCGGAACAGTTTGGCCCGGGACACGTTCGCCAGCTGCTGCAGCGCCCGGCAGTTGCCGGTCAGCTGTTCGGGCTGCGCGCCGACCCGGACCAGGGTGCGGAAGTCGATGCCGTCCTCGCTAGGCGACATGGTCACCGCGACGCTGGTCAGCACCGCCGGGGTGCGGGCGAGGCGGCCGATGACGCCGCTGACGTCGCGCAGCCGCGGCCAGTCACGCACCCAGAAGCACGCGTGCGCCAGCCCGCCGGCCCGCCAGCTGGACCACTCCTCGCCGATCTGGCCGACCGAACCGGGGTCGACGTACCCGGTGACGCCGCAGGACTGGGCCAGCGCGTCCCGGACGCCCTCGGCATCGAGCAGCTCGTACTCCAGGCCGGCGCCGCCGATCGCCTTGCCGAGCCGGCCGACCGCGGTGGACAGCGCCCGGTGCACGCCGTCGACACCGCCGCCGCGGGTGGCGGCAGCCTGCGACGCGGTGGCCGGGTCGAGCCGGACCGCGACCCAGCATCGCTGGTCGATCGGCTCCACGCCCATGTCGTCGGAGGCGAGCTGCCGGTACGACCGGGCCGCCGGCGCGGTGTCGTCGAGCATCGCCGCCGGGCCGGGGATGGTGTGCACGACGATCTGCAGCACGGAGACCCGCAGGCCGCCCTCGTCGAGCACCCGCGCCATGGCGTCCAGCGGCAGCGACTCGGTCGGGTCGCCGCGCAGCCCGGTGCGCGGGGCGACCGCGACCACTGCGAACCACCCGGACTCGTCCTGGCCGATGCCGATCCGGTTGCCGCGGTCCTCGATCGTGCGGATGGACAGCTCCGGCACCAGCCGGCGCAGCGCGGCGAGCCGGGCGTCGTCCGTGCTCGCGCCGCGGCCGTCCTTGCGTCGCCGGTAACGCCTGCGCAGCAGCAGCCACTCGGTCCACCAGTGCCCGCCGACCCGGCCGAGCGCCACGAACAGCAGCAGCAGCGCGAGCACCCCGGCACCGCCGAGCCAGTAGACCGGATGCAGGTTGGCGGCGACGATCAGCCCGGCCAGCGCCACCTCGAGCAGGACGAACTGCCCGACGCGGACGCCGCCGAACCGGCGCCGACCGCCGCGCGGCGCGAACGTCACCTCGCCGAGGTTCGCGTTCTCCAGCCGGACGGCGCCCCGGGCGCGCGGTGGTGCCTCGGTCATCACCATGGCTGGACATCCCTTTCCCGGTCCGCTCACCCGTTCTCGCCGCGCCGGTGCGCTTCCGGCACGCCGGCGCAGACCGGTCGCTTGTCCGCACACCATCACGATCAGCCTCAGCGTGCACGCACACGGTACTGACGGGAACCTATCGTAGGGACGCCACAAAACCGTCAAGCGTCGCGCGTGCACCCATCCCGTACGATCGGCGTCCGGTCGTGGCAAGACGCACCGGACGGGGAGGTCCCATGCCCACGCGACGCGAGCAGTTGCAGGGGTATCGCTTCGTCACCAGGAGAATCGTCTCGGCCATGCTCTCCGGCGAGCCGGAGAGCACCGTGCTGCCGATGCGCCGGCTGGGCCTCGCCGCCTTCGCCAGCGTCATGATCGCGACCATCGTCTTCGCCGGCGTCGGGGTGTACGGGATCCTGCGGCCCGGCGGCAAGAGCGCCTGGAAGAAGGACAACACGCTGGTGATCGAGCGCGAGTCGGGGGCGCGCTACATCTACCAGAGCGGCACGCTGCACCCGGTGCTCAACTACGCCTCCGCGCGGCTGATCGTCGGTGCCGCCGCGCCGCAGCAGGTCTCGGCGAACTCGCTGCGCGACGTGCCGCGCGGCGCCGCGATCGGCATCGTCGGCGCGCCCGACTCGGTGCCGTCCGCGGACGCGCTGGTCGGCCTGCCGTGGATCGTCTGCAGCTCACCGAGGTTCGCCAGTTCCACCACCAGCCTCGCCACCGAGCTGATGGTGGGCCGGGCGCTGCCCGGCGGCAAGGGCATGGGAGACAAGGGACTGCTGGTCACCGAGGGCAGCACCGACGGCACCATGTACCTGCTCTGGCACGACGAGCGGTACCAGATCCCGGACGACACGGCGCTCACCTCGCTCGGACTGACCGGCGCCGACCGTTCGGTGGTCGGTACCGCGATGATCAGCGCGGTACCGCAGGGCCGCGACCTGGCGGTGCCGAAGATCCCCGGCAAGGGCGAGGCGGGCAAGACCGTCGACGGGACGGAGCACAAGGTCGGCGACGTGTTCCGCAGCGGCGACGTCTACTACGTGCTGATGCGCGACGGGCTGGTGTCGATCCACGAGGTGACCGCGAAGCTGCTGCTCGCCGGCGCCCAGCCGACCCAGGTGCCGGCGAACGCGGTGGCCGGCGACCTGAACGCACGCACCACCCTGGAGCCGAAGGACTTCCCGACGAAGGTGCCGGAGATCGAGTCGCTGTCCGGCAGCCAGCCCGCCGTGTGCGCCGGTTACCGGGGCGCGAAGAAGGGCAGCGACACCGAGCCGGTCACGCTCCGGTTGTACGAGCAGGCGCCGAAGGCGCTGCGGCCCGATCCGAACGCCGGCAACACCACCAGCGGTCCGGCCGACACCGGCCCCGTCGCGGACCGCATCGTGCTGCCCGGCGGGCACGGCGCGCTGGTCCGGGAGGAGCCGCAGCCCGGCGTCACCGCCGGTACCACCGTCTACCTGGTGACCGACGAGGGCTTCAAGTACGCGCTGGTGACGTCCGGGAAGAAGAACGCCAGCGAGTTGCTCGGGTTCGGTGGCAGGAAGCCGGTGCCGGTGCCGGTGTCGCTGCTCGACCTGGTGCCGACCGGCCCGGCGCTCGATCCCGACCAGGCCACCCAGTTCAACATCGTCAACGCGCCGTCGCCGACCGCGAGCCCGCAGAAGCAGACGGACTGACCGCTGGTCGCGACCGTGAATCGCGGCCGGCGACCGGGCGAACCGGCGTCCGGATCCAGGCCGGTCGCCGCGCGCGAGCTTCGGACGAAGATCACCGGTTCGGCACGGTCGACGCAGATCGACACATTGGGCTCTGTTCGGCTGGTACCCATCCTTTACGCTAGCTACACGGCAGCTGGGTCCAGACTCGGCATGCCGCCGACTCGTAGTGACCGGGTGAAACGGGGCTTCTCGATGACCACCGAGTACGGCAAGACCGTCGTCGACGTCCACTCGCTGGAGGACTTCCAGACGGCGTTGAACAACCACCACAGTGCGGCTGTCTCGATGCTCAAGACGATCGAGAACAAGCTCTGGCACGTCAGCCCGAAGCTGGGCACGTTCTCCGACGGCAACGAGATGAGCAACTACTACTCGACGACGGCGAACGACTACCACGACCGGGTGCAGCGGCTGAAGAGCGCGATCGAGGCGGCACAGCAGGCCACCAAGACGATCCTCGCGACGTACAAGACGGCGGAGGCGCGCAACGACGCCAACTCGAAGGACATCGAGCGCACGCTGGCTCCGGTCGGCACCGCATTGAAGGAGAAGGCCTGATGGGCGCCTACCCCCCGAAGACGTGCGAGGACCTCGTCGCCAAGTACGAGAAGTTCAGCCACGAGACGCTGTACGAGGGGCTCAAGGCCGGCGACCCGGAGCAGGTGGACGGGCTGCTCGCCGAATGGAAGAAGATCGTCAGCGGCGTGCACGACATGAACACCAACCTCGACGGCGAGCTGAAGAACCTCGCCAAGGAGTGGTCCAGCAGCTCCGGCGACGAGTTCCACCGGCGGATGGGGCTGATCTCGAAGTTCGCGGGTGACCTCGCCACCGACATCGGCGAGTTCCACGACACCCTGCAGGACGCGAACGGCGAGCTCCGCGAGGCAAAGAAGCACAACGAGGACCCGGAGAACACCGACGACAACGGGCAGGCGATGGGCGGCGCCGCGAAGGGTGCCGCGATCGGTTCGCTGGCCGGGCCGGTCGGCACCGTCGCCGGCGGCGTCATCGGCGGCATCATGGGCCACAACAAGGACGAGGAACAGAAGAAAGCAGCCAAGAACCGGATGGTGCAGCTGATCGCCCAGCTGTCCGGCAACTACCAGTCGGCCGCGGGCATCTGGCACGTGTCGGATCCGGACAAGGACACGCCCGGCCACGACCCGCACGACCACCGTCGGGACCCGGGTTCGGTGGATCCCGGCAGCGGCACCACCGCCCCGCCCGGCACCCACGACGACACGCAGCACAACGAGGACGGCAAGTTCGACGACAAGTACCAGACGCTGGACAGCAACTCGCACGACGGGCCACCGTCGACGACGCACGACCCGTCCACCGACGTCGGTGACGTGAGCGGCCCCGGCTCCGGCGGGTCGGTGCTGAGCGGTGCGGGCGGGCCGACCGGCGCCGGGTTCGGTGGCGGGCTGGGCGGCGGCGCCGGCGGCCTCGCCTCGTCGCCGGCCGGCGGCGCCTCCGGCGGCGGGGTCGCCGGTGGAATGTTCGCCAACGCGGGTGCTGGCACCGGCGGCGGCGTGGCCGGCCGGGGCGCGATGGCGCCACGCGGCGGGGCGGGCTCGCGCGGTGCCGGCGAGGGCGACGGCGAGGAATACAGCACCTGGCTGACCGAGGACGAGGAGGTCTGGGGCGGCGACGAGGAGGCCGCCACCGGCCTGCTCGGCGGTCGGCCGCACACCGACGACCGGCGCTGACCAGCCGAACCACACCGGATCCGGCCAGGCCGACCAGCCGAACCGCACCGGATCCGGCCGGGCTGACCAGCCGAACCGCACGAGACCCGGCCGGGCCGAGCGGCCGAACGGGACGAGACCGGGTCGAACGGCACGGGGTCGGGACCGCATCGACGAGTGGCACGGGTCGGAACGACAGCGGGGCCCGGGAGCATCGCTCCCGGGCCCCGGTTCCTGTCGTCAGCGACCGGGCGGCGGGCCATACTGCCCCGCCGGTACCGGCTCGCCCTGCGGATGCTGGCACTGCGGCGGCGCCTGCTGCGGCTGGGCGTACCCGACCGGGCCACCGCCGGGTCCGCCGGGCGGGCCGCCCGGTCCGCCGCCGCCACCACCGCCCCCGCCACCGTTGCCACCGCCGCCGCGGCGGCGCGACCGCAGCGTCACGATCACCACGATCAGCACCAGGATCAGCAGTGCGGCGACCACGATCACCGCGATCAGCACGGCGGTGGACAGGCCGTTGTCCGAGCCGTTCGTCCCGCTGGCGGAGCTGGTCGCGGCCGCCCCGCCGGCGGCGAGCGGGTTGCCGTCCGCCTTCGGTACCTGCGGGGCCAGCGCGGCGGCCGCGTCGACCGCACCGAACCCGTACACCGGGTCGCGGCCCTTGGCGCCGAGGTCGTGCGCGGTGGCGATGAGCCGGTTGACCGCGTCGGCCGAGGAGATGTCCGGGTACTTGGACATGATCAGCGCGAGCACGCCGGAGACCAGGGCGGTGGCGCCACTGGTGCCGGTGGACGTCTCGTACTCCTTGCCGGGCACCCCGGTCGGGACGGTGATCCTCTCGGCCGGTGCGGCGAGCACGGTGCCGCTGCCGGTGGTGGAGCCGGTCCAGGCCGAGCCGCTCTGCGCCAGGCCGGAGACCGCGACGACCCCCGGCACGTCGGCCGGCCGGCCGATCGGAGCCTTCGGGTCGTTGCCGGTACCGGAGACGAGCACCGCCCGGTGCTTGGTCGCGTAGGCGACCAGTTCCTTCTTCCACGGCGCGTCCGCCGGGTCGGCCGAGTCGTTGCCGGTGAACGACATGTTCACCACCCGGGCACCGTGGTCGATCGCGTAGTGCACGAGCCGGGTGATGGACGCCGTCGGCAGCAGCCCGGCCTCCTCACCCTTGATCGCGTACACCGGGAGGATCCTGGCGTCCGGCGCGACACCGGGCATGTCGCCGGAGCCGGCGATCAGCGCGGCCATGCTCGTACCGTGGCCGTCGCGGTCCCGGCGGCCGTCGCCGCCGCCCGGGTCGAAGCCCGGGAGCACCCGGCCGGACAGCTCCGGGATCGGGTTCACGCCGCTGTCCAGCACCGCGACCGTGACGCCCTGACCGGTACTGATCTGCTGCGCCGGCGCGAGATGCATCGCGTCCGGGTACCAGTTGGCGGCCCTCAGGTCGGGGGCGGCCGACGCCGCACCGGGCAGGGCGACGGCGGCGAGCAGCCCGCCGACCAGGGCGCCGACGGCACCCGCCCGGAGTGCCGATGTTCTGCGCACAGCGTCCTCCCGTTTTGACGGATTCCGGCCCACCATAGCGACTCGGGACCGAACCGGCGTTCCCACCCGCGGCGCGGTGCGGACCACCGTCCGCGCGGGCCGGGCGGTACGCTCCACCGCGACCCGTCGTACCCAGGAGGCCGGCCTACCGTGAAGAAACAGGCGGGGCGCGGCGGCGAGGACCCGTCGGCCGGTTCTGACGCCGGCACCGACCCGGCGCAGCCGCAGGAGGCGCTCGCCGGGGTCGTGACCCGGCTGCGGGACGAGCTGGCCGGCATGCGCCGGGCGATGCGCAACCGGGCGGTCATCGAGCAGGCCAAGGGCATGCTGGTGGAGCGGCTCGGGGTCGGCCCGGACGAGGCGTTCGACCATCTGGTCCGGCTGTCCCAGCGCACCAACATCAAACTTGCCGAGGTGGCCGCGGCGCTGGTCGGCGCGACCGCGCCGGCCCCGGAGACGGAACGGCCGGCCGCGTTCCTGGACGACGAGCTCGACCAGTACCTCGCGCACGCCCGGCGCCGCGCCGCCGACCGGCCGGTACCCGAACAGCCGCGGGCCCGGCAACCCGAGGTCGAGGCGCTGCAGGCGCAGCACCAGCTGCTGTCCGCGCGCATCACCACCGCCCGGGAGTACCCGCAGCTCGCCGAGACGGTCGCCGAGGCCACCGTGGGCTGGCCGGCGCCGGCCGCTGTGTCGATCCTGCTGCGCGATCCGGCCGACCAGCTGCAACCGGTCGGTGGGTACGGCGACGACGATGCCGCGCCGCTCGCCGCCACCGCCGGTACCGCGTTCGAGCGGTCCGACACCGTCTGGGTCGCCGACACCGGCGACGCGGCGTTGCGCTCGGTGCTGGCCGTACCGCTGTCCGCCGGTACCGAGGTGGTCGGGGTGCTGGCGGTCGGCTGGCGGGAGCCGACGGAGCTGAGCGCGCAGGCGCACCGGTACCTGGTGGCGCTGGCGACGCCGATCGGCGGCCGGGTGGGCCGGCTGACGACCGCGGAGCTGCCGGCCACCGAGGCCGATCCGACCCGGGCCGTGCTGGACGCGGTGCCCACGCCGGGGGTGCTGCTCGGGCCGGTGCGCGACGACGAGGGGCGGGTCGTCGACTTCCGGTTCGAGTACACGAACGCCGCGGCAGCGGCGCTGCTGACCGCGCTGGCCGGGCCGGACGCGACCGACCGCACCCTGCTCGCGGTGCTGCCGGACACCGGCAGCCGGCTGCTGCTCGGCGAGTTCGCCCGGGTGCTGGCGGACGGCGAACCGGCCCGGCTGGGTGACGTGACGATCGACGCGGCGGCGGACGGCACCGAGGAGTCGCTGGTGGCGCGGGTCGACGCGACCCGGCTCGGGGACGGCGTGCTCTGGCTGTGGCAGCGCCGGTCGACCGCGGAGGAACTGCACGGCCAGCTGCTGCAGGCGGAGCGGATCGGCCGGCTCGGCTCGTTCCGGTGGGACCTGCGCACCGGCGCGGCCCGCTGGTCACCGGAGATGTACCGGCTGCTCGGGCGGACCGAGGAGCAGGGTGCGCTGCCGCTGTCGGACAGCGGCGAGTACGTGCACGCCGACGACTGGTACGCGGTGCAGGAGGCGATCCGCGGCGCGCTGCTCGCCGGCCGGGCGTTCACCGTCGAGCACCGGTTGGCCGACGCGCCCGCGCGGCGGTTGCGGCTCAGCGGCGAGCCGGAGTTCGACTCCGACGGTGCGGTGTGGGCGATCCGCGGTACCGCGCAGGACGTCACCGAGGAGCGGGCGGTCGAGTCGCAGCTGCGCCGCGCGCAGGAGGCGCTGGCCGCGCAGAAGCAGCGGCTGCGGGCCGAGTCGCAGGCGGCCGAGTCGATGCGGGACGCGCTGCTGCCGACCGACCCGGAGCTGACCGAGACGCCCGGGATCGCGGTGTCCGGGCTGTGCCGGTCGTCCGAGGCGACCGGCCGGGTCGCCGGCGACTGGTACGACGTGTTCGCGCTGCGGTCGGGCCCGGCGGGCGCCTCGACCTACCTGGTGGTGGGCGACGTCGCCGGTAGCGGGCTGGCGGCGACTGTGGCGGCGGCCCGGCTGCGCAACGCGGTACGCGCCTATGCGGTGCTCGGGATGGACCCGGGCGAGCTGCTGTCCGCGCTGAACCGGCTGGTCGGCGAGCTCGGCGCCGGGCAGCTGGCCACCCTGGTGGTGGCCCGGTACCAGCCGGCCGAGCACCGGATGCAGTGGGCCGCTGCCGGCCAGGCGGCGCCGCTGCGGTACGCGCCGGACGGGACCGCGAGCGTGCTGACCGGCCCGCTCGGCCTGCCCGTCGGCGCCGCGCCGGACATCGCGTACCAGCAGGCCGCGGTCGACCTGCCGCCCGGCGAGCGGCTGCTGCTCTACACCGACGGCCTGGTGGTACGGCGGGACCGCACGCTGGCGAGTGGCCTGGAGGCGCTGCTGCACGCCGGCCAGCACGTCGACCTGGGCGACCCGGTGGCGCTGGTCGAGCACGTCACGGCGACGCTCGGTTCGGCCCCGGACGACGACCTGTCGGTCGTCGTCGCCAGCCCGACCGGCGAGTGAGCCGGGGCGCGTTTCCGGCTCCCGCACGCCGCCCGGTGCCCGGAGACACGCCTGGACACGCACCTGGGTGTGATCCGACACACTCCCGGTTCGGGGGTCGGGGGAACCGGGCAGCGGGCCCGCTTCCGGCAGACTCTGGCAGGTGTACAGCGTGCGGGCGGACACGGTACTGAACGGTCGGTACCGGTTGCGCCGGAGGCTCGGCGCCGGCGGCATGTCCGTGGTGTGGCAGGCGTACGACCGGGTGCTGGAGCGGCAGGTCGCGATCAAGCTGCTGACCGGCACCGCGCCGGACACCGCCCGGATCCGGGACGAGGCGCGAGCCGTCGCCCGGCTGACCCACCCGCACATCGTCAACGTGTTCGACTGCGCCGAGTCGACCGGCCCGGACGGCACGGTGCTGCCGTTCGTGGTGATGGAGTACGTGCCGGGCCGGTCGCTCGCCGACCGGCTGGACGACGGCCCGCTGCCCTGGCCGGCGGCGGTGACGGTGGCCGCGCAGGTGGCCGACGCGCTGGCGGCCGCGCACGCGCAGGGCATCGTGCACCGTGACGTCACCGCCGCGAACGTGCTGCTCGGCGAGACCGGCGCGAAGGTGGTCGACTTCGGCATCTCGGCGGCGATCGGCGACCGGGACGCCCCGCCCGGGGAGAACAGCATCCTGGGCACGCCCGCGTACCTGTCACCGGAGCGGCTGGCGGGGCTGCCGGTCGAACCGGCGTCCGACGTGTACTCGCTGGGTGTGTTGCTGCACGTGCTGCTGACCGGGGAGACCCCGTTCGGCGGCGACACCACCACCGACGCCACCGAGGCGCACTGGTACGGGCCGCCGGCGGCGTTGCCGCCGATCGACGGGCTGCCGACCGAGGTGGACCGGCTGCGCCGACGCTGCCTGGCGAAACGGGCCAAGGACCGGCCGACGGCGGCGGAGCTCGCGGCCGAGTTCACCGCGCTGGCCGCCGCCGACCGGCAATCCGCCGAACCACCCGCCGAGACCGTCGCTTCGCCCGACGGGAGCGCCGTCGCCGTCGCTTCGGCCGACGGGAGCACCGTCGCCGTCGCTTCGCCCGACGGGAGCACCGTCGTGGCGTCGGCGGTACCGGCGGGGGACGCCGAGCCCGGGCCGTTCCGGGAGCACCGCCGGATCGGCCCGCTGGGCCGGCGGGTGGCGCTGGTGGCTGCGGTGGTGCTGGTGCTGGCCGTCGCGGTGGGTGCGTCGGTGGCGGTCTGGCCGCGGGACCAGCACACCGGCCGGGCGGCACCGGACGTCGCCCGGCCCGTCACCGCCGCCAGCACCGGCGCGGCCACCGCGCCGAGCGCGCACAGCGGTACCGGTTCGGTCAGCGCCAGCCCGTCGCGGTCGACGCGCCCCAGCGCCACTGCCAGCACCGCGTCGCCGCGCCCGTCCGGCTCGGCGCACCGGTCGGCGTCCGCCGAGGCCGCTGTCGCCGGCGACTGCACGGTGGACTGGTCCTACCGGAGCCGGCAGGAGGACGGGTACACCGCGTCCGTGCTGGTGCGCAGCGACCGGAGCCGGCACGGCTGGACGCTGACGTTCCGGCTGCCGTCCGGCCAGCGGGTCACCGGCGGGTGGAACGGCCGGTTCGACCAGGACGGTACGACCGTCACGGTGCGGTCCGCCGGCTGGAACGACGACCTGACCAGCCAGGGTGTCAGCATCGGCTTCACCGCGGCCGTCACCGACGACGACGGGCCGGGCCGCGGGTTCGCCCTCGACGGCACTGCCTGCCGGCTGGTCTGACGAGCGGGCCCTGCGAGCCGGGGTGACGAGCGGGTCCTGCCGGCCGGGGTGACGAGCGGGTCCTGCCGGCTGGAGTGACGAGCGGGGCGTGCCGGCTGGGGTGATCAGCGGCGGGTGCCGACCCGGGCCGGGTACGGCGGCTGGTCGTCCCGGCCGGACCGGTCGAGCGCCGGCAGCCAGCGACGCAGCGGAGGCATCCGGGACAGGCCGGCGAGGAAGACGACCGCGGTGGCGGCCGCCAGCGCGCCACCGACGGTGTCCCCCGGGTAGTGCACGCCGAGGTAGACCCGGGAACCCATCACGCAGACGGCGAAGATCGCGCCGCCGATCGCGACGCCGCGCTTCGCCGCCGGCGGTACCAGGATGACCGCGGTGACCATGATCGCCCAGGCCGCGGCGGAGTGGCCGCTGGGGAAGCTGCCGCTGCTGGCCGTCTCCAGCCAGAGCTTCTTCGTCGGGCGGTGCTCGTCGATCAGCGCCTTCGCCACGTAGGTGACGCCGGTGCTGCCGATCAGCACCCCGAACACCCGCAGCGCCTGCCCGCGGCGGCGGGCGAGCAGCAGCACGATCGGGATCACGAAGCCGAGCACCGCCCACAGTTCCGGCGTCGCGACCAGCGTGAACGCCTTCGCGATCGGGGTGAACAACCCGTTGCGCAGCGACGAGACGAGCCAGTCGGTGTCGGTGCCGGCGCTGGTCATCGGGCCGGTCTTGACGAACAGCCCGAGCACCAGCAACACGATGCCGAGCCCGACGCCGGCGCAGATCAGTCGCGCACCGAGCGCCGCGGAGGGCCCGTAGGTGCGCGCGGCGAACTCGGCGTCCGGGGTGCGCACCGGCACCCGTACCCGTCCAGCGCTCATCGGATGAACCTTAGCGTGTGCCGAGGTGGGCGCTGGCCGACGCCGCGATGTGGTGGGCGGTCATTCCCCCGGCCCGTCGCCGGCCGCCGGGTCTGCGGACGAATCGCCGGGTGAGCCGCCGGTACTGATGGTCACGTCGCCGTTGTCGGTGGCGGCGACGAGGGTCCGTTTCGCCCCGCTGGTGTCGGTCAACTGCGAGTTGACGTCGCCGTACTT
Organism: Actinocatenispora comari; assembly: GCF_017312725.1. Classification (GTDB taxonomy): domain Bacteria; phylum Actinomycetota; class Actinomycetes; order Mycobacteriales; family Micromonosporaceae; genus Actinocatenispora; species Actinocatenispora comari. The sequence continues at coordinate 21,811 of NZ_BOPO01000148.1, read as the reverse complement.
CGTCTGGGTCGTCACGTGGTAGGCCGACTCGGGCACCGTGAGCAGGATGTTGCCGTACGACGAGCGGGCGGTCACCCGCTCCGGTGCGCCGGTGAAGTCGAGCGAGATGTCACCGCTGTCGCTTTCGGCCAGCACGTCGTCCGATCCCAGCTGGCGCGCCGTCACGTTGCCGTAGTCGGTGGACGCCCGGATCTGCCCGGACAGCTTCACCAACGACAGGTCACCGTGCGCGGCCACCACGTTCAGGTCGTTGCTCAGCCCGTTCGCGATGACGTCGCCGTACCCGGTGGACAGCGACACCTTGACCCCCGGCGGCACCGCCACCTGGTAGTTCGCCCCGCAGTTCAGGGTGACCCCGACGCACGGTGCGGTCACCCGCAGCTCGTCGCCGTGCAGCCGCCAGGTGGCCCGGTCCCGCGCCTTGCCGGTGAGCCACCGCTGCACCTTCACCGTGCCGGCCCTGCCCGGCACGAGCGTCACGTCGTTGTCGACCACGACCGTCAACGCGTCGCCGGTCAGGTCGAACGACCGGGCGCTGTGCGTACTGTCGCCGGACAGGCCGACGTTCATGTCGCACCCGGTCAGGGCGACGCCCGCAGCCAGCAACGCGGCCACCGCCAACCCGCTTCGTACCCGCACCAGACGCCTCCCGTACTCCTGCGAAGTCGTCCTCAAGCTACGGGTCGGCGTGGCCGCGCGGATCCGGGCGTGCCCCGGATCCCTACCCCTAAGAGTCAGCGGTCGAGGACCTCGTCGGCCTCGCCGAGGATGGCGAGCGCCTCGGACGCGGCCGAGCCGTCGTTACCGCGCAGCACGTCCGCCGCTCTGTCCATGATGGACACCAGGGAACGCTGCTCGGCCTCGCGTGCCTTCGCGGTCGCGGTCTGCTCGGCCAGCTGCTGGTTCTTCAGCCACAGCTCGACGAAGACGGAAACCTTGGCACGCAACACCCACGGGTCGAACGGCTTGGTGATGTAGTCGACCGCGCCGGCCGCGTAGCCGCGGAACGCGAGGTGCGCGTCCCGGTCGACCGCGGTCAGGAAGATGATCGGTACGTGTCGGGTGCGCTCCCGCTGCTTGATGTGCCCGGCCGTCTCGAAGCCGTCCATCCCGGGCATCTGCGCGTCCAGCAGGATCACCGCGAAGTCCTCGCTGAGCAGGCGCTTCAGCGCCTCCTCGCCGCTGCCCACGGCGATCGGATCGACCGGCATCCCCTGCAGGATGGCCTCCAGCGCGACCAGGTTCTCCCGCCGGTCGTCGACCATCAGTACCCGGGCGCGTCGCGGTGCTGTCATGTATGCGTTTCCCTTCCCCATCGCACGGCCGATCCGAGCCGGTCTCCCCCGTGACCATTCTGGCCCTCCCCGTCGGCGGCGCCAACGGACCGGTGGGTCATTCCGCGGTGTCCCGGTTGGGCAGCCAGGACGCCATCAGGTCCAGCAGCTCGTCCAGGTCGACCGGCTTGGCGATGTAGTCCGAGGCACCGGCCTCCAGACTCTTGTCCCGGTCGCCGGGCATCGCCTTCGCGGTCAGGAACACGATCGGCAGGTCGGCGAACTCGGGCTTCTGCCGGATCAGCTGCGTCGTCTCGTACCCGTCCATCTCCGGCATCATCGCGTCCATCAGGACGATGTCGACCGGCGCCTCGTCGGCGAGCTTCTGGATCCCGTCGCTGCCGTTGTCGGCGTACAGCACCGTCATGCCGTGCATCTCCAGCGCGCTGGACAGCGCGTACACGTTGCGGATGTCGTCGTCGACGATCAGCACCCGGATGCCGGACAGGTCCGGCGCCGCGCCCCGCTCGGTCTCGGTACCGGCGGCCTCGCTCTCGGCAGGCCGCTCCGCCGGCGGTGCCACGATCGGTACCAGCGCCTTCGCCGCCTCCTGCACCGACACCGGCTTCCACGGCTCGGACGGCCGGGACGACAGCGCCGCGGCGGTCTCGGCCGGCAGTACCGCCGGGATGGTCAGGGTGAACGTGCTGCCCTCGCCCGGTTCGCTGCGCACCGTGATCATGCCGCCGAGCAGCTTCGCCGCCTCCCGGCTGATCGACAGGCCGAGCCCGGTCCCGCCGTACTTGCGGCTGGTGGTGCCGTCGGCCTGCTGGAACGCGTCGAAGATGAGCTGCAGCTTGTCCTCCGGGATGCCGATGCCGGTGTCGGACACCGCGAACGACACGGTCTGCTCGGCGTCGTCGAGCGAGGGGACGCCGAACCGGGTGTCGGCCGGCGTCGGCTCGACCCGCAGCGACACCTTGCCGCCCGGCTCGGTGAACTTCACCGCGTTGGAGAACAGGTTGCGCAGGATCTGCTGCAGCCGCTGCGCGTCGGTGATCAGCCGGTCCGGCACGCCTTCCGCGACGGAGACGGACAGTTCCAGCTTCTTCTCGTTGACCTGCGGCTGGAACGCCTGCCGCACGTACCCGGTGATCTCGTCGACCGGCACCTCGGCCGGCTGTACGTCCATCCGGCCGGCCTCCACCTTGGACAGGTCGAGGATGTCGTTGATCAGCACCAGCAGTTCGGAGCCGGAGCTGTGGATCGTCCGGGCGAAGTCGATCTGCTTGTCGGACAGGTTGCGCTCCGGGTTGTCGGCGAGCATCCGGGCCAGCAGCAGCAGGCTGTTCAGCGGGGTACGCAGCTCGTGGCTCATGTTCGCCAGGAACTCCGACTTGTACTGCGAGGCGCGGGCGAGCTGCTGCGCCTTCTCCTCCAGGCCGAGCCGCGCCATCTCGATCTCGCGGTTCTTGACCTCGATGTTCTGCTTCTGCTCGGCGAGTGCGGTCGCCTTCTCCTCCAGTTCCAGGTTGGTGCGCTGCAGCTCGTTCGACTGGTCCTGCATCTCCCGGGCCAGCCGCTGCGACTGCGTCAGCAGCTCCTCGGTACGCCGGTTGGCCAGGATCGTGTTCAGCGCGATCGCGATGGTGGTGACCAGCCGGTCCAGGAACGTCAGGTGCAGCCCGGAGAACGTGCCGAAGGAGGCGAACTCGATGACGCCGAGCGGCTCGCCCTCGAAGATCACCGGCAGCACCACCACGTCGGACGGCGGCGCCGTGCCGAGGCCGGAGCGCACGGTGAGGTAGCCCTCCGGCGTACCGGTGATGCGGATGGTGCGGCGGGACAGCACCGCCTGGCCGACCAGCCCCTCCCCCGGCGCGAACACCACCTCGGTGCCGGGCGAGACGTAGCCGTACGAGGAGACCAGCCGCAGCCGGGGCACCCCGGCCTCTTCCCGGTCGTACATGAAGAACGCGCCGACCTGCGCGTTGACCAGCGGGGTCACCTCGTTCATGATCATCCGGCAGACCTCGCCGATGTCCCGCTGGCCCTGCAACAGCGCCGAGACCCGGGCCAGGTTGGAGTTCATCCAGTCCTGCTCGGCGTTCTTCTTGGTGGTGTCGCGGAGCGTGACGATCATCTGGTTGATGTTGTCCTTCAGCTCCGCGACCTCGCCCATCGCCGCGACCGCGACGGTCCGGGTCAGGTCACCGCGGGTCACCGCGGTGGACACCTCGGCGATCGCGCGCAGCTGGGTGGTCAGCGTGGACGCCAGCTGGTTGACGTTCTCGGTCAGGTCCTGCCAGGTACCGGAGACGCCCTTGACGTGCGCCTGACCGCCCAGCTTCCCCTCGGTACCGACCTCGCGGGCCACCCGGGTGACCTCGTCGGCGAACGACGACAGCTGGTCCACCATCGTGTTCACCGTGTTCTTCAGCTGCAGGATCTCGCCCTGCGCGTCCACGGTGATCTTCTGCGACAGGTCGCCCTTGGCGACCGCGGTGGTGACCGAGGCGATGTTGCGGACCTGGGAGGTCAGGTTCGACGCCATCGAGTTGACGTTGTTGGTCAGGTCCTGCCAGGTACCGGAGACGCCGGCGACCCGGGCCTGGCCGCCCAGGTTCCCTTCCGTACCGACCTCGCGGGCCACCCGGGTCACCTCGTCGGCGAACGACGACAGCTGGTCGACCATCGTGTTCACCGTGTTCTTCAGTTCCAGGATCTCGCCCTGCGCATCGACCGTGATCTTCTGCGACAGGTCACCCTTGGCGACGGCCGTGGACACCTGGGCGATGTTGCGGACCTGGGCCGTCAGGTTGCCGGCCATCGAGTTCACGTTGTCGGTCAGGTCGCGCCAGGTGCCGGAGACGCCGGACACCCGGGCCTGACCACCCAGCTTGCCTTCCGTACCGACCTCGCGGGCCACTCGCGTCACCTCGTCGGCGAACGACGACAGCTGGTCGACCATCGTGTTCACCGTGTTCTTCAGCTGCAGGATCTCGCCCTGCGCATCGACGGTGATCTTCTGCGACAGGTCACCGTCGGCGACCGCGGTCGACACCTGCGCGATGTTGCGCACCTGCGAGGTCAGGTTCGACGCCATCGAGTTGACGTTGTCGGTCAGGTCCTTCCAGGTACCGGAGACGCCGTGCACGTCGGCCTGGCCGCCCAGGTTCCCCTCGGTACCGACCTCGCGGGCGACCCGCGTGACCTCGTCGGCGAACGACGACAGCTGGTCGACCATCGTGTTCACCGTGTTCTTCAGTTCCAGGATCTCGCCCTGCGCGTCCACGGTGATCTTCTGCGACAGGTCGCCCTTCGCGACGGCCGTGGACACCTGGGCGATGTTGCGCACCTGCGAGGTGAGGTTGCCGGCCATCGAGTTGACGTTGTCGGTCAGGTGCCGCCAGGTACCGGAGACGCCGGACACCCGGGCCTGACCACCCAGCTTCCCTTCCGTACCGACCTCGCGGGCGACCCGCGTCACCTCGTCGGCGAACGACGACAGCTGATCCACCATCGTGTTCACGGTCGACTTCAGTTCCAGGATCTCGCCCTGCGCGTTGACGGTGATCTTCTGCGACAGGTCGCCGCGGGCCACCGCGGTCGACACCGACGCGATGTTGCGGACCTGCGCGGTCAGGTTCGCGGCCATCGAGTTCACGTTGTCGGTCAGGTCCCGCCAGGTACCGGAGGCGCCCCGCACGTCCGCCTGACCGCCCAGCTTCCCCTCGGTACCGACCTCGCGGGCCACCCGGGTCACCTCTTCGGCGAACACCCGGAGCGTGTCGGTCAGCGAGTTGATCGTGTCCGCCAGCTCGGCGACCTCGCCCTTGGCGCCGACGGTGATCTTGCGGGACAGGTCGCCCTGCGCGATCGCGGTGGCCGCCTGGGAGATCGACCGCACCTGGTTGGTCAGGTTCGACGCCATCAGGTTGACCGAGTCGGTCAGGTCCCGCCAGGTACCCGACGCGCCCCGCACGTCGGCCTGACCGCCCAGCTTCCCCTCGGTACCGACCTCGCGGGCCACCCGGGTCACCTCGGCGGTGAACGTGGAGAGCTGGTCGACCATCGCGTTGACGTTCTGCCCGATACGGGCGAACTCGCCCTTCAACGGCCGGTCGTCGATGGTCAGCTCGGAGCGCTGGGACAGGTCACCGGCCGCGACCGCCTCGATCACCCGGGCGAACTCGCGGTTCGGCCGCACCAGGTCGTCGATGACCTCGTTGATCGAGCCGGCGGTCTCCTGCCAGCCGCCCTCCAGCGCCTCCTGGTCGAGCCGTTCGGCCAGCCGGCCCTCGCGGCCGACCACCCGGCAGATCCGGCGGACCTCCCGGGTCGACCGGCGATGCACGGCCACCACGTCGTTGAACCGGTCGGCGACGTCGCCGGCCAGCCCGTTGCGGCGGGTCAACCGGACGTTGAAGTCGCCCTGGCGGAACCGGCTGAGTGCCTCGGCCAGCTCCAGCAGGACCGCCTCGGCGGCCGTACCCTCGACCGGACCGCCGGTCGGCGCGTCCGTCCTGTCCACCGTCGTCATTGCTCGCTCACTGCTCCTCGCGGACGTCGGCCACGTCGTACGAACCCTACGGCTGGATGTGGCTACGTGCACAGGCCGTAGCGACACGATCAGCGGTAGGGTTCTGGCCCCAGTCAACCGCACGGCTCGGCCGACCTTTGGGGCACGGAAAGCAAACAGGTACATTCTTCGCCCAGGAATTTGCAGTCTGCCACAACCGCAACGGCCCGGCAGCCGACGGTCACCGGTACCGGCCGGCGCTCGGTATCGTGTGACGGGGCCACGGCGGCGTCGCTGTCGGACAACGCACCGCAGATGCCCACATCGCACCGAAGGTGCGGCGACCGCGGAGCCTGCGCGCCGGTGTCGACTCCCGGTACGAACCGGGAAAACGGGAGGTGGGGTGACCACTGCGGTGCATCGCCGGCTACGGCTGCCCGCCGACTACCGGTCACCGGCGGCGGCCCGGGCCGCCGTGCGCGAGGTGCTCGTCGAGTCCGGCCAGAGCGACCTGCTCGACGAGGCGCTGCTGCTGACCACCGAGCTGTCCACCAACGGTGTGGTGCACGCCGGTACCGACCTCGACGTCGACATCGCCGCCGACGAGCGCGGCGTCACCGTCACGGTCACCGACTACCGCGGCGGGCCGATCGAGACGAACCTGCTCACCCCGGACGAGACCGCCGAGCACGGCCGCGGCCTGCTGCTGGTCGACCAGTTCGCCACCTCCTGGGGCACCACCCACGACCCGACCGGCAAGGGCGTCTGGTTCCGGCTGGAGCGCGGCGGCCCGCCGGCCCGCACCCGATACGGCCAGCCCACCCGGCCGCGCCCCGAGTCGCCGGAGGCGGCCGCCACCGGCCCGGCCGACGCGCTGGTCTGGCTCGTGCACGTACCGGAGGACCTGCGGCAACGGTTGACCCTGCCGCAGCTGCTGTCCGAGCTGCTGCTGCGGCTGTGCGAGGTGATCGGCGCCGCCGGCGGCGCGGTCTACGTGGACGCCTCGGACGGCCGCGGCCAGCGGATGGTGGCCCGGCAGGGTACGGCCGGGCTGCCGGTGGTGGAGGCGCCGGACGGCATCGCCGCCCCGGAGGCCGAGCCCGAGACGGCCGAGTCCGCGCCGTCCGAGTCGGTGCCGCTGCCGCTGCCGCGGCCGCTGTCCGGCCGGATCGAGCTGCACACCGCACCGGACGCGGCGCTCACCGAGTCGTGGCACTCGCTGGCCCAGCTGTCCGCCGAGCGGATGACCATCGCGATCGAGAACGACCGGCTGCGCGACATGGACCGGGCCCGGCGCAGCTGGCTGACCTACCTGGCCGAGGCGAGCGAGCTGCTGGCCCAGTCGCTCGACGTGGAGCTGACCCTCGCCCTGGTCCCGCAGCTGGTCGTACCGCGGCTCGGCGAGTGGTGCGCGCTGCACGTGCTCGACGAGTACGGGGAGCTCAGCCTCGCCGCGTCCACGCACGCCGACGAGGGCGCGCTGCCGCTGCTGCGCCGGCTGCTGTCCGGCCACGACGACGAGGAGATCACCGACCGGCTGACGGAGGCGGCACACGGCGACGGGGTCGTCGCGCTGCCCCGGCCGGCCGAGGGCGTCGCGGTACCACTGATCGCGCGCGGCGGGGTGCTCGGCACGCTGTCCGTGGGCCGCCCGCCCGACCGGCTGCACGCGCCGGACGACGTCACGATCATCTCCGACATCGCCCGCCGCGCCGCGCTGGCCATCGAGAACGCCCGCATCCACGCCGAACGCGCGGACGTCTCGCAGGCGTTCCAGCGGGCGCTGCTGCCGTCCGCGCTGCCGACCGCGGACGGTGTCACGTTCGCCGCCGAGTACGAGCCGGCGAGCACCGGCACCGACGTCGGTGGCGACTTCTACGACGTGCTGGAGCTCGGCGCCGACCAGTGGCTGATGTGCATCGGCGACGTGTGCGGCAAGGGCGCCCAGGCCGCGGCGCTGACCGGCGTGGTCCGCGACGTGATCCGGGTGCTGGTGCGGGACGGCCGGCCGCTCGGCCGGATCGTCGAGCTGCTCAACCAGACCCTGCTCGACCAGCACGACGGCTACCGGTACTGCACCCTCGCGATGGCGGTGGTGGCCCGCGCCGCGGACGGCGCGCTGGAGATCGAGCTGTGCCTGTCCGGCCACGACAAGCCGTTCCTGGTACGGCCCGGCGGCGGGCCGGACGGCGGCGAGGTGCCGAACCCGGAGCAGGTCGGCGAGTGCGGTACCGCCGTCGGGCTGCTGCCGGAGGTGACCGTGACGCCGGTGAAGTTCCGGCTGGCGCCGGGCGACGCGCTGGTGTTCTTCACCGACGGGGTGACCGAACGCCGCCGCGGCGGCACCCTGTTCGGCCACCAGCGGCTGCGCCGCGAGCTGCGCGGCCTGGCTGGTGCGCCGGCGGCGACGATCGCCGGCAAGCTGACCGACGCCGTCCTGTCGTTCACCGCCGACCCGCCGCGCGACGACATCGCCGTCCTCGTCCTCCGCAACGAACCCGCCGCCCCCTGACTCCCCGGGGCACCGGGCGGGTCGTCGGTTCGGGTGGACCTCCCCGGGGCACCGGGCGGGTCGTCAGTCGGGTGGACCCCCCGCGGCCCGGGCGGATCGTCAGTTCAGGTGCACGTCGACCGTGAAGGTGGCCGCGCTGTCGGTGCCGGGCAGCCGCACGGCGGTGGTGGCCGGCGGTTCCGGCTCGATCGGCGGCGGCGCGGCCGGGTCGTACTCGGCGGGCCCGCGGCGGGCCGACCGCGGTCCGGGCAGCCGGCCGCGCAGCCCGGGGCGCCAGCCGCGACGCCGCCCGGCCGGTACGACGACGGCGAGCACCAGCAGCGCGATCACCACGGCGAGCAGCCCGACCGCCGCCCACAGCGCCGCGGTCCGGACCGGGTCGGCGGCGTCGGTACGGCTCGCCGCGGCGGGCAGCGCGCCACCGGCGGCGGCGCCGTCGCCCGGCTCGCCGAGCACCTGGGTGACCGCCCGGTACGGGTTGACCACGCCGTAGCCGACCCGGTCGTCGTGCCCGTCGGCGGGATGGTCGGCGGTCGCCTCCAGCCGGGTCGCCACCTGGTCCGGCGTCAGCTCCGGCCGGTACGCGCGGATCAGCGCCGCGGTGCCGGCCACCACCGGCGCCGCGAAGCTCGTGCCCTCATGGGGGCGGTAGCCGGAGCCGGTGCCGGCCGGTGCGACGATGTCGGTGCTCGGCGCGGCCAGGTCGACCCAGTCGCCGGTCACCGACTCGCTGTCGTGGCCGCCGGACGAGTCGACCCCGCCCACCGCGACGACGTCCGGGTACGCCGCCGGATACTCGGGCTGGTCGTCCGCCTGGTTGCCGGTGGCGGCGACCATGACCACGCCGTGCTCGTGCGCGTAGCCGACCGCGGAACGCAGCTGCGGGGTGTCGTCGGTGGTCAGCGACATGTTGATGACCGTCGCGTCGTGGTCCACCGCGTACCGGATCGCGGCGGCGATGCGCGGCGACCCGTCGTCGAACTTCTCGGTGTCCTCGGCGATCCGGATCGGCAGGATGGTCGCTTCCGGTGCCACACCGGCGAAGCCGGAGCCGTCGACGCGCTTGCCGGCGATGATGCCGGCGACCGCCGAACCGTGCCCGTTGCAGTCGGTGTCGGCGGTCCCCTTGCCGCGGACCAGATCCGTACCGGCCTCGACCCGGCCGGCGAGCTGCCGGTGCTTCGCGTTGACGCCGGAGTCGAGCACCGCGACGGTGACGCCGCGGCCCTGGCTGATCGGCCAGGCCCGGTCGGCCGCGATGCGCTTGACCGCCCAGGGCTGGTAGTCGACGTTGTCGATCTGGCCTTGCGAGCACTGCGGGGCGGCGTCGGCGACGCCCGGCGCGACCAGCACCGCGCCGCCCAGCACCGGGCCGCCCAGCGCCAGCACCGTCAGCGTCGCGACCGCCAGCCGCCACGACCCGCCCACCCGGCGGCGAACGCCCCGGTCGAGCCGGCGTCGAACGCCGCGGTCCGGCCGGTGCCGACGGTCCGTGCGGTCCGAAGCTGCGGGTAGCCGTGGCATCACCCGAGCGATCCTAGGGCCCGCAACAAAACGGGCCGGCGTCGCCTGCCGTCGGCGTACCGTCCGGCCTGGTGACAGGAGGTCACCGCCGTCCGGCTACCGGTACGACGGCGGCGACGCCGGTGGGCCCGCCGCCAACGGCGAGCCCACCGCGGCGTCGCCGCAGATGTCCACTATGGACGGTCAGGACAGGAACGGCACGTAGTCGTCGATCTTGTTCGCGAGGTGCTTCGGCAGGTCGGCGGTGAGCCAGGTGAAGGTGCCGAAGTGGTCGACCACCGCGATGCCGATGGCGGCCAGGCCGATCAGGATCGACAGGACGGCCACCAGCCGGCCGCCGACGTGCGCCCGCCGCGCACTGATCAGGCCGATCACCGACAGCAGGATGCCGAGCGCACCGACGACCGCACCGACCCGCGCCAGCACCTCGGTGACGCCGAGGGTCGCACCGGCGACGGTGCAGATCAGGCCGATGGTGATCGGGAAGCTGGTACGCGCCTTGCGCCGCTCGTCGTCGTCCAGGTCGAGCGACGACGGGCTGCCCGCGGCGGGGGAGCCGAACGGGTTCGCCGGGGTGTTGCCGCGGTCCGGCAGGCCGCCGAGCGCGGTACCGGCGAACGGGTTGTCCTCGTCCGGCGTGTCGGTGCGCCACGGGTCGGCGCTGCCCGGCCGGGACGCGGTCTGGGTGCTGGTGTTGCGCAGTGGCAGGCGGTGGGTCACCGGATCGTCTCCGGAGTTGAAGCCGCCACCGTTCGGATCGGTCACAACGCGCCTCCTCGGTGCGTCTTTTCGGGGGTGTTCGCCGGCGAACCGGCCCGACTGCCTGGTCGTTGGTTCGCCGAGACGCTTGGTTGTGTAACACGGATCGACACTGTTTGGGCAGACCCGTACGGACCGGCGCCACCATCTCGCGGTGCGCAGTCGTCACCCGCGTACCGCCATCGATGACTCACCGCATGCACGCGCACCGGGTGGGCCAGTTTCCGTGACATGAAAACTCTCACGCCGTATTTGCGTTAATTACTCGTTTTGCCGGCGCCACGCAAGGTGCGGACAGTAATACGGTGGGGACATGCGGGTGGTTGTGGCTGGTGGGCACGGGAAGATCGCACTCCGACTGACGCGCCAACTGGTTGCGCGTTCCGACGCCGTGGTGAGCCTGATCCGCAATCCGGACCAGGCCGACGAGCTTCGTGAGCTGGGCGCACATCCGGTCGTCCTGGATCTGGAGTCGGCGACGCCGGAGCAGGTCGCCGAGCAGGTCCGGTACGCCGACGCGGTGGTGTTCGCCGCCGGCGCCGGCGCGGGCAGCGGCGCCGAGCGCAAGCAGACGATGGACCGCGACGGCGCGATCCTGCTCGCCGACGCGGCCCGGCTGGCCGGCGTCCAGCGGTACCTGCTGGTCTCGTCGATGGGTGCCGGCGCCCCGCCGCGGCCGGGCACCGACGAGGTGTTCGCGGCGTACCAGAAGGCGAAGGGCGAGGCGGAGGAGGAGTTGCGGCACCGGCCCGACCTGGCGTTGACGATCCTGCGGCCCGGCCGGCTGACCGACGACCCCGGTACGGGGCGGATCCGGCTGGCGCCGGAGGCCGAGCCGGGCGAGGTGACCCGGGACGACGTGGCCTGGGTGCTGGCCGCGCTGCTGGACGAGCCGGACACCGCGGGCTTGACGTTGGAGCTGGTCGGCGGCGGTGCGTCGATCGCGCAGGCGGTCTCGTCGGTGGCCCGTACCGGGCACGGCGTCCGGCCGGAGCCCAACGGTCCCTGACCTGCCGGCGACACGGGCCACGCCGCGACTCCGGTCGTGCCGTTGTGGTTTGTTGACCCGGCACTCGGGGCGCCGTAGTTTGGCCGTACCAAGAGGTGCTGCAGGATGGCGTCGGATGGCGACTCGCCGGTGACCGGCGGGGCGTGAGCGCTGGAGGCGCGGATGGAAGTGCCGGCCCGGCTGGCGGCAGTGGCCGAACGGCTCGCCGCTTCGCTCGGCCCGCACGCGGTGCTGTCCGACCCCGCCGAACTGCGCACCTACGAGTGCGACGGCCTGGCCCGCTACGCGGTCAGCCCCGGGCTGGTCGTGCTGCCGGAATCCACCGAGCAGGTCGCCGAGGTGGTACGCGCCTGCCGGGACGCCGACCTGCCGTTCGTGGCGCGCGGCTCCGGGACGGGGCTGTCCGGCGGGGCGCTGCCCCGGTCCGACGGCGTGCTGATCGTGACCAGCCGGATGCGCCGCATCCTGGAGGTCGACCTGGACGCCGAGTGCGCCGTCGTCGAGCCCGGCGTCATCAACCTGGCGATCAGCCGGGAGGTTTCGCCCGCGCATTACCACTACGCACCAGACCCGTCAAGCCAGCAGATCTGCTCCATCGGCGGCAACGTCGCGGAGAACTCGGGCGGTGCGCACTGTCTGAAATATGGGTTCACCGCGCACCACGTGACCGGCTTGGAGATCGTTACTCCGGATGGTGACGTGGTGTGGCTCGGTGCCGGCAAGTGCCGGCAGTCCACCGGTTACGACCTGCTCGGGGTGTTCATCGGGTCCGAGGGCACCCTGGGCATCGCGACGAAGGTGGTGGTCCGCTTGGTGCAGACCCAGCAGTGCGTCGAGACGATCCTCGCCGCGTTTCCCGACATGGCGTCGGCCGGCGAGGCGGTCAGCGCGATCATCGCCGCCGGCATCACCCCGGCCGCGATCGAGATGATGGACGCGCTGTCGATCGAGGCGGCCGAGCAGGCCGTCGACTGCCGCTACCCGGACGGCGCCGGCGCGGTGCTGATCGTCGAACTGGACGGCCCGGCCGACGACGTCGCCGCCGAGCTCGCCGCGGTGACCGCGCGGTGCGAGCAGTCCGGCGCGTTCGAGCTGCGCCGCGCCGCCGACGAGTACGAGCGGGGCGAGATGTGGAAGGGCCGCAAGTCGGCGTTCGCCGCGGTCGGCCGGATCAGCCCGGACTACATCGTGCAGGACGGCGTGATCCCCCGTACCGCGCTGCCGGAGGTGCTGGCCGACATCGCCGCGCTGTCCGAACGTACCGGGATCCGGGTGGCGAACGTGTTCCACGCCGGCGACGGCAACCTGCACCCGCTGGTGCTGTACGACGAGTCCGTGCCCGGGCAGGGCGACGCCGCCGAGGAGGTGTCCGGCGCGATCCTCGACCTGTGCATCGGCCACGGTGGCTCGATCACCGGCGAGCACGGCGTCGGCGTCGACAAGGCGAAGCACCTGCCGAAGATGTTCACCGCCGACGACCTGGACACCATGCAGCTGGTGCGGTGCGCGTTCGACCCGGCGCAGCGCTGCAACCCGGGCAAGGTGTTCCCCACGCCGCGGCTGTGCGGCGAGGTGCCGCGCCGCGGGACCACGCCGCACCCGGCGCAGGCGGCCGGCCTGGCGGAGGCGTTCTGATGACGGCACTGGACGACCTGCGCGCGGTGTGCGAGGCGCGCGCGGCGCAGCCCACCGACCGGGTGGCGGACGTCGAGCCGCGCTTCGTGGCGTACCCGACGTCGACCGACGAGGTGTCCCGGGTGCTGCGCGCCGCGTCGGCGCACGAGCTGCACGTGGTGGTGCGCGGCGGTGGGACGAAGCTGCACTGGGGCGCGCCGCCGACCGCCGCCGACCTGATCCTGGACACGTCCCGGCTGACCGGGGTGGTGGAGCACGCCGCCGGCGACCTGATCGCGGTGATCCGTGCCGGTACCCCGCTGGCCGAGGTGCAGCGGGTGCTCGGCGAGCACGGGCAGCGGCTGCCGCTGGACGAGATGCTGCCCGGCGCGACGCTCGGCGGGGTGGTCGCCACCGGCGCGGCCGGCCCGCTGCGGCTGCGCCACGGTACGGCGCGGGACCAGGTGATCGGGCTGACCGTGGTGCGGGCCGACGGGGTCGTCGCGCACTCCGGCGGCAAGGTGGTGAAGAACGTCGCCGGCTACGACCTGGGCCGACTGCTCACCGGGTCGTACGGGACGCTCGGGGTGCTGACCGAGATCGCGGTGAAGCTGACCCCGGTCCCGGCGGCACGGGCGTACGTGCGCCGGCCGGTGCGCAGCCCCGGCGAGGTCCGCGACCTGTCGGTACGGCTGAAGCAGGAGCGGCTGGCGCCGACCGCGATGGAGGTCGAGTGCCCGGAGCCGGACAGCCTGCGCCGGCCGGCGCGGGTCCCCGGCCACCCCGACCTGATGGTGCTGCTGCTGGAGGGCCCCGCCGACGGGGTCGCGGCGCGCGCCGAGAAGGCGGTCCAGGTACTCGGCGGCGACGCTCGCGCCGACGCCGAACCGCCGGAGTGGTGGGGCAGCTACCCGTTCGGCCCGGAGGACGTGGCGTTGCAGGTGGTGACGCCGGTCGGGCAGCTGTTCGGCCCGGTGTACTCGATGCGCGACGCGGCCCGCGGTACCGGCATGCGGATCTTCTGCTCGCCGGCCGCCGGCGTGCTGCACGCCGCGATCCCCGGTGACGTCGACCCGGACCGCGCGGTCGAGATCGTCAACGCCGCCCGTACCGTCGCGATGAGCCACGGCGGCCACTGCACGGTGCTGGCCGCGCCGCCGAAGATCCGGCCGGAGCTCGACCTGTGGGGCCCGGTCGAGGGCATCGGGCTGATGCGCGCGGTCAAGCAGGAGTTCGACCCGGCCGGCCGGCTCGCCCCCGGCCGTTTCGTCGGAGGGATCTGAGACCGTGGCGAGCGAACCGGACGTGCTGGGCGCCTTCGACTCCGACCATCCGCCGTCGCGGTCGCTCGCCGACGACTGCGTGCACTGCGGGTTCTGCCTGCCCAGCTGCCCGACCTACGTGCTGTGGGGCGAGGAGATGGACTCGCCGCGCGGTCGCATCCACCTGATCCAGCAGGGGTTGGACGGCGCGCCGCTGTCCGACGCGATGGCCGGCCACTTCGACGCCTGCCTCGGCTGCCTGGCCTGCGTGACCGCCTGCCCGTCCGGCGTCCGGTACGACGAGCTGCTGAACGCGACGCGCGCCCAGGTCGAGCGGCGCCACCCGCGTACCCGAAGCGAGCGGCTGCTGCGCGCCCTCGTCTTCGGCCTCTTCCCGTACCCGCGCCGGCTCAGGCTGCTGCGCGCCCCGCTCGCCGCGTACCGGGCCACCGGCGCGGACCGGCTCGGTCACCGGCTGGCGAAGCACCTGCCGCCGGCGCTGGCCACGATGGAGGAGCTGGCGCCGCCGGCCCGCCGGGCGCCGCGGCTGCCCACCCGGGTACGGGCCCGGGGCCGGCGCCGCGCAACGGTCGGGCTGCTGACCGGCTGCGTGCAGTCCGCGTTCTTCGGCTCGGTGTCCGCGGCGACCGCGCGGGTGCTCGCGCTGGAGGGCTGCGAGGTGCTGGTCCCGCGCCGGCAGGGCTGCTGCGGCGCGCTGTCCGCGCACACCGGCCGGCGGGACGAGGCGGCCCGGTTCGCCCGCGCCACCATCGACGCGTTCGACGCGGCCGGCGTCGACTACGTGGTGACCGACTCGGCCGGCTGCGGCTCGGCGATGAAGGAGTACGTGGAGCTGCTCGCCGACGATCCGCGCTACGCCGGGCGGGCCGAGCGGCTGTCCGCCCGTACCCGGGACGTCACCGAGCTGCTGGTGGAGCTGGGGCCGGTGGCGCCCCGGCATCCGGTGCGCCGCACCGTCGCGTACCACGACGCGTGCCACCTGGCGCACGCGCAGAAGATCAGGTCGGCGCCGCGGCAGCTGCTGCGTGGCATCCCGGAGCTGAGGCTGGTCGAGCCGGCCGAGGCGGAGCTGTGCTGCGGCTCCGCCGGGGTGTACAACCTGCTCGAACCGGAGCCGGCCCGCGAGTTCGGCGACCGGAAGGCGGAGCGGATCCGGGCCACCGGCGCCGATCTGCTGGTGGCCGGCAACCCCGGCTGCCTGCTCCAGATCACCGCCGCCCTCCGCCGCGCCGGTACCCCGCTGCCCACCGCGCACACCATCGAACTCCTCGACGCCTCGCTGCGCGGCGGATCCTGAGCCGGGCGGTGTCGCCGCAGCTCGCCGCCTGGCCGGTTGTGACGCCGGTCGCTCCCGCTGGCCCCCGCGTCACCGTCGAAACCGGTGCCCGGGCAGGTCGCCAGGTAGCGGAATATGATCCGGCTCGTGAGTACACACTTTGATGTCGTGGTCCTCGGCGCCGGCCCGGGCGGGTACACCGCGGCCGTGCGCAGCGCCCAGCTCGGCCTGCGTACCGCCGTCGTTGAGGCGAAGTATTGGGGCGGTGTCTGCCTGAACGTCGGCTGCATCCCGTCGAAGGCCCTGCTGCGCAACGCGGAGCTGGCGCACATCTTCAACACCGAGCAGAAGACGTTCGGGATCCAGGTGGACGGCAAGGTCACGTTCGACTACGGCGCCGCGTTCCAGCGCAGCCGCAAGGTCGCGGACGGCCGGGTCAAGGGCGTCCACTTCCTGATGAAGAAGAACAAGATCACCGAGTACCAGGGCAGGGGCACCTTCGTCGACGCGCACACCATGACGGTGACCCTGAACGACGGCGGCTCGGAGACGCTGACGTTCGACAACTGCATCATCGCGGCCGGCACGAACACGAAGCTGCTGCCCGGTACCGAGCTGTCCGAGCGCGTCGTGACCTACGAGGAGCAGATCCTCACCGACACGTTGCCATCCAGCATCGTGATCGCCGGCGCCGGCGCGATCGGCGTCGAGTTCGCCTACGTGCTGAGCAACTACGGCGTCAAGGTCACCATCGTCGAGTTCCTCGACCGGCTGGTACCGCTGGAGGACGCCGAGGTGTCCGCCGAGCTGGCGAAGCGGTACAAGCGGCTCGGCATCGACGTGCTCACCTCGACCCGGGTGGACGGCATCGAGGACACCGGTACCGGGGTGAAGGTGACGGTGACCCGGGACGGAGCGCAGCAGGTCATCGAGGCCGACAAGGTGCTGCAGGCGATCGGCTTCGCGCCGCGCGTCGACGGGTACGGGCTGGAGAACACCGGCGTCAAGCTCACCGACCGGGGCGCGATCGACGTGGACGGCCGCTGCCGTACCTCGACGCCCGGCATCTACGCGATCGGTGACGTGACCGCGAAGCTGATGCTCGCGCACGCCGCCGAGGCGATGGGCATCATCGCGGCCGAGACGATCGGCGACGCGGAGACGATGGAAGTCGACTTCAAGATGATCCCGCGGGCCACCTTCTGCCAGCCGCAGATCGCGTCCTTCGGCTACACCGAGGAGCAGGCGCGGGACGCCGGCTACGACGTGAAGGTGGCGAAGTTCCCGTTCACCGCGAACGGCAAGGCGCAGGGCCTGGCCGACCCGAACGGGTTCGTCAAGATCCTCTCCGACGCCAAGTACGGCGAGCTGCTCGGTGCGCACCTGATCGGCCCGGACGTCACCGAGTTGCTGCCCGAGCTGACCCTGGCCCAGCAGTGGGACCTCACCGTGCACGAGGTGGCCCGCAACGTGCACGCCCACCCGACACTCAGCGAAGCGGTCAAGGAAGCCGTCCACGGCCTGTCCGGCCACATGATCAACATGTGAGTACGGTCGCCTCCCGCTGCGGCGCCGACCCGTCCCGGGCCGGCGCCGCAGTGAGTTCGGTCGCGAGCACCCGGCACCGCGCGCGGCACTCGGCGACGTGTCGGCATCGCGCCGCCCGCCTGCGCCCGGCCCGACTCGCCGCCGGGCCGACGACCTGCCACGCGCCGGGTACCACGGAGATGCCGCGGTCACGCGCTGCGAGCGCGATCGGCCCGTGCTGTCGTTACAGTGAGGTGATGGTCGCGGCGCCGCCCGCCACCTGGAGGCGCCGATGTCCACCCACACCCCCCGATCGGCTCACCAGCTGGCTGCCGCAGGCGGTCGACGCGGCGTCGCTGGACGAGGTCTTCGACTGAGCCACCGGCGACCTGCGTGCTCGGCGGGGACTCGACGGAGGGGGGCGGGATGCCGGAGCTCCCGGAGGTGGAGGCCGCGCGGGCGGTGATCGAACGGGCCGCGCTCGGCCGCCGGATCAGCGACGTCGACGACTCCGACCGGTACGTGTGCCGGCCGCATCCACCGGGGGAGATCCGGCGGGCGTTGCGCGGCCGCACTCTCGTGGCGGCGCACCGGCGAGGCAAGAGCATGTGGTGCGAGACGGACTCGGCGTCCCGGTCGGCTCCGCTGGGCATCCATCTCGGCATGTCCGGCAAGGTCGTCGTGGTCGACGCGGACGGGACCGAGGTCGACGGCGGCGACCACTGGGAGGGCGGTCGTCGACCCGGGGACTTCCGCTGGGCCCGGTTCGGCCTCACCTTCGCCGACGGTGGCCGGCTGCTGCTGGTCGATCCGCGGCGGCTGGGGCGGGTCCGGCTGGACCCACCGGTCGACCAGCTGGGGCCGGACGCGGCGACGATCAGCCCGGCGCAGTTCCGCTCCGCGCTGGCGGCCGGTGCGGCGGCACCGGTCAAGGCCCGGTTGCTCGACCAGGAGCGCATCGCCGGGATCGGCAACCTGCTCGCCGACGAGATCCTGTGGCGGGCCCGGGTGCATCCGGGCCGCCCGGTCGCCGAGCTGACGGACGACGACCGGCGACGGCTGCTGCGGGCCACCCGGGACGCGCTGCGCGCCTCGATCCGGGCCGGCGGCGTACACGAACTGACGATCGTGCCGCTGCGCCGGCCCGGCGCCACCTGCCCACGGGACGGTGGGCCGATGACGCGCGGCACGATCGGCGGCCGTACCACCTGGTGGTGCCCGGCCGAGCAACGGCGCTGACCGCCACGCGGGTCGCCCGGGCCCAGGGGGCGCGGCGTCGAGCGACAGGAGCGGCCGGCCGACGCGTACCGACCGCGGTCAGCTCGGCGGGTCCTCGGGGGATTCGGCGAGGTCGCGGAGCGTACTCAGGGCGGTGGACCAGTAGGCCTCGTAGCGGGCCACCCAGGGGGCGAGCGCGGCGACGAAGCCCGACTCGTCGATCCGGTACAGCTGCTTGCGACCCTGCTTGGTCGCGGTGACCAGGCCGGCGGCCCGCAGCGCCATCAGGTGCTTCGAGATGCCCGAGAACACCAGGTCGGGGAACTCGGCGGCGAGCTCACCGACCGACAGCGTGCCGCGCTCGGCGAGCAGGTCGAGCATCCGCCGCCGGGTCGGATCGGCCAGTGCCCGGAACGCCTCGTCGCTGCGGTCCCCCGCCGGCCGGTCGGTCTCGTCGCCCCGCTCGCCCGCCCGACGGGTCGTCGCGTCGCCCCGCTCGCCCGCCCGACGGGTCGTCGCGTCGGCACGGTCGCCCGCCGCTCGGGTGGCTTCGCTGGTGCCGGCCGAGCGGGGGGTGGCGTCCGGGTGGTCAGGCATCGGTGGTGACGGCGGCAGGCACGTCGCCGGTGGCCACCGCGGCGGCGAGGTCTTCGAGTACGTGGTGGCGGTCCAGGCCGCGGCGGTACGCCTCGGCGGTGCGCTGCCAGGTCGGCGTACCGATGCCGGCGAAGCCGTCGTGGGCGAGCGTGACGCGGGTGCCGCCGGACGCCGCCGTCAGCTCGACGACCAGCCGGCCCGGGTGCACCCAGCCGGCGTCCTCCTCCAGCCAGGACAGTACGAGCCGGCCCTCCGGGACGAGTTCGAGGACCTGCCCGCTGATCCAGGTGTCGCCGTCGGCGCCGAGCATCCGGTACGCCCCGGCCGGCTGCAGGTCGATCTCCAGCGTCGGCGACAGCCACCGGCGCAGCGCCTGCTGGCTGGCGAACCACTGCCACACCCGGCTCGGCGGCGCGGCGATCTCGATCGACTTCACGATCTCCGGCATGATCACTCCCAACATTTCACTCATCGGTAATGTTTACCGTAGGGTAAAGCGTCGGGCCTGTCAACGTCGACGGTCCGGGCCGTGCCCGACGACCACCCCGATCGCGAACGCGAGGAACAGCGAGAGGACCCAGCCGACCGCGGCCGAGGCGGTCACGACATCGATCGGGTCAGCAGGCCGGCGAGCCGGACGTAGAAGGTGCGTACCGTCGGGTTGCCGTCGAGGTCGGCGACCGGCACGACCTTCAGGTACATCGCGCCCTTGACCAGGGCGGGCGTCGCCTCGACGACCATCGCCCAGAAGCAGCCGTGGCCGTGCACGCCGGCCGCCGGGCTGATGAACACCTGATCCCCCGCGTGCGGGGTCGAACACCGGACGACCGGATGCGTACCGTGGCCCACAGCCGCTCCCTTCACGAGCGGTCAGACCCCGCGGCCGTCCTTGCCCGACGCCGCGGGGTCGCCTTGTTTCCGACCCCTGCACAGTAGCGCACTTGGAAACCTCTGGAAAGTCCCGGGAACTCCTGCGACTGACCGAGGTCTTCGGAGCCCTCGTCCTACGTTGTGATCATGGTCGATTGGACGAAGGTCAAGCCGGGCGCGTACACCCCGGTCTACGTCCAGATTGCCCAGCTGGTCCGGGACGCCATCTCGGCCGGGGAGTTCGGCCCCGGCGACCGGCTGCCCTCCGAGACGGTGATCCAGCAGGAGACCGGCATCAGCCGCCTCACCACCCGCAAGTCGTACCGGATGTTGCAGGACGAGGGGCTGATCGTCACCGTGCAGGGGCGCGGCAGCTTCGTCCTCCCCGTCGACGAGACCTGACCGGCACCAAGGCCCTCCCCGACGCAGGATCAACGGACCCCGCCGCTGCAGGCGGGGCGATGCGCCCCAGGGCGTACGTCCACGGGCCGACGCTGCGCGGCCCCGACGCGGATACCGTCACGGCATGCGCGCCCTTCCCCGGTTACCCGTGCCGGTCGACCGCCACCTGGGTCCGGTACTGATGTGGATCGGCGCCGCCGTGCTGACGGTTCTGCTCACCGCCAACACGCTGCCGCCGCCCCTCGGTACCGGCGGTGGGTACGCGCACGCCGGGCCCGCCGCGGTGGCCGGCACGGTGGCGGTCGCCGCGGCGCTGCTGCGGCGGTACCCGTTGGCCGCGCTGGCGATGCTCACCGCCGGTGCCGTGGCCGCGGCCGGCGTGCTCGCCGGGCAGCAGGTCATCCCGGGCGTGCAGCCGGGCGATCCGATGCGGGTCGGGTTCAGCGAGATGATCCCGGTGTACGTGGCGCTGTGCTACGTCTCGGCGACCCGGTCGCGCCGCACCGCGCTCGCCGCGCTGGGTTTCGGCGTGCTCGTCCCCGCCGGGTACGACGTGTTCGCGCTGGCGTGCGGGCCGGGCCTGCACCTCGCGGAGTACCAGGCGCCGGTGCTGTTCACCGCGGTGTTCGCCTGGGTGATCGGGCAGTCGATCCGGACGAGCCGGCAGCTCGCCAGCGCGGCCCGGGCGCAGGCGGCGGAGCGCGCGCTGACCGCCGAGCGGCTGCGCCTCGCCCGCGAACTGCACGACATGGTCGCGCACAGCGTCGGCATAATCGCCATCCAGGCCGGCGTCGGCAACCGGGTCATCCACACCCAGCCGGACGCGGCGCAGGAGGCGCTGCGGATCATCGAGACGAGCAGCCGGGAGGCGCTGTCCGGGCTGCGCCGTACCCTGGTCGCCCTGCGCCGGGCCGATCCCGCCGGCCCGGAACCGGCCGGTACGCCGGGGCTCGCCGAGGTCGACCGGCTCGTCGCGGGCGCCGCCGAGGCCGGCATCGAGGTCTCGGTGCGCCGGACCGGCACGGTACGGCCGGTGCCCGCCGAGGTGGACCTCGCCGCGTACCGGATCGTGCAGGAGTCGGTCACCAACGTCATCCGGCACTCGACCGCCCGGTCCTGCCGGATCGACCTGGCCTACCGGCCGACCGAGCTGGGCGTCGAGGTCGTCGACGACGGCCGGCCCGGCGCCGAACCCGGCCGCGGTACGGGAACCGGGCCCGGGTTCGGCATCGTCGGGATGCGCGAGCGGGCCGCGCTGCTGGACGGCCGGCTGGACGCCGGGCCGCGGCCCGACCGCGGCTTCCGCGTCACCGCCGCCCTGCCGATCCCGGCGACGGCACCCGAGCCGGCGCCCACCCCGAACCCGGAACCAGCCTGACCAAGAGCCACGCCGACCCCGAGCCGGCCCGAACCCGGAACCGGCC
>NZ_BOPO01000147.1 GCF_017312725.1 Actinocatenispora comari | reverse complement strand
CCCGCCGGCGGCACACCGGCAGCACCGGACGGCGGCACACCGCGAGCACCGGACGGCGGTACTCCCGGAGCACCGGACGGTGCGGCCGCGGGCGGTGGCGGGCTGCCGGACGGCGGGACGGACGGTGGCGGGTTGCCGGGCAGGGGCGCGGCGGGCGACGACGGTGGGGTCCAGGCCGGGTGCCCGCCAGGTGGGCTGGGCGGCGTCCAGCCCGGCGGGGAACCGGCGGGCGGCGTGGCGGCGGGACGGGTCGGCTCGGGGGTGTCACCGGTGGGACCGGTCATCCGCACTCCCCCCACGCCCCGCTGACGATCATGTTCGGTCGGCTCCCCCGGTCTGCTGGTTTGCGGTGATCGTAACCAGCCGGGGCACCACCTGTCGGGCGTGACCGATGTGTGGTCGCCACACCACTCGCGGTCGACCGTTGCCGGCCGAGGCTGGTCCGTGTCCCGGCGTCCGACCGGCCGCGGGCGCCACGACACGCCCTGGCGAGGGGAGATTCGCGCCGGCGGGCCATGCCGTTACCGCCGCGGCGGGCGGTTGGCCTCGCCCGGCGTCCGATCGCTGTCCTCGGCGCGGATGCCGTCGGGGTCGGCGCTGCGCAACACCTCGTACCCGGTGGGCTCCTCGACCGCCTCGGCCAGCAGCGGGGTGGCCGCGATCTTCACCTGGTACGACCCGAGTGCCCGCCGGTACGCGCCGATGGACGCCCACCGGGTCACCAGGCACCAGCGGGTCGGGTCGTCGGCCGCGCGCCCCAGCTCGCCGTGCACGAAACCGGGGCAGCCGGCCAGTGCCGCGAGCGCCGGTTCGGCTCGGGCCAGGAAGTCGCGCTCGGCGTCCGGGTCCGGCCCGGTCACGTCCCGTTCGTCGAGCTGGCCGGCGCCCAGCACGAACCGGTTGACCACCAGCACGACGTCCCCCACGCATCGATCCGTACCTCGTTGCCGGCAACGCTACCGGTACCGCCCGGCGCCGGTGCGCGGCACCGGCCCGTCGCCGCGCTCGATCCGTTTCGTCCGTGCGCGGCCCCACCGACCGTCGCCACCGCGTTAGGGTCTGTGGCTATGTCGCAAGGTTCACCGGTGGTACGGCGGGCGCAGGTGCTGCTCGCCTGGCTGGCCGGGCTGCCGCGTACCGGAGTGTTCCTTTTCGCCCTGGCCGTGGTGTTGGTCGGGCTGTTCGCCCCGGGGCTGGTCGGCGCGATCGTGCTGCTGCTGATCGCGGCCGGGCTGGTCGCGGTGCTGCGGGTGACCTGGCCGCGGCTGCTGGCCGCCCGCCGGGCGATGCAACTGCTGCTCATCGCGGTGCTGGTGGTCATCGCGGTGGTCAAGCTGAGCTGAGCGGCCGTCGGCCCGCTCGGCCGCCGCCGGTGGAGCGATACGGTGGGGACATGACCGCTGTCGTCACGTGCTGCCCGTGGTGCGGCCGATGAGCATGCCCAACGCGTCCGAGAGCTATCAGGCGGCGGGTGAGCTGCTGCGGGCGCTGGCCGCGCCGCTGCGCATCGCGGTGGTCACCGAGCTCGCCGCCGGCCCGCGCTGCGTGCACGAGCTGGTCGACGCGATCGGCGCGCCGCAGCCGCTGGTCTCCCAGCACCTGCGGGTGCTCAAGGGCGCCGGCGTGGTGCGCGGCCAGCGCCGCGGTCGCGAGATCGCGTACTCGCTGGCCGACCAGCACGTCGCGCACATCGTCGCCGACGCGGTCAGCCACGCGCGCGAACCGGAGCCGATCGACCGGGACGCCACCGAGCCGGCCGTCGCCGCCGGGGAGGGTTCGTGACCCAGGGACGGCCGATGGGGCGGGCGACCCGGCAGCGGGCGGCGGTGATGCAGCTGCTGTCGGAGGTGGACGAGTTCCGCAGCGCGCAGGACCTGCACGCGATGCTGCGCGGGCAGGGCGACGCCGTCGGCCTGACCACGGTGTACCGCACCCTCCAGGCGCTCGCCGACGCCGGCGAGGTGGACACCATGCGCCCGCCCAACGGCGAGCACCTGTACCGGCGGTGCCGGCAGGAGGACCACCACCATCACCTGGTCTGCCGGCGGTGCGGCGCGACGGTGGAGGTGGCCGGCCCGGCGGTCGAGCAGTGGGCCGCGAAGGTCGCCGCCGAGCACGGGTACCGGCAGGTCTCGCACACGGTGGAGATCTTCGGTGACTGCCCGTCCTGCGCGGGCTGACCGGCTCGCCGCGATCCACGAGCGGTGCGCCGCGGCGGCCGGTGGCCGCTGGCACTCGTACCTGACGCTGTTCGGCGAGGCCGTGGTCGACGTGGATCCGGACGCCGTGGTGGTCGCGGCGAGCGTGCAGAAGGTGGCGATCGCGTGCGCGGTGCTCGCCGCCGTCGACCGCGGCGAGCTGGCCCTGACCGACACCGTCGAGCTGACCGCGGAGCTGGTCGCCGACGGCACCGGCACGCTGCACCTGCAGGCGGCCTTCGGTGACCGGCTGACCGCGGCGCACCTGCTGGTGGCGCTGGTGACCGGCTCCGACAACACCGCGGTACGGCTGATCGGCCGGCTGCTCCCCGGCCCACGCATCAACGACTTCCTTGCCGCGCAAGGGTTCCGGCACACCCGGGTGCAGCCGCTGCCGGCCGACGAGCGACGCTTCTTCCTCGGTACCACCACCGCCCGGGAGACGCACGAACTGCTGCGCCGGCTCGGGTCCGGCACGCTGCTGTCGCCGGCCGGTACCGGCACGGTGCTGCGGGCGATGCGGTGGGCGCAGCCCGGGTACTGCGACGGGGTGCGCCGGGACCTGCCGTCGGCGCAGCGCCGGCGGGTGGCGGTCAAGCACGGCGCGGACGAGGACTGCCGGCACGAGGTGGGCATCGTGTTCGACGCCGACGACGTGCCGGCGGCCACCTTCGTGTTCCTCGCCGACCGGCTGCCCGATCCGGACGACTACGGCGGCACCCACCCGGCGGTACGGGCACACGCCAGGCTCGGCCGCGCACTGCTCGACGCGGTGGACGGCTGAGCGGTCCTGGCAGAGCCACCGGTGAGTCCGGCCAATCCGGTTGCGGCGCGACCCGCGAGCTGCTTAGCGTGGCCTTTCTCACAGCCGGAGACCCGCTCCGGCCAGGATGGATCGGAGACCCGGAATGGCAACACTCGACGCACTGTGTTTCGACTCCCCCGACCCCGCCGGGCTGGCCCGCTTCTGGGCCGGCCTGCTCGGCTGGGATCGGGCGGACGACCCGGCCGGCGCCGCGCTGACACCCACCGACGACACCGGCTTCCGGATCCGATGTCTGGCCTCGGACGAGCCCAAACGCGACCAGAACCAGATCCATTTCGACCTGACCAGCAGCTCGGCCGAGCATCAGGAGCAGACCGTGGCCCGGGCGCTGGAGCTCGGCGGCCGGCACATCGACATCGGTCAGGGCCCGGACGCCGAGCACGCGGTCATGGCCGACCCGGACGGCAACGAGTTCTGCGTGCTGCCGGCCGGCAACAGGTTCCTCGCCGACTGCGGCTTCCTCGGCGCGCTGGCCTGCGACGGTTCCCAGGCCGTCGGGTACTTCTGGAGCAAGGCGCTCGGCTGGCCGCTGGTGTGGGACCAGGACGAGGAGACCGCCATCCGATCGCCGCACGGCGGCCCCAAGGTGACCTGGGGCGGCCCGCCCGTCGCGCCCAAGCTCGGCAAGAACCGGCTGCACTTCGACCTCGCGCCGGACGGTGATCCGCGGGCCGAGCTCGACCGGCTGCTGGCCCTCGGCGCGACCCGGCTCGACATCGGCCAGGGCGACGTCGACTGGACCGTCCTGGCCGACCCGGACGGCAACGAGTTCTGCCTGCGGCACCGCTGACCCGCCGCCGCCCGCGGTGTCGAGGGGCAAGCACGTGCCTCTCGACACCGCGGTCGACGCGGGTGGCGGGTCAGCGCGGGACGTGCCGGCGGAGGTTGGCGACGGTGGCCGGGCCCGGCTCGTGGTGAGCCACCCAGGGACCGTCGTCGCTCGGCGCCAGGATGCCCTCCTCCAGGAAGGCGTACCGGCCGTCGAGCACCCGCGCCGCGGCCCGCCGCTCCAGCTCGTCGTCGTTGCGCCACAACGCATCGAACAGCGCGTCGGCCCGCGCGGTGGCCTGCACGCAGAACAGGTCGGCGAGCTCCGCCGAGGCGGTCGCGTGCGGCGAGCCGGCCCGCTCGTCCCGGCTGGCGCGCACGCAGGCGGCGGTCATCGCGAACAGCTCGGCGCCGATGTCGACGATGCGGCCGAGGAACCGCTCCTTGCGTTCCAGCCCACCCTGCCAGCGGGCCATCGCGTAGAACGTGGAGCGGGCCAGGCGCCGGCTGGCCCGCTCCACGTACCGCAGGTGCCGGGCCAGCGGCCCGAACTCGGCGTACGAGGCGGGGTTCTGGCCCCGGCCGACCGCGAGGCCGGGCAGCCAGTGCGCGTAGAACGCACCCGCCTTCGCACCGGCCCGCGCCTTGCCGGGCACCGACACCGTCGGGTCGATCAGCTCACCGGCGACCGACAGGTGCTGGTCGACCGCCTCGCGGGCGATGAACAGCCGCATGATCTCGCTGGACCCCTCGAAGATCCGGTTGATCCGCATGTCCCGCAGCAGCTGCTCGGTACGGATCGGGCGCTCGCCGCGGGCGGCCAGCGAGTCGGCCGTCTCGTACCCGCGGCCGCCGCGGATCTGCATCGCCGCGTCGACGATGCGCCAGCCGAGCTCGGAGGCGTACAGCTTGGCGATCGCGGCCTCGATCCGGATGTCGTTGCGGTCGTCGTCGGCGAGCAGGTCGCACAGGTCGAGCACCGCCTCCATCCCGTACGTGCCGGCGGCCAGCTCGGCGAGCTGCCCGGCCACCGCCTCGTGCGCGCCGACCGGCTTGCCCCACTGCACCCGGGCCGCGGCGAACTCGCGGGCCACCGCCAGGCTGTACTTCGCGGCGCCGACGCACGGCGCGGGCAGCGCGAGCCGGCCGGTGTTCAGCGTGGTGAGAGCGATCTTGAGGCCCTGGCCCTCGGCGCCGATCCGGTCGGCGGCCGGCACGTACACCCGGTGGAACCGGGTGACGCTGTTCTCCAGGCCGCGCAGGCCCATGAACGAGTTGCGCCGCTCGACGGTGATGCCCTCGGCGTCGGCCGGGACGACGAACGCGGTGATCCCGGCGTCCGGCACCCGGGCCAGCACCACCAGCAGGTCGGCGAGCACCCCGTTGGTGGCCCACAGCTTCACCCCGTCGATGCGGTACCCGCCGTCGTCGGTACGGGTGGCGCTGGTGGCCAGCCGAGCCGGGTCGGAGCCGACGTCCGGCTCGGTGAGCAGGAACGCGCTGATCTCGCCGGCCGCGAGCCGCGGCAGGTACCTGCGCTTCTGCTCCTCGGTGCCGAACAGCTTGAGCGGCTGCGGTACGCCGATCGACTGGTGCGCGGACAGCAGCGCGGCGACCGCCGGCGACGCCGAGGAGACGACCATCAGCGCCCGGCCGTAGTAGTACTGCGAGAGGCCGACCCCGCCGTACGCCGGGTCGATCTTCATCCCGAACGCGCCCAGCTCGCGCAGGCCGCGCAGGGTGTCGTCGTCGATCCGGTCGTCGCGCTCGATCCGGCGCCCGTCGATGCGGGTCGCGGCGAACTCGCGGACCCGTGCCAGGTACGCCTCGCCGCGCTCGACGTCGGCCGGGTCCGGCTCGGGGTGCGGGTGGACCAGGTCCAGCCGCAGCCGGCCGAGAAACAGCTCCTTGCCGAAGCTGGGCTTGCGCCATTCGGTCTCGCGGGCCTGCTCGGCCGCCTGGCGGGCGGTCGCCTCGTCGACGTGTCCGCCCGGGTGCTCGTCGCGTACGGTCGCCGTCATCTCGGCCCCCTTGCTCCGGCTGCACTGTCGAGGCTACTCGTCGGTGTTACCCGCAGGTAGCCAAATCACACACAGCGTGCCGTCGCTGGCCGGACGGGCGATCAGTCGCTGGCCGGAAGGGCCGGAGACACCTCGCCCGGCAAGGTGAAGCCGCGGAACGTGCCGGAACCGCCGATTCCGGCCAGCCGGCCGGTGCCCGCCAGCAACCGGAAGTCGCCGGCGACCAGCGCGTCGTACCGTTGCGGCAGGTCACGCGCGGCCCGCTGGACGCCGGCGACCGGCACCAGCAGGCCGGTCGGACCGGTGAGCTCGGCCGGTGTCGACCGGTCCGGGCGCTGATCCCGGGCGACCCCACGGAACTGGTAGCGGATGGTGTCGGCGCCGAACGCCAGCTCCCAGATGCCGCGGAAGCCACCGGTCGCCTCGTCGCCGGCGAAGTCGACGACCTGGGCGGTGCCGAAGCCGTTGATCGGGCCGCGCGCCGTCACCCGGATCACCGGGCCGGCGAGATCGGGCGTGCGGGCGAAGGTGATGGTCTGGTTGGGCCGCCCGGTCTGACTGGGCCGCCCGGTCTGGCTGGGCGTGTGGTGCCGGATCCGCGGGGTGTTGCTGCTCGCCGCGGCCGGCGCGCTCACCGCGACGGTGAGACCGGCCGCCGCCATCAGGACGGCTCCCCAGCGCCTGATCATTCGTCCTCCCGATCCGGGGGGTGCGGATGCCAACGCGTTCGAGGCTGTCACGTCAACCCGGCGGCCACCGACCAACAGCCTGCGAACACCCTGTGAATCATCTCCCCCGACCCACCGGGGCCGATCGGGCCGCCCGTACCGCTGGCGTCTGTTAGGGCGGGCACACCGTCGACGCGGGCGATTGAGCTGCGCGCGGCTGGGCACTAGGGTCGAGGTCGACAACATGAGGGCCGGACGGTTCTCGCATATCGACAGGGGAGCGCACGACGCTGAGAGTGCGACACCGGTGCCGCCGGGTCGCAGACCCTCGAACCTGATCTGGGTAATGCCAGCGCAGGGAGTTCGGTTGGATCTCACGCAGTTCGGCGTGCCGTCGGCGTCTCGTCGCGGCACGTCGCCGTGTCCGGCATGGCCGGGTACGGGTGGCTCCTCCTGGTTCACGGACTGGGAGGTACAGCGATGGGTGACACGACACGCAGCCTGAGATGGCGCACGATCGACATCGTCGTGGCGGCGGTGCTCGGCGTCGCGATCGGCGTCGTCTTCTGGGCGTGGTCGCTGCTGTGGGGCGTGTTCGGGACGGCGTTCGACTTCTTCAAGCCGGCCGGCGGTCTCGGCGTCGGCATCTGGATGCTCGGCGCGGTGCTCGGCGGGCTGATCGTCCGCAAGCCGGGCGCGGCGCTGTTCGTCGAGGTGATCGCGGCGCTGGTGGAGGCGCTGATCGGCAACCAGTGGGGCCTCACCTCGGTACTGGAGGGGTTCGTCGAGGCGCTCGGCGCCGAACTGATCTTCGCGGTGTTCGCCTACCGGGTGTTCAAGCTGCCGGTGGCGATGCTGGCGGGTGCCGCGGCGGCGGTGTTCGCGACGGTCTGGGAGTGGTTCACCTACTACCCGAGCTGGGCGTGGGGCTGGAAGTTCGCCTACACCGGCTTCGGCGCGGTCAGCGGCGCGGTGCTCGCCGGGCTGCTCGGCTGGGCGCTGGTGCGGGCGATGGCCGGTACCGGGGTGCTCGACCGGTTCGGTGCCGGCCGCGAACGCGCCCGCACCGTGTGATGCCATGACCACCCTTGCGGTACGCGGCTTCTCTTGGCGGCACGCCGGCCGCTCGGCCTGGGCCGTCCGCGACGTCGACCTGCACGTCGAGCCGGGCGAGCGGGTGCTGCTGCTCGGCGCCTCCGGCGCCGGCAAGTCCACGCTGCTCGCCGGGATCGCCGGGCTGCTGCCCACCGACACCGGCGAGTCGGCCGGCGAGATCCTGCTCGACGGCCGGCCGCCCGGCGGTACGCACCGGCCCGGGATCCTGTTCCAGGACCCGGAGACGCAGCTGGTGATGGCGCGCAGCGGCGACGACGTCGCGTTCGGGCTGGAGTGCCGGGGCGTACCACCGGCGGCGATCTGGCCGCGGGTGGACGAGACGCTGCGTACCGTCGGGTTCGGCTACCCGCGCGACCGGGCCACCGATGCACTGTCCGGCGGGGAGAAGCAGCGCCTCGCCCTGGCCGGGGTGCTCGCGCCGGACCCGGAGCTGCTGCTGCTCGACGAGCCGACCGCGAACCTCGACCCGGCCGGCGCCGAGCTGGTGCGCGCCGCGATCGCCGGCGCGCTGGCCGACCGGCGGCGCAGCATGATCCTGGTCGAGCACCGGGTCGCCGAGGCGCTGCCGCTGGTCGACCGGGTGGTGGTGCTCGCGGCCGGCGGCGGCATCGCGGTCGACGGGCCGCCGGCGAAGGTGTTCGCCGAGCACGGCGAGACGCTGGCCGCGCAGGGGGTCTGGGTGCCCGGCTCGGGGCCCGCCGGGACGCACCCGTCCCGTACCGCGGGGCCGACGCTGCTGCGCGCCGAGCGGCTCGGCTACACGCACCGCGACCGCAGCACCCCGGCACTGTCCGATGTGGACCTTTCGGTACCGGCCGGGCAGGTGCTGGCGGTCCTGGGGCACAACGGATCCGGCAAGTCGACGCTGGCGCTGCTGCTCGGCGGGCTGCTCGCACCGGGTACCGGCCGGGTGGTCGCCGAACCGGCGCTGACCGACCGGTCGACGGCGAGCCGACCGATCGCGGGGACCGACCGGGCGGCGGCCTCGGCGCGGGGCGGTCGGTCCGCGGCCCGACCGCCGCACCGGTGGCGGGCCGCGGCACTCGCCGGCCGGATCGGGTCGGTGTTCCAGAACCCGGAACACCAGTTCGTCGCCGCCCGGGTACGTGACGAGCTCGCGCTCGGGCCGCGCCGGCTGCACCGCCCGGCCGCCGAGATCGCCGCCACCGTGGACGAGCTGCTCGACCGGCTGCGGTTGAGCCGGCTCGCCGACGCCAACCCGTACTCGCTGTCCGGGGGCGAGCAGCGCCGGCTGTCGGTGGCGACCGCACTGTCGGCCGCGCCGCGACTGCTGGTGCTGGACGAGCCGACGTTCGGCCAGGACCTGCGTACCTGGCGGGAGACGGTGGCGCTGCTGGGCGAGCTGGCCGACGACGGGCGCGGGCTCGCGGTCGTCACGCACGACACCGACCTGGTGGACGCGCTGGCCGACCGTACCGTCACGCTGGCCGGCGGCCGGCTGACCGCACCGGCGGAGGTGGCGTGATGCGCATCGCGCCGGCCGCGGCTCCACCGGACGCCCCCGTCTCCCGGCTCAACCCGCTGGCCAAGCTCGGTGCCGCGCTGGCCGTGTCGCTGGCCGTACTGGCCTCGATCGACCCGGTGACCCCGACGGTGGCGCTGGTCGGGGTGCTGGTGGCGTTGCCGTTCGGCGGGTTGCGCTACCGGCGACTGCTGCGCCGCGGCTGGCCGGTGCTGGTCGGCGCGGTGCTGGTCGGCTGCGCGAACATGCTGTTCGCCGCCGACCAGGGCGGGACGAGTTACCTGCACCTCGGTCCGCTGCAGCTGTCCTCGGTGAGCCTGGCCGGCGGCGGCGCGCTCGGGCTGCGGGTGCTCGCGATCGCGCTGCCCGGGGTGGTCGCGTTCGCCACCATCGACCCGACCGACCTGGCCGACTGCCTGGTGCAGCAGCTGCGGGTGCCGGCCCGGTTCGCGATCGGCGCGCTCGCCGCGTACCGGCTGCTGCCGCTGCTGGCCGACGAGTGGGAACTGCTCGGCCTGGCGCGGCGGGCCCGCGGCATCGACGCCGGGGCGAACCCGCTGGCCCGCTTCCGGCTGTTCGCCGCCACCCTGTTCGCGTTGCTGGTCGGCGCGGTACGGCGGGGCGGCCGGCTGGCCACCGCGATGGACGCGCGCGGCTTCGACGCCGGCACCCCGCGCACCTTCGCCCGCCGGCACCCGTTCACCGGCGCCGACCGGCTGGTACTGGCGCTCGGGGTGCTGCTCGCCGCCGTGGCGCTCGCGGTGAGCATCGGCACCGGTACCTTCGTCCCGCTGGTCGGCTGAGCGGCGGGGATCAGTCGGCGACGAGCTTCTCCAGGGTGGCGCGGGCGCCGACGGAGTGCAGCGAGTCGAGGCTCGCGCGGTACGACGCGGTGAACCGGGCGTCGTCGATCAGGTCGCCGAAGACGCTGCGGTCGGCGAGGAACGCGAGCGGCTCGGCCCGCTGGCGCTTCGCCGCGGCCATCAGCCGGTCGGCGAGCGGGTCGACGACGGTGATCGGTTCGCCCTGCTCGTCCACGCCCTCCGCGTACCGGGCCCAGCTCGCCACCACCGCGGCGGCGTGATCGATCGGGCCGCCGGCGGCGAGCTGCGCCCGCACGACCGGCAGCAGCCACTTCGGGATCCGGTCGGAGCTCTCCGCGCACAGCCGGGCGATCGTGTCGCGCACCTCGGGGTTCGCGAACCGCTCCAGCAGGCTCGACTGGTACGCGTCGAGGTCGACACCCGGCACCGGGGCGAGCGTCGGGGTGCCCTCGCGGTCCATGTACTGCCGGAGGAACCGGGCGAACAGCGGGTCGGCGGCCGCCTCGTGCACCAGCCGGTAGCCGGCCAGGTGGCCGAAGTAGGCGAGCGCCTGGTGGCTGGCGTTGAGCAGCCGCAGCTTCATCAGCTCGTACGGTTCGACGTCGTCGACGACCTGCACGCCGACCTTCTCGTACGGGGGGCGGCCGGCGCCGAAGTCGTCGGCGAGCACCCACTGGGTGAACGGTTCGCACACCACCGGCCAGCGGTCCTCGACGGAGAACCGGCGGGCGATCTCGGCCCGGTCGGCGTCGGTGGTGACCGGCGTGATCCGGTCCACCATCGAGTTCGGGAACCGGACGTTCGCCTCGATCCAGTCGGCCAGCTCCGGATCGCGCAGCCGGGCGAACGCGGTGAACACCCGCCGGGACAGCTCGCCGTTGCCCTGCAGGTTGTCGCACGACATCAGGGTGAACGGCGCGATGCCGCGCGCCCGCCGCCGCGCCAGCGCCTCGACGATCAGCCCGAAGCTGGTCTTCGGCGCCACCCCGGGCGCCAGATCGTGCTGCACGTCGGGGTTGTCGGCGGCGAACTCACCGGTGACGTGGTGCAGGTTGTACCCGCCCTCGGTCACGGTCAGCGACACGATCCGGGTGCTGGGCGCGGCCATCCGCTCGATGACCGCCTCCGGGTCGTCCGGGGCGAACAGGTAGTCCACGATCGACCCGATCACCCGCGGCTCGTACCGGCCGTCCGGGTGCTTGACCACCAGCGTGTACAGGTGGTCCTGGGCGGCCAGCGCGTCGGCCATCGCCCGGTCCGCCGGCAGCACCCCGACACCGCAGATGCCCCAGTCCAGCGCCTCGCCGGCGGCCATCAGCCGGTCCAGGTACATCGCCTGGTGCGCGCGGTGGAAGCCGCCGACACCCAGGTGCACGATGCCCACCGTCACCCGGCTGCGGTCGTACCCCGGCACGACCACCTCGTCGGGCAGCTGCCGGACCGTCTTCGCGTTCAGGGCAACCACGCCATACCTCCGATCTCACACCGACAGCAGAACGGTACGGCAGCGAGGCCGGTGCGCCGAGTGCGGACGCCGATCGGGCAGCCTGCGGGGCGATCCGGGCATCGGTACGGCCGGATTCGGTCAGCCGCGGCGCAGCAGCCGGCCGACCGCGGACATCATCTCCTCGGTCATCTCGTCCGCGCGGCCCTCCTCGGCCCCCTCCTGCATGCAGTGGTGGGCGTGCCCGTCGAGCAGGCCGAGGCCCACCTTGTCCAGGGCGGCCTGGATCGCCGCGATCTGGGTGAGGATGTCGATGCAGTACCGGTCCTCGTCCACCATCCGCTCGATGCCGCGGATCTGGCCCTCGATGCGGCGCAGCCGGGTCAGCAGCTGCGGTTTGGTCGCCGTGTAGCCGCGCGTGGTCATGCGGCACATCATAGGGTGTGGTCTCCGGCGGGCCGGCCGGCCGACGCGCCGACCCTCCACTATGGACATCCACTCGATCCGATTCCCGGCCCGGCGCAGCTCACACGTCGGCCCGGTCACAGTACGGCGTCGGGCGGTCGCCGCACTGGCACACTGGGGCTCGGCGGTACCGGGTCGGTGCCGGTCCCGGCCGGTTCGCACCGGCCCGCGGCATCCGGCCCGAGGAGCGCCCACAGTCACGCTACGTCCACGAGGCAGGGCCATGTCGTTGACCGAGTACGAGCGGCGGCAACTGGAGATCATCGGGCGGGCCGTCGAGCAGGACGATCCGGCGCTCGCCGACCGGCTCGGCCGGCTCGCACCGGTCAGCCAGCAGGCCCGCCGGCTCTACCGCACCGCGGTCGGCACCCTGTTGGTCTGCGCGATCCTGCTGGTCGGCATGGCCGCCGCGGTGGACCGGACGTTCTGCCTGGTGGCGGCCCTGGTCGCGGGCACGGCCGCGCTGACCGTCGGCGCCGGCTGGCGCTGGCACCTGCGCCGCCGCACGCCGCGCGCCGCGCCGCCCCGGTTCCGCGCCACCCCACCGGCCGTCGGCCGGCGCTGATCCGGGCCGGCGCCGCCGACGTCAGGACCGGCGGACCGCGGCGACGATGGCGTCCGCGTCGATGCCGGCCGCGTGCATCAGTTCGGCCGGCGTACCGGACCCCGGCATCCCTTGTACCGCAAGGCGACGCACCGTCGCCTTGCGCCCGGCGTCGGCGAGCGTGGCCAGTACCGCGGCGCCGAGACCGCCCTCCGACCAGTGGTCCTCGACGGTGACCAGCAGCTCGCACTCGTCCGCCGCGGCGAGCACGGCGTCGCGGTCCAGCGGCTTGATCGAGTAGCAGTCCAGCACCCGGGCCCGGATGCCCTCGGCGGCCAGCCGCTGCGCCGCGGCGATCGCCTCGGGCAGGGTGATCCCGCAGGCCAGTACGGCCACGTCGGTGGCGTCCGGGCCGAGCGCGATCCGGCTGCCACCGATGTGCACCGGTTCGTCCGCCGGGGTGCGTACCTCGGTCGCCCCCCGCAGCGTGCGCAGGTACGAGATGCCGCGCCGGTCGGCCATCTCCGCCACCAGCTGCACGGTCTGGTTGGCGTCGCTGGGGTGCAGCACGCAGGAGCCGTGCACCGCCCGGAGCGCCGCGAAGTCCTCCAGCGCCATCTGGGACGGGCCGTCCTGGCCGATGGACACGCCCGCGTGCGAGCCGACCAGCCGCAGGTCGGCGCGGGAGATCGCGGCCATCCGGACGAAGTCGTACGCGCGGGACAGGAACGCCGCGAACGTCGACGCGTACGGCACCCAGCCCCGTACCTGGATGCCCACCGCGGCGGCGACCAGCTGCTGCTCGGCGATGAACATCTCGAAGTACCGGTCCGGATGGGCGGCGCGGAAGTCCTCGGCGTGGGTCGAGTTGGACACCTCGCCGTCGAGCGCGACGATGTCGCCGCGGGCCGAGCCGAGCGCCGCGAGCGCCTTGCCGTACGCGGCCCGGGTGGCGACCTGCTCCCCCAGCTCGTAGCGCGGTGGCGCGGCGCCGGGCGCGGCGAAGGTGTGCGGCGTCGCCTTCTCCGGATGCGGTACCGACACGTGCAGGTCGCGCTCGCCACCGAGCTCGGCGATCGCCGCGTCCGGGTCGTCCAGCGGCTTGCCGTGCTTGCCCGGCTGGTCGGCGACCGCCGCCACCCCCTTGCCC
Organism: Actinocatenispora comari; assembly: GCF_017312725.1. Lineage (GTDB taxonomy): Bacteria > Actinomycetota > Actinomycetes > Mycobacteriales > Micromonosporaceae > Actinocatenispora > Actinocatenispora comari. The sequence goes on along the minus strand of NZ_BOPO01000147.1, from coordinate 69,487 downwards.
TTCACCGTACGGGCGAGGATCACGGTCGGCCGGTCGGTGGTGGCCTGTGCCTCGTCGTACGCGCGGTCGATCGCGTCCACGTCGTGCCCGTCCACCTCGATCGGGTGCCAGCCGAACGCGAGCGCCCGGTCCCGGTAGACGTCCAGGTCCCAGCCGAACATCGTCTCCCGGGTCTGGCCGAGCCGGTTCACGTCGACGATCGCGGTCAGGTTCGCGAGCTTCGCCCAGCCCGCGTAGTTGAACGCCTCCCAGATCGACCCCTCGGCGAGCTCGGAGTCGCCGCACAGCACCCAGGTCCGGTACCCGGTGCGGTCCAGCCGCGCGCCGGCGAGCGCCAGGCCCACGCCGATCGGCAGCCCCTGGCCGAGCGAACCGGTCGCCACGTCGGTCGGCGGGATCAGCGGCGTCGGGTGGCCCTCCAGCCGGGAGCCGAACTTGCGGAAGGTGAGCAGCTCGGCGTCGTCGATCGCGCCGACCGCCTTGAGCACCGCGTAGTAGAGCGGGGACGCGTGGCCCTTGGATAAGATCAGGTGATCGTTGTCCGGATTGCTGGGATCGGAGTAGTCGAGCCGCAGGTGACCGTCGACGAGGACGGCGAGCAGGTCGGCGGCCGACATCGACGAGGTCGGGTGGCCGGAACCGGCCGCCGCCGACGCCCGTACCGAGTCGACCCGCAGCTGCTGACCGAGCTCGCGGCGAAACCGGCTGTCGTGGGGCATGGTGGCGCCTCCGCAGTACGAGGGTGGGTTCTCTGGCTGCGGCTACCCGATGCCGGCCGGCCGAAACCGGCACGGGCGCCACCGAACCGGTACCGGCATCGCGGGCGAACGGGCGACGACCGGTGCCGGAACCGGCGGTGGCGGGCGACCGGCGACATCGCCGACGGCATTGCCGACACGATGCGCAGGTGGTAGGACCCGTGCCATGTCACCCTTCTTCCGTCGACGCCGGCGCGTACTGATCGGCGCCGTCGCGCTCGCCGCGAGCCTGTCCGCCGTCGCCGCACCGGCCGCGGCGCATCCCGACACCCACCGGCCGGGGCTGCCGCTCGGCGCCGCCGACCTGCCCGAGTCCCGGCAGACCCAGCAGCTGCAGCCGGGCGTCACGCTGACCACCATCACCCGCGGCGTACCCGACACCACCGACTTCTGGACGATCGAGGTGTCGGCGCCGGACGCCGGCAACCCGGACCCGGACGCCCCGAAGACCGCCATCACCACCTCCCACGCCGCCGCCCAGCAGACCTGGCAGACGCTGCACGACGCCGGCATCGACGCCCGGCTGGAGACGGTGGACACGCCGCCCACCGCGGACACCGGCGGGTTCCTCGGGTACCGGGTCCGGGTCGGCTCTGCGGCCAGCTCCGCCGCGCTGGCCGCAGAGCTCAAGGCGGTGAAGGCGACCGGCCTGGGCGGCAGCGCCGTCTACACCGGCTGGGACGGCGACGCCGGCGCGGCCCCCTCCCGCGGCACCTGGCACCTGCAGGTACTGACGATCGACCCGCGGCGGTTCCACGGCCGGCTGCTCGACTCGTACGGGCCGGACTTCGTCGGGCGCGAGACGACCAGCGCGCTGGCCGCCGCGTCCGGCGCGTTCGCCGGCGTCAATGCCGGCTTCTTCGTCCTGGACCCGAAGGCCGGCGCGCCCGGCGACCCGGCCGGCATCGGCGTCTACGACGGCCGGGTGGAGAGCGAGGCGACGAACGGCCGGCCCGCGCTGGTGGTGCACGACGACGCGGCGAACACCGGGATCGAGCGGCTGTGGTGGCGCGGCGACGTCCGGCACGGCGACGCCACCCTGACCCTGGACGGGCTGAACCGGGTGCCCGGGCTGATCCGCAACTGCGGCGGCACGCCCGACGACTCGTACACCGACGCGCCGCAGCAGGACGTCACCTGCACCGACCCGGACGAGGTGATCGCGTTCGACGCCGCGTACGGTGCGCAGCTGCCCACCGGCGACGGCGCCCAGGTGGTCCTGGACGCCCGGGACCGGGTGGTCTCGGTGGCCGACGAGCGCGGCGGTGCGGTGCCGGCGGTCGGCCGGGTGCTGCAGGCCACCGGTACCGACGCGGCGGCGCTGGTCGCGCTGGCCCCGGTGGGTGCGCACCTGGCGATCGGCTCGCGGCTGGTCGACGCGCGCGGCCACACGGTACGGCCGTCCCGGCACACCTCGATCGTCAACGGCGGCCCGCTGCTGGTACGGGACGGGCGGCTGGACGTGACCGTGGCGCAGGACGGGATGGTGGAGCCGGCCGGGCCGAGCTTCTACTACGGCTGGGTGCACAAGCGCAATCCGCGCACCGTGGCCGGCGTCGACGCACGCGGCCGGCTGGTGCTGATCACCGCCGACGGCCGCAGTACCGACAGCCTCGGGCTGAGCATCCCGGAGACCGCGGCGGTGGCGAAGTCGCTGGGGCTGCGGCAGGCGATGAACCTGGACGGCGGCGGCTCCACCACGATGGTGGTGAACGGATCGGTGCTCAACTCGCCGTCCGACGCCGCCGGTGAACGCCCGGTCGGCGACGCCCTCCTGCTGCTCCCGGACCGGCACTGACCCGACCGCCCCGGCGTCGCGCGGCGCCGGGGCGGTCGGACCGGCGGGCGATACTGGATCGATGGCTGACTGGAACCAACAGATCATCGACGAGTTTCGCCACAACGACGGCACCGTGCAGACCATGGGGTTCGGACGCGGTCTCGTGCTCCTGCATCATCGCGGTGCCCGCACCGGCACCGAGCGGATCAACCCGGTCGCGGCGGTCCGGGAGTCGCCGGACGCCTGGCTGATCGCCGCGTCGGCGGGCGGCTCCGACCACAACCCGGACTGGTACCACAACCTGCTCGCGCATCCCGACGTGTCGATCGAGACCCCGGACGACGGGGTCGTGCAGGTCACGGCGCAGGACCTGCCGCGGCCGGAGCGCGACGCCGCCTGGGCCCGGTTCAAGGAGATGTCGGACGGTTTCGCCGGCTACGAGCGGAAGACCTCGCGGATCATTCCGGTGCTGCGGCTGACCCGACGCTGAGGCGTCGGATCCGCAATGCGCGCGGCGGCGGCCGAACGCCGGCCGCCGCCGGCGCCTGCGGCCGGGTCGCCTGCGCTTCGAGCGGTTCCTTCCGCACTGATCGGATTTGCCACCATACTGCGGCGGCGGATTCGAGGAGTGGGCGGCGACACCCGGCCGGTCGATTGCATGGACATGCAGTCATGTGCATATACTCTTACTCGTGTCCAAGGTGCTGACATCTCTCCCAGTCGGTGAACGGGTCGGGATCGCCTTCTCCGGCGGTCTCGACACGTCGGTCGCGGTCGCGTGGATGCGCGAGAAGGGTGCCGTGCCGTGCACCTACACCGCCGACCTCGGCCAGTACGACGAGCCCGACATCGCGTCGGTGCCCGGCCGTGCCCACGCGTACGGGGCGGAGGTGGCCCGGCTGGTCGACTGCCGGGCGGCGCTCGTCGAGGAGGGGCTCGCCGCGCTCGCCTGCGGCGCGTTCCACATCCGCTCCGGCGGCCGGACGTACTTCAACACCACGCCGCTGGGGCGCGCGGTGACCGGCACCCTGCTGGTGCGCGCGATGCTCGCGGACAACGTGCAGATCTGGGGCGACGGCTCCACCTTCAAGGGCAACGACATCGAGCGCTTCTACCGGTACGGGCTGCTCACCAACCCGGCGCTGCGCATCTACAAGCCGTGGCTGGACGCCGACTTCGTCGGCGAGCTCGGCGGCCGCACCGAGATGTCGGAGTGGCTCGCCGCCCGTGCCCTGCCGTACCGGGCGAGCACCGAGAAGGCGTACTCGACCGACGCGAACATCTGGGGCGCCACGCACGAGGCGAAGGCGCTGGAACACCTGGACGCCGGCATCGAGCTCGTCGACCCGATCATGGGCGTCCGGTTCTGGGACCCCGCGGTCGAGGTGGCCACCGAGGACGTCACGATCGGGTTCGAGCAGGGCCGGCCGATCACCATCAACGGCACCAAGTTCGCCACCGCCGTCGACCTGGTCCTGGAAGCGAACGCGATCGGCGGCCGGCACGGCATGGGCATGTCCGACCAGATCGAGAACCGGATCATCGAGGCGAAGAGCCGCGGCATCTACGAGGCGCCGGGCATGGCGCTGCTGCACGCCGCGTACGAGCGGCTGGTCAACGCGATCCACAACGAGGACACCGTCGCGAGCTACCACAACGAGGGCCGGCGCCTCGGCCGGCTGATGTACGAGGGCCGCTGGCTCGACCCGCAGTCGCTGATGCTGCGCGAGTCGCTGCAGCGCTGGGTGGCCACCGCGGTGACCGGCGAGGTGACGTTGCGGCTGCGCCGCGGCGAGGACTACTCGATCATCGACACCACCGGCCCGGCGTTCAGCTACCACCCGGACAAGCTGTCGATGGAGCGCACCGAGGACTCCGCGTTCGGCCCGCTGGACCGGATCGGCCAGCTGACCATGCGCAACCTCGACATCGCCGACTCCCGGGCCAAGCTGGAGCAGTACGCGGGGATCGGGATGGTCGGCGCGGCCTCCCAACCGGCGTTGATCGGGGCCGAGCAGGCCGCGTCCACCGGGCTGATCGGTGCGATGCCGGCCGGCGGCGCGCAGGCGATCGCCTCCCGCGGCACCGTCTCCGCCGACGACGCCCTCCTCGACCAGGCCGCCATGGAGTCCGGCACCGACTGACCGGCCGCCGCTGCGGGTGCCGGCTGCTCGTCGTTCCCCGACCCGGCCGGGTCGGGGAACGACCGTGTCGGTGCGGTCAGCGGGCGGCGACGGCGGCGAGCAGTTCGTCGCGCGACGGGAAGCTCAGGCCGACCAGCGCGACGTGCCGCCACCGGACGACACCGTCCGGGTCCACCAGGAACACCGACCGGCGCAGCCCCAGACCGGGCACCGCGATCCCGTACGCGCTCGCGACCGCGCCGTCGGTGTCGGACAGCAACGGCAGCCCGATCCCGCGCTTGCGCGCGAAGCTCTCGTGACTGTCCAGACCCTGCCGGCTGATCGCCCACACGTCCACGCCGACCGCATCGAAGCTCTCCAGCCCCTCGGAGTACGAGCACAGCTGGCGGGTGCACACCGGCGTGTCGTCGCCGGGGTAGAACGCGAGCAGCAGCGGTCGGGCGGCGTGCCCGGACAGCCGGTACGTGTCCCGGCGGCTCGCCGCCGCCGGGGCCGGCAGCACGATGCCGGGGAGCGCGAAGTCTGGTGCGGCGGTACCGACGGCGGGGGGTCTGGGCATCGAGAGGTCCTTCCGGTGCGACGAAACCTGGTCGGATGGTGCCACGTGCGCTTGCAGCATCATGGTGACCGGCCAGAATGACATCGAGGAGGTGACCGGGGTGCTGAAGAAGGTCGACTACGACCGGCGGCAACACCTGACCTACTCGCTCGGCCGGGCGGTCAGCGACGAGACGACGGCGACCTGGCTGCGGGCGTTCCAGCGACACTCCCGCACCGAACGACCGCTCACCGTGCTGGACCTAGGCTCGGGTACCGGCCGGTTCACCCCGGCGCTCGCCGCCACGTTCGGCGGCCCGGTGTACGGCGTGGAGCCGTCCGACCGGATGCGGCAGGTGGCGGAGCGGGACGCTGCCCCGGCCGGCGTGTCGTACCGGCCCGGGTCCGCGGAGGCCGTCCCGCTGCCGGCCGCCAGCTGCGACCTGGTGCTGTTGTTCCTGTCGTACCACCACGTCGAGGACCGGCCCGCGGCCGCGCGGGAGATCGCCCGGGTGCTGGCGCCGGGCGGCCGGGTGCTGCTGCGCAGCAGCTTCGCCGACCGGCTGCCGGACAAGCCGTGGCACCACTACTTCCCGCGGGCGCGCGAGGTCGAGCAGGCGATGTTCCCGTCGCTGCGCGAGACCATCGACGACTTCGCCGCGGCAGGGCTCGCGCCGGTCGCGTTCGAGCAGGTACCGGAGTGTCACGACGCCAGCTTCCGCGGCTACGTGGAGCGGTTGCGGCACCGGGCGAGTTCCACCTTCGAGCACCTGACCGAGCCCGAGATCGCGGCCGGCTTCGCCGCCATCGAGGCCGCGGCCGAGCGGGAGCTCACCCCGCGCCCGGTGGTCAGCGACAGCGACCTGCTCGTTCTCGGCCGCCCGACGGAGTGAGCGCCGGCGGCGGTACGGGCGAGCCGGCGCGCCACCGACGATCGGCGCCGGGCGTGTAACGGGTGCGTCAGTCGATGGCGCGATCGCCTCGACCACCCCGAAAGGCACCCGATGAAGCTTCGTAACTTCGCCGTCGCCGCGCTGTCCGGCGCCGCGCTGGCGCTCACCGCGGCGGCGCCGGCGCTCGCGGACGACCCCAGCCCCAGTCCCAGCGCGAGCCCGGCACCGAACGGCACGATCGCGGTGTCCGCCGCGTTCGACACGAAGGTGGCCTACGCCGGCGACACGGTGACCCTGACCGTCACCTCGCGCCAGTCCTCCACCGCGAACGCGGCCGGCAGCTTCGCGCTGTACTGGACGGGTCCGATCAGCTTCACCGGGCACGGCAACGACGGCACCTGCAAGGCCAACGCCTCGTACGTGTACTGCCCGGAGACGACCGACCGGCTGCTCGTCACCGACACGTTCACGTTCACCGTGGCCGGGCCGTTGCAGCACAACGTGGTGGCCAGGATGCAGGTGAAGGCGAGTTCCGGCACCCAGTTCGCGCGCACCACCGCGGCGCTGAACACCTGCGTCGACGTCCCCCCGTCGCCCTCGCCGTCGGAGTCGGCCTCGGACTCGCCGTCCGCCTCGCCGAGCGACGAACCGACCTCGCAGTCGCCGTCGGCGTCGGCGTCGCCGTCCGGCTCGGCGTCCGAGTCGCCGTCCACCGAGCCCAGCGTCACGCTGGCCGCCGGTGGCAGCGGCGGGCTGCCGGTGACCGGTGCCTCGCTCGGCCTGATCGGCGGTGCCGCGGCGGTACTGCTGGCCGCCGGTGCGGTGCTCACCGTGGCGGCCCGGCGCCGCCGCAGCCACTCCTGACGCCCGCAGCCGCACGGCCCCGGTACCCGGACCCCCGGTGCCGGGGCCGTGCCACGTCCGGCCGGCAGCCGGCCGCGCGGTACGGTGCGGCAGATCGTGGGAAGCGATGGCGGCATGAGGCTGGTGGCGGCATGAGGCTGGTGGCGGCGACGTACGGCACCGAGGGCGACACCCGGCCGGTCGCCGCGCTCTGCGCCGCGCTGCGCGACGCCGGCCACGACGTGACGCTGCTCGCCGACGGCGGGACGTTGCGCAGCGCCCAGGAGCTCGGCGTGCCGTGCGGGCCGTTGGCCGGCGACATCCGCGCCGTACTGCGGCCGGGCAGCGACGTGGCCACCGCGGTGGCCCGGCGCAATGGCCTGCAGTCCACCACCAGGGCGCTGGCCCGGCTCGCCAACGACAACACCGGCGCCTGGCTGGACCAGGTGCTCGCCACCGCGGCGGGCTGCGACGCGCTGATCGTCGCCGGTCTCGCCGCGTACGTGGGGTTCTCCGCCGCGGAGAGGCTCGGCCTGCCGGCGGTCGGCGCCGGGATGATCCCGCTGACCGCCACCGCGGCGTTCCCGTCGCCGTTCCTGCCGCCGCGGCGGCTGCCCGGCCGGCTCAACCGGGCCAGTTACCGCCTGGTCGAGGCCGTGCTGTGGCGGTCGTTTCGCGGCGCCACCGACGCCGCGCGCGCATCGGTCGGCCTGGGGCCGGCACGCAAGCCGTGGGCCGGCCATCCCATGTTGTACGGGATCTCGCCGACGTTGCTGCCGCGCCCGGCGGACTGGCCGGCCGACGCCCGGCTGTGCGGGCAGTGGATCCGGCCCGCCGGCGAGTGGTCGCCGCCGACCGCGCTGGCCGAGTTCCTCGCCGCCGGCGACGCGCCGATCTACGTCGGGTTCGGCAGCATGGCCGGGTTCGACCAGCGTGCCCTGCTCGACGTCGTGGTCACCGCCGCGGCCGGCGAACGGGTGGTGTTCGCGCCGGGCTGGAGCGGCGCCGAGGCGCTGGAGCTGCCGGCGAACTTCTGCGTCGTCGGGGACGTCCCGCACGACTGGCTGTTTCCCCGTACCGCGCTGGTGGTGCACCACGGCGGCTCCGGCACCGCGCACTCGGCGGCGCGGGCCGGGGTGCCGTCGGTGGTGCTGCCGTTCGCCGCCGACCAGTTCTTCTGGGCACGGCAACTGCAACGGCTGGGTACCGCGCCCGGCGCGAGCGGCATCCGCCGGATCACCGCCGCCGGGCTGGCCCGTGCGATCGCCGCCGCCCGTACCGCGAGGTACCGGGACCGGGCCGCGACCGTCGGCGCGGCGATGCGCGCCGAGGACGGCCTCGCCGCCGCCGTCGAGGCGATCCAGACCCTGCTCGCCACCAGGTAGCCGGCCCGCGGTGGCGCGGGCTTCAGCCGGTCCGCACCCGGACCGCCCGCCGCTCGGACCGCCAGCCGCTCGGACCACCCGCCGCTCGCCGCTCGGCCGCTCGCCGTTCGGTGCTCGGTCGTTCGGTGCTCGGTCGCTCGGTGCTCGGTCGCTCGGTGCTCGGTCGTTCGGTGCTCGGTCGTTCGGCTCAGATCATCCGGCGCAACACCGTCGCCACCGCATCGATCAGCGGATCGCCGTCGGTGCCCGGATGCCGGGTCAGGCCGAGCTCCACGTCGGGCAGTGCCGGCAGGGCGAGCGGGTCGTGGCAGACCATGCCCGGTTCCAGGTTGGCCGGCAGCAACGCCGAGACGCCGAGCCCGGCCCGCAGCGCGGCGAGCACCCCGACCAGGCTGTCGCTCTCGAACGCGACCCGCCAGCGCCGATCGACCTGCGACAGCGCCTCCAGCACCGAGGTACGCCAGGTGCAGGTGCCGGAGAACAGCACCACCGGCAGCGGATCGGCGGTCAGCTCGACGCCGTGCCCGACCGCCCAGGCGAGCGGGCGACGCACGGTCCACCGCGGTGGGCCCGGCAGGTAGGGCAGCTCGTCCAGGACGAGCTGGACCCGGCCCGCGTCGTACGCCTCGCGCATGGTGGCGCTGGACAGGCTGAGCACCTCCAGCGTGGCGGCCGGGTGCAGCCGGGCGAGGTCGGCGAGCGCCTGCGGCAGGTGCGAGGCGGCCAGGTCCTCCAGCAGCCCGATGCCGCAGTGGCCGCTGAGCGCGTGCCCGGTCTCGGCGAGCGCCTGGGTGGCGAGCGCCAGGATGCGCTCCGCGTACGGCAGGAGTTCCTCGCCGGCGCGGGTGGGCGCGACGCCCGCCGGCGAGCGGTGCAGCAGCGGATGGCCCACGGTGCGTTCGAGCCTGCGCAACTGCTGGCTGAGCGCGGGTTGGGTCTGGCCGAGCAGGGTCGCGGCGCGGCTGATGCTGCCGGCCCGGACCGAGGTGACGAACGAACGCAGCAGCGCCGTCTCCAACTCTCGCGCCATAAGGAACAGTTATACCACGCCCAACCAAATCACCAGTTCCTTTGAGCACCGAGCTGATCTAGCGTCGCGTACGTGACCGGATACCGACAGGTGCTCGCGGTGCCGGGCCTGGCACCGCTGCTGGCCGTCTCGCTGCTCGCCCGGATGGCGATCACGGCGGCCGGGATGGCGCTGACCCTGTACGTGGTGCTCGGGCTGCACCTCGGCTATGCGGCCGCCGGCGCCGTCCCCGCGGCGCTCACCGCCGGCCTGGCGCTGGGTGGTCCGCTGCTCGGCCGGCTGATCGACCGGCGCGGCCTGCGTACCGCGCTGCTGGCCACCGTGGTCCTGCAGGCCGGGTTCTGGCTTGCCGTACCGGTCCTGCGGTACCCGGTGCTGCTGGGCGCCGCGTTCGTCGCCGGCCTGCTGATGGTGCCGGCGCAGGCGGTGACCAGGCAGGCGATCGCCGCGCTGACCGCCGGCCCGCAGCGCCGGCCGGCGTTCGCGCTGGAGTCGGTGCAGGGCGAGCTGTCGTACCTGGTGGGGCCGGCGGCGGTGATCCTCGCCGCGGCGACGCTGTCGCCCGCCACGATGGCGTGGGGAGTCGGCGGCGCCATCGTGGTCGGCGGCGTCGCGATCGCCGCGCTCGACCCGCCGTTGCGCGCCCCCGACGAGGCACCCGCCGGCACTGCCCCACCGCGCCGGCGGGAGTGGCTCGGGCGCGGGATGGTCGCCGTCCTGGTACTGGCGTTCGGTACCGCCCTGCTGCTCGGCGGCATCGACCTCGCCATCGTCGCCACCCTGCAGCAGGCCGGTCAGGTCTCCTGGGCGTCGCTGGTGGTCGCCGTCTGCGGCCTCGCCTCGGTCACCGGCGGACTCTGCTACGGCGCGCTGAGCCGGCCGCTGCCCGGCCGGTTGCTGCTCGGCCTGCTCGGCGTCGCGACCGTACTGGCCGGGCTCGCCCACGGTTGGCCCTGGCTGTGCCTCGCGGTCGTCGGTACCGGCCTGCTCACCGCGCCGACACTGTCCACCGTGTCGGACGCGGTGAGCCGGCTGGCCCCGGCCGGGGTCCGCGGCGAGGCGACCGGGTTGCAGGCGTCCGCGATGAGCGCCGGCGTCGCGCTCGGCGCCCCGGTCGTCGGGTGGGCGGTCGACGCCTCGGTACCGGCGGCCGGCTTCGCGGTGGCGGGCCTCGCCGGCATCGCGGCGGCCCTGGCCGGCCACCTGCTGTCCCGCCGGACCCGCCGACCGCTCGCCGCCGCTTCCGGCGCGGCGACACCGGACCGCGACCCGTGCCGGGTCGGGGCCTGAGCGCCCTCAGCCCGAACGCCCGGCCGAGCCCCACCGACCGAACGGGGCGCGCGGCCGGCGCCCGCGGTACCGCCGGAATGTCGTTGCCCGGAGGCGGGGACCGCGGTTAGCGTCCCGGCTCATGCGAACCACCATGCGCCGCGACCTGACCACCGCACTCAAGGCCCGGGACCGGGTCGCCGTCTCGGCGCTGCGGTCGGCCCTGGCCGCGATCGACAACGCCGAGGCGGTACCGGCGCCGGACGCGCGGATGTCCAGCAGCGAGCACGTGGCGGGCGCGGCCGTCGGCGTCGGGTCGGCCGAGGCGGCGCGCCGGGAGCTGACGCCCGACGACCTGCACGCCATCGTCGCCGCCGAGGTGGCGGAGCGGGTCGACGCCGCGACCGGGTACGCCCGGAGCGGGCGGCAGGACGCGGCCGACCGGCTGCGCGCCGAGGCCGACGTGCTCCGCCGGTACCTGCGGCCCGAGTAGCCGGTCGGCGCGAACGACGAACCGGCGTCGAGCGGCCGACGCGTCACCGCGACCCGCGCGTCGTGCAGCCATGCCTGGCGTCGGTTGCCGGCGCCCGGCGGAGTCACCGCGACGGATGGGCCCGGTGCACGGCGCACGATCGGGGCCGGGTAGGGGTTGACACGGTTCGGTAAGGGTTCTTTACTGGGCCGGAAGCGCTTACGTCGGTTATGTCGGGAGTGCGTACTGTGGACATCGACGAGTTGGCCCGCCGCAGCGGCGTCTCGGCCGCGACCGTGTCGCGCGCGCTCAACGGCCGTCCCGAGGTCAGCGCCGCGACCCGGGCCCGCATCGTCGCACTCGCCGCCGAACTCGGCTACCGCCCGAACGCGTCGGCGCGCACCCTGGCCAGCCGCCGGTCCGAGCTGATCGGCCTGCTGTGGGACACCGACTACCGCAGCGGCGGGCGGCAGCACCCGTTCCTGCAGGAGGTGCTGATCGGGCTCAAGGCGGCGCTCAGCGACCGTGGCCAGGGGCTCATCCTGCTGCCGATCGTGCCACCCGACGACGAGGCCGGCTACGTCCGGCTGGCCCGGCAGTACACGCTGGACGGCATCGTGATGATGGGGGTCGACCAGCACACCCCGCAGGTACGCGCCCTGCTGGCGACGCCGATCCCGTGCGTCGGGCTCGACCTGGCGCTGGACGGTCCGCGTACCGCGAGCGTCGGGTCGGACAACCGGACCGCCGCGGCCGACGCGGTGGCGCACCTGCATGCGTTGGGGCACCGCCGCATCGCCACCATCACCGGCCCGCTGGACCTGTGGCCGGCGGCGGAACGGCTGGCCGGCTACCGGGCCGAGCTGGCCCGGCGGCGGCTGCGCCGTCGGCCCGAGTACGAGGTGGCCGGCGACTTCTTCGCCGCGTCAGGCGCGGCCGGGATGCGCCGGCTGCTCGACCTGCCCAGCCCACCGACCGCGGTGTTCGTGGCCGGTGACGCGATGGCGGTCGCGGCGATGCAGGCCGCGACCGACACCGGCCGTACGGTGCCGGGCGACGTCGCGGTGGTCGGCTTCGACGACATCGACGCCGCCGCGATGGTCCGGCCCGGCCTGACCACGATCGCCCAGGACTACCGGCGCTTCGGCACCACCGCGGCCGCGGTACTGGCCGAGCTCGCCGCCGCGCCGACCACCGACGAGCCCCGCTCGGTACTGCTGCCGACCCGGCTGGTGGTCCGCGAATCCAGTGGCAGCACGGCAATCTGACAGGTCCCTTGTGGACAATCAAGCGAAAGGAGCGGGCCATGTCCGACACCCCCGTACCCCGCCGGTCGCTGCTGCGCGGCCTCGCGCTCGGCGCGGTCGGCGCACCGCTGGTCGCCGCGTTCGGCGCGCCGTCGGTGGCCGCCGCCGGTACCCGGCGACGGTTCGCGGACGGCACCCTGCCGGTCACCGTCACCAACGAGTCCGGCAAGGCCGGCAACGACGCGATCAAGCTGTACGTGGTGGGCACCGACCTGGCCACCGGCGCCCAGGCACACGCCGACGCGAACGGCAACCTGATCCCGGTGTCGTTGTCCGACAACGGATCCGACGGCTACACCGACTACTCGATCCCGCTGTCCGGCAGCGGTGACACGACGATCGCGCTGCCGCACATGTCCGGCCGGATCTACTTCGCGCTGGGCGAGCCGCTGAAGTTCAAGGCGGTGCCGGACGGCAACGGCAACCCCGCGCTGGCGTACCCGGCCGGCTGGGTCGAGTCGGATCCGAACTACCCGGTGCTGCACGACTTCTTCGAGTTCACCTACGACGGTTCCGGGATGCACTGCAACAACACCCAGGTCGACATGTTCAGCGTGCCGTCGTCGGTGCACCTGGTCGGCGCGTCCGACCAGACCACCGGGACGCTGGCGGCTGGTGGCCGCGGCGCGATCTTCGCCGACCTGTCCGGTCAGGCCGGGTTCGGCTCGCTGGTGCTCGACGACCTGCGCGTGATCGCGCCCGGACACGGCATCGAGGTCGGCCGGTTCGCCGGCGACTACTTCGACGGCTACATCAACGACGTCTGGTCGAAGTACACCGGCGAGACGCTCACCGTGCACACCGGCAGCGCCGACCGCACCGGCCGGGTCTCCGGCGGCGTGTTCACCTTCGACGGCGGCGTCGCACCCATCTCCAAGCCGAGCACCTCCGACGTGTTCTTCTGCGCCGGCGCGCTGGCCGCACCCAACGACGGGCTGACCGGCCCGGTGGCCGCGGCGCTCGGCGCCGGCTTCAACCGCTCCACCCTGCTGGCCTCCGCCAGCCAGCCGACCGACGACCCGGCCGGCTTCTACGCCACCGACCCGACCAACCACTACGCGCGGGTCATGCACGCGCACATGACCGACGGCAAGGCGTACGGGTTCCCGTTCGACGACGTCGCCGGCTTCGCCTCGTACATCGAGGACGGCGCGCCGACCGCCCTGCACCTGACCCTCACCGCCTTCGGCTGACCCCGCCCGGCGGCGCCCGGCCCGCGCAGCCCGGCGCCGCCGAGCCGGCCCCGGCGAACGACGACCGGCCGGACCGCCGGATTCGCGGCGTCCACGGCGTTGAGGCCAGGCCGCCGTGGTCCGCGGGGCCGGGGCGGGCCGCCGCCGGTCAGCGGCGCGCGGCGATCGCGGCGTACGAGGCGGACCGGTCGGCCTCGGTCCCGTCGGCGATCGTGTCGGGATGCCAGTCGCCCAGCCGCACCAGGCCCGGCGGTACCAGCGGGAACCCGTCCAGCAGCGCGGCGATCTCCGCCTTCGACCGCGGGTACAGCCGATCACTGGTGTGCTGGTAGAGCGACCGGACCTGCTCGCTGTGCTCGTTCGGCGTCACGTGCGAGATCGCCAGGTACGAGCCCGGCACGGTACGGGACAGGTAGTCGGCGACGAGCGCACCGGGCCGCTGCTCGTCGGCGAAGAAGTGCAGCACCGACACGAGCAGCAGGGCGATGGGCCGGTCGAGGTCGAGCAGCCCGGTCACCTCCGGCGAGCCGAGCACCGCCGCCGGGTCGAGCAGGTCCGCCTGCAGCACCGCGACCCGCGGCGCGTCGGCCAGCAGCAGCTCGCTGTGCGCGACCGCGACCGGCTCGGTGTCCACGTACACCACCCGGCTGTTCGGGTCCAGCCGCTGCGCGATCTCGTGCACGTTGCCGGCGGTCGGGATGCCGGAGCCGAGGTCGAGGAACTGGTCGATGCCGGCCGCCGCCAGCCACCGCACCGCGCGCTGCAGGAACGCCCGGTTGGCCCGGGCGATGTCGCGGATCTCCGGCGCGATGCTCAGCAGCGTGTCCGCCAGCTGCCGGTCCGGTTCGAAGTTGTGCGCGCCGCCGAGAAAGTAGTCGTACATCCGGGCCGCGTTCGGGCGGGAGTCGTCCACCCCGTCCGGCGTCCAGTCGGAGCCCTGTCCGCTCATCGTCCGCCTCCGTCGTGCCCGACCACGGTGACCGAGCAGTCACCGTACCGACGGTAGCCCGTGCGCCGCCACACCGGTGCGCGCGGTCCCGCACCCGGCACCGGTACGACCGGCAGCGGGCGCGGGACAGCGACCGCTGCCGGCGCCGTGGCGGACCGGCGGCCGCTGCCGGGCGGCTCGGGCGGCCAGTTCCGGCGCCGGACGGCCCGGGCGGCCCCGGTTCCGACGCCGGGCGGGTGCGGCGGCCGCCGCCGGCGCGGATGCGGCGGCCGCCGCCGGCGCGGGCGGTGGCCGGATCCGGGCGGGGTCAGCGGACCGCCGCGCCGTCGAAGACCAGCAGGCTGTCCCGGTTCGCCGGGTCGGGCCAGGCGACCAGGCAGGTCTCGTGATTCAGCAGCACCGTCGACCGGGCGTCGTAGCCGGCCAGCCGCCCGGTCTTGATGTCCCACAACACGTTCCGGTCGCCGTACATCGCGTCGACGAACCGGCCGCCGCCGAACCGGCCGCTGGCGACCAGATACCTCGGTGCCGAGACCGTGCGCCCCACCGGTTCGGGCCCGAGCAGCGTCGCGCGGTCACGGAGGTTTCCGATGCACCAGTCCGGCACGCAGTCGCGAGTCCACATGCCGGCCGCGGAGAAGGTACGCCGCGCGCCGGTCACCAGGTTCGTCGACACCACCGCGTGCCGCGATCCGCCGGGGTCGGTCAGGTTGCTCGCCCACGGCCAGGAGGTCAGGTGCAGACCGCGGCCACCCGGAACGGGCTCCGACGCTCCGTTGCCGGACAACGGGATCCGCCGCACGCCGTCGGTGCCGGTGTAGACCAGCCAGCGATGGTCCACCAGGTTCAGCTCGGTGATCCCGAGCTCGCCCGGCACGGTGGCGAGCAGCCGCTCGTGGCCGCCGGCCAGGTCGGCCGCGACGAACTCGGTGACCTTCCTGCCGCGGGCGTCGGTGCCCTCGGCGTTCCAGGCCACCGTGCGGTCGTCGGTGGCGAAGCCCTGCGGGAAGTACCCGCTGAGCCGGCCGACCGGTGCCAGGTCGGCGACGGCGGAGAACGTCTCGTTCCGCAGGTCGTAGCGCAGCAACGCGCTGGTCCGCTCTCCGCCACCGGACTCGGCGACGAGAAGCTGGTCGGCACCAAGCACGCCGACCGGCAGCACCTTCGCGCCGCCCGGCGCCGTCGCCGGCATCCGCTCGATCGCCGCCGGCCAGGTCCGCTGCACCGACCGTACGGTCGGTGTCGCCGGCGGCGCGATCGGCGCGACGATCCGTGCCGGTGTCGGAGTGGCCACCACGGTCGCCGGTGGCAGCCCGCGATCGCGAGCGGCGGGCCGCGCGAGCTGCCAGCCACCCACCAGCACCGCCAGTACCGCCAGTACCGCCAGGGCGAGCCCGCCGGACAGCGCCGCGCGCCGGGTTCGCCGGCGGCGGCGCACCCGCCCTTCGATCCGTTCCCACATCCCGGCCGGTACCTCGATCGTGACGTCGCCATGCCGGCGCAGCGTCCGGATCAGGTCGCGTTCCAGCAGGTCGCTCATCGTCCCTCCACCACCTTCTGCGGCTCGGCGGCCGGGGCCCACGCTGCCCGCAGCTTGGCCAGCGCGCGATGCGCCTGGGTGCGGACCGTGACCCGGGCGACGCCCAGGATGTCCGCGATCTCGTCGTCCGACCGGTCGTCGTGGTAGCGCAGCACCAGCACCGCACGCTGCCGCGGCGGCAACACCGCGAGCTGGGCCCACAGGCCGCGGTCGTCGGCGACCCGGCGCAGCGCCACGTCCTCCTCGACCGGCTCGGGCGGCTCGGCCACCACGCGCTCCCGGCGCAGCCGCCGCCATCGGCTGATGTGCAGCCGTACCATCGTGGTCCGCACGTACGCCTCCGGGTCGGTGCGGCGCCGCACCCGGCGCCAGGACACCCGCAGCCGGGCGAACGCCTCCTGAACCAGGTCGGCCGCGTCGTGCGGGTTGCCCGCCAGTACGTAGCCGTACCGCAGCAACGCCTGCGAGCGGCGCCGGTAGAAGTCCTCGTACGCGTCGTCGGGCTCGTCGGCGCCGGGGCCCGCCGGGGCGGCGCGGTCCGGTACGCCGTCGCCCGGTTCACCGCGGTCGCCCGGCGCGGCGCGATCTGCGCTCATTCGGCCACCTCCCTCCCGTCACCAGGACGCGACAGCCCGCCGTACTGTTGCACCGGCGCCGGCACGGCGAGCGCCCGGCGGCTCCCCGGCGGGTGGCGCCGCCTCCCATCCGCCGGGAGCCAGCGCGCCGGCGGATGATGTCGGCTCCCCGGCGAGCGCCGCCTGCGCGCGGGCCCGGCGGCGCTTCGCGGTCCCGAGGCGTTCGCGGGGGCGGCGGTTCGCGGGTGCGGGCGGTTGGGGGGTGCGGCGGCAGCTTCCGCGCGGAAGGTGCCGCCCGCGGGCGGGTGGCGTCAGGTACCGGGGCGGGCAGCGGTGGCGAGCCGGGCGGCGGCGCGGGCGCAGCCCCACGACAGCGCCACCCCGTTGCCACCGTGGCCGTAGTTGTGCACGCAGCGTGCCGCGCCGAGCGACTCCGCCTCGACCCGTACCGCGGGCCGGTCGGGGCGAAGGCCGGTGACCGTCTCGATCACCTCGGCGTCGTGCAGCCGCGGCTCGATCGCCCGGCACCGGCGCAGGATCCGCGCGCCGAGCTCGGGGTCCGGCGTGGTGTCCCAGCGGTCCGGGATGCTGACGCCGCCGCACACGATCCGGTGCGGATGCGGGAAGAAACTGGTCCACTCGGTGCCGGTGGCGAGCTCCAGGAACAGCTCGTCCAGGCCCGGGTTGGTCAGCACCACGTGCTGGCCGAACACCGGCCGCAACTGCCGGTCGGCGGCCAGCTCGCGGGCACCGAGACCGGCGCAGTCGAGTACCACCGGGGCCACCGCCGCGGCCTCGGCCAGCGAGTCGACCCGGCGCCGTTCGATCCGGCCGCCGGCCGCGGCGAGCCGTTGCGTGAGGTAGCCCAGGTAGCGCGGCATGTCGATCAGCGGCATCGTGGCCCGGATGCCGGCGGCGAACCCGCCCGGCAGCTCGGCCGGGTCCGCCGGGCGCAGCTCCGGTATCAGCCCGACCTGCGGCGGCAGTTCGCCGGCGGGTGGCAGCGCACCCACGGTCAGCGCGGGAGCCAGCCGCACCCCGGTGGCCGGATCGCGCGCCAGCTCGCGGAAGACCCGCAGCGAGTCCCCGGTCCAGGCCAGCGTCTCGGCGACCGGCTCGGTGAACACCGGGCCCCACAGCGCCCCGGCGACCGCGGAGGTCGTGTCGGGCGGCGACTCCGCCGCCCACACGCGGACCGGATGGCCCGCCTCGGCCAGGCAGATCGCCGTGGTCAGCCCACTGACCCCGGCGCCGACCACGACCATCTGCTCCGGTACGGCTGTCATCCCGACACCGTACCGGCGTCGCGCCGCCCGGGATGCGTTCCAGCCGCCGCCCGACCGAGTCGCCCGAGCCGAGTCGGGCCGCGCCGAGCTGGGCCGGGACCGGCCGAGCTGGGCCGAGTCGGAGTTGGCCCGGGCAGGGCTGAGCCGGCCGGGTTGAGCCGAGCTGAGTCGAGTCGGGCCGGGCCGGGCCGGGCCGGGCCGGGACATGGTCGGGCCGGGCCATGGCCGGGCCATGGTCGGGCGGGGCCGAGCTGGGTCGGGCCGGGAAGGCAGTGCTATGCGGAGATGCGCTTCCAGGCGGCCGAGGTCGTGCCCGGCCGGTACGGGGCGTCGCGGCGCTTGGCGACGATGCCGGGCAGGCCGCGTTCCCGGGCCGTCGCGCGCACCGCGGCCGGGTCGTCGAACCGGGGTGCGAGCTGGCAGCTGCCACCCCACCAGGGCAACGCGTCGAGCCGGTCCCACCGCTGCTGCTGCGGCCACCCGGTCAGGTCGACCCCGTCGTCGTACAGCAGGTCGAAGCCGACGAACACCGGGTCGGCCGCGAGCGTGACCAGTTCCCCGTCCAGTACCGCCGGGCGCGCGCCCATCCGGCGGGCCGCGCGGGGCAGGCCGGCCGGTGCCCGGATCTCGCTGCCGTCCGCGGCGTGCAGCCGGATCCGCCCGCCGGACACGAACGCGATCGCGCGCTCGCCACCCCAGTCGAACTCGTAGGAGTACCGGTCCCGATCCCGCGGCGGGTTGGCCTGCCGGACCGGCTGCATCGGCTCGACCGTGTCGGGCATCGGCACCCGGTCCGGGTCCTGCGGCGGGTCGAGCCGGCGGATCAGCCAGTTCCTGCCGTCGGTGGCGAACAGCGCGTACCGGCCGCGCACCCGGCTGCCGGCCAGCGTCACGGTGACCTTGTCGGCGCGCCACTCCTCGGTCTGGTACGTCCCGGCGTCCCAGACCGTCATCGTGCCGCCGCCGTACTCGCCGGCCGGGATCGTGCCCTCGAACGTCGAGTACTCCAGCGGGTGGTCCTCGGTGTGCACGGCGAGCCGGTTGACCCCCGGCTCGGCCGGCAGCCCGCGCGGCACCGCCCAGGACACCAGCACGCCGTCCCGCTCCAACCGCAGGTCCCAGTGCAGGCTGGTGGCGTCGTGCTGCTGGATCACGAACGTGTCGTCGTGCCCGCTGGCGGGTGTCGCGGTGGGCATCGGCTCCGGCGTGCGGGCCGGGTCGCGACGCCGCCGGTACTCCCGCATCGGCCGGTCGGTGTCGGCGCCGCGCCGTCGCGCCATCCCGTGCCCCCTCACCGGCTCGGGCGCGTCAGGCGCCCTACCGTCAGGGTACGGTCAGGCGCGGCGACGGCGGGCCAGCAACCAGACGCAGCCGCCCGCGGCGAGCAGCGCCACGGCCACCGCGACGAGCACCCCGACGCCGCCCCCGGTGACCGGCAACGTGGGCGTCGACGGGCTGGTCGACGTCACCGGCGTGCTGACCGACGCCGACGGCGACGCACTGCCACTGGCCGAAGCACTGCCGCTGGGCGACGCACTGCCGCTCGGCGACGGGCTCGCGCTGGTGGTCGACGGCGAGGGGCTCGGCGACCCGTACCCGCCGGGCGCGGACGGGCTGACCGAGCCGGGCGCCGACGGACTCGGCGAACCGTACCCACCGGGCGTCGGCGTGCAGGACGACCGACCGTAGCCGCCGCTGGCGCAGGTCGGTGACGGACTCGCATGGCCGGCGGCGGGCGACCCCAGTGCGAGGACGGTACCGGTGGCCAGTGCGGCCACCGCCAGCGCGCGGGACGTACGCATGCTTCTCCTTGATCGGGCCCTTGATCTCACCGAACGCAACGAATCGATCCCGCTATGGTTACTGAGGGTCGACATATCGCCGCCATCGGTCGGACCTCGGCGCGACTGGGCGAATTCGGCACCGATGGGTGGCGCGGTCGGCAGGAAGCGGGCGTGCCGCGTGGTGCTGAGGTCGGGCTGCGCACCCGACGCGAGCCGGACGTCGCGATCCTGCACGCCGAGCGGTACGACGACGACCGCACGGCGCAGCTGGGCATCTCGCCGCACCCGGGCCGGTTCGCCACCGAGCCCGGCCCGCCCGAGCGGTGGTCGCCGCGCCCCGCCCGCCCGGACGGTGCGCGCCGGTTCGCGTGGACGGTGCGCACCGGCCCACCGGACGGTGCGGGCCGATGAGTTCCGCCGACACCGGTCGTCTGTTCGGAGGCACCCGCCGGGTGACGGCCGGCCGCGAGTTTCGGGAGGAACCATGCGTTCGATCAGCGCCACGATGTTCATCAGCCTGGACGGGGTCGTGCAGGGCCTCGGCCGGCCGGACGAGGACACCCGCGGCGGGTTCACGCACGGGGGCTGGGGGCCCCGGTACACCGACGAGGTGATGAGCCGGGAGCTCGGCAAGGGCATGGCGCGGCCCGGCGACATGCTGTTCGGCCGCCGTACCTGGCAGGACTTCACCACCGCGTGGGGGCGGGCGACCGATGGCAACCCGTTCAGCACGCACATGAACGCGGCCACCAAGTACGTGGTGTCCCGCACGCTGCCGGACGCGAACGCCTGGCAGAACTCGATCCTGCTGCGCGGCGAGGCGGTCGACACGGTCGCCGAGCTGAAGGCGCGGCCCGGCAGGGACCTGAGCATCAACGGCAGTGCGTCGCTGGTCCGCAGCCTGCACGCGGCCGGCCTGATCGACCGCTACACCCTGCTGATCCATCCGCTCACGCTGGGCAGCGGGATGCGGCTGTTCGACGGTCCCGCGCCGCTCACCGAGCTGGAGCTGACCGGCAGCGTGACCACCGGTACCGGTGTGATCATCGCGCACTACCGCCGCCGCTGAACTCGATACGAAGCACCGAGCCGCGGCCGGCGTGATCCGGTGACCAGCCGGGCCGGTCGTCGGCCGGTTCAGCGGTCGGCCGGGCCGGTGGTCGGCCGGTTCAGTGGTCGGCCGGGCCGGTGGTCGGCCGGTTCAGCGGTGGTCGGTTCAGTGGTCGGCCGGGCCGATGCGCGGCCGGTTCGGCGGTCGGACGGTTCAGTGGTCGGTGGCCAGCAGGGCCGCGAGGCGGTCGAGGTCGCGGCGCAGCGTACGGGCGAGCAGCGGCCGCAGCACCGGCGCGAGCAGCCGCTGCGCGCCGACCGGCCGTACCGTGGCGCGCAGCGTCACCCGCGCCGACCGCGCGCCGAGCGGCCGCACCGTCCGACCGCCGTGCGCGACCAGGCCCGAGGTGGTACGCCAGGCGAAGCCGCGCCCCTCGTCGACCTCGGTGACCAGCCCGCCACTGCGGTAGGTGCGGCCGGCGAACCGCAGCACCTCCGCCGTGGTGGTACCGACGGTGACCGGGCCGGATGGCTGCGGCGCCATCGTCGACACGCCGTGGCGCCACCGCGGGTCGTGGCCGTAGTCGGCCACCACCGCCCAGGCCCGTTCGGCCGGCACCGGCACCTCGCGGGCCGCCGACACCTCGATCATCGACACACCCTACGACGCGACCGGCAGCGGCGTGGACAGGGCGGTCACGGCACCGGCCGGGTTGCGGCCGTCACCACGCAGGCGACCCGCTGACCGGCCAGGTCCGCGCCCAGGGTGAGCGTGTCGGCGTCGGCGCCCCCGATCGGTGTGGGCAGCTCGAACGGCCCGGCCCGCGTCACCGTCGCCCAGCCGTACCCGATCGACTCGGGCCGGTCGCCCCGGGAGCGGCTCCACACCGGTGGCGCGCAGTGCAGCGTGCCGCCCACCGTCGCCGATCCGGTCACCTCGGGCGCACCCGCCGGGTACGGTTCGAGCGGAAGGCGCGGCGCGAACAGCCACCGCCGCAGGCCGGTGGTGTCCGCGGCGTACTGCGCCGACGGTGTACCGCAGGCCTTGCCCGCGGTCTCGCCGCCGAAGCTGAACAGCCCGACCAGCCGGGGCCGGCCCTCCGTCCAGGCCACCAGCGGGCTGCCACTGTCCTGGAAGCAGCCGGTGACGCCGGTACCCGCGGTGTCCTGCGCGCACCACACCGACGGCGTGTCGACCGTGCCGGGCGTCCCCGCCGTACAGTCGTTGGGGCGCAACGTGGTCAGGTCACCGCGGTGCAGCACGTCGTCGCGGAAGTCCGCCCCGGCGTGCCCGGTGGTGCCGTGCGCGAACAGCGACACCTCGGTACCGGCTGCGGGTCGACGGTCGGCCACCGGCAACGGCGCGATGTCGGTGACCGGGCGGTCGAGCAGGATCACGGCGAGGTCGTCGGCGGCGGTGGAGTCGTTCGGGTCGTCCGGGTTCGCCGGCGACGGGATGATCCGGTAACCGGGCCGGACGCTGACACCGCGGATGCGGCGCGTCTCCCCCGGGTCGGTGGACAGCACCCGCGCGCCGACGTGCACCTCCTGCCCGCTGGGATCCACCTGGTCCACGCAGTGCGCCGCGGTGACCACCCGGTCCGGCGCGATCAGCGCGCCCCCGCAGCCGGCCCGCTGCAGCAACGAACCGTCCCCGGCGAGCGCGAGGGTGGCGACCCACGGGGCCGGATCCGGTGCCGGCACCGGTTGCCCTCCGGACATGGCCGCCGCCGGGCCTGCCACCAACACCGTCGCCACCGCGACCGCACCGGCCGCCACGGCCGGCATCCGTCGTTTCCTCATGGGGACCGACCCTAGGAGCCGGACCCGGCCGCGCGCATCGAACCAGCGAGCGAACTCCGGTCCACCGCCCGGCGTACGGGTGTACCCGCAGGCGTCATCCCCGACCATGACACCGTCCGTTGTGGACAGAGCGTGGTCCGGCCCGGCCCCCGGTCGCGCCGTCCGCCCCGACGGTCGTCGCGGACGGCTCGGCGGCGAGCCGGGCCGCTGCCGCCTGCCTGCCGGAGTCCGGCGAGCTCTGGCAGCACCGGCGCGCCCGGCCGGAGCCGCCAGTCCGCCGAGGCACGCAAGGTCCGTCGGCGGCGGCACCCCCGCCGGAGCACGCGAGGTCCGTTGGCGGCGGCACCCCCGCCGGAGCCACCACCCGCCGAAGCCCGAGGGCGGCGGTGAGGCAGGCCGAAGCCGCCAACCCGCCGGGCCCATCGGAGCCCGACGGCGGCGGCGAGCCCGGCCGGAGACCCCACCGGCCGGGGGCCCCGGTCGGTGGGCGGCTCAGTCGAGCAGGGCCGCGACCGCGGTGGCGGTGGCGGGATGCTCGGTGAGCAGCCCGGCCGGTGGCACGGATACGGTGCCGTGCCAGGGATCGGTGCTGCCCAGCAGGGCGGCGACGGCGTCGCAGCTGTCCGGCCGCTCGGCCAGCAGCTCGACCGCCGGCCCCGCAACCGCCGGTACCGCTGGGATCGGCGCCGGCGGCGTCTCGGCCCACGGCGGGGTCCAGGTGTCGAGGGCGCGCAGCGAGCCGGGGAAGGTACGACCCGCCTCGCGCACCAGCAGCGGCATCAGCTCGGCCGCCTCGGCCCGCAGCGTGGTCAGCAGGGTCGGCAGCCAGGGCAGCAGCACCTCGTCGGGCAGCCGGGCGAACGCGCCGGACAGCGCCTCGACCACGAACCCGGTCAGCCCGGGCGCCGGGTCGAGCGCCTGCACGAACCCGCTCAGGTACGCCGGGAAGGACGGCACCGTCAGCGGGTTGCCGAGCAGTTCGTCGCAGCGGGACCGCAGGTCGGCCAGGGTGAGCAGGCCGAGTTGGTACCGCGCGGCCCAGAGCAGCGCGATCGTGGCGGGCGTCTCCGGGTGCGACTGCGCCACCGCCAGCTCCAGCTGGGCCCGGTCGCAGCCGAGCGACAGCGCCAGGCTCTCCATGCTGAACAGGAAGCCCAGCATGGCGGCGACCTGCCGGACCGAGGTCTCCTCGTCGACGGTGGCGACCGGCAGCAGCGTGCAGTAGTGCGCGTAGCCGGCGGTGACGAACTCCTGCACCCAGCCCGGCAGCGTCGGCGCGACGCCCCGGTAGTAGGTGAGGAGCCGGCGGATGCGGCGCAGCACGTCGGGGGCGCCGGCGACGGTGCGTTCGGCGGCGAGCAGGCTGACCGCGCGGGCGCCGAGCTCCTCGGTGAACCGGCGGTTGGCCAGGAACAGGATCGAGTCCTCGACGGCGGCGAGCGCGGTACCGGCGGTGGCGGTGGGGTCCCAGGCAGCGCGGCGCAGCCGCTGTTCGAGCACCTGCTCGACGGTGACCCCGTCGTAGCCGAGCTCGATCAGCGAGCGCTGGTTGCGGCCCAGCGCCAGGTCCCAGCTCTCCTGCACCGAGCTCTCGCCGAGCGTGCGCTCGCCCATGATCGGCCGGACGGTGCCGTCCGGCAGCAGCCGGCGCAGCAGCCACAGCAGGTCCGAGCAGGGCCGCAGCTCGGGCTGCGCGGCCAGGTCGAGCAGCGCGCGCTTCTGGGTGCGGGCGGTCAGGTCGAGGCCGAGCGGGGTGAGCCGGTCGTACACGTCGCGGGCCAGTGGCGGCAGCGCGTCGTAGCCGACGCGGCCGATCCGGTCGCCGCCGAGCAGGATCCCGCACAGCGTCGCGACGTCGCGACGGCCGGGCACGGTGTCCTTCTCGATGCAGGTGACGGCCGCGTCGGAGAAGTCGTACGGGGTGGGTCGGTGCCGGCCGCGGATGCCGGCGAGCAGCATCGAGGTCTCGAACACCGCGATCGCATCGGCGGTACTGGCCAGGTATCCGTTGCGGCGGGCCAGCCGGACCAGGTCGACGCACCAGCCGCGCAGCTCGTCGTCGTCCAGCCCGCCGGGCCGGGACGGCGCGGACAGGAACTCGGACAGCATGTCGCCGCCCGGCTCGGCCGGCGCCGTCGCCGTGGTCACCCGTGGCGTGGAAGCCTTCGCCGTCTTGCCGGACTTCGCCGAACTCAGCCGGTACGGCCGGACTGCCCCGCGGCCGCTGGTGGCGCGGGACCAGGTGGCCGCGGCGATCGACACCGAGCCGGGTGCGAGCCCGAACTGCGCCTCGATCGCCGAGTGGCTGGACGGGATCAGCCCGTAGAGCCAGCTCGTCTCGGTGCGCGGCCCGATCTCGTACGCCGCGGTCGAGTCGACGCCGAACTGGTCGACCCGGGTCGCCGCGTGGAACGCGCCGCACACGTACAGGCAGTCGCCGATGTCCACAGTGGACTGTGAGTGGTGCGCCCGGATCCGGGTCCACATGTACCGCTCGCGCGCCTCGTCCTCGGCCAGCCGGCCGGGGTCCGGGGTCAGCCGCCGGAACAGGCTGCCGATCAGCACCATGACCTGCCGGTACGTCTCGTGGTCGGCACCGACGAGCGGCTGCTCGACGTACTGGTCCCACCACTCCGACCAGTGCCGCACCTTGCCGTGGTGCAGCAGGAACGCCTCCAGCTCGGCGAACCGTGGGCGCAGGTCACCGAGCTGCACGCCGACCGCGTCACCGTGCAGCGCCGGCTCGGCCGACGCCGGCTCGGATGGCTCCGCCGCGGAACGCTCGGGCGGCTCGGCCGTGGAGCGCTCGGGCGGCTTCTGCTGGAACACGTGGTCGGCCGAGTGGTCCACGCAGACCAGCTCGACCCCGGGCGTGGTCAGCGCGTAGGAGATCGCCTGGTACTCGGCGGACGCCTCGGTGATCGGTGCGATCACCGACAGCGGGCCCCACTCGGCGGGGAACCCGTCGAGCTCCGATGCGTACGCCTGCAGCGCGACCGGCAGGGTGCAGTTGGCCAGCTCGCCCAGCAACGGCTGCAGATCCTCGCACAGCTCCAGGTAGATCACCTTGGGCTGCTTCGCGCGCAACCGCCGGGCCATCGCCACCGCGGACGCCGGCGAGTGGTGGCAGACCGGGAAGATCTCCAGCGCCTCGCGCAGCGCCCGGTCGACGTCGTCGACCAGCCCGGTCAGGATCTCGGCCGCGACCTCGCCACCGCCGAACTTACCGGCGGCGTCGTGAAGCTGGCCGCGCAGCGCCGCGAACGGCGCTTCGGCCGGCATCCCGCTCCCGGCAGCGCCGGTCATGACAGCGTCGCGATGGTGTCGCGACCACCGTCCAGGAACGCCGGCCACTCGCCGCCCTCGGCCTTGCTGCGCGGCTCGACCACCCCGTGCCAGTACTTGTTGAGGATCGCCAGGTCCTCCGGGCTGCGCCGGGCCAGCGAACCGACCAGCGAGGAGGCGAGCCGCTGCGCGGTCAGGGTGCGGTCGCCGAAGAAGTGGCTGGACAGGATCGCGTCCTCCAGCACGCCGATCTGCTCGGCGGTGGACAGCGCCGACTCCAGCTTCTCGTCGTCGCTGGCCGCCGACTGCGCCGCCGCGCGCAGGTCGGCGAAGCTCTGCAGCAGGATCGACAGCAGCGACGGCGGCACGTCCAGCTCGATCGCGTGCCGCTTCAGCAGCTCCTCGGTGCGGAACCGGACGATCTCGGTCTCGCTCTTCTTGTTCGTCACCACCGGAATGCGGACGAAGTTGAACCGCCGCTTCAACGCCGACGACAGGTCGTTGACGCCCCGGTCCCGGCTGTTGGCGGTGGCGATGATGGAGAAGCCGGGCTGGGCGAACACGATGTTGTCGTCGTCCAGCTCCGGGATCGACACGTACTTCTCGGACAGGATCGAGATCAGCGCGTCCTGCACGTCGCTGGTGGAGCGGGTCAGCTCCTCGAACCGGCCGATCACGCCGCGCTCCATCGCGGTCATGATCGGCGACGGGATCATCGACTCGCGCGACTGCCCCTTCGCGATCACCATCGACACGTTCCACGAGTACTTGATGTGGTCCTCGGTGGTACCGGCGGTGCCCTGCACGACCAGCGTCGAGTTGCGGCAGATCGCCGCCGACAGCAGCTCGGCGAGCCAGCTCTTGCCGGTCCCGGGGTCGCCGATCAGCAGCAGACCGCGGTCGGAGGCGAGGGTGACGATCGCGCGTTCGACGAAGCTGCGATCACCGAACCACTTCTGCGGTATCTCGCGCTCCAGCCCGTCGGCGCGCTCGGAGCCGAGGATGAACAGCCGCACCATCTTCGGCGACAGCCGCCACGAGAACGGCTTGGGCCCGTCGTCCACCGACTCCAGCCAGTTCAGCTCGTCGGCGTACTTGACCTCGGCGGGCGCGCGCAGCAGGTCGTCGGTCACGATGTGTCTCCTAGCCTTAGCCGAGGAAGTTCTTGAGTTCGGTCACGAGCTTGCGGATGTGGCCCGAGATCACCGGGGTGCCCAGGTCCTTGAACTTCTGCCGGAACCACGGATTGACCTCCTGCCGGCCGGAACTGGTCACCGAGCCGACCGGGATCAGCCGCACCCCCGAACGGTGCGCCGCCTGCAGCCCGTCGAACAGCGGCTGGGACCGGTCGAACTCGTAGAAGTCGGAGATCCACACCAGCACCGTGTTGCGCGGGTCGGCGATCTTGGGCTGGGCCATGGCCAGCGCGACCGGCCCGTCGTTGCCACCACCGAGGTTGGTGCGCAGCAGCACCTCGAACGGGTCGTGCACCCACGGCGTCAGGTCGAGCGAGCGGGTGTCGTACGCGATCAGGTGCACGTCGACCTTGGGCAGCCCGGCGAAGATCGACGCGAGGATCGTGCAGTTCACCATCGAGTCGACCATCGAACCGGACTGGTCGACGACCACGATCATCCGCGCCGGGGTGGTACGCCGCGCGGTGTGCCGGTAGAATAGCCGGTCGACGTAGAGCCGCTCGTCCTCCGGGTTCCAGTTGGTCAGGTTCTGCCAGATGGTGCGGTCGATGTCGAGGTTGCGGAACACCCGCTTGGGCGGCACCGACCGGTCGATGGTGCCGGCGCTGGTCTTCTCCACCTGGGTGCGCAGCACCTGCGCGACCTCGTCGACGTACCGCCGGATCAGCGCCTTGGCGTTGGCCAGCGCGACGCCGGACAGGTTCGACTTGTCCCGCAGCAGTTGCTCGATCAGCGACATGCTCGGCGTCAGCTGCCGGGCCAGCACCGGGTCGGCCAGCACCTCACGCAGCCGCATCCGGTTGACCAGGTCACCCTCGATGCCGGCGAGCACCCCGCCCAGCTCGTTGCCGTGGGGCGAGCCGCGCAGCTGCCCCGGCTCGCAGCCGAGCGCGCGTTCGAACCAGCCGGCGTCTGCCTGCCAGCCGGCGAGCTGGGTGGCGCTGACGTTGCCGCTGCCGGTGGCGAACACGTTGAGCAGCAGCTTGCCGGCGAGCGCGGCCCGGCGCACCTCTGCGGCGGTGTCGCGCTCTCCTGGCGTGGGCCGGAACAGATCGTCGAACTCCGCCGCCAGCTCCGGGAACCGTTGCACCACGGTGTCGACGCTGACCGACGGGTCGGCCAGTGCCGGTGGCAGCCCGAGCTCGTCGACGATCTGCACGCTGGTCGTCTCCAGGTTGGGCTGCTCGTCCGCGCCGAACACCCGCGACAGCAGCCGCCAGTAGAGCACCTGGCGTCGCGCGGCATCGCGATCGGCGTCCGCCGCGCGATCGTCGTCGACCGACCCGGTTTCGCGGTCGGCGCCGAGCGCCCGATCGTCGTGGCCGGATGCGGAATCGGGGCCGGTGGCGTCCCGCTCGTCGTCGGTCATGAGCGCAGCAGCCGTCCCGCGCGCTCCCGCAGCACGGAAACCGCGTCGTTCTTCGCCTCTGCCTTGGCCACCTTGGCATCGGTCGGGCCGAGCGCCCAGTCACCGGTGGCCGCCACGACCGGCTTGCGCTTCACCGTGGCCCGCACCGCGAGCGGCTGCAGCAGCCACTCGCCGGCGTCCCAGCGCAGCAAGCCGATGCAGCCGGTCGAGCCGGCCACCAGCGCCGGGGTCAGCGGGCCGCAGCCGGGCAGCCGGTCGAGATCGAACCGCAGCCGGTGCCCGTCGAGCACGGCCGCACCGTCGACCGTCTGGTAGTCCTCCACCAGCACCGGCTCGGCCAGCCGGGCCGGATGCCGGTCCAGCGGCGGCGGTGCCACGGCGGTCGCGGTCGGCAGGACCAGCCGGGCGGTGGTGAACGGGTCGGCCGGCTCGCCGAGTCGCGCCGCGCTCTCCCGCCAGCGCAGGTCACCGCCGGGCAGCAGGGGCATGTCGGCCAGTTCCAGCGCGCGGTGCTCGGCGAGCGCACCGAGCAGCACCGGCGCGTCGAACAGGCTCCACACCGCGGGACCGACGATCGTGTCGACCTTCGCCGCGACCAGGGAGGCGCGCACCGACCGGACGCCCTCCGCGCTCTCCAGCACGCCGTGCACCTGCACCTGCACCGCGGTGGCGTGCTCGTGCACGTCGACGCCGAGCGGCAACAGCCGGCCGGAGACCGGAACCGGCTCGGCCGGCCCAGGCCAGGTGTCCTGCGCGAGCAGAACGGCCCGCGACCACAGGTCGCCCCAGCGGCGCACCGGCAGCAGCTCCATCGTGGCGACCGGAGCGCAGGCGCGCAGCTCGGCGCCGAACCCGTCGAGCAGCACCGCGAGCCGCCGGGTGCGCGGCTCCACCAGCAGCGCGGCGACCACCGGGGCGGACGCCGCGACCAGGTCCTCGTCGACGCCGCGCCAGCCGGTCACGGCCAGCTCGGTGAGCCAGGAGCGGGCCGCCGCCAGCGGCACGGCCGCGGCGTCGGTGCCGGCACCCGCCCACTCGGCGCGCTGCCGGCCGAGCGCGTCGTCGAGCCGGGCCAGCAGGGCGTCGTGCGCGGCGCCGAACAGCGCCGTGCGGGCGCCCGCGAGCGCCGCCAGGTACTCGTCCGCCACGGTGCCCGCGGCGAGCTTCGCGACCGCCTCGCCGACCGGGGTGGAAAGTGGCGAGCCGCCGACCGCGGCGGCCAGTGCCGTCAGCGCCGCGCGCTCCGGATCGCCCAGCCGGCCCAACCCGTGGGCCAGCGCGTCGTCCAGCCCGTCCGCGACGTCGAGGGCCGGGTCGAGGCCGGCGACCTCGCCGGCGAGCAACGTGCCCAGTTGCGTGGCCAGCATCAGTCGACCGCCCTCGTCCCGCCGAACCAGTGCAGTTCCGGCATCGGCTCGGCGACCTCGGGCAGCTCCAGGTAGGACAGGTGGCGCAGGAACCGGCTGAAGACGGTGGCGGCCGGGGTCGGCTCGTGGTGCGGGTCGAGCGCGGACTCCAGGTCACCGTCCGGCTCGACCTCGACCCGCAGGTAGCGCGCGACCCGCGGCAGGCCGTACTGCAGGGTGGCCTCGGAGAGCAGCAGGCGGAGATGCTTGCACGGGTACGGTCCGTGCAGCGCGCCGCACGGCCGGTTGTTGTTGGTGCTGCAGCTCAGGCCGTGCCCGACCGCCGTCACCGACGACACGTACACCCGGGCGATGTCCGAGCCGCTGGACACCACGCCCTGCACCCGCCCGTCGGCCAGCTCCACGAACGGGACCTTCGCCAGCTTGCGCACCGGCACCGGCCGGACCAGCACGGCGCCGCTGCGTCGCACCGGGTCGGCACCGGTCTGCCCGCCGACCGCAATCGGCTCTGTTTCGTCCATCGACGCGGTGTGCCCTCCCTGTCGACCCGACACCGATCCGGTGCCGTGCTTGCCTGCCGCGTCACGATAACCGGCCGGTACGACAGAACCGCGAAGCCGGCATCGACCTGCGGCGACGCCCGGAACAACCGGTGTCGGCCGGGCGGGGACCGCTCAGTTCGGGGTGCGCCAGCGGGGTCGCTCACCGGCCGGGCCGGTGCACACCATCGCGGTACCGCCGGCGGTCCGGCCACGCGCATCCGGTGTGCCGCACCAGGACCCGGGATGCACGGTCGGCGCCGCCGAACCCGGAGCGGTCGAACCCGGCGCCGACGCACCCGGAGCCGTCGAGCCCGGGGACGGCGAACCGGGAGCCGATGCGCCGGGTTGCGACCCGGCGCCGCAGCCGTGCAGAACGCGGGCGATCGCGTCGTGTTCCGCCCGTGTCACCCACAGTCCGTAGGTGGAC
Organism: Actinocatenispora comari; assembly: GCF_017312725.1. Taxonomy (GTDB): domain Bacteria; phylum Actinomycetota; class Actinomycetes; order Mycobacteriales; family Micromonosporaceae; genus Actinocatenispora; species Actinocatenispora comari. The sequence goes on along the minus strand of NZ_BOPO01000147.1, from coordinate 38,703 downwards.
TTCACCCGCACCTGGGCCACCACGTACGCGCAGTGGTAGCCGGCGGCCGGCGGCAGCCAGGTGGAGGCGTCCTGGTCGCCCTTGGACTCGTTCGCCGGACCGTCGACCGCGAGCAGGTTCGCCGGGTCGTTGGCGAGTCGCTGCCGCTTGTCGGCGGTCCAGCTCCGGGCGCCGGTGCGCCACGCGTTCGCCAGCGGTACCAGGTGGTCGATCTGCACCGCCGCCGAGGTGCGCACGCCGCGCCGGAACGCGATGGTACGGCCGGTGTACGGGTCGTGCAGGCTGCCGGACAGCACGGTGCAGCCGTCGGAGTCCCGGCGCACCCCGGTCAGGTCCCGGGCCAGTACGTCGTCGCGGGTGTCGCAGCCGTTGTCGTCCACGTCGGCCCAGGCCGGCCCGAACCGGTCGCGACGGTACTCGGCCATGCTCGCCGGCGCGCGGACGGTGAGCTTCGCCAACTGCGCCAACGCTTCCGCGTTCGACGAGCTGGTCGCGCCGGGATCGGCGCCGGAGGCGGTCGGTCCGCATCCGGCGCCGGCCAGTGCGAGCACGACGGCGACGAGGAGGGCGGCGCGGCGAGGGGTCGTCTGCTGTGTCGACACGCCGACATGCTTCCGTACCACCGGCCGGGCCATCCCCGCGACCCGCCCGAAGCACCACCCCCTCACGGTCCGGGTCGGGCCGATCACACCGTGCCGGTCAGAGCAGCGATCACCCCGTACGGGTCAGAGCAGCGAGCCGCCGCTCGCGTCGATCCACTGTCCGGTGACCCAGCGGGCATCCGGGGAGGCCAGGAACGCCACGACGTCGGCGATGTCGGCCGGCGCCGCGACGCGGTCCAGTGGGGAGAGCGCGGCGATCGCGGCACGCCCCTCGGCGGTACCCAGCCGGGCCGCGTTCATGTCGGTGTCGGTGGCGCCGGGGCCGACCGCGTTGACGGTGATGCCACGGCCGCCGAGCTGCTTGGCCAGGGTGGCGGTGAGCGCGTCGAGCGCCGCCTTCGACATCGAGTACGCGAGCAGGTCCGGGTTGCGCGCGCCGTGAGTGAACCGGGTGGACACGTTGACGATCCGGCCGCCGTCGCGCAGCCGCGACAACCCCTGCTGGATCAGGAAGAACGGCGCCCTGGTGTTCACCGCGAAGACGTGGTCGTAGGTCGCGGCGTCGAGGAGCTCGTACGGCGTGCGCCCGCCCAGCACGCCGGCGTTGTTGACGAGTATGTCCACCGCGTCCGCGTGCCGGTCGTACGCCGACCACAGCGCCGCGACGTCTCCGGGCACGCCGAGTTCGGCACCGAACCGGAACGCCTCGCCGCCGGCCGCCTCGATCGCCGCGACCGTCTGCGCCGCCCCGTCGGCGCTCGTCCCGTAGTGCACGCCGACCCGGGCGCCGTCGGCGGCCAGGCGCCGCGCGATCGCCCGGCCGATCCCCCGGCCCGCCCCGGTCACCAGCGCCGTGCGCCCTGCCAGCCTGCCCATGGCCCGCCCTTTCTCTAACGGTCGTTACAGATGAGGACCGTAGCACATTGTCTAACGTTCGCTATAGAATGTGGGCATGGCGACAGCAGCACGCGGGCGACCGCGCTCGTTCGACCGGGACGCCGCGCTGGACAAGGCGGTCCGGCTGTTCTGGCGCCGCGGCTACGAGGCGACCTCGATGCGCGATCTGACCACCGAGCTCGGCATCGGCGCGCCCAGCCTGTACCACGCCTTCGGCGACAAGCAGCAGCTGTTCGTCGAGGCGCTGCGCCGCTACGACACCCGGTACGGGGACTTCATCGACCGGGCGCTGGCCGAGGAACCCACCGCCCGCGACGCCGCCGCACGGGTGCTGCGCGAGGGTCCGGCCCGGTACACCCGGCGCGGCCTGCCGGCCGGCTGCCTGGTCGTCAGCGGCGACGCGAACACCAGCAACGCCGAGGTGCACGAGCTGTTGCGGCGGCTGCGCAACGCGAAGTGCGCCGCGTTCGCGGTGAAGATCCGGGCCGACGTCGCCGCCGGCCGGCTGCCCGCCGACACCGACACGACCGCCCTCGCCCGGTACCTGCTGACCACGCTCAACGGCCTCGCCCAGGCGGCGCGCGACGGCGTGCCCCGCACCCAGCTCGACCACGTCGCCGCCCTCGCCCTGCACGCCTGGCCGGCCCACCGCTGAACCCGGGCCGGACGCCCGGCACCGAACGCCACCGCGGGGTCTTCTCCTCCGATCGGATGGCGCCGGTGGCCCGATCGGCGGCCGGCACCGACGACCGGCCACTACTCCCTGGTAGCTGATACGGCGCAGCTGGCCAGCCCGATGCAGACCGTGAAGCACTCTCACCAGAAAGGGAGTCCGTTGAAGATTCGAACCCTGACCGTCGGCGCGCTCGCGGGGGGCGCGCTCGCCCTCGCCGCCGCGGCGCCCGCGCTGGCCGACACCAGCGGCAGCGTCCCCGGCGGCAGCGTCAAGGACACCGTCCACATCGTCAACGACGTCGACAGTGGCCACCACGGCTACTGGGCGCGCCTGAACCTGCACCGGTCGGTCACCATCACCCCCGGCGACACCGACGGCTCCTGGACCGTGCGGCTGCACGACCAGGGCACCTTCGCGACCATCGGCGGGACGGCGAACTCGCCGCGCGAGGGCAACCGGGTGCGCGGCGTGAAGGGCACCGTGACCGGCGACTACACGCTGACCGTCGACAGCGCGACGCCGCCGTCGACCAAGAACGTCGGCAACCGGTACGACTACGCCTGCGACGTGCACGGCACCGGCGACCGCGGTACCGACTGCCCCGGCATGCCGGCGTCGACATCGGACTGGCCGAAGCTCTACTTCGGCCCCGACGCGCAGATCACCGGCGGCGCCTACCAGTGGACGTACCACACCGCCAGCTGCGGCGGGCAGACCTGGACCGACGCGTCGACCAACGGTGACGGTACCGACGCGGACGCGGGCGACATCACCGGCTGCAAGCCGTGCCCGCCGTCGACCTCGCCCAGCAGCTCGCCGTCCGGGTCGCCCTCGCAGTCGCCGAGCGGCGGGCCGACGTCGCCGTCCGCGTCGCCGTCGCAGTCCGGCAGCGCCGCGCCGTCGTCGTCCGCCTCGGCGCAGCCGTCGCTCACCCCGGCCGGCAACGGCGGCGGCTCCGGCAGCCTGCCGGTGACCGGTACGTCGCTGGGCCTGATCGCCGGCGGTGCGCTCGCCCTGCTCGGCGGCGGTGCCGCGGTGCTGGTCCTGACCCGGCGGCGGCGCACCCAGTCCTGACCGGCCCGGCACCGGCGGCCCGGTGCGCACCGTCGCACCGGGCCGCCGCACGGCGCCGTCGTTCGCAGTCCCCGGGTCAGCGGAGGTGGCGGCCGGTGAGGGCTCGGGCGATGACCAGGCGTTGGATCTCCGCGGTGCCTTCGAAGATCTGGTAGATCTTGGCGTCCCGGTGCATGCGTTCGACCGGGTGTTCGCGGCTGTAGCCGGCGCCACCGAGGATCTGGATCGCGCGTTCGGTGGCCCAGACCGCGACGTCCCCGGCCTTCAGCTTGGACATCGAGCCCTGCGCGGCGTCGAACGTCTTGTCGTTGCGGCCCATCCAGGCGGCCCGCCACACCAGCAGCCGGGCCGCGTCGATCTCGGTACGCAGATCGGCCAGGGTGAAGGCGATCGCCTGGTTGTCGACGATGGGCCGGCCGAACTGCTCGCGGGTGCCGGCGTAGTCCAGCGCGTACTCGTAGGCGGCGCGGGCGATGCCGATCGCCTGGGCGCCGACGGTCGGCCGGCTCATCTCGAACGTCCCGAACGCCGCGTGCCCGCGACCACCCCGCGCCTCGCGGGCCCGAGCCAGCCGGGCGTCGAGCTTCTCCTTGCCGCCCAGTACGCACCGGCCCGGCACCCGGACGTCGTCGAAGAACACGTCGGCGGTGTGCGAGGCGTGCAGCCCGTGCTTGCGGATCTTGCGGGTGGAGACCACGCCGGCGGTGCCCGGCGGTACCACGAAGGCGGCCTGGCCGCGGCTGCCGAGCTCCGGGTCGACCGATGCCATCACGACGTGCACGTTGGCAATGCCGCCGTTGGTGATCCACGCCTTCTGGCCGCTGATCACCCACTCGTCGCTGGCCTCGTCGTAGCGCGCCCGGGTACGCATCGCGCCCACGTCGCTGCCCGCCTCGGGTTCGGACACGCAGTACGCGGCGAGCTTCGGGTCGTCGGCGTCGCCGAAGCAGTCCGGCACCCACTCGGCGAGCTGGTCGGGGGTGCCGGCGGTGAAGATGCCGGCGACCGCCAGGGTGGTACCGAAGATGGACATGCCGATGCCGCCGTCGCCCCAGAACAGTTCCTCGTTGGCGATCGGCATGGACAGCCCGGTCGGGTCGGCCCACAGCTCGGCGATCGTCTCGAACCCGTACAGGCCGATCTTCGCCGCCTCGCGGATGATCTCCCACGGGGTCTCTTCGCGCTCGTCCCACTCGGCGGCGGCGGGCCGCACCACCTCGGCGGCGAACCCGTGCACCCAGTCGCGCAGGTCGCGCTGTTCCTCGGTCAGCTCCATCGAGAACATGGCTGCCTCAGGCCTTCGGGATGTCGAAGTAGCTGGTCAGGCCGGCACCGAGGGCGAGGTCGCCGGCCAGCTTGAGCTTGCGGGTCATGAACAGTGCCGGGCCGGACGCGTTGCCCGACACCAGCTTCAGGAACGAGACCGGGTCGGTGGTGATGGACAGCCGGGGCTTCGCGGCGGTGGGTGCGCCGACGGTGCAGGTGCCGTTGTCGATGACCTGCTCGTACTCGTCGGCGGGGTCGCCGGTGATGGTCCACCGGATCACCGCCGACAGCGTGCCGGCCCGCTCGGCGCGCAACCGGCTGGACATCCGGCCGAACACCTCGTCGAGCACCGCGCGCCGGTGCGGCCCGCTCATCGCGGCCTCCAGCTCGCCCTTGGACGCCTGCTTGACCATCCGGGCGAACTCGTCCGGGGTCAGGCCGCTGAAGTCCACCGTGGACAGATCCAGCACCATCGATCTCTCCCTACTTACTCACAAGTAACCCTACTTCGGAGTAAGGTTAGTGGTCGGACCGCTAAGCTCGCAAGAGTGAGCGGGGAGGCGACCACCAGACGCAAGCGGCTGCCGCGGGCGGTGCGCGAGCAGCAGATGATGGACGCGGCGGTGACCGTGTTCGCCCGGCAGGGCTTCCACGCCGCGTCGATGGACGAGGTGGCCGAGCGGGCCGGCATCTCCAAGCCGATGCTCTACCTCTACCTGGGCAGCAAGGAAGAGCTGTTCCTGGCCTGCATCAAGCGCGAGGCCGACCGGGTGCGCACCGCGATCGTCTCGGCGCTCGACGACGAGCACGGCGCCGACCTGCCACCCGACCGCGCCCTGTGGTACGGGCTGAGCGCGTTCTTCGCCGTCGTCGCGCGGCACCGGGACGCCTGGCGGGTGCTGCACCAGCAGGCACCGGCGCACGGCGAACCGTTCGCCGGCGAGGTCGCCGCGCTGCGGTCGGCCATCGTCGAGTTCGTCACGGTACTGATCGAGCGGGCCGTCGCCGAGCGCCACCCGCGCGGCCGGCGCCGGCCCACCACCGACGACCTCGGGGCGCTGGCACACAGCCTGATCGGCGCCTGCGAGGCGCTCGCCGACTGGTCGGTCACCCGGCCGGACGAGGACCCGGAGGTCACCAGTGCCCGGCTGATGAACTTCGCCTGGCTCGGCCTGGACAACCTGCTGCGCGGTACCCACTGGCCCCGCCCCCGCTGAGCGGCGCGGTCAGTCCCGGGGCGCGACCCGGCCGGAGACCAGCAGCCGGTCGGCCGGATCGGTCACGGCGAACGTGATGGCAGCGTCGTCGATCCGGGCGCCGAAGCCCACCCGGCCGGGCAGGCGTACCGGACGGCGGAACGACACGGTGGCCTCGCCGCGCTCGGGCAGCCGTCCCTCCAGCGCCGCCAGGCAGCGCGCCGCCGACCACATCCCGTGCGCGATCGCGGTACGGAAGCCGAACGGCCGGGCGGTCAGCGCGGACAGGTGGATCGGGTTGCGGTCCCCGGACACCGCGGCGTAGCGCCGGCCCAGCCCGGCCGGCAGCCGCCACCAGGCATCCGCCGGCAACGGCTCGGGGTCCGGCTCGGCCGGACCGTCCCCGGTGGACGGGAGGCGCACGGAACGGCTCAGGTAGGTGGAGCGGCCGACCCAGACCTCGTCGCCGCCGGCACGTACCCGGGTGAGTACGTCGATGGTGGCGCCGCGGTGGTGGGCGGCCAGGTTCGCCGCGGACACCTCGACGTCGAGCGCCTCGTCGACCTCGACCGGGCGGTACCAGGTGAGCACCTGGCGGGTGTGCACCAGCCCCGGCAGCCGGAACGGGAAGTCGCCGCCGGCCATCAGCGTCAGCGCGGGGGCGAAGCCGAGCAGGTGCGGGTAGGCCGGCGGCAGCGGCCCGGTCAGGGTGCAACCGCAGACCCGGGCGTAGCGCAGCAGGTGCGCCGGGTCGATCCGGACGTCGTCGCGGCGCACCACCGTGCTCGGCACGCTCGTGGCGGCCGGCCGCGGCAGCAGCCCGCGCAGGTACGAGGCGGCAACTCCCATCGCGCGTTCCCTTCTCCAGCAAGCGGTCGAGCGGCGCGACCCGGCGCCGGCAGCCGGTCAGGCGCCGAGCAGGCTCTGGCCGCAGACCCGGACGGTCTGGCCGGTGATACCGCCGGAGTCCGGCGCGGCGAGCCAGCTGACGGCCTCGGCGACGTCGACCGGCAGGCCACCCTGGGCGAGACTGTTCGCCCGCCGGCCCACCTCCCGCACGGTCAGCGGCATGCTCGCGGTCATCCGGGTCTCGATGAAGCCCGGCGCAACCGCGTTGATGGTGACGCCACGCTGCGCGAGCACGGGGGCGTACGCCTCGACCAGGCCGATCACGCCGGCCTTGCTGGCCGCGTAGTTGGTCTGGCCGGCCGCGCCGGCGATGCCGTTGAGCGACGACAGGCAGACGATCCGGGCGCCGGGCCGCAGCGCCGTCGGGTCGTCGACCAGCGCCGCGGTGAGCCGCTGCGGCGCGATCAGGTTGACCGACAGTACGGTGTCCCACTCCGCCTCGGTCATCTTCGCCAGCGTCCGGTCCCGCAGCACGCCGGCGTTGTGCACCACGATGTCGACCCCGTCGTACCGCTGGGTCAGGTACTCGACGAGCTCGCGCGGCGCGGTCGGCGCGGTGATGTCCAGGTGCAGCGAGCTGCCGCCGACCCGGTTCGCGACCGCCGCCAGCGCCTCGCCCTGTGCCGGTACGTCCAGGCACACCACGGTGGCGCCGTCGGCGGCGAGCGTCGCGGCGATCGCGGCGCCGATCCCCTGCGCCGCGCCGGTGACCAGCGCGGTGCGCCCGGCCAGCGGCCGCTCGGCAGCCGCCCCGTCGGCGGAGCCGGCTCGGCCGGGGCCGCCGGCCGGTGCCGGAGCGACGTCGACGACCTGGCCGGAGACGTAGGCGGAGCGGGGCGACAGCAGGAACCGCAGCGTACTGCCCAGCGACGACTCGCCGCCGGTGGCGACGCGCAGCAGCGAGACGGTGGCGCCGCGGCCGACCTCCTTGCCCAGCGACCGGACGAACCCGGTGAGCGCGCGGCGGGCCACGTGCGCGGCCACGTCCGGCGCCTCGGCGGGCGGCCGGGCCAGCACCAGCACCCGGCCACCGGTGCGCAGCGACCGCACCCGGGGCCCGAGGAACTCCCGCAGGCCGCCGAGCTGGGCGGCGTCGGTGAGCCCGGACGCGTCGTACACCAGGGCGGCGGGATGTTCGGCGGCGGCGACGAACTCGACGCCGGTAGCGGCGAGCGCCGCTCGCACCGCGTCGGCCAGCTCGCCACCGGCCGTGACGGTGACGGCGCCGTCGGCACCGGGGTCGCGCGCCGCACCCTCGGCACCGGCACCGGTGTCGCCGCTCGCGGTGCCGGGATCGGTGCCGATATCGCGGTCGCCACTCGCGGTGCCGGTGTCGCCGCTCGCGGAGCCGGTGCCGGTGCTGGTGTCGCCGTCGCTGCTCTGGGGGCGGTTCCCGCTGGGGGCGGTGAGGCCGGCGAGCACGATCGGGCCCGGCACCGCGGCCGGCTGCGCGGGGTCGCGGCGGGGCAGCACCGCGGGGCGCGGCAGGCCGAGGCGCCGGGCGATCGCCCGGCCGGGGCCGGCGGAGGTGAGGCGCTGGTATCGGTCGACCATGCGGAACATCCTTACTTGCGAGTAAGTCTACCCGCAAGTATGGTCTGCGCCGTGAAGGTCGGCGTGCTCGGCGGCAACCGCATCCCGTTCGCGAAGGCGAACGGGCACTATGCCACCGCCACCAACCAGGACATGCTCACCGCCGCGCTGGACGGGCTGGTGGCCCGGCTCGGGCTGGCCGGCGAGCGGCTCGACGAGGTGGTCGGCGGCGCGGTGCTCAAGCACAGCCGCGACTTCAACCTGACCCGGGAGGCGGTGCTCGGGTCCCGCCTGGACCCGACGACGCCCGCGTACGACCTGCAACGGGCCTGCACGACGAGCCTGGAGGCGGCCGTCGCGGTGGCCAACAAGATCGAGCTGGGCCAGGCGGCGGCCGGCATCGCCTGCGGCACCGACACCACCTCGAACGTACCGATCGAGCTGCACGACGACCTGCGCGCGGTGCTGCTGGCCGCGAACCGGGCCCGCGGGGTGCTGGGCAAGGCGCGGGCGTTCACCGGGCTGCGGCCCGGGCAGGTCGTCCCGGCGATCCCGCGCAACGCCGAACCGCGTACCGGGCTGTCGATGGGCGAGCACGCCGCGCGCACCGCGCAGCACTGGCGGATCGGCCGTACCGAGCAGGACGAGCTGGCCGCCGCGAGCCACCGCAACCTGGCCGCGGCGTACGACTCGGGGCTGTTCGACCACGAGGTGACGCCCTACCTCGGGCTGCGGCGGGACGAGATCCTGCGGCCGGAGACCAACGTCGAGACGCTGGCGGGGCTGCGTACCGTCTTCGGTTCCGAGACGATGACCGCCGGCAACTCCACCCCGCTGTCCGACGGAGCCGCCGCGGTGCTGCTCGCCTCCGACGACTGGGCGAAGGCGCACCGCATCCCGGTGCTGGCACACCTGGTCGACGCGGCCAGCGGCGCGGTCGACTTCGTGCACGGCGCCGACGGGCTGCTCACCGCACCGGTGTACCTGGTGCCGAAGCTGCTGGCCCGCAACGGGTTGACGCTCGACGACATCGACCTGTTCGAGATTCACGAGGCGTTCGCCTCGCAGGTGCTGGCCACCCTGGCGGCCTGGCGCGACCCGGAGTTCGGCGCCGAGCGGCTCGGGCTCGACGGCGCGTTCGGCGAGCTGGATCGCGATCGGCTCAACGTGGCCGGGTCCTCGCTCGCCACCGGCCACCCGTTCGCCGCCACCGGTGCCCGGATCGTGGCCACCACGGCCCGGCTGCTGCACGAGCGGGGCGCCAGACGCGGCCTGGTCTCGATCTGTGCCGCCGGTGGTCAGGGGGTGGTGGCGCTGCTGGAACGGCCCGCACCGGCCCGCAAGCGTCGGACCGCTCGCCCGGCGGCGCGCTAGGAGGTGGCGTGATGGCGGCGGAGTGCAGCGTCCCCGCACTGGTCGAGCCGCCGAGCGCGGGCGGCCTCGCCGACAGCGTGTACGCCACCGCCGCCCGCTCCCCGCGGCTGGTGCTGTTTCGCCGCCGTACCGGCGCCGGCTGGGCCGACGTGACCGCCGTGCAGTTCCGCGACGAGGTACGGGCGGTCGCCGCCGGCCTCGTCGCGATCGGCGTGCGGCCCGGCGACCGGGTCGCGCTGATGTCGCGCAACCGGTACGAATGGGCGGTGCTCGACTACGCGATCGCCTCGGTGGCGGCCGTCAGCGTGCCGATCTACCCGACCTCGTCGGCCACTCAGGTGGCCTGGATCCTGCGTGACTCCGGCGCGGTCTGCTGCGTCACCGAGACCGCCGGGCACACCGCGACACTCACCGCCGCCGAGCGTACGACCAGCCCCGATGCGGGCGAGTCGGCCAGCGCCGCGGAGCGTACGACCAGCCCCGATGCGGGCGGGGCTCCGGCCGCCGAGGGCGACCGCAGCGATGCCGCCGCCGGGGGTGGGTTGCCGGCGCTGGTGCACCGGTTCGAGCTGGACTCGGGTGGGCTGGACGAGCTGCGCCGGCACGGCGCCGGGACCGACGCGTCCACAGTGGACGAGCGGCGGGCGGCGGTGGGCCCGGACGATCCGGCGACCATCATCTACACCTCCGGCACCACCGGACGGCCCAAGGGGTGCGTGCTCAGCCACGCGAACCTGATGGCCGAGGCGGACAACGCCACCGCGCTGCTGTACCCGGTGTTCCGGGCGGTGTCCAGGCGGCCCGCGAGCACCGTGCTGTTCCTGCCGCTGGCGCACGTGTTCGGCCGGGTGATCCAGGTCGGCTGCGTGCGCGCCGAGGTGTGCGTCGGCCACTCCCCCAGCGTGAAGCCGGCCGACCTGCTGCCCGACCTGGCGTCGTTCCGGCCCACCTTCCTGCTGGCCGTGCCGTACGTGTTCGAGAAGGTGTTCCACACCGCCCGGGCGACCGCGGAGGACATCGGCCGGGCCGCCTCGTTCGACCGCGCCGCGCGCGTCGCCACCGCGTACGGTGCGGCGCTGGAGCGGCGGGTCAACGGCACCGGGCGCGGACCCGGGCTCCGGTTACGGGCCGCGCACGCGCTCTACGACCTGCTCGTGTACCGGCGGGTGCGGGCGGCGCTGGGCGGCCGGGTGCGGTACGCGATCAGCGGCGGGGCGATGCTCGGCCGCCGGCTGGCGCTGTTCTTCGCCGGCGCCGGCATCGTGGTGTACGAGGGCTACGGGCTGACCGAGACGACCGCGGCCGCGACCGTCAACCCGCCGCTCGCACCGCGGTTCGGCAGCGTCGGCCGGCCGCTGCCCGGTACCACCGTGCGCATCGACGAGCACGGCGAGGTGCTGGTGCGCGGCCCGCAGGTGTTCCAGCGGTACTGGGGCAGCGACGAGCCGGTGACCACCGACGGGTTCCTCGCCACCGGGGATCTCGGTGCCCTGGACGCCGACGGGTACCTGACGATCACCGGGCGGGCCAAGGAAATCCTCGTCACCACCGGCGGCAAGAACGTCGCGCCGGGCCCGCTGGAGGACGCGGTACGGGCCGACCCGCTGGTCAGCCAGTGCCTGGTGGTCGGCGACGGCCGACCGTACGTGGCGGCGCTGGTGACGCTGGATGCCGAAGCGGCGCAACGGTTCCGCGACCGCGGCGGCGACGTCGAGGCGGCGGTGCGGCGGGCGGTCGAGAGGGCCAACGAGACGGTGTCCCGGGCCGAGTCGATCCGCCGGTTCCGATTACTCGACGACGACTTCACCGAGCAGAACGGGCTGCTCACCCCGTCGCTGAAGCTGCGCCGGGACCGCATCCTCGCGGCGTACCCGCAGCAGCTGGACGAACTGTACGCACCACGGGCCGGTTCCGTTGCCACACCGCGGGATCCGGTCGACGCGAGCACATCGACCGACGAGGAACTGCGCACCTGAGACAGGGTGGTGGTCCGGCGTGGACCCGAGGCAACCGGAAGGCGATCTGGTCGGCGAGACGCGGGTGACCGTGTGGCCGGCGGCGAAACCGTGGGGCTCGGGTGGCCGCGCGTTCCTCGGGCTGTGCTTCGTCCTGCTGGTCGTGGCGCTGCTCGCGGTCTCGGTCGGTGCGTACCGGCACGTGTTCACACCGGCCGTCACGGTCACCGTGCTGACCGACCACACCGGCCTGCAGCTCGACCGCAACGCCGACGTGAAGCTGCGCGGCGTGGTGGTCGGTCAGGTCCGCGACATCAGCGCGGACGGCCGCACCGCCCGGCTCACCGTCGCGCTGGACCCCGGTTCGGTACCGCGGATTCCGGCCAACGTGTCGGCGTCGATGCTGCCGAAGACGCTGTTCGGGGAGAAGTACGTGTCCCTCACGCCGCCGGCGCACCCGGCCGGCACGCCGATCGCCGCCGGCGCGGTCGTGCACCAGGACCGGTCGGCGCGGGCGGTCGAGCTGGAGCGGGTGCTGGATCGCGCGTTGCCGCTGCTCAAGGCGGTACCGCCGGAGAAGGTCTCGGCCACGCTGACCGCGCTGGCGGCGGCACTGCGCGGGCGCGGCGACCAGCTCGGCGACACGCTGGTCACCCTGGACCGGTACCTGAAGACGCTGAACGCGAACATGCCGGCGATCCGCGCCGACGTGCGCAAGCTCGCCGGCGTGCTCGACACCTACACGGGTGCGTTGCCGGACCTGATGGCGATCCTGGCGAACCTGACCGTGACCGCGTCGACCGTGTCCGAGCAGCGGGCCGCGCTGGCGGAGTTCTGGTCCGAGACCACCGGGCTGGCCGACACCGCGACGCCGTTCCTGCAGCGGCACGAGGGCCGACTGATCCAGCTCGGCCAGGTCAGCCGGCCGCTGCTGTCGGTGCTCGCCGAGTACTCACCCGAGTACCCGTGCCTGACCGCCGCGGCGGTGAAGCTGCAGAAGAACATCGAGGGGGCGTTCGACACCGGCCGGCTGCACATCACGCTGGAGATCACCCGGGACTCGGGCAAGTACCTGCCGGGCGACGAGCCGGTCTCCGGGGCCGACCTCGGCCCGAAGTGCTGGGGGCTGCCCGACCACCCGCCGGTGCCGGCCCCGGAGGCACCCATTGACGACGGGTACGACCGGGGCGCGAACCACGGTGGCGTGGTGAGCGGGCTGCCGCAGGTACCGATCGTGCCGGGCAAGGACGTGCCGCCGGACTCGTTCGGCCAGGGCGGCGGCACCGGCAGCGTCGAGATGGGCTACGCCGGTACCGCCGAGGAGCGCGCGGTGGTCAACCCACTCGTCGCCGCGGCCACCGCCCGCAACGTCACCGACCTCGGCGACATCACCGACCTGCTGTGGGGACCGCTGCTGCGCGGCGCCACCGTCGACGCCCGCTGACCGCGACGCCGCGGCGTGCCGAGCGGTGCGCCGGCGCCGCCGGGTGCGACGCGGCGGACCGGGTCAGGCCAGCACGGCGCGGTAGAACGACGACTCCAGGAACTCGGTGAGCCGCTCCCGCGGTACCGGGCCGCCGGGGGTCCAGGAGATGATGGCCTCCTCGGTGAACGCCAGCCAGGCCCGCACCGCGATGGGCAGCAGCGGGTCGCCGGGGTCGCCGCCGAGCTCGGCGATGCCGTCCATGATCCGGTCGACCAGCGCGGCGCGGGTGCGGTCGAAGATCTCCTGCATCGCCGCGTCGCCGCTGGCCGCGCCGCGGACCAGGGACAGGTAGAGATCGCGGCGGGACGAGACGTAGTCGACCGAGTCCTCGATCGAGGCGCGCAGCTGCTGCGCTGCCGGCAGCGCCGGGTCGGGGTCGGTGCCCTGCAGCAGCCCGGCGGCCGCGGCCTGCACCACGGCGAGCTGGAAGCGCCGTTTGGAGCCGAAGTAGTGGAACAGCAGCGACCGGGAGATGCCCGCCGCGGCGGCGATCTCGTCCAGGTTGACGTCGTACAGGCTGGCCTTCGACAGCGCTCGCACGCCCAGCTCGACCAGCTGGGCGCGGCGCGCGTCCGGGTCGAGCCGGGTACGGCGGGGCGCGGTCACGGCGTATCTCCTCTCCCGGGCGCCAGGGCTCGCCGGGCGCCAGGGCTCAAGCTGACGTCGGGCCGGACGAGCGGGCAAATCGGACCCGTTCGCCCTTGACGTCGCGGCAGCGCCAGCATAGCTTATTGACTAACGGTCAATAGCGGGAAGCGTAGGCCCCCATGGACGAACACCACGACGTGCTCATCGTCGGCGCCGGGTTCTCCGGCCTCGGCGCCGCGGTCCGGCTGCGCCAGGCCGGCCGGCACGACTTCGTCATCCTGGAGCGCGCCGACGACGTCGGCGGCACCTGGCGGGACAACGACTACCCCGGCGCCGCCTGCGACGTGCCGTCACACCTCTACTCGCTGTCGTTCGCACCGAACCCGCGCTGGAGCCGCTCGTTCTCCCCGCAACCGGAGATCCAGGAGTACCTGCGGGGCCTGGTGACGCGCTACGACCTGGCCCCGCACCTGCGGCTCGGGCACGAGCTGGTCGAGGCACGGTGGGACGACACCGCCGCGCGCTGGCGGGTGCGTACCGGGCGGGGCAGCTTCACCGGGCGGGTGCTCGTGATCGGCACCGGGCCGCTGTCGGCGCCGAAACTGCCGGCGATCGACGGCCTCGACGACTTCGCCGGTACCGCGTTCCACTCCGCCCGCTGGCGACACGACCACGACCTGACCGGGCGGCGGGTCGCGGTGATCGGCACCGGCGCATCCGCCATCCAGTTCGTCCCGCGCATCGCCGAGCAGGTCGAGCGGCTGACCGTCTTCCAGCGCACCCCGCCGTGGATCATCCCGCGCAACGACCGGCCGATCAGCGGCCTGGAACACTGGCTGTACGAGCACCTGCCGCCGACCCGGCTGGCCGCCCGCGCCGGGATCTACACCGCCCGGGAGACGCTCGCGGTCGGGATGACCTGGCGACCCCGGCTGCTCGACGCGGTCGCCGCGATGGCCCGCGGGCACCTGCACCGGCAGGTCGCCGACCCGGCGCTGCGCGAGCGGCTGCTGCCCGACTACCGGATCGGCTGCAAGCGCATCCTGCTGTCCAACGACTTCTACCCGGCGCTGTCCCGCGACAACGTCGAGCTGGTCACCGACCCGATCGACCGGATCGAGCCGCACGCGGTGCGGACCGCGGGCGGGGTCGAGCACCCGGTCGAGACGATCGTGTTCGGCACCGGCTTCGAGGCGACCCGGCCGCCGGTCGCCGACGCCGTCGTCGGCCGCGACGGGGCGCGGCTCGCGGACGCCTGGGCAGACGGGATGACCGCCTACCGGGGCACCACGGTGACCGGCTTTCCCAACCTGTTCCTGCTCATCGGGCCGAACACCGGCCTCGGCCACACCTCGATGATCTACATCATCGAGTCGCAGCTGAACTACCTGGTCACCGCACTGTCCAAGATGGACGAACACGACATCGTCGCGGTGGAGGTCGACGCCGGCGCGCAGCACGCGTACAACGAGGGGCTGCAGCGGCGGCTCGACGGCACCGTGTGGAACACCGGTGGCTGCGCCAGCTGGTACCTGGATGCCCACGGGCGCAACACGACCCTGTGGCCGTCGTTCACCTGGCGGTTCCGGCGGCTGACCCGGCGGTTCGACCCGCGCGGCTACCACCTGCGCACCCGGCAGGAGGTGACGACCGCGTGCCCACCGCAGACCCCCGTACCGTGATCGCGGCCGACGGGA
Organism: Actinocatenispora comari; assembly: GCF_017312725.1. Taxonomy (GTDB): domain Bacteria; phylum Actinomycetota; class Actinomycetes; order Mycobacteriales; family Micromonosporaceae; genus Actinocatenispora; species Actinocatenispora comari. The sequence goes on along the minus strand of NZ_BOPO01000147.1, from coordinate 23,450 downwards.
CCCGGCTCGCCGCGCACGTCAGCGGCCCCGAGGACGCGGACACCACGCTGGTGCTCGCGCACGGTTGGACCCTCTCCTCCGCCGCCTGGCGGCCGGTGATCGCCCAGCTGCACCGGATCGCACCGGAGCTGCGCGTCGTCGCGTACGACCAGCGGCACCACGGCGACTCCGGCCGCGGCGACACGACGCTGTCGATCGACCTGCTCGGCGCCGACCTCGGCGCGGTCGTCGACCAGCTGGCGCCGCGCGGCCGGCTGCTGCTCGGCGGTCACTCGATGGGCGGCATGACGGTGATGGCGCTCGCCGCCGTCCGGCCCGAGCTGTTCACCGACCGGGTCGACGGGGTGCTGCTGGTCGGTACCTCCGCCGGCGAGCTGGCCGCCGACCGGGGCGGGCTGCTGACGGTGTTCGGCGGCCCGGTCGGCACCGTGCTGGCCGCCTGCTCGTCCATCGTGGACGGTGCGCGCCGGTTCGCCGCACCGGTCCTGCCCGCGTACCGGCGGGCGCTGGGTCCGTTGCTGTTCGGGCCGGTCGCGGCACCGGAGGTGGTCCGGGTCGGCACCGAGCTGATCCTCGGCTGCCGGATGCGTACCGTGGTCGAGTTCGTGCCCGCCTTGCGGGAGCACGACAAGCTGGCCGACCTCGATCCGCTCGCCGCCGTCCCGGTGCACGTCATGGTCGGTCGGCACGACCGGCTCACGCCCCCGCGGCACGCCCGGTACCTGGCCGAACACATCGACGGCGCGCGCCTGACGGTGCTGCCGCACTGCGGGCACATGCTCACCCTGGAGTGCCCGCAACTGCTCGCCCGCAGCATCGTCGCGCTGAGAGGCTGTTGGGGAACCTCATGATCGGCTGCGCCGGGCCCATTCGCCCGCTCGCCGCGTTGTCGGCACGAGCGCATACGACACCGGTATGCACTCGCACCTCCGCCTTGCGAGCAGACGAATGGACTCCGCCTCGCACGATCGAAGGTTCCCCAACAGCCTCCGGCACCGAAACGGAAGGGAGACCGGGATGCGTCGATCCCTGCGTGACGCGGTCGTGTTCGTCACCGGGCCGGCCCGCGGCATCGGCGAACGCGTCGCCCGCCTCGCCGCCGCCCGCGGCGCCAGGCTGGCACTGGTCGGGCTGGAGACCGACCGGCTCGCCGCCCTCGCCGCCGACCTCGACGGCGAGCACTGCTGGTTCGGCTGCGACGTGACGAACCAGGCCGAGCTGGACGCCGCGGTGGCCGGCACGATCGAGCGGTACGGCCGGATCGACGTCGTCGTCGCGAACGCCGGCATCGCCAACAACGGCACGGTCGCGGTCAACCCGGCGGACGCGCTCGCCCGTACCGTCGAGGTGAACCTGATCGGGGCGATGCGGACCGCCTCGGCCACCCTGCCGGCGCTACTGGACAGCCGCGGCTACGCGCTGCTGGTCTCCTCCGCCGCCGCGTTCACCGTGCTGCCGGGGATGGCGGCGTACTGCGCGTCGAAGGCCGGCGTCGAGCAGTTCGGCAACGCGCTGCGGTTGGAGGTGGCGCACCGCGGCGTGGCGGTCGGCACCGCGCACCCGATCTGGGTGGACACCGACCTGGTCCGCGACCAGCAGCAGGACCTGCGGACGTTTCGCGCCGTGGTGCGCAAACTGCCCTACCCGCTCAACACCACGATCACCGTCGAACGCTGCGCACTCGCCATCGTGGACGGCATCGAACGCCGGGCCCGCAAGGTGTACGCGCCGCGCTCGCTCGCCGCCGTGCAGGCGCTGCGCACGCTCTACACCGGTCCGATCGCCGGCGCGGTACTGGCCCGCGGCGCCCGCACCATGGTGCCCGAGCTGGAGGCGGAGGTACGCGCGCTGGGCCGCTCGTTCGGTCCCCGCAGCGCCGCGGACCGCTAGGAGCTGTCTCGACGTCCGTCTTCCGGGGCGGGACACCGGAGTGGTGCCGCGGCCGGCCGGGAGGGGTGGGCCGGCCGCGGCACCGGTCGTCAGGCCATCAGCGCGGTGCGGACGATGCCACCGGACAGCGCGCACCAGGTTTCCGGCCCGACCAACCCGTTCACCGTCACGTGGTGCAGCCCCTGCAGGTTCGCGATCGCCGCCGCGGTGGCGGAGTCGTACGTCCCGCTCGCCGACACCTGGTCGTACCCCTTGTGCTGCAGCAACTGCTGCACCCCGAGGACCCGCTCGCCGGTGTCGCCGGGCGCCAGCGGCGCGACGAGCGTCTCCCACGTCTTGGTGGTCAGCGTGGCGTCCTGGTCGACCGGCAGCGAGTTCTTCGCCTGCCAGTCCTGTACCGCGCTCACCGTGTCGGCGCCGAAGACGCCGTCCGCGCCGAGCTGGTAGCCGCGCGCGTTGAGCAGGTGCTGGGCCAGCTTGACGACCGGCCCGCCGACGAACTTCCAGATGTCCGGCCAGCGCCGGGCGGGCGCCGACGACGCGGTCTCGCCCAGCCCGGCCTGCACCGAGCGGCGGATGCCGGGGAACATCCGGTAGAACGCGATGCCGGGGCAGTCGGTGTCCCGGAAGTCCCAGTGCCCGAAGATGTCGTACGCGTGCAGCCCGTACTGCTGGCAGACGGTGACGCACAGCGCGGTCAGCGAGGTGACGAGCGCCGCCGGCGGGGTGGCGGTCACGTACGTGCCCTCGTTCTCGATGCCGATCGCGTTGCCGTTCTCGCCCGGGCAGTGCGCCGCGACCACCTGCTGCTGGCCGGCGGTCAGCGTCTCCAGGCTGCGGTGCCGACCCTCCAGCACGTACCCGCCGCGGCTGACGGTGAAGTGCTGGCCGGTGTCGGCCCAGCCGTTGGTGTCCATGTGCAGGTCCTGGCAGTCCCGGGCGAGCTGCTCGGCGTGCGCCTTGGAGTAGTCGGTGCTGTTCGGGAACGCCATGTGGTGCACGATGATCTTGTTGGTGACGTTGCCGCTGAGCTGGATCGCGCTGGACGGCGGGCGCGCCCCCCACTCGTCGCAGCCGATGATCGTGTCCAGCTCGCTGTTCGGCCGGATCACCGCCGCACTCGTCCGGCGCCTCGACGCCGGATCGGCACCCGCGGCGGCCGCACCGGCCAGGCCCAGCCCGCCGCCGACCACCGCGACGGTCGCGGTACCCAGGGTGGCCTTCAGCAGCGTCCGGCGATCCAGCTCGGCTCGGTCGTGCGACATACCGCCTCCACACGTAGGCAAGAGTTTGCAGAAATGTCGGATCTGACGGAAGAATATTGCCGCCCACCGCGCCGCGCCACCCGGCAAATCACTCGACTTCCGCCGCCGGCACCGAGCCGTGGCCGACGAAGAACGTGTAGTGGAACGTCCCCTCCCCCACCGCCGTGGCGGCCAGCTCCGTCATCCCGCGGCGCCAGTCGGCCGCCGACAGCAACCCGGCGGCCAGCACGTCCGCACGGGCGGCGGCCATCATCGCGGTGAAGGTACGGCGGGTGAACCCGTCCATCAGGCCCGGCCGACCCGCGTCGGCATAGACGGTGCGCGGCCACACCCGAACCTCGGTGCAGCCGGCCGCGGTCAGCAACGGACGCAGCCGGCGCCCGATCAGCGCGTCGCCGCCGGCCGCCGCCTGCACCGCGACCTGCGCGTCGACCACCGCCTGGGCGTACCGACCGCGCGGATGGAACACCGCCGTACCGTGGTCGCCCTCGATCACCGTGACCGCGCCGCCAGGCCGTACCAGCCGGCGCAGCCCACGCAGCACACCGACCGGGTCGGGCAGATGCTCCAACACGAAACACACGAACAGCGCATCGAACCGGCCGGCCGGGTACGGCAGGTCGGCCAGGTCGGCGCACAACCAGCTGACGTCACCGGACGGGACGGCCACGGCCACCCGGGAGCGGGCCCGGGACACCGACTCCGCCGACCGGTCCACCGCGGTCAGCTCGATGCCGGGGTTGTTCGCCAGCAGGTGCACCGTCTGCGCCCCGACCCCGCACCCGGCCTCCAACACCCGGGTGCCCGGCGGGTACCGCACGTCGGCGTGCAGCAACTCCGCCAGCGTGTCGGCCTGGTCGCCGAGCCGCGTCGCCTCACGGCCGGAGTATCCGTGCACGTAGCCGGTCGTCATCGTTCTCCCTCTCGCCGGTGCCTCGACGACCTCCAGCCTGGGCGGACAATGGACCGGTGCACAGGTCCAATGACGAGCAGGATCAGCGGTCCATAACCGCCGCCGGACCGCCCCGGACGACCCCCGCGCCCACAACGCCCGCGTCGGCCGGGGCCACCCCGAGCGACGCCGCCCTGAGCGAAGCCGCCCCGAGCGACGCCGCCCTGGCTCGGGCCGCCCCGAGCGACGCCGCCCTGAGCGAAGCCGCCCCGAGCGAAGCCGCCCCGGGCAAGGCCGCCCCGGGCGAGGGCGCCGACTTTCTGGGGCTGGACCCGGGCACGGCACCGGGCGGCCGGGTCACCGACTGGCTGACCGATCGGATCAGGGCCGCGATCGGCGACGGCCGGTTGCCGGTCGGCGCCCGGCTGCCGGCCGGCCGCACCCTCGCCGCCGACCTGCACGTCTCCCGCGGCGTGGTGACCGGCGCCTACCAGCGACTCGCCGACGAGGGACACCTCGTCGGTCGCGGCCGGGCGGGCACCGTCGTGGTCGGCGTCCCGGCGCCGGCCCGGTCCGAACCCGCCGCCCCGGCACCGACCCCGGCTGGGTCGCTGTTCGCCGCCGTGCCCGGCCCGGACGTCTTCGACCGGCTGCGCGCCGCGCCGGCACGGATCGACCTGACACCAGGCGTACCGGACCTGACCGCGTTCCCGCGGGCCGCGTGGCTGCGCGCCGAACGGGCCGTGCTGGCCGACCTCGCGAGCGATCGGCTCGGGTACGGCGATCCGCGCGGCATGCCCGCGCTGCGGGCGGCGATCGTCGACTGGCTCGCCCGGTACCGCGGGATCCGGGCGGACCCGGCCGACCTGGTCGTGGTCGCCGGTACCGCGCAGTCGCTCACCCTGCTCGGCCGCATCCTCGCCGGCGGCGGCGCGGGGCGCATCGCGGTGGAGGATCCGGGCTCGCTGGGCACCCGGCAGCACCTGGCCGCCGCGGGGCTCGCGACCGAGCCGGTACCGGTGGACGCGGAGGGCCTGGTCGTCGACCGGTTGGCGGCGACAGGCGCCCCGGCGGTCCTGGTGACGCCGGCGCACCAGTTCCCGACCGGCGTCGTACTGTCCGGCGCGCGGCGCCGGGCGCTCGCCGCTTGGGCCGCCGGCGGCGGGCTCGTGATCGAGGACGACTACGACTCCGAACACCGCTACGACCGCGCGCCCGCGCCGGCACTGCACGCGATGGCGCCGGACCGGGTGATCTATCTGGGCAGCGGTTCCAAGACGCTCGCGCCCGCGCTGCGGATCGGCTGGATCCTCGTGCCGCCCGCCTACCGGAGCGCGGTGATCGAGGCCAAGCGGTACGCCGACCTGGGCAACGCCACCCTGCCGCAGTTGGTGTTGGCGCGGCTGATGGCGGACGGCGGGCTGGAACGGCAGCTGCGCACGCTGCGGGCCCGGCACCGGCGCCGTCGCGACGCGATGATCGCCGTGATCGCGGCCCGACTGCCGGCCGCGACGGTCGGCGGCGCGGCCGCCGGCCTGCACCTGACCGTCACGCTCCCGCTCGACCGGCCGGACACCGAGGTCGCCGCCGCGGCACTCGACGCCGGCGTGAAGGTGCACCCGCTCTCGTGGCATCGCCAGACCCCGGGCGAGCCCGGCTTCGTCCTCGGCTACGCGGCGCGTACCGCCGGCGAGATCGACGCCGGCGTGGCGCTGCTCGCCGCCGCCCTCGCGGCGCGCTGACGGGGCCGGGTCAGCGGCCAGGCCGGTGCCGGCGCAGGTACAGCTCCATGACCAGCACGTTCGGGATCCAGGCGAGGACGCTGGACGCCACGTACGCGGTGCTGAACAGGTGCCCGAACGACCCGTGGTAGAGCGGGCCGAGCAGCGGAAGCTGCACCGCGATCAGGATGCCCAGCCACAGCCGCAGCGTGACGGCGGAGAACGTGCCGGCGAAGCTGCGTCGCATCCAGCGCTCGTGCGAGCGGAACCGGTGCGCCCGCGCGGCCCGGTAGCCGGCGATGGTGGTGCCCAGCCAGTACACGTCGAGCAGGACGAAGGACGTCGCCGCGATCGGGCCGGAGGTCGTCAGCACCGCCACCACCATCCCGGCCAGCCCGGCGACCAGCACGGCCGGTACGTAGACGAGGCCAACGACCCGGTGCACCCGGGGCGCGCGGCGACGCAGCCGGGCGCTGAACTGCAGCGGCCCGAGCAGCAGTGCGAGGCCGGCGGTGATCGCGTGCACCGCGAGCACCGGGTAGTGGAACGGGACGTCGGCACGGATGCCGACGCGCGCCTCGGACGCGTCGAAACCGAGGTAGCGCGGCACGAAGGAGAGCACGATACCGGCGCTGAACAGCGCGATCAGCGCGAACCGGACGCGGTGCGATCGGCGCGGCGGGCTGATCGGCGGGGCGGGAGTCACCACGGAGGTCATGAAGTTCGTCTCCCGTTGTCGACACCAACTATATCGATAGCGCAGCTATCCATAGCGGATAGTGTGAGTATCGATAGCTGCCGTGTCAACCCAGTCGCGGATGCGGTATGAAGGACCCGTGCGGATCGGAGAACTCAGCAAGGCCACCGGGATCCCGGTGCCGACCATCAAGTACTACCTGCGGGAGGGGCTGCTGCCGGCGGGCGAACGCACCCACGCCAACCAGGTCTCGTACACCGCCGAGCACGCCCAGCGCCTGCGGCTGATCCGCGCCATGGTCCAGGTCGGCGAGCTGCCCATCGGCACGGTCCGCACCATGCTCGCCGAGGTCGACTCGGCCGAGCGGCCGACCGACAGCATGCTCGGCCGGCTGTCCGGCGCGCTGGTCGCGTCGCGGTCGCCCGGCGCGCATGCCGACGAGCAGGAACTCGCCGAGACGGCGGCCCTACTCCAGCGGCACGGCTACACCCGCACCGACTCGGTGCACGTACGGATGATCGCGGACGTGCTGGCGATGCTGCACCGGCTGGGCCGACCGGAACTCGTCGGCATCGTCGATCACTACGCCGACCTCGCACTGCAGATCGCCGAGACCGACCTCGCCACCCTGACCGCCATCGAGGACCGCGACAACCTGGCCGAATCCATGATCATCGGCTCGGTGCTCGGCGAGGCGCTGTTCGCCGCGCTGCGCCGCGCCGCGCACGCCACCGTCTCCGCCCGCGTCTTCCCCGAGGACAAGGTCGATACATCCTCGGCCAGCTGAAAGAACACATCAAACTCAGCGTGCGGCGAGGGCGGTCGTAGGCTCGGTGGATGTTGTTGGAGCATCGAGGAGCGCGGCCCGTCGTGCCGGACTCGGCCTACGTGGCGCCGAGTGCGGTGCTGTGCGGTGACGTGGTGCTGGGCGAGCGGGCCCGGATTCTGCACGGCGCGGTGCTGACCGCCGAGGACGGCGCGGTGCGGGTCGGATCGGACGTCGTGGTGATGGAGAACGCGCTGGTCCGCGGCCGGGCCGGGCACCCGGCCACGATCGGCGACGCGGTGCTGGTCGGGCCGCACGCGCACGTGAACGGGGCGCGCATCGAGGACGAGGTGTTCGCCGCCACCGGGGTGTCGATGTTCCCCGGGGCCATCGCCGGGGCCCGGTCGGAGCTGCGGATCAACAGCGTGCTGCACGTCAACTCCCGGTTGGCGGCCGACGCGGTGCTGCCGATCGGCTGGATCGCGGTCGGCGACCCGGCGCAGCTGTTCCCGCCCGACCGGCACGGCGAGCTGTGGGAGATCCAGCGCGGACTCGACTTCGCCGGCACCGTGTACGGCACCGATCGCGACACGTCGATGCGGTCGGTGATGGCGCGACAGGTCGAGTTCTACGGCGCGCACCGCGACGACCGCCGGCTCGACGTGGGCTGAGGCGCCCGCGGACGCGACGAGCGCCCGGGCCACCGACCGCCCTGGCCGACGGGGGTCAGAGGGCGTCGAGGGCGCGTTCGATCCGGCGGTCGGAGATCGGGTACGGGGTGCCGAGGCTCTGCGCGAAGTAGGAGACGCGCAGCTCCTCCAGCATCCACCGGATCGCGGTCAGCTCGGGGCTCGGCGGCCGTTGCGCGCGGGCGTCCTCGTACTCGGCGGCCAGCTCGCGCACCCGGGTCATCTGTTCCCGGTCGCGCTGCGGGTTGCCGGGCAGCCGGTCCAACCGTTTGTCCACAGCGGACAGGTACCGCGGCAGGTCGGCGAGCCGCTGCCAGCCGGTCTCGGCCACGAACCCGGCATGTACCAGCCCGGCCAGCTGCTGCTTGATGTCGGCGAGCGCCGCGACCAGCAGCACGTTGCCGGTGTTGGACACCCGGGCGAGCACCCGGCGGTGCGCGGCGAGGATCTTCTCCACCGCGGTCAACGCGCCGAGCACCATCGGGTTCAGGTTGGCGCGCACCGCGTCGCGCAGCCGGCGGAACCCGGCCTCGTCGTACACCGGGCCGCCGGCGTCGGCGATCAGCTTGTCGGCGGCGCAGTCGGTACAGTCGGCGAGCAGCGCGGCGACGCTGCCGTCCGGGTTGGTGGACAGCGCCAGCTTGCTGGTGTTCGACAGGTTGGCCAGCACGTACTTCGCCGGCGACGGAATCGACAGCAGGATCAGCCGCCGGGTGCCGCGCCACAGCTGTTCCCGTTGCGCGGCAGGGCTTTCCGCCAACCGTACGGACACCGAGTCGCCGTCGTCGTGCAGCGTCGGGTAGGCGCGCACGTGCTGGCCGCCGACGCTCTGCTCGTAGAGCTGGGGCAGTTCACCGATCGTCCAGTCGGTCAACCCGGTGCGTTCGATCCCGCGTACCGAGGCGGTCAGCGCGGTGCGGGCCTGCTCGGCGAGCTGGTCCTTCAGGGCGCCCAGGTCGCGGCCGGTGGCGACCGGATCGCCGGCGCCGTCCTCGACGACGTAGTGCGGCCGCAGGTGCGCCGGCAGCGCGTCGAGCTGCCAGGCGTCGCGCGGCACGTGCACGCCGAGCAGGTCGCGCAGGCCGCGTTCGATCGCGGTCAGCAGCGGTCCGTCGGCCGGCGAGATGCGGGCGAGCAGGGCGCGGGCGGTGTCGGGTACCGGCACCAGGGAGCGGCGCAGCTGCTTGGGCAGACCCTTGAGCAGCGCGGTGACCAGCTCCTCGCGCAGCCCCGGTACCTGCCAGTCGAGCTGCTCGCCGCGCACCTGACCGAGTACCGCGAGCGGCACGTGCACGGTGACCCCGTCGTCGGCGGTACCGGGCTCGAACGCGTACGACAGCGGCAGCCGCAGACCGTCGGAGTGCCACTCGTCCGGGTACTGCTCGGCGCTGACCGCACCGGCCGCGTCGGTGACGAGCATGTCCGGGGTGAACGTCAGCAGCTCGGGCTGCTCGCGCCGGATCTTCTTCCACCACGCGTCGAAGTGCCGGCCGCTGACCACGTCGGCGGGGATCCGGGCGTCGTAGAACTCGTACAGGGTGTCGTCGTCGACCACGATGTCCCGCCGCCGGGACCGGTTCTCCAGGTCCTCCACATCGGACCGCAACCGCTGGTTGTCGGCGAAGAACTGGTGGTGCGTCTCCCAGTCGCCGTCCACCAGCGCGTGCCGGATGAACAGGTCGCGGGCGATCTCCGGATCGATTCGGCCGTAGTTCACCTTGCGCCGCGGCACGATCGGCACCCCGTAGAGGGTGACCTTCTCGTACCCGACGACCGCGGCCTGGCGCTTCTCCCAGTGCGGTTCGGAGTAGGTGCGCTTGACCAGGTGCGCGGCCAGCGCCTCCACCATGGCCGGATCGATGCCGGCGACCACCCGGGCCCACAGCCGGGAGGTCTCCACCAGCTCGGCGGCCATCACGAACTGCGGCTGCTTGCGCGCCAGCGCCGACCCGGGGAAAATGGCGAACTGCGCGCCGCGCGCGCCCAGGTACTCCACCGGGCCGCGCGCCTTCTGCTGCTTCTTGCGTTCGGTGTCCTTCAGGCCGATGTGCGACAGCAGCCCGGACAGCAGCGCGGTGTGCACCCGGTCGGCCGGCGCGTCGAGCGTGTTGCGGTTGATGCCCATCCCGCGGATCACCTGGCGCAGCTGGGCATGCAGGTCCTGCCACTCCCGTACCCGGAGGTAGTTCAGGTATTCCGACCGGCACAACTTGCGGAACTGGTTGCCGGACAGCTCCTGCTGCTTGTCCCGCAGGTACTTCCACAGGTTCAGGTAGGCGAGGAAGTCGGACTCCTTGTCGGCGAACCGGGCGTGCGACGCCGATGCCTGCTGCTGCGCGTCGGCCGGCCGCTCCCGCGGGTCCTGAATGGACAGTGCGGCGGTGATGACCAGGATCTCGCGCACGCAGTCGTTCGAGTCCGCTTCGAGGACCATCCGAGCCAGCCGCGGATCGATCGGCAGCTCGGCGATGCGGCGGCCGAGCTTCGTCAGCTCGCCGCCCGGGCCGAGCGCGCTCAGCTCCTCCAGCAACTGCACGCCGGCCCGTACCTGGCGGGAGTCCGGCGGGTCGACGAACGGGAACTCCGCGATGTCGCCCAACCGCGCGGCCGCCATCTGCAGCAGCACCGACGCCAGGTTGGTACGCAGGATCTCCGGCTCGGTGTACTCGGGCCGGGACGCGAAGTCGTCCTCGTCGTAGAGCCGGATGCAGATGCCGTCGGAGGTACGGCCGCAGCGGCCCATCCGCTGGTTCGCCGACGCCTGGGAGACCGGCTCGATCGGCAACCGCTGCACCTTCAACCGGTGGCTGTAGCGGGAGATGCGTGCCGTACCGGTGTCGATCACGTACCGGATGCCCGGCACCGTCAGCGAGGTCTCCGCGACGTTGGTCGCGAGCACCACCCGGCGACCGCGGTGCGGCTGGAACACCCGGTGCTGCTCGGCGGACGACAGCCGGGCGTACAGCGGCAGGATCTCCAGCGTCTCGGTACCCGGCCGGCCGCCCCGCTGCTGCTCGCGCTTGGCCAGCGCGTCCGCCGCGTCCCTGATCTCCCGCTCGCCGGACAGGAACACCAGGATGTCGCCGCCGCCCTCGGCGCGCAACTCGTCGACCGCCGCGCCGATCGCGGTCACCTGGTCGCGGTCCGGATCCTCGGCGGTGATCGGCCGGTACCGCACCTCGACCGGGTAGGTCCGGCCGGACACCTCGATCACCGGCGCGGGCTGCTCCGCGGTGCCGAAGTGGCGGGAGAACCGTTCGGTCTCGATGGTGGCCGAGGTGATGATCACCTTCAGGTCGGGCCGGCGCGGCAGCAACCGCTTCAGGTACCCGAGCAGGAAGTCGATGTTGAGGCTGCGCTCGTGCGCCTCGTCGATGATGATCGTGTCGTACCGTCGGAGCATCCGGTCGCGCTGGATCTCGGCCAGCAGGATGCCGTCGGTCATCAGCTTGACCAGCGTGTTCGGCCCCACCTGGTCGGTGAACCGGACCTGGTAGCCGACCGCCCCGCCCAGCGGCGAGTCGAGCTCCTCGGCGATGCGTTCGGCGACGGTACGGGCGGCGATCCGGCGCGGCTGGGTGTGCCCGATCGTGCCGTGGATGCCGCGCCCCAGCTCCAGGCAGATCTTCGGGATCTGGGTGGTCTTGCCCGACCCGGTCTCGCCGGCGACGATCACCACCTGGTGGTCCCGGATCGCCGCGGCGATCTCGTCCCGGTGCTCGCTGACCGGCAGCTCCGGCGGGTACTTCAGCACCGGCACCGTGGCCCGCCGGTTCGCGATCCGCTGCTCGGCCGCCGTGACCTGCTCGGCCAGCCGGTCCAGCTCCGCCGCGTCGGCCGCGCCGCGCGCCTGGTCCAGCCGGCGACCCAGCCGGTACCGGTCGAGCACGCTCAGCGTGCCGATCCGTGCCCGCAACCCGCGCTCGGCCGGCCCCCGCGCCACCTCGGTGCCGGCCCCGTCGGGTCGCCGCGGCCCACGACGTCGCTGGCCGCGGCCGGACGACCCACGAGCCGCCGACCGACCACCCGGTGTCCCCGGGGATCCCGGTGCGGCGGCGGAATCGGACGTCGGGGCCGAATGCGGGGAGTCTCCACCCGCGGGCACGGTGCGGTCGGTGGCGGGCGGCGTATCCATCTCGCGCACCAGGATAGGCATGCCCCCGCCCGACCCGCCTCCCGGTTTCCGGCCAGCGGGCGTCGCGGCCCGGGCCCGCCACCAGCGGTCGGTTAGCGTGCGGGGATGGGTGACGACTGGCTGGCGCGGACGCGGGCGTCGTACGACGCGGAGGCGGCCGGTTACGCCGAGGTGGTGCGAGACATCCTGGGCGGCCGGCTGCCGTACCTGAACGCGGCGCTGGACGTGTTCGCCGGTCAGGTACGGGCGGCCGGTGGCGGTCCGGTCGCCGACGTCGGATGCGGTCCCGGGCACGTCACCGCGCACCTGCACGGCCTCGGCGTCGAGGCGTTCGGCATCGACCTGGCCCCGGGGATGATCGAGGTCGCCCGGTCGAACCATCCGGGGCTGCGGTTCGAGGTGGGCTCGATGACCGAGTTGCACCTGCCGGCGGCCTCGGTGGGCGGGCTGCTCGCCTGGTGGTCGCTGATCCACGTGCCGGACGACACGGTGCCCGCCGTGCTGCGGCAGTTCCACCGGGTGCTGCGCCCCGGCGGGCCGCTGCAAGTCGGCTTCCACGTCGGTGACCCGGCCCGACCGGTACCGCCGGGCAGCAGCGGGGACGCTCCCGTGCACCGGCGCCGCGCGGAGCGGGTTGCCGGCTGGCTGCGTGAGGCCGGGTTCACGGTAGCGGCGCAGTGGGAGTTCAACCTGGACACCGACCGACCGGGCGCGATCCTCTTCGCCCGCCGCTGACCCGGCCGACTGGCACGTGAGCCCACCGGTGGCCTGGTGGCGGGGCCGCCTCCACTGACCAATCTAGTCATATTCTGGCTAATACGGTCTTTTTTATCTTTATTACGGGACGTAACCTACCTGCGTGTCCCTGGTTCGTTCGCGGGGATCCCCTACCAGCGCCGGTCCCAGCAGCCACACCGGCGAAGAACGGAGAGTGTGCCGTGTTCAGATCCGGCAAAGCACGCATCGCCATCCTCACCGCGACGGTCGCCGGCGCCCTCACGCTGGCCGGTACCACCGCACCCGCGCAGGCGTCGCCCCAGACCTCGGCGGCCGCCGCGAGCGCCGCCAGCCACGGCGGGATGAGCCCCAACAACTCGCCGATCGCCCCGTCGGTGATCACCCAGAACGAGCAGGCCGCGTTCAACTACTTCGTCGCCAAGGGCCTGACCGCGCAGCAGTCGGCCGGCGTCATCGGCAACCTCGACCAGGAGTCCGGGATGGACCCGACGATCTGGCAGTACGGCGGTGGCCCCGGCCGGGGCATCGCGCAGTGGAGCGCCGGCGGCCGGTGGGACACCGACCCGGGCGACAACGTGGCCGCGTTCGCCAACGGCGGCAACGTCTACGACCTGACGCTGCAGCTGGACTTCATCTGGTTCGAGCTGACCAGCTTCCCCGGCTACGGGCTCGGCGACCTGCAGGCGGCGGGCACGATCGACGACGCCGTCATCGCCTTCCAGGACAAGTACGAGATCTGCGGCGCGTGCAACAGCACCAACCGGATCAACTTCGCCTACGCCGCCTACAACGCCTACGCCGGCTGAGCGCGGACCGGTGCGGCACCTGCCCTACGGGGCCTTCTGCTCCCGGTAGAAGCGTTCGGCGCCGGGATGCAGCGGGACGGGGTAGGTGCCGAGGGCCGAGCGCGGATCGAGCTGCCGGCCCTCCGGGTGTGCGGCGGACAGCCGGGGCTTGGCGACGAACAGCAGCCGGGTCAGCTGGTATGCCGCGGACTCGCTCATCGCCGCCGGTACCGCGAGGACGTTCGCGACCGCCACGGTGCTGACCGAGGTGAGGTTGTAGATCGAGTTCGGGATCCAGCCGGTGCTGTAGACCTCGCCGTACTGGCTCTGCAGGGTCGGCACGTACCAGCTCAGGTCGGTCAGGCCGACCTCCAGGTCGCCGGAGGCGACCAGCTCGGCGATCGCGGTGCAGGGCAGGCCGCTGGAGAAGAAGAACGCGTCGATGATGCCGGCGCGCAGCGCCGCGATCGAGTCGCGCAGCCCCAGCTTGTGCTGTTCGAAGCCGCGCAGGGTGATCCCACCGGCGGCGAGCAGCCGGGTCGCCGCCACCTCGGTACCGGACCCGGCGGCGCCGGTGGACACCGGCCGGCCGGCGAGCCCGTCCACCCCGAACGCGCCGCGTTCCAGCGCGGTGACCAGGTGCACGTGGTCGGCGTAGAGCTCGGCGAGCGCCCGCAGCTGGTACTTGGAGCCGAACGAGCCGAGCCCCTCCAGGTCCTGCGCGGCGACGTCGACGCTGGTGAACGCGACCTGCGCGCGACCGGAGCGCAGCCGTTCCAGGTTCTCCACCGAGCCGGCCGTCGGAGCCGCCTCGACCCGCCAGCGGGAGTCGAGGGTCGTCCCGAGCGCCCGGCCGAGCGGCTGGTAGACGCCGCCGTTCTCGCCGGTCGCCAGGGCCAGCCGCGGTCGCGGGCCGGGATCCTCGGTGCAGCCGGCGAGCAGTGGCGTGACGCCGGTCAGGGCGGCGCCGGTGAGCGCGGTGAGGATGCTGCGGCGCCTCATTCGACCGGCTCCGTGACGCGGGCCGGGGCCGGTGCCGCGGCCAGCCGCACCCCGGCGTCCAGGCCACCGGCGGCGGAGCGGCGCAGGTGCAGCATGCCGCCGGACGCGGTGACCAACGCGTTCGCGATGGCGAGGCCGAGGCCGGCGCCCGCCTGGCCGCGGTCCGGTTGCCGCCAGAACGGCCGCATCGCCTGTGCCATCTGGTCGTCGGTCATGCCAGGCCCGTCGTCGCAGACCGCGACGCGCACCCCGTCGGCATCCCGGTCGACCACCACCTGCACCGTCGCGCCGGGGCCACAGTTCTTGATCGCGTTGTGTACCAACACGTCCAGCACCTGGTCGAGGGTCTGCGCGGCGGCCCGGGCGGCGGCGGTGTCGACGCCCGCCCGGGTCAGCCGGACCCCGGCCGCGTCCGCCATCGCCTGCCACGCCACCACCCGGTCGTCGGCGATCGCGCCGGCGTCGATGTCGGTCAGCTCGGCCGATTCGGTGTCCGCGCGGGCGAACGTCAGCACCGCCTCGAAGATCGCGGACAGCCGGTCCACCTCGTCGACCACCAGCCGGTACTCGGCGGCGTCGGCCGGCGGTGCCGCGTCGGCGAGGTTCTCCACCCGCAGCCGTACCGACGCGAGCGGCGTGCGCAGCTGGTGGCTGGCGTACGAGATGAAGCCGCGTTGCCGGTCGATCAGCGCGGACAGCCGCGCCGCCATCGTGTTGAACGAACTGGCCAGCCGGCGCAGCTCCGGCGGTCCCACGTCGTCGTGCACCCGCTCGGTCAGCTCGCCGCGGCTGATCGCGTGGGTCACCTCGTCCAGTTCGTTGAGCGGGCGGGCGAACCAGCGCCCGATCGGGATCGCCAGCGCCGCGCCGACGGCGAGCAGCATCAACCCGATCGCCGCCAGCACCGCCCACTGCTGGCCGATCGAGGTACGCAGCCCGTCGGTCGGCGACACCGTGACCACCGCGCCGTCGATCGCGCCGGAGTTGCCGATCGGTTCGGCCACCACCATCGGCCGGTGCTGCCACGGCCAGATCACCCCGGCCGGTTGGGCCCGGGAGCCGGACAGCGCCGCGCGGATCTCGTCGCGCAGCAGCGGTTCGTCCGGGTCGATGCCGGCGCGGGAGGCGATGCGTACCACGCCGTCGGGCAACACCACCGCCACGCCGATCCCGTACAGCCGGTCGTACTCGGCGATCTCGCTCTGCAGGGTGGACAGCCGGCCGCCGCGCAGCCAGGTGCCGGCGACGGTGGCGAACCGGGTCGTGTCGTCCACCCGGTCGATGAACATGCCCTGGTTCTCCCGGGACGCGATGGTCACCGACAGCGGCAGCAGGAACGCCACCACCGCCACGCCCAGCAGCGACAGGTAGGTGATCAGCAGCCGCCGGCGCACTCTGCCTCCCCCGCGTCGAAACGACGCACTATGCCTCCCCCGCGTCGAAACGACGCACTATGCCTCCCCCGCGTCGAAGCGACGCACTATGCGTCCCGCACGTCGTAGCGGTAGCCGACGCCGTGGACCGCCTCGATCCGGCCGGCCGCGGCGATCTTGCCCCGCAGCGACCCCACGTGCACCTCCAACGTACGGGCCGCGCCGGGCCAGGTGGAGCGCCAGACCTCCATGATCAGCCGCTGCCGCGGCACCACCGCTCCGGCCTGCCGCGCGAGCACCACGAGCAGCTCGTACTCCTTGGGGCGCAAGGCAACCGGCTCGGCGCCGATGTGCACCTGCCGTGCCTCGGTGTCGATCCGCAGCGTACCGACGGTGACCGGGCCGGCGGGCCGGGGCCGGTGCCGCCGCAACACCGCCTCGATCCGCGCGGTCAGCTCCGCCATGCTGAACGGCTTCACCAGGTAGTCGTCCGCGCCGGTGCGCAGCCCGAGCACCCGGTCGCGTTCCTCGCCGCGGGCGGTGAGCACGATGACGGCCACGTCGGAGCGCTCCTGCAACTGCTTGCACACCGCCAGGCCGTCCATGTCGGGCAGCCCGAGGTCGAGCAGCACCAGGTCGCAGTCCGGCGCGGCGAGCGCCTGTTCGCCGGTACCGACGTGGGTCACTCCGTAGCCGCGGCGGTGCAGCGCCACGCACAACGCGTCGGCGAGGCGGGCATCGTCCTCCACGACGAGGATCTCCACGTCACCCTCCGTCCGTGTGCAATCACCGTGCTCGCCGGCTCCTCAATGTTTGCTCAACGATCCTCGCCGAGCGGCGCCGAGCAGTCCAGACCGCCCTATCGTCACGCACACCGGGCCTGCGCGATGCGGCGGGGACCGGGCGACCCACCACGCGGCCAGGAAAGGGAGGACACCATGCTTCCGGATCTGACAGCGTTGCGACGACGACTGCAGCTCGGACCGATCGATCACCGTACCGCGGGCGCCGAGGCGGCCGTGCTGCACCGTGCGGTGACCGTACCGGCTCCGGCCACCCGCCGCAGCACCAGCAGTGTCGGCCTGCTGACCGAGGCCGACACCCTCACCTCGTTCGACACGGTGGCCGCGGCCGCCCGCTTCGCCGGTACGCTGCACGCCGCGACCGGCGTCGCCGTCGAGATCGACAGCCGTACCCTCGGCATCCGGCACCGGCACGAGATGCACTTCGTCCGGGTGGCGCCGTCCGAGCAGGACGCGGTACTCGCGGCGCTCGGCACCGGTTGGCACGCCGCGCGGGCCGCGGTCGCCGCCGCCCCGGTCGGCGGCATCGCCACCGAGGTACGCACCGGGCCGGCCACCGCCGCGGCGATCTGGCGCGCCCTGCTGCTCACCACCGCACCGGTCCGCAACACCGCCGATCTGCGGCTGCGGATCCGCGACACCGAACTGCTCGCGCTCGCGGTGCGCTCCGCCCAGGTGCTCGGGGTGCCCACGCAGGCCCGCGCCACCGGCACCCTCGGCGTACTCAGCGTGTCCGCCACCGACGGCGTGTACCGGCTGCTGGACCGGCTGGTGCCGCGGCTGCCGGCGACCCGCCGACCCGTCGGCAGCCGACCCGCCGGTACGACCAGGCCGGCCCGGGCCGTCGCGGCGGCCGGGCCCCGCCGGCCGATGCCCGTCCGCTGACTGGCTCCCGCGAGGGGCGATAGTCTGCCCTGTTGCCCACATCGCGGGAGGACTTGAAGGATGGGACATCGACGAACGGTCGCGGCGCTCGCCACGGCATGTTGCCTGACCGGAGCCGTGCTGAGCGCCGTGGCCGCGCCGGCGGCGGCCGCGCCGAAGGACGTCACGCTCACCGTGCTCGGCACCAGTGACGTGCACGGCCACGCGCTCGACTGGGACTACTACAAGGACAAGCCGTACTCCGACGCGGCCGGCAACTCGGTCGGCCTGGCGCAGGTGTCCACCGTGGTCGACCAGGTGCGCCGGGAGAACCCGAACACCCTGCTGGTCGATGACGGTGACGTCATCCAGGGCACCCCGCTCGACTCGTACTACGCGACGGTCGAGCCGATCACGAAGACCGGCGCCACGCACCCGATGGCCGCGGCGATGAACCAGATGGGTTACGTGGCCGGTGCGGTCGGCAACCACGAGTTCAACTACGGCGTCGACTACCTCGGCGCGTACCGCAAGCAGCTGAACTTCCCGCTGCTCGCCGCGAACGTCACCGACCACCGCACCGGTGCGCGGGCGTTCGAGCCGTACGTGATCCGTACCGTCAAGCCCGCGCACGGCGGCAAGCCGGTGCACGTCGGCTTCCTCGGCCTGACCACACCCGGCTCGGCGATCTGGGACAAGCCGCGGGTGGCCGACCGCCTCGACTTCACCGGCGTACTGGAGTCGGCGAAGCGCTGGGTGCCCCGGGTCCGGGCCGCCGGCGCCGACGTGGTCGTCGTGCTGGCGCACTCCGGCATCGAGACCAGCTCGTCCTACGGTGACGCGCTGCCCTGGCCGGAGAACGACATGCGCCAGGTCGCCGAACAGGTACCGGGCATCGACGCGATCCTGTCCGGCCACACCCACCTGAACAACCCCGAGGTGGACGTCACCAACAAGCAGACCGGCCGCAAGGTGGTCATCTCGCAGCCCGGCCTGTGGGGCGAGCGGGTGTCCCGCTTCGACCTGAAGCTCCGGCTGGTACGCGGCCACTACCAGGTGGCGGGCGCCAGCTCGTCGCTGCTGAACCCCAACAGCGCGCAGCCGGACCCGAAGGTGGTCGCGGCGACGAGGACGCAGCACGACACCACGGTGTCCTACGTCAACTCGGTGATCGGACAGTCCACTGCGGACATGCCGGCCGGCCCGTGCCGCTGGTCCGACTGTGCCGCACTGGATTTCATCAACCAGGTGCAGACCGAGACGGTACGCAAGGCGCTCACCGGTGACGACGCGAAGCTGCCGGTGCTGTCGGCGGCGGCGCCGTTCAACCGCGACGGCGGGATCACCGCGGGCGACGTGACGGTACGCGACATCGCCGGCATCTACGAGTTCGACAACACGCTGCTCGGCATCAGGCTGACCGGCGCGCAGGTCAAGGCGTACCTGGAGAAGTCGGCGGAGTACTTCCAGCAGGTGTCCGGCACCGGACCGTACCCGGCCGACGACGTGACGAACGCGCCGACCACCGACTCCCCGAACGGCACCCCGGACTACCTGTACGACGTGCTGTCCGGCGTCAGCTACGACATCGACATCGCGAAGGCGCCGGGCAGCCGGATCGAGAACCTGTCGTACGACGGGAAGCCGGTCACCGACGACCAGCAGTTCGTGCTGGCGATCAACAACTACCGGCAGTCCGGCGGCGGGAACTTCCCCGGCGTCACCACCGCGCCGGTGGTGTACGACCAGCAGGTCGCGATCCGCGAGTCGCTGATCGACTGGGTCCAGCAGGCGGGCACCATCGATCCGGCGCAGTTCTCGGCGGACGACTGGAAGCTCGTCGCGAACGGCCAGCCGGTCCAGATCACCGGCTGAGCGCCATCGGGCGGTGCGGTCCGAGTGCCGTACCGCCCGGCGGCCGTTCCCGCTGTCGGGAAACAGCATGGCGGCAAATCACGAAATGACCGACATCGATCTTCACTTAGAGTAGGTTCATGAATACCGACGGTGACCTACCGCGGTACACCTCTCTCAAGGAGACGATCATGCTGGCGATCTTCACCGATGGTCTGGCCGTCATCATCAGCCACTGCTGGTGGTGGTAGGCCGCTCCGGCACCGCAGCGCACCGGGCGCCCGGCCACCAGCCGGGCGCCCGACGCATCCGTCGCAGCTCCATACCTCGACGTACCCGCCTGCCGGCTCCACCGCTCGACCGAGCCGGCCCACCAGCCTGGGCAAACGTCCAGTGGATGTTGCGGAAATCCCCGGCAACACCGGCAACCGCGACGTAACGTCGAGCCAGACGGGCGGAGTCGCGCTCCGCACGTCTACCCACACCTCGGTCGAGGGCCATCGGTCGGAGGTGGTTGGGCGCCCGGCAGCCAGCCGGGCGCCTTTTCGCACCCGCGGGTCGAGGCCCGGCCTACCGGCCGCGCTGGGTGCGGTAGCGGGCGATCAACGCCGCCGTCGACGGGTCGGCGTCGCCGGGCTCACCGGCCAGCAGCGGCGCCAGCTGCTTGGCCATCTCCTTGCCCAGCTCCACACCCCACTGGTCGAACGAGTCGATGCCCCAGACGGTGCCCTCGGTGAACGTGACGTGCTCGTACAGCGCGACCAGCTGGCCCAGCGTCGCCGGCGTCAGCTTCGGCGCCAGGATCGAGGTCGTCGGGTGGTTTCCCGGCATCACCTTGTGCGGCACCACGTCCGCGGCGACCCCGGTGGTCTCGACCTCCGCCGCGGTACGGCCGAAGGCGAGCGCCGCGGTCTGTGCGAAGAAGTTCGCCATGAACGCGTCGTGCATCTCGTCGACCTCGTAGTTCGGCTCCGCGAACCCGATGAAGTCGGCCGGGATGATCTTCGTGCCCTGGTGGATCAGCTGGTAGAACGCGTGCTGCCCGTTCGTGCCCGGCTCACCCCAGAACACCTCGCCGGTCTGGTACGTCACCGACACGCCGTCGCGGGTCACCGACTTGCCGTTGGACTCCATCGTCAGCTGCTGCAGGTACGCCGGGAACCGGTGCAGCAGCTGCGAGTACGGCAGCACCGCATGCGTCTGCGCGCCGAGGAAGTTGTTGTACCAGACGTTGAGCAGCCCGAGCAGCGCCGGCACGTTCCGCTCGATCGGGGTGGTCCGGAAGTGCTCGTCGACCACGTGGAAGCCGGCCAGCATCTCGCCGAACGCGTCCCGCCCGATCGCGAGCATCAGCGACAGCCCCACCGCCGAGTCGAACGAGTAGCGCCCGCCGACCCAGTCCCAGAAGCCGAACATGTTGTCGGTGTCGATACCGAACTCGCCGACCAGCTTCGCGTTCGTGCTCACCGCGACGAAGTGCTTCGCCACCGCCGCCGGGTCGTCGCCCAGCCCGGACAGCAGCCAGGCCCGCGCCTGCCGCGCGTTGGTCAGCGTCTCCAGCGTGGAGAACGTCTTCGACGCGACCACGAACAGCGTCGACGCCGGGTCCAGGTCGGCCAGCGTCAGGCTCAGGTCGGTCGGGTCGATGTTGGAGATGAACCGGCACGCGATACCCGCGTCGCGCCAGGGCGCGAGCGCCTCGTACGCCATCACCGGCCCCAGGTCGGAGCCGCCGATGCCGATGTTCACCACGGTACGGATCGGGTCACCGGTGTGCCCGCGCCAGTCACCGGACCGGACCCGCTCGGCGAAATCGCCCATCCGGTCCAGTACCGCGTGCACGTCGGCGACCACGTCCTGACCGTCCACCACCAGCTCCGCCGAGCGCGGCAGCCGCAGCGCGGTGTGCAGCACCGCCCGGTCCTCGGAGGTGTTGACGTGCTCGCCGGCGAACATCGCCGCGATCCGGTCGGTCAGCCCGACCCGCCGCGCCAGCGCCGTCAGCAGCCCGATCGTCTCGTCCGTGACCAGGTTCTTGCTGTAGTCCACGAACAGGTCGCCGGCCTGCGCGGAGAGCCGCTCCGCGCGCTTCGGATCCCGCTCGAACTCGGCCCGCAGCCGCAGCGCCCGCGCCTGGTCGGCATGCGCCGCGAGGGCACGCCACTCGTCGGTCGTGGTGATGTCCGTGCTCATCGATCGCTCCAAGATCTCATCGACCGCTCCCCCGGCACCTCGCACCACGATCCCTCGCTCCGCGCCCGGCGCAGCGCTGGCCGGCGCGCGCCGGTGCGCGGAGCGAGGGACGGAAACGACTGGTCGCCACCCCCGGGCCGCAACGCGATCGGTACCGCAACGTTCCGATCATGCCTCATCGACACCGCGGCCCGGACGCACCGGGGTCAGGCGGCCCCCACCGGCGCCGACAGCACGAACCGGACCTCGACGTTGCGGTACCCGCCGCGCTCGAACGCGCGTTGCATCGGCACGTTGACCAGGTCCGTGGTGGCGCTGATCCGCTCCGCCCCGGCCGCCGCGTGGAACCGGGTGATGTCCGCCAGCACCTCGTCGATGTACCCGTTGCCGCGCAGCTCCGGCAGCACGCCCAGGTAGCCGACGTTGCGCCCGTACGGGTTGCGCCACGGGATGCCGAACCCGGCCAGCGTCCCGTCCCGGGTGTACGCCAGCCGCCACCAGCCGCGCGTCTCCGGCACGCTGGCGTAGAAGTTCAGGTCTTCCCGCGCCGCCGCATCGACACCGAGCGCCGCCACGTGCCGGCAGCTCGTCGTGTCCAGCGAGCCGACCGCCACCCGGCGGAACACGTCGAGGAACGCCTCGTCGTCCGGCTCCGGCCGGAACACCAGCCGCTCCCCCGCCGGCGGCAGTCCGGACTCCGGCGCCCACCGGTACTGCAGCCGTTCCAGCTCCTCGACCAGCCCGGCACGAGCCGCGGCCTGCCGCCGCCAGGTGAACGCGGCCACCGCGTCCGGCTGGTCCCGCCAGCCGACCGGAAGCCGCAGGTGGAACTCCGGCGTCGCGCGGAACGCCCGGTGCGCCGCGGCGAGCAACTCGGCCGCCACCGCGACCCGGTCACCGACCGAGCCCGCCACCCACAGATGATCCAGCGCGACCGGCTTGGCCTCCCCCGCACGAGACCACCACACCGCCGACGCCACCGGCGTGCCGGCGTCCTCGGCGATCCAGACCCACTCCGGTCGGTACTGGCCCGCGGCCAGCTCCGCGCCGAACCTGTCGCCGCCGAGCCAGCACACCGGGTCCGGCTCGAACAGCGCCGCCACCCGGTCGAGATCCGCCTCGACCACACTACGAAACAACACGTTGGTGCCTTCCCTGCCGAAGGCGCCGCCGTACGGTCAGGACCTGCTGCCGGCCCGCCCCGGAAGCGCCGAGAATCCACTGGACATCACCGGTGCCTCCCTTCTCGTCCGATCGCCGGCCGGTCGCCGGCGCACACCGCGCGCACGCTACGGGACCGGTCCGACGGCGGCAATCGGGTTTCCGCCGGGCCTGTCGTACCCGACTGGTAGACACCGCGGGATGGACGATCCGGCAACCTTTCTGCGTCGGTACGAGCAGGCCACCAACAGCCACGATCCGGCCCGGCTGGCGCCGCTGATCGCGGCCGACGCGAGCTACTGGTTCACCGACGGCTCGCACCACGGGCGGGACGCGGTCCTCGCCGCGATCGGCCGCACGTTCGCCACCATCACCGACGAGACCTACCGGATCGAGGACGTGACCTGGCTCTACCGCGGCGACGACCAGGCGGCGTGCCGGTACCGGTTCCGCTGGTCCGGCACCGTCGACGGCCGCGCGGCCAGCGGCGCGGGCCGGGGTACGGCGATCCTCGTCCGCGGCGACGACGGCTGGCAGGTACGGCACGAACACCTCAGCCACTGACCGTCATCCGCCTCGGCGCCGACCGCGAGGCGGCACCGACGGGCCCGCCGACGATGGG